>NZ_CAWPOA010000074.1:0-299 GCF_963889365.1 Vibrio sp. OPT20 | reverse complement strand
TCATTAAAAGCTTAAGGGCTAATCCAATTTCGCTCGCCGCTACTTTCGGAATCTCGGTTGATTTCTCTTCCTCGGGGTACTTAGATGTTTCAGTTCCCCCGGTTTGCCTCCTGTTGCTATGTATTCACAACAGGATACTTGCTTATGCAAGTGGGTTTCCCCATTCAGGAATCCCAGACTCAAAAGGTTATTACTACCTAATCTGGGCTTATCGCAAGTTATTACGCCTTTCATCGCCTCTGACTGCCAAGGCATCCACCGTGTACGCTTAGTCACTTAACCATACAACCCGAAAGGGT
>NZ_CAWPOA010000073.1:0-247 GCF_963889365.1 Vibrio sp. OPT20 | reverse complement strand
GGGAACTGAAACATCTAAGTACCCCGAGGAAGAGAAATCAACCGAGATTCCGAAAGTAGCGGCGAGCGAAATTGGATTAGCCCTTAAGCTTTTAATGAGACAGATGAAGGCTCTGGAAAGTGCCGCAACAAAGGGTGATAGCCCCGTAATCGACATCTCATAATCAGTGAAAACGAGTAGGGCGGGACACGTGATATCCTGTCTGAATATGGGGGGACCATCCTCCAAGGCTAAATACTACTGACTG
>NZ_CAWPOA010000072.1:0-2528 GCF_963889365.1 Vibrio sp. OPT20 | reverse complement strand
AAAGATGGTTGTGACTCTTAACTCTATGCTGAGAGATGGCGCCATGTGGGATGAAAACACTGCCAAAAATTAATCATTGACGCCATAGTCGTTTGTTAGCTTTGTACTCCCAGTTCGTGCATTAGCTTCTTTCGACACATTTCAACAGACTCAATGGCTGACGAATAACCTGGAACCGCAGATTCTAAAATTGCTTCGTCAGGATCATTGTTGAGAGCAAGTTCCATACTAGATAGCATCCCTATAGATTGAGATAAGCCTGATAAAGCTCGCTTTGCTGCTGAAGTAAGGTAAAGACCATGAACCATTTTAACTTTATCTATAGCGACACGATAATAATGAAAATGTCGATTTTCGGCTAAAGTGTCGACATTACTCCAGACGTAATGTTCATTTGGTGATCGTTCAGCAAGTTGCTTCCAGCTGTATAAATGAATTTCTACGAGTAACTCATCAATAGCAGTCAGAGCGTCCAAGCTCTTAGATTGAAATGACTGACGAAGAGCCCCTTTTACATCTAGTTCTGTTTTGACCTTTTCGAGTTCGACGGCATGCTGACGTTTAATTGATTCTACTTGGTCTGTAATCTGCCCGATATCTTCTTTTGTCGCTAAGTTTTTGGCTTTTTCAGACAAATACTTGGGAAAGTAATTTCTAACAAGAAAGCCGCCGATGGATATGGATACCACCACAGCAATGTTTAAGATTAATACTAAATCTTCCAATTGACCTCCAAAAAAGCTAACGCCTTGCTAAGGTGCGGCTAAACCACTGAACTCAACAAAGCCACGTAATCACTAAACTCAACCAAACCAAAAATACCAAATGTTAGCCGTCACTCTTAAGCAACTTGTTATGTGCGTTTCACCGCCATAAACCATCTAGTACTTTTAGCTAGCCGCCCAAAATCCGTGCGTCGCTCTGCTTTTACCGCTTTTTTCGGATCAATTACAAACTCATTACCTCCGTCACGGCAATACACAACCCAGTGCCAAGTATCTTCTTTTTCTCGATAATTGATCGCTAGGATAGCTAAATCAGGTAATGCATTGAATCCCTTAAAAACTCGACGTTTTCCACCAACATTGAGATTTAATTCTTGACCTAATTTTTGTAGTTCAGAAGCACTTGTATAAAATTCATCATTTGATTCACGATTGAACAAGCCTAACGCAATATCTTTTACGTTGGAGTACTCAGTTCCAGCTAATATAGCAATACAAGCCAAACCGCAACCTGTACGATCTTGTTGAACGACTCTTCTCATTTTTCCTCCGAGCACATAACGCCCAATTAAGTAGCTGACAACGCTACCATTAGACTCAAACTTACCACCTAAATCACTGAAACTAAGCCGAGCTGAAAATGCCAAGCGTTGGCAGTCTGCTTGAATTGCTTGTTATGCGAAATTCGACAATGCTGATTTGTATGCATTTTTAGCCTCTGAACTTAGGTAACTGTCCATACCTTGAAACAGTTCAAATAGCTCAGCACCATACTTTAGTTTGAATTCTTCACTGCTATATACGAGCTCTAGTTCATTAGCGACAGTTAACTCACAAAACAATTTCACCATTACATTGTCGAGCTCGAAGGTTGAACCTGTGAATCTATCTTTGAATTGGATTTCTAGTATTTTACCAAATTGAGGAAATACATAGTCTCGATCGCATGAGCAATACAAGTAAACCAAAGCTTCTTCATCACAACCGATAATACGTGCTATTTCTTGGCGCTGGCTGAGCGATACCATATTTTCGTCGAAACCTGCTGTTCCATAAGCTGCATGAAAAAGACCTGCAATTTGAAGTAACTCGCTACTACCCCAGTTTATTAGAACTTTTTCAGTCCCTTTTAGATGCGCTTCCAATGAACCATTAAAGTGCTGAAAGTCACCCGCACCAAGTTCTTGAAGGATTCTAAATTTATCCATAAATCTCAATTTCCATAAGGTCGCATAACGAATGACATGGATTCCCCCTACCGAGGATCTGCCACACTTATGTGGTACTTAAATGCATCGGAGGCACCATGTCTGATTATTCTTATTTCTGCGGTATCGACCTAGCTAAAAACCACTTCAGTCTTCATGCCGTAGACCAAAATGGTAAGGTCATACTTCATAAGTCGGTAACTCGCTCTAAACTACTGACTACAATAGCAAATATGCCACTCATGCGTATAGGCGTTGAAGCGTGTGGTGGTGCACATTATTGGGCAAGAACACTCAATAAACTGGGACATGACGCCCGTATCATGGCCGTTAAATACGTAATCCCTTATCGAACTAAGGGAAAGAACGACCTTAATGATGCTGTTGCCATATGCGAAGCTGTTCAGCGTCCATCAACTCGCTTTGTACCCGTAAAATCCCCTGAGCAACAAGCCATCTTATCGGTACATAGAATGAGAGAGCATTGGGTTCGTGAGCGCACCGCGCTTATGAATCGCATGCGCGCCCTACTCTCTGAGTTCGGGTTAATCATTCCTGTTGGCCGCTCTTCATTAATGAAACACGTTCCCTTAAT
>NZ_CAWPOA010000071.1:0-208 GCF_963889365.1 Vibrio sp. OPT20 | reverse complement strand
TTAACGTTGGACAGGAACCCTTGGTCTTCCGGCGAGGGAGTTTTTCACTCCCTTTATCGTTACTCATGTCAGCATTCGCACTTCTGATACCTCCAGCAGCCCTTACAGACCACCTTCAACGGCTTACAGAACGCTCCCCTACCCCACATACCCTAAGGTACGTAGCCGCAGCTTCGGTGTATAGCTTAGCCCCGTTACATCTTCCGCG
>NZ_CAWPOA010000070.1:0-277 GCF_963889365.1 Vibrio sp. OPT20 | reverse complement strand
TGCTGGAGGTATCAGAAGTGCGAATGCTGACATGAGTAACGATAAAGGGAGTGAAAAACTCCCTCGCCGGAAGACCAAGGGTTCCTGTCCAACGTTAATCGGGGCAGGGTAAGTCGACTCCTAAGGCGAGGCCGAAAGGCGTAGTCGATGGGAAACGGGTTAATATTCCCGTACTTCTTACAATTGCGATGGGGGGACGGAGAAGGCTAGGTGGGCCTGGCGACGGTTGTCCAGGTTCAAGTATGTAGGCGGAAAGTTTAGGTAAATCCGGACTTTC
>NZ_CAWPOA010000069.1:0-262 GCF_963889365.1 Vibrio sp. OPT20 | reverse complement strand
TAGGCAGGGTGTGTAAGTGCTGCGAGGCATTGAGCTAACCTGTACTAATTGCCCGTGAGGCTTAACCATACAACACCCAAGGGGTTTTGTGGACTCAATAGAAAGACCAGACCTTGAATGCGTTTGAAGAGAAATACTTTTAAAGCTCTATTAAATAGAGAAGCAGCTTTCCGAATTTTAAAATTTGCTTGGCGACCATAGCATTGTGGACCCACCTGATTCCATGCCGAACTCAGAAGTGAAACACAATAGCGCCGATGGT
>NZ_CAWPOA010000068.1:0-395 GCF_963889365.1 Vibrio sp. OPT20 | reverse complement strand
CTCCTTGCATCGTGAAACCTGATACTGCTGCACCCGCAAGCGTCGCTTGAATGGTGTCTCCTTTAACCGCTTTACTGAACGTCAAAGTGACTTCCACAGGATCACCCACTAAGTGATGTGGCTTATCAAACGATGCACTAGTCAACGAAGGCAATGCCTGCTCTAACTCGAACTCACGCTGTTGCTGCGCTTCCATATCAATGCCATCGACTGTACTCGTCCCCGTTACCACTACTTGGTAATTGCCATTTGGCTGACCGCTAAGATTTATCCCACGGCTCGTCCAACTGCCGTTCTGAACCTCAGCATTACCGGTTGCGATAGTTGTTGCTGAAGCGTCTGAGGTTTTGATTTCTACACTCAGGACTTGACCATCAAGACGTTTCGCGGTGCCT
>NZ_CAWPOA010000067.1:0-260 GCF_963889365.1 Vibrio sp. OPT20 | reverse complement strand
TGTGGAAGTCACTTTGACGTTCAGTAAAGCGGTTAAAGGAGACACCATTCAAGCGACGCTTGCGGGTGCAGCAGTATCAGGTTTCACGATGCAAGGAGATGCTAAGACGTGGAAAGCAGAGGTGGCTTCTTTGGCAGACCTGGGTGATACAGTGCTTAGTGCAATCCTAGCCGTCAGTGGTTTTGGGGACGACTCGGGTAATACGGTGACGGTGGACCAACAATATACATTGCCAATCACGCCAACATTGACCATAGCCG
>NZ_CAWPOA010000066.1:51829-72215 GCF_963889365.1 Vibrio sp. OPT20 | reverse complement strand
GAAAATGTACGTCGTTGTCGTTTTGTCATTGAACACCTCATTTATGGTGGAGACTTTACCACCTAATTTGGTGTCCGGGATCATTAGACCACTACATCATAGAGCGAGCATAGGGTCAGATAGAGTTTAAAAGTAGGTAGTGTTTAGGGGGGAATTGGTGATCTTAATTACACATCCCTGTGTAACGTATTCTGAATGTCAGCTGGCTTTAAAGCGCTTCATAAATTGACTAAAGCGTGGAATCAGGTTTTGCACAGTCGGCGCATCTGGAATCTCATTTACAAAAATCATAAAGCGCTGTGCTTTACTTTTATCACCTTGAGCAGTCCCTGCTAGTATTGCTTGAGCTAAAATTACATGCTCAGCGGTAACGTCCTTATTCGAAAATTCGTGAATCAACATAGAAAATCCTAATAAGTATAAATACGGATATAATAATACAATATATTGATGTTTATATCGATAGCTTATGGCATTCATCAATGTCAGATTTGTGTAAAAACAATACTGGACAGTGAGCTTAGTGACTTTCCATACTTATGCTAATTCGTGATTTGCTAATACTTGGTTCTTCGAAACTCATTTATGTCCAGAAGCTTCGTAGGATGAATTTTTACCTTTGGCACTTCCTATCTCGAAAGTGCCTTAAACGTTTCATTAGGTATGGCACGAGTAATACAACTAGCTAATGTGAAAAACAGGCACATTACTCACCAAACAGCGATAAAAAAAATTCGTTTCCAACTTTTGAAATAGACCCAGTAAAGCGCAGTGTTATTTTTTGTTATTGTGGATCTACATGCCCAGAACAAGTATAGGACTGACCATCAACACCACGAATAGCGATCTGGTAGTTCAGCGCCAACCCATTGCCAACGATGTCTGACAGGCCCTCAGTTTCTGGATTATTCATGCGATCGTGGTACATCTGACAAACGTGTTCTTCACCATGCCATTTTGATTGCACCTCTTCGATTCCATCAGCCTCGATGTCTACGCGAGCAACTCCATTTGTGCGCTTGGCTGCTTTGGTCGTGATGATCGTCGTCGTCATTGATGTATAACGGATACCATCGATTTTCGAACTGGCTTCGGTAAGTTGGTCGTGGTCTGCGTGTGTGATAATTGGGTCAGACACGAATACGTTCGCAGCCTTTACCTTTAAGCTGGTACAGCCAGTAATTGTCATAAGTGCAAGTGCGATAGCTGTTAAACCAATGGTTTTGATTGAGGTCATTTCATTGTCCTGTTAGTCATTCTGTCTGGGGTTTACTATAAACAATAAAACACTGTATTATTAGTTCAAACTATGAATACTAACTTACCGATAATAGAAAGCCGCGACTAGGATTGGTTACTTGTTTAAGGCTGCTCTAAGTCTAACTCTTCACGTGGTTGGTCGTGAATGTCCTTTGGGATTCGTATCATAAAGGGCTATGTTAGATCCGGATTATCCATAAACTTTGTCAAATTAGAAAAAACGTAACTCAACTTTATCCAAACCCAATTCAGCACATCCAAAACAAAAAAGGGATTGGTATCTCTACCAACCCCTTCACTACTTGTTTATAAAGTAACGGTTCTTATTCTCTACAAGCTCTCTATTGCCTTTTGTACCGCAGGGCCAATCTGACGCTTACGCGAAGTGACGCCTTCTAATGTCAGCATGTCGCTTGTTGGTTCAGCGTTGAAAGCCGATTTGATGACTTGATAGTCGCTTTCATCTACCCAAAGTAAGTTTGCTTCTTTGTTCTTAGTGTCTGTGATAGAGAAGAACAGATGGTCCAAGCCGTTCTCTTCTTTGTAGGCTTTCATAGCCGCCAAAAGCTCATCTTTGCGGTCAATCAATTGCTGAGCCGTTAGCGTTTCAGCGACACCGATACCCACCTGTTTGCCACCGTACTTAAAGTTCTTGTAGTCCAGAGTCAGAATGGTTTCAGAAGAAAGATGGCTGAGATCCGACTTAGCAATCAGCATCTGTTGGCCGAAATCTTCAATATCTGAAATACCTGCAACTTTTGCCAGCTTTTCAGCGTATTCACGATCATGCTCAGTAGTGGTTGATGATTGGAATACCACGGTATCAGAAAGGATTGCGCCTAAGCCTACACAAGCAAGGTGCTTAGGTAGCGTCACATCCAGCTTTTCAGCGTTATCTGCCAAAATTGTCGCTGCCGATCCCCAACCTCGAATATCCATCTCGACAATTTGTGGTGTGTTAATCGGTGAGCCACCAATTGCGTGATGATCAACCACAGCAACAATCGATGCTTGGTCAATGGTTGGCGCTAGCTGAGTGACTTGATTGAAGTCTACCAGCCCCACTCGGTATGAAGAGTAATCTGTCTCTACGCGTGGCGATTCTGCATTACAGTAGTTCAAGATGAAGGTGGATTCTGGATTAATCGGCTCTGGTACTGTCGCTGTACCGCCATAGATATGAGCCGCGAGCATCGCAGACATTACCGTGTCGCTGTCTGGGCTTAGGTGCCCTGTCCATACGAGATCTTCACTGTTTTCATTGGCAGATTGTTGCAAGCTAAAAGCAAAACTTGCTGAACTGAAAGACATAATTACGGCTGCAACGACAGGGGTTAGCTTCACGGGTATTTCCTTATTTGAATTCGATATAGAATCCCATAAGCTAAACACCAAAAATTTCAGAACCGTGTCACCAATATTTCAGATTTACTTCAGTGAGTAACGAAATGTAATTTCCCTCACTTTGAGTTCCGAGCTAACGTGCTTTTGCCCAAAAATGTATTCACTGAAGTTCCATTCTCACAAAATTTAAGCGAAATAGCGTTTAACTGATTTCATCAATTTCTGAAATGATAAGCAGTCTAAATGAGACGGTTGTGGACAAGTCGCTACATGTTTAAGGCTGTCACGTACTACTTTCAGGCGTTTGATTTGAATATCAACGTCTTCGGCCTTCTGCATCAATAACGCGCGATCAATTGCCAATTCATCTGATGTATCAAACATTGTTGATATTTCATTTAGTGATAATCCAGCAATACGCCCAAGGGAAATAACATTTAATTTGTTTAATACCTTTGGTGAGTACTGCCTCCTTAACCCTTTTCTTCCATTAGAACGAATAAGACCAATTTTCTCATAATATCTTAACGTTGAAGGAGCTAGTCCAGACTCCCTAGAGACTTCTGCAATATCCATAAAATGCATCCTTGACTTAAAGTCGACTTCAAGTGGTAACGTGCCTGTGAATATAACAATGTTTAAATAAAGTACAAAATATAGGAGTAATTTCAAATGGACACTTCGGTTTACTTACAAGCCATATTGATTGGTATTGGTGGCACTTTAGCTATGGATATGTGGGCTTGGATTCAAAAAAAGTTGTTGGGGATTCCATCACTTGATTACGCACTGGTCGCTCGTTGGTTCTTTTTAATATCCAAAGGGCAATTTTTTCATAATCCTATAATGGCGACACCAAAAGTGAAAGGAGAGAAGGTTTTAGGATGGATATTGCATTACTTGATAGGTGTCGTTTTTGCGCTAGTTCTCATCTTTATTTGGGGAGAAGAATGGCTAGCAGAACCGAGGTTAATTCCGGCTTTACTGACTGGTATTGTAACTTTGGTCTTTCCATTCTTTGTTATTCAACCTTGCCTTGGCTTCGGGATAGCGGCAAGTAAAACCCCTAAACCTTGGAAAGCACGATCCTTAAGTTTGTTGGCACATAACGCATACGGAATTGGTTTATTCGGGAGTGCTTTATTAGTAATGATTGTGACTAATGGCTGAAAGGTTTTATTCATGAGTTATGTCTTCTAACCCATGAATAAATCATGCGTTTTTTGATAAATAGTTGTCCAACTTCCTGTCACTTAGCCTCCCAAAAAAAGGGAGGCTGAGAGTCGGTTCTAGTGTTTATATCGAAAGGTATTACTATCATCAACAATCTCGATTTTAACAGGCACGGTGCCTTGTTTAACGTTGCCGATTTTTGCAAATGCCTTGTGCGACAGGTCGATCACTCGGCCTTTTACATAAGGGCCTCGATCATTAATTTTCACATCAACAGACTTGTTATTGTTTGTATTGGTCACTCTCACGATAGTCCCGAATGGCAAGGTTTTATGAGCCGCAGTAGTCGCATTCATATTATACGTCTCACCACTTGCTGTGAGCCTTCCATGGAATTTATCCCCATACCAAGAAGCTTTACCAGCAAGAGCATGTGATTTGGCATATTCCTTTGTTTTAGAACTACCGACAGCCGACGTTGAGGTGCATCCGGCTAATATCATAAGGATAAGAGCGGTAAAGATAATATGTAATTTTTTCATGTGGTTTGTGTGCGCTAATCTCTGCATGTTTCTCTATTTTCGTTGTTGTTGGTTAGCAATATAATGCTGAGTATAGTCACTGCTCAGCCAAGGCTACCATTCGGTATGATGACGGAATGTTTTCATGAACGACACTTTCTTCCGTCATATTCATGAAAGGTTTTATCGTCAAAACGTCAACTTTAACAACGCCTTAAATCTGTATATTTCTTAATCGCTTCATGTAGATAAGTCACTCAGCCAAACATCCAAATACAAAAGAGGATTGGTATCTCTACCAATCCTCTTTAGGGGTAATTCGTTTTTCTGCCTTAAGCGCAATTGTCCGTAATCAGTCACCTACGCTTCTTCTCGGCTGTATAAGTTACGCTTTACTGGTTTGTACCGAACTTGCCACAGGCTTGGTTTTGTTTTCTGGAACCAGAGACATCAGCCCAGTAATCACAAGAGCAGCAACACCCGACATCGTTACTGGTGAGCCAAATATGCTTTGCACTAGCTTGGGGGCTTCTTTCAATAAATCCGGTACCAGCATTACCCCCAGCCCTAAACCTAATGAGATGGCAATCGTCATGATTCTGCGACGATCCAGCTTCTCACTAGCGATAATCTTGATGCCCGCCGCAGCAACCGTACCAAACATCACCAATGTCGCTCCGCCTAATACTGGCTTTGGAATCGTCATTAATACCGCGCCTAAGATGGGAAATAGACCTAATAGAAAAAGAATTGCCGCAATGAAGTAGCCAATGTAACGACTCGCAATTCCAGTAAAATGGATCACGCCATTGTTCTGGCTGAAAGTCGTGTTCGGAAAAGTATTAAATACAGCGGCGATAAGCGAGTTCACGCCGTCACCTAGCACGCCAGCCTTGAGTCGATTGATGTATTTTGGCCCCTTAACTGGTTGGCCTGAGAACATGCTATTGGCGGTAAGGTCGCCCGTCGTTTCAATAACAGTAATCAAGTAGATAAAAGCAATAGGGAGGAAGGCTTGCCAATCAAAAGCGAAGCCATATTTAAATGGGACTGGGATACTCAATAGCGGTTGAGATGCAAAAGAAACCATTGGTGCTTTGCCCATCAGAATAGCAACGCCCCACCCTACAACCAATCCGACTAAAATCGACGACAGCCTTACCATGGTGTTGTTGCTTAGGTTAAGTGCCACTATGGTTCCGAGCACAATCGCACCCAACATCAAATTGCTTCCAGAACCAAAATCTTCTGCGCCAACACCACCAGCGATATCAGTGACGCCGACTTTAATCAAAGAGACACCAATCGTCGTGATAACGATGCCGGTCACAACGGGCGTGATCACTACTTTGAGTTTTTCGATAAAGCGCGATAGGACGATTTCGACAAATGCACCAAAGAAGCAGACACCAAAAATGGTGGCGAGCATTTCATCCGGCCCACCTCCATTTGCTTTAACAAGAAAACCCGCACCTAAGACAGAACCTAAGAACGCAAAGCTGGTCCCTTGGACACAGATCATCCCTGCGCCAACTGGCCCTATTTTCCTAGCTTGTATAAAAGTGCCAACCCCAGACACCATCAGTGCCATGCTGATCAAATAAGGGATGTGTTCACCCAACCCTAAAACACCGCCAATAATGAGCGTTGGTGTGATAATGCCAACAAAGCTGGCTAATACATGCTGCAGCGCCGCGTAACTGGCTGCTTTAACTGATGGTCGATCGTCTAATCCGTAGATCAATTCACTGTTCTGTTCCATGTGACTTCCTTTATGTATTTTTTATTGTATACAATTTACATAAAGGCAATAGAGCAACATATATGCCAATGGTTTAACATCATATTTATCAATCAGTTAAGTTTTCAATCAGTCCAACGTTGCACTATAGAGCAACAATGTCGGCTTGTTTTAGTGCAACCGATAGTTTATCCGATGTTCCTAAATTAAGCCCTACAGACACAAAAAAAGGATTGGTATCGCTACCAATCCTCTTTAGGGGGTGTTTCGGTTTTTCTACCTATGGAAGGCAGTAACGCTATTACTCGTAATCAGTCGCGTAGGTGTCTTCGTATGTGTGCGAGTAAAATTCGAATAGGTTGCCAAACGGGTCTTCTAGATAAACCATTTGCGCTTGTTTTAGTTCGTCTTCTGGGTGGTAACGCATGATGTCCATACGAACCTTACCGCCAAACTCTTCAACGCGCTTAATAGCTGAATGAAACTGCTCTTTTGGAAGTTGCAGACAGAAGTGGAAGATGCCTAGACGAGAGAAGTCTACTTCGTGACGCTCTTGACGATCTTTCATTTCGAACAGCTCAACACCGATACCATCAGAAGTTACTAGGTGTGCAATGTTGAAGCCTTTGAAGCCTTCGCCAAATACTGCGATACACATACGGCCGATTGCTGATTCGCGCTCTTCCATTACTTTGGTGTTGTTCATTACGATTCTTAGACCTAAAGCTTTCGTGTAAAACTCGACTGCTTTGTCCATGTCGCCAACCATGATGCCTACGTGATTCATTTTCATAACTTGCTCCAAATTCGTTTTTAATTCTGTGCGTTTCGAAGACTGGCTTCGATGTTTCGTTTCGATGGAGAGAGTATATGGAGATGTGACGATTAACTGAAATTATCATAAATTATATTAATGATAATATTTCGTTATTTACAGATTTAGCATCAAATCCCAGCTCGCTGAAAGAAGCCATGCCTGCCCTTGCCTACTTACCTACTTACCTACTTACCTACTTAGATACATAGATACATAGATACATAGAGGCTTACGTGAATAGAGATAAGCCGAAATAGAGAACAGCCTAAAGAGCATAGCTACCCAAATAGAACGTAGCCCTAGTTTGATAACTTTTATCGATAGCTTTTGTCGATAGCTCTCTTCTTACGAAGATAGGATTTGCCTATTGAATCTATAGAAATGTCCGATTTCACTAATTTTCGGTGCGAATGCAATATAGCTCCATCGACGCGGGATAGCGTTAAACACTACAAATTAGAAAGAGAGTCGAATCATGATCAACACAGAAATCAAACCATTCAACGCAACAGCATTCAAAAACGGCGAATTCGTAGAAATCACTGAGCAAGACGTTAAAGGCAAGTGGGCTGTATTCTTCTTCTACCCAGCAGACTTCACGTTTGTATGTCCAACTGAGCTAGTTGACCTACAAGACAAATACGCAGAGCTTCAATCTCGTGGCGTAGAAGTTTTCTCAGTATCAACTGACACGCACTTCTCTCACAAAGCATGGCACGATACTTCTGACAAAATCGGCACTATCGAATACTTCATGGTAGGCGACCAAACAGGCAACATCACAAATAACTTCAACGTTATGCGTGAAGGTCAGGGCCTTGCAGACCGTGCAACGTTCCTAATCGACCCTGAAGGCGTTATCCAAGCAATGGAAATCACAGCTGAAGGCATCGGACGTGACGCTGAAGACCTACTACGCAAGGTTAAAGCAGCACAATACGTAGCCGCTCACCCAGGTGAAGTTTGCCCAGCTAAATGGAAAGAAGGCGAAGAGACTCTAGCGCCATCTCTAGACCTAGTAGGCAAGATTTAATCTAAGCCTAGTTCAAACAAGAACAGCTAGAAAGAACAAGTAAAACAGAACAGTTAAACGGTTCTACAGGCGCGCTTCGGCCTCCCTCCTAAAGGGCAGTTGCGCGCCACCCTTTCAAGCCATCAACAACACAATATTTGCCGACTTGCGCCCCCTTTTTATTTTCCTTTTTCAGCAAGAAGGTATTGGTCAATACCAAGACACAGAATTTAAGAGCAGGCACGATTATGTTAGATCAAGCAATGAAGCAGCAGCTAAAAGCATACCTAGAAAACCTAAAAACCAATGTTCAGTTAGTGCTGAGCCTTGATAGCAGCGATACCGCGAACAAACTTCAAGACCTAGCGAATGATATCGCGTCTCTCACCGACAAAATTGAAGTGACTCGAGATGATAGCGCAAGCACTCGCAGTCCTATCATGCAGGTAGTGAACCAAGAGAAAGGCACCGCGATCGGTTTTGCCGGTTTGCCAATGGGCCACGAGTTCACATCACTGGTACTTGCACTGCTTCATAGTGGTGGTCACCCTATCAAGCTTGAAGCGGACGTAATCGAGCAAATTAAAGAACTCGATCAAGAGCTTAATGTAGAGATTTTTATCTCACTATCGTGCCAAAACTGTCCAGAAGTGGTTCAGGCATTCAACATGATGTCGGCGATTAACCCGCTAGTTAAGACAACGATGATTGATGGCGCAGCATTCCAAGATGAAGTGAAGTCTCGCGACATCATGGCAGTTCCAAGCGTGTTTATTAACGGTGAGCTATTTGGTCAAGGACGTATGTCACTGGCTGAAATTCTCAACAAAGTTGATTCAGGCGCTGCAGAAAAGAAAGCAGCTAACCTAAACGAACAAGCACCGTTTGATGTATTGGTTGTCGGCGGTGGCCCTGCAGGTTCTTCAGCGGCAATTTATGCAGCACGTAAAGGCATTCGAACTGGTGTGGTTGCTGACCGATTCGGTGGCCAAGTCATGGATACCATGGCGATTGAAAACTTTATCTCTGTGAAAGCGACAACTGGCCCTAAGTTAGTGGCAAGCCTTGAAGAGCACGTAAAAGAGTACGGTGTTGAAGTAATGACTGAGCAGCGCGCGGCTAACATCATTGCGGCAGAAGACACAGAAGACGGCTACATCCACGTTGAGCTTGAGAGCGGCGCAACATTACGATCTCGCACGGTCATCACAAGTACGGGTGCTCGCTGGCGTGAAATGAACGTTCCGGGTGAGCAAGACTACCGCAACAAAGGCGTCGCTTACTGCCCACACTGTGACGGCCCTTTATTCAAAGGTAAGAAAACAGCGGTTATTGGTGGTGGTAACTCAGGCATTGAAGCGGCAATTGATTTAGCGGGTATCGTTGAACACGTAACCGTACTTGAATTTGCAGACACATTGCGTGCCGACCAAGTGCTTATCGACAAAGCGAACGCAACACCAAACATCAAAATCATCAAGATGGCGCAAACAACGCAAGTGATTGGTGATGGTAACCGTGTAACCGGTCTGGAATACAAAGACCGCAACACCGATGAACTTAAACAGATCGAACTCGCGGGTATCTTTGTTCAAATCGGCCTAATGCCAAACAGCGAATGGTTGAAGGGTTCGAAAGTTGAGCTTTCACCACGCGGTGAAATTGAAATCAACGCTCATGGCGCTACATCAATGAAAGGTGTGTTCGCAGCGGGTGACGTAACAACCGTACCTTACAAACAGATCATCATTGCGATGGGTGAAGGTGCAAAAGCAAGCTTAGGTGCATTTGACCACCTAATCCGTAACTCAGCTCCAGTTAAAGAGGCTGAAACGGCTTAAGCTTTAAACCTAAAACTTAAAACTTAAAACTTAAAACTTAAAAGCTTCTAGGCTTAAAAGCTTTTAACTCAAGTTCCTTAAATATTTGTTAACTTAATTCTTTACTGTTAACGACTTAGTCGATATTTAGACACCACTCCTATGGATTTAGGAGTGGTTTTTTATTTGTAGAGACGCTTTATGCTGGTTGATAAAGCATAAAGGCAACCACCATCGCTAAGCTTCCACCCAAACAACGGTTCACAAACATCATCTGTTTTGGTGATTGCAGTAATTTTTTCAGCATGGTGCCGCAATACGCCCACACCAACATGCACGGCACACCGGTAATCACCATACCCGCGATAATGGTCACTACTTGAATCAAGTAATCTGCATTCGGAGTAATAAATTGCGAAAACACGGTTAATGACGCTATCCAACCTTTAGGGTTTAACACCTGCACCAACACACCTGACATAAAACCTGAACGTTTATCTGTGGTGCTTTCTTCGATTTGCATGTTAGCAATCGACCACGCCATGAACAGCAAATAAGCCGCACCCGCGTATTTCAAAATGTTGTATAGCTCTGGGTAAAGGGTAAATAGGCTCACCAAACCGACACTAGAACCCGCCAGTACGATGATGATGCCAACAGCGTTCCCAGAGATAAAAGGTAAAGTCGCAGCAAATCCATAACGACTTGAAATCCCAAGTAATGCGATATTGCCTGCCCCAGGTGTAATTGCAATTGATGTTGAAAATAGCAAGAACGCCAGCATTAATTGAGAGCTCATTTCCTCTCACTCCTAATAAGTAAAGTATTTATACGGAGAGAGTTTACAGATTCGACTAGGAATTAAATTGCTATATAGGCTAATATTAATCCAAATTTGAGCAAGACTTTTCTAAAAATACCATGAAACAGAAAGAATCCACCAAAGAAGTGTTAGATGACACAGATATCGCCATCTTAGAACATATCCAACAAGACGGACGCATGAGCAACAGTAAGCTCGCAGAGAAAGTGAACCTCAGCGAGACTCCGTGCTGGCGCCGTTGGAAACGCATGGAAGAGACGGGTTATATCGATGGTTACGCCGCGAAGCTAAACCGCAAAAAGCTTGGTTTTCATGTAGCTGGTTTTACTCTTGTGACCTTGGGTAACCATGAAGTAGAAAACACAGAACCGTTTGAAGAGTTTGTCGAAGTAACCGATTGGATTCCTATGTGTCACTGCATTGCAGGTGGTGCCGACTATATGATTCAAGTGCTAGCGAAAGATTTAGAAGAGTACTTTGAGCGTATTAGCTCGATCAGACGAGTCAAAGGCGTGAGTGCAATTCAGTCGAATATCTCGGTTAAAGAGTTGAAAAACAGCTATAAGTTGCCTCTTGGGGATTAGTTCACTTCTCCTGACAGCCCTTTTCTTTAAGCAAAATAAAAGCCCAGCTCTCTAGATTTCTATAACTTAGGGGCTGGGCTTTGTTATTTTGAAACAGATATCGTTTATTTACGCTTGCTATTCACAAGGGTGAGCTAAATGAATCAGCGCCAAACCACCTAGAGACGTTTCACGATACTTCTTATTCATGTCTTTACCCGTCTGATACATAGTGGCGATCACTTTGTCCAATGAAATCAGGCTTTTGCTGTTACGTTTGAGTGCCATTCGTGAAGCATTAATCGCCTTCATGGAACCCATCGCATTTCGTTCAATACATGGCACTTGTACCAAGCCACCAATCGGGTCACATGTCATACCCAATGAATGCTCCATCGCAATTTCGGCCGCAATACAAATCTGCTCATTGCTGCCACCACGTAATGCCGTTAAACCCGCTGCCGCCATAGAAGACGACACGCCCACTTCACCTTGGCACCCTACTTCCGCACCAGAAATAGAAGCGTTGGTTTTGTACAAAATACCAATCGCACCCGATACGGCTAAGAAGTCTTTTAACTGCTTGGTATCCAACTCTTTAATGAAGCGATGGTAATACATCAATACGGCAGGGATGACACCCGCAGCACCATTAGTTGGTGATGTCACCACTTGGCCACCAGCCGCATTTTCTTCACTCACCGCAAAGGCGAACAAGTTAATCCAATCCATGATTTCCATTGGATCGTTTTCAACCGCCGCGTTCGCTTCCAGCTTTTTCAGCAGGTTCGGTGCACGACGGGTCACGTTCAAACCACCATCAAGAATGCCTTCAGTTTCAAAGCCGCGTTCCATGCAGCGAGTCATTACTCGCCAGATTTGATCGGCCTTTTCTGAAATAACATCCGCGCTTTGGAAAGCTGCTTCATTTTTTAGAATCATGCCACCAAGGCTCATACCGCTATTATCCGCTTGTTGCAGCATTTCATCGGCATTTTTGAATGGGAAAGGGACTTCTACGGCTTGGGTTTGAGTGCCATTCTGCAGTTCATCCGCGGTTGCGATAAAACCACCACCAATCGAGTAATAGGTTTCATCTACAATCACATTTCCACTTTGGTTAAACGCGGTAATCATTATGCCGTTTTCATGCAAAGGCAGATTGTCTTCGTGGAATAGCATGTCGGTTTGGTAGTTAAAGCCAATGGTGTGACTGCCACTCAGCTGCATTTCACCACTGTTGATAGCAAGGCGCATCGCTTCATTAGCGCTGGTGATTTTAATGGTGTCTGGCTTATTGCCGAGTAAACCCAAGATGGTTGCTCTGTCAGTGTGATGCCCTATTCCGGTTAACGATAACGAACCATATAAATCAACTTGAACACGAACGACTTCTGCGATTCTATCGGCGATTAATTGTGTGAAATGGAAACCCGCAATCATTGGGCCGTTGGTGTGTGAGCTTGAAGGGCCAACACCAATTTTATAGATATCAAAAATGGACAGCATAGATTTACCTGTTAAAAATTAACCAGTTGAGAAAGTTTACTCATTAAGAAAGAACGGCATAAAGCCAATCAGGGATAACAGTACAAGCAGCAATCGTCACAACAGCAAAGACCAACAAGCCGTAATGACTCGCCGTAGGCTTAGCGAACAAATGCTTCTGCTTGGCAATAAATTCGTTTTGTTGCTCGGTAACCTCTCCCCAGAAACGACTGACGACAACACCTAACACTAAGAAAACCACAGTGCCAATCAAGGCAAACCAAGGCCAAGAGATGCCACTGTATTTAGCAATGAACACCACAACTACGCTGCCAATACTGCCTGCAATCACCCCTTTCTCATTTGCCTTTTTAAAGAACAAACCAAGGATGAAAGAGCCAAGGCGAATACCAACAAAAATGGACGTCAGGCTGGCAATCGTCTTAAGCACAGATTCGTTAGAAACCGCCATCAAAGCCGGTACTACAACTGAAGCCGCAGCAACCAAGCTCATCTTTCTTGCCACCGATTCATAATGTGCATCGGAAGCTTTCTTACGGAAAAAGCGCTTATAGAAATCGAACGTTGCGACTGTCGCCATTGAGTTATAAGTAGAATCCAGTGTCGACATAGCCGCTGCCGAGAGTGCGGAAATCACCAAACCAACAATGATTGGGTTGGTATGGTTAAACACAAAATCGAGAATTACTTCGTTGCTGTTTTCAAAGCTTTGCTCTTGATAAAAGACACTCAATAGAACGCCCATTACCGAGAAAAACAGATAAATAAAGAACGCGCCGTAACCACAAAGCAGCATCGATTTTTGTGCTGTCTTTACGTTCTTTGTTGCCAACGTTCTTTGAATAATCAGTTGGTTAGTACCATACACACTTAGATGTAAGAAGCTCACGGCAACCACACCCGCCCACAATGTAGTATCAACTCCCAAGTCGAAATCGAGATTGATGATGTTTAGATGTTCAGGAGACAACACCTCACCTGCATCAATCTTCATTAGCAATAAGGCAAAAATAGCAATACTGCCGATGATCAATACCGCCGACTGCAACATGTCTGTCCATATGACAGTCGAGATACCGCCCGCATAGGTATACAAAGCGGTAAATAAGCTGATGTAGATGATTGCCTCGGAGATACTCACCGGCAGCACTTGCACTAAGATCAGGGCTACCGCATACAGAATAACCCCTGCCGAAATACACTGAACCACAATGAACACGATGGAGTTGATCGTGCGAGCAACAACGCCAAAGCGGTGCTCTAGGTATTCATAAATCGAGGTTAGGCCGAGTTTGTAAAACACCGGGACAAAGAAAACCACAGCGAAAAAGATCACTATTGGGTAATTCAAATGGACGCTCATCGCTTCCATGCCTGAGCTATAAACCCAGCCCGGCATGCCCACGAACGTCATTGCGCTGATGTAGGTGGCAAGAATCGACACACCTGCCGTAAACCAACCAAATTGTTTTCCGCCCGTTGAGAAATCGCCACCAACGCTATAACGCTTATTCACTAAGTAACTGATAAATAGAGTAGTTAGTACATAAAGAGCAATAACCACAAAACTTGAGTACGTAACCATTTTTAGATTCCGTTTATTATATTTCGCAATTCATTCGCCGCCAATAGTACTCAAAAATGTATATTTTCCCTCAAAAACCCACAATAAGTGTGAGTATTGTCACTAAGATAGATGATTAAACACTCTAAATGGCCAAAAAGTCCCAAAACAACGATCTAATGAGATCAAGATCACTAAAATGCATAAAATGGGTACGCACTCATTTTAAAATTGACTTTGATCACGGATCTAATAACCACAAAAATTCTATTATCTCTCCCGAAACGAAGACGGTGTAGTGAACATCAATAACCACTGCACAATAATCAAAACTAAAAACACCCTATAAAAAATAAAGGTTTATCGGTCATGACTACTAAAAAACACATGAGCGAAGTTCCTATGATTCAAAGGGTAGCTGCTTATCTTGCAATTCTAGTTGGCTACTTTTTCTATTGTTATAACTTTGTAATTATTGACTACGTACGCCCCTACATCGTTGATGCGTATGATGGTATTAACTTGGCGGATACCGCTCAGTTCTATACATGGCAGTCGGTTGGTGCACTTATTGGTGCTCTGAGCTGTGCATGGGTGGCATCAAACTTTGGTAAGAAATCGACTCTTATTGTCATCACTGCACTGAACGGCGGCGCAACCATCATCAACATGATGTTTACTGACTACGCGATGTGGGCAGCAATGCGTTTCATCATCGGTATTTCTTTAGGTGGTTACTTCACGGTAGCGGTAAGCCTGATGATCGGCCTCTTCACACCAAGCGTTCGCGGTAAGTTAACGGCATTCGCTTCTTCTATGTTCTCGGTTGCCCTGATGGCAATGGGTGCGTACGCGGCGTTCATTTCTAGCGTTGATGCACCTTGGCAGAGCCTAATGTGGGTGGGTGGTATTCCTCCTCTAGTTGCTGCAGCACTGATGATCTTCATCCTGCCTAGCGACAAGAAAGTGATCGCTTACGGTGAAGAAGATCAAGCCGCGGCTGAAGCATCGAATAAACCAGCGAAGAAAGGTTCTTGGGGTGAAATGCTAAGCGCGCCTTACCGCAAGCTAACCATTACTTGTCTACTACTGGCTGGCCTTAACTTCTATGGCTACCAATTCTTCTCTGGCTTCGTGACAACGTACCTGAAAGAAGTTCGCCAATTTGACGGTTCAACTATCGGCATCATCTTCTCTATCTCAGCATTCGGTTCTCTATTCGGTGCTTGGGTATGGGGTGCAATCGCCGACAAATACGGCCGTAAAGTGAACGCGTTTGGTTTCATCCTTGCGGGTGTCATGGCTTCAGTATTCTTCGTAGCACCAAGCGACGTGATGATCGGCAGCCTAAACATGCTGGCTATCCTAGGTCTTATCTACAACTTCGGTCTGTCTGCTTCTGCGGTATGGGGCGGCTACTTCTCTGAGTTGTTCCCAGCTCACCTACGTAGCTTCGGTGCAGCTCTGTTCCACGGTGGTCGTATCATCGGCATGTGGGCACCAATGGTGTTGGTATTCATCCAAGAGCGCAGCGACCTTGCGACAGCAATGTGGGGCTCGCCAATCGTATGGATTCTAGCTGGTCTACTGTGGCTATCTCTACCAGAAACATTGAAAGGCGGCATTTTCGACAAGAGCAAAAAAGCGGAAACAGCAAAAGCTTAATCCCCTTAAGTTGAAGACTTCTAAAAGTTGAAAACCTCTAGAAGTTGAAGACCTCTAAAGACACGAAATAAACATCAATCCGGCTGAGAAGTCAGCCGGTAACAAAATCCAAATCGAGTCCTGTTCCGAATGTTGGCTCGACAACAAAAAAGAGAATTTACTATGTCTAAATATCAAGAAGCTAAACGCATTGTTCGCGATTACTTTGACGCTATCGAAAACGCAACACACGAGAACGTTGCTGAAGTTTTAAAAGCGCACACGTCTGAAGATTACTTATGGCGCGGTGTTTACCCATTCCGCGAGCAAGAAGGCGCACAAGCAGCGGCTGACGTATTCTGGGCGCCAATGATGAAGTCAATGACTCGCATGCAGCGTCGTCAAGACATCTTCATCGGTGGTAACAACGAAGTTAACCCAGATGAGATTTGGGTAATGAGCATGGGTCACTTCATGGGTCTATTCGACGCTGAATACCTAGGCATGCGCCCTACTGGCAAGATCATGAACGTTCGCTACGCAGAATTTAACTGTGTGGTTGACGGAAAAATCACTAAGACAGGCCTGTTCCTAGACCTTCTAGGCATGATGGATCAAGCGGGTTGCTACCCACTTCCACCATCAACTGGTAAACACTTCGTATACCCTGGCCCACGTAACCACGATGGTCTGCTATTCGAAGATGCAGATCCAGAAGAAGGCGTTGCAACGCTTGCTCTAGTAAACAAAATGGTTGATGACCTGTCTGCTCTTAACGACAGCGGCGCAATGGGTTGCCCACCAGAAGTACTCGCGAAGAGCTGGTCAAAAGACATGATTTGGTACGGCCCATGTGGTATCGGCGCGTCTTACACGATTCCTCGCTACCAACAACAGCACCAACTTCCTTTCCGTAACAACCTGAAAGATAAGAAGTTCAACGGTCACGTTTGTCGTTTCGCTGAAGGTAACTTCTCTTGTTTCTTCGGTTGGCCAAACCTATCAAACACACCAACAGGTGGCTTCCTAGGTATGACTGGCGGCGAAGTGCGTGCAAACATGCAAGTGGTTGACGTTTACTACCGCGACGGTGACAAACTGTCTGAGAACTGGGTTCTTATCGATCTTCCTTACTGGCTACAACAGCAAGGTCTGGACGTGTTCGAACGTACTTCATCTATCATGAATCCAACGCTGTAATCGATACGCTTTAATCCAAAAGATTGAAACGAAATAGTGGCAACCTAAATAGACATCTGATTTAGGTTGCCACGCTTACTGGGGGACCCTTCTCGCTCCTAGTAAGTGCTCCAACCAATTCATTATTGCTCCACTAATAACTGAATCTACTAGTGCCTCATGGATGGGGTACACCCTGCCAAACCATTACCAATATAACGGGCTTGAAAGCACGGTGGCTTTCTGCGGCCTGAATAAAGAGAACAACAATGAACAAGTCGATACTTTCTGCAGTGATCCTGACGGCACTTACATCAGGTTCAGCTTTTGCTGCACACACTTTTACCAATGACGCGGGCGATAGCCTTACTTTAGACGGTCGTTTCGACGTTCGTTACCAAGACAAAGGTGGCGATCATAATGGCGAATGGAACAGTGGTAGTTCTCGTTTCGGCCTTAAAGGTCAAATGGGACTAGACAACGATTGGACTGGCTTTGGCCATGCCGAATGGGGTTATAACTCGGGCGCTAACGGCGATAACATTTACGACCGACTTCTATACGCAGGCGTAGAGCACGAGAAATACGGCAAGATCGCAGCAGGTACTAAGCAGTGGTCTACCTTCTACGATGTGGCTTGGTTTACCGATATGGGTCGTGTATTTGGTTCACGTGGTTCTGGTTACTACAACCTATCTGACTGGGGTATTTCATCAGGCACAGGCCGTGCTGAAAACTCGATAACTTACCGCAACAGCATTAACGACAACTGGAAATACGGCTTTACTTACCAAACAACTCGTGAAGATGTCGCTGTATCAACAAGATTCAACCAAACGAATTCAGATACTGTTACGCTGAAAAACGGTATCGGTGCTTCAACGCTGTACACCGTTATGGATGGCCTAACGATTGGCTTAGCGTACCATCAGAATGAGTTTGATGATGTGGATAGCACAGTTCAAAACATCAAAGATGGCGACACACAACGCATAGGTTTATTAGGTGTGAACTACACTAATGATGGACTATTTGTTGGTTTCACTTACAGCCAAGGTTCAAACTGGGAGACCACCAGCCAATCTGAATTTTACGACCACCGTGGTGCTGAATTCTTCACCTACTACCACTTTGAAAATGGTCTACGTCCAACCTTTAACGTTAACTACTTAACGGACACAGACGACAACGCGAATGGCTACGAACGTCAGCTTATTATCCCTGGCCTTGAGTACCACTTTAAGAAGAACAAGTTCTTAGTATGGACGGAGTACCAATTCGACAACGGTAAAGATTCATACAATGGTGTGAAATACGAAAACAACGATGATCAGTTCGCTGCCGGTATTCGTTACTACTTCTAACAATGTAGCGGTATGTGGTTCATTTTTGAGTAAATTCGTAATCTAAAGCTCTGCTTCTAAGCAGAGCTTTTTAGTCACTATTTATTTAAAGCTACATTTTTGTAACGACATTTGTAGCGACACAGTTAATGGGTTGTACCCAACATAGAATTCAAAATAACCATTATTCCTTATCTTTCATATCATTCGTTGGCATTACTTAATGAGTACGTACCTAATCATGTTACTCTGTACGCAGTCAATTTGGTTCAAAAGTATGGTCTATGAACTCTCCAAAACACTCCACGGCGTCAAAGCCAACCGTCACCTCTAAAGATGTCGCTAAGCTTGCTGGCGTTTCTCAATCAACTGTATCTCGCGTATTTGTACCGGGCAGTTCAGTGTCTGAAAAGACCAAACAAAAAGTGTTCGATGCAGCAAAATCGTTGAATTATCGTCCCAATGCCTTTGCCCGCAGTCTGACGACAAATGAATCCAAATTGATTGGCTTAGTTTTCCCAGATGCCGACTACCCTATTCACATGAAAACACTGCAGCTTATCTCTACTGAGCTACAAAAACAGGGGTACTCTGCGGTATTGATCCCTTGGCAAGTTGATGGAAACGATAACCACTCTATTCCTAACATCTTCCAGTACCGTGTTGATGGCGTGATTGCCGCTTCTGCGACCTTTAATAAGTCGCTTTATGAAGAGTGTGAAGAGTTCGACATCCCTATCGTTCAGTTCGCGCGTGTTGTTGAAGGGACTAAGAGTAGCCATGTGGTAAGCGACAACTACGCTGCAGGTCAATTTGCTGCTCAGCACTTTCATAAACTTGGTATCAAGTCAGCCACTTACCTCACAGGTAACGTCCCGACATTTACCAATGGCGAGCGCCAAGTGGGTTTCTGCACAGAATTTGAAGACTTAACTGGCAAACAGGCTCGCGTGATTGAAGCTGACTACGATTACCTTGATTCACTCGAGATCATCAGAGCCATGTTCAAAGAGGCTTCTCATCCTGAAGCCATATTTTGTGCGACGGACAATCTCGCTATGGCAGTGATGGACGTGGCTCGTTTAGAGTTCGCACTCCGTATCCCAGAAGACCTACAAGTGATTGGGTTTGATGACATCCCACAAACTCAGTGGCTGAACTACCAATTGACCACTTTCAAGCAGGATTTCCGACGCCTTGCACGTGAGTCCGTGAAAATTGTCGTTAGCCAGATTCAAGAGCAAGACACCAGCTTAGTGAAATTAATGGTCCCAGTTCAATTTGTAGAACGTAACACTACGTTGAAAGCAAAATAGCGTTTTCTTCAGCCTTTGTTTGCATGATTAAAACACGCTTTTAAACAACCAAAATACAAAAAATCCCGTTGGCGACGATTAGAGTCTCCAACGGGATTTTGTATTTCTACTCAGCCTTTTCTGCCCCAACTACTTGAGACAAGTGCGAATTAATTACCCACACCACCTGTTTTCTCAGCTGGTAAATCTGGTGTCACTGGGGGCCACTCTTGGAAGGTTGCTAGATGTTGTTGCACAGCAGCTTGAGCAGGACCAAATGCCCACATTTTCTGCCCCATCCATTTCAAGTACATGCCCGACTCTTCTGCCGCTCGCTCATACGGGTCACGGCGCAAGTTAAAGAGTAACGGTGCGTTTAGCTCCTCTTTCGGACCACTCCAGCCATGGTTTTGGACCACAAAGTGCGCCTTCCAATCGCCAATACGAACCGCTTGTAGCTTGTCTCGTTCGTAGTAGTAGATCTCTTTACGATTTGACTCGCCTTTCTCTGTTAGCATGTCCACTTGGTTGTAACCATCAAGGTGCGCTTTAAAGCCATCGTGACCTTTCAGCATTTTTTCTTTAAGATCCGTTGGACCACCAGCCGCAGCAACCAGAGTGGGTAACCAGTCCATACCATCAAAGATGCCATTGCCTACAGTACCTGCAGGAATTTTACCCGGCCAGCTCACAAGTGCAGGAGCGCGAACGCCGCCTTCCCAAGTTGTGCCTTTTTCGCCATGGAATGGTGTCATACCACCATCTGGCCACGTCATGA
>NZ_CAWPOA010000066.1:26730-51778 GCF_963889365.1 Vibrio sp. OPT20 | reverse complement strand
TCTCAGGACCATTATCCGCAGTGAAAATGATGATGGTGTTATCGGCAATACCGAGCTCTTCCATTTTCGCCATCATCTCACCAACATGGTCATCAAGATCTTTCATGACCACTTCTTGAAGTCCCCAACCGTTTTGGCCAAGCATGGCTTCGTATTCAGGTGACAGGTGCGTCCAAACGTGACCACGTGATGGACAGTACCAAGTGAAGAATGGCTTATCCGCTTCAACCGCCCTTTCGATGAAGTTGATCGCGTGTTTATTAACTTCATCGTCGAGTGTACGCATACGCTCAATCGACAATGCACCATCATCTTCGATCGTTTGACCACCTTTACCGTCTGATCTTGCGTAAATAACATTACGAGGTGCAAACGCATCCAAAGATCCATCTTTTGGCCAATCTGGATCTTCTGTGTATTCCATTGCATTCAAGTGATACAACCAACCCCAATACTCATCAAAACCGTGCATTGTCGGTAGGAATTCATCTCTATCACCAAGGTGGTTTTTACCAAACTGCCCCGTGACATAACCCATGGTTTTAAGAACCTCAGGAAGCGTTGGCGTGTCGGCACTTAAACCAACTGGGCCACCCGGTAACCCAACTGAGTGCATGCCTGTTCGAACAGGAAGTTGCCCAGTTAAGAATGCGGAACGCCCCGCCGTACAAGAGGGTTGTGCGTAATAATCAGTCAGTAGCATGCCCTTTTCAGCAATACTATCGATGTTCGGTGTTTCGCTGCTCATCACACCATTGTGATAAGCACTCAGGTTTGAGATCCCAATATCATCCGTGAAGATAACAAAAATATTCGGTTGCTCTTGGGCTGACCATGCTGATAGCGAAAAGCTACTCAACACACTCAGAGTAACAAGGTGAAAAATCCTTTTCATAGAATGTCCTTATACTGTTTCAGATTGCTCTTTATGAATCATTTTTATTCCTACCAAACCAAAGCCAAGCTCCAATAGTAGATAGACGACAAGTAGCCAGTGAGGCATGCCATCTATCAACAAGCTAATGACTCGGCCGGCAGCCAAACCCAACATGAAGACCACCAAACTGTAGAGTGCTGGCAGTCGGTATTTCTTTAGTAACGCCCCTGCTATCCAAAACAGAGCCAACGCTAAGTACAACCCCATCACAGCACGAAAGATATGAGTGACATTGATAGGGCTAGCATCAATTCCGAAAAGATAATCAAGGGAGACAACGGGGGCATAACCGTACGACAACGCAATCGGTGTTAAACCCAAAACAGCGACGAACAAAAAAACACTTTGTGGCTTCATATCCTTACTCTTTTAATTTGGCTCTTTTCAAAAAACATAGTCTACAATCAGCAATATACAAGTTGCATATGTGGAAAATGGATAGTTAAAACACACATTTACATTCGTGCTATTTCACATCGAAGATAAGGATATCAATATGGCTAAATGGCATTACCTACTCGCATCAGCATTGGCTGCCAGTTCAACCGTAAATGCTCAGGAAGCAAGCACACAAGCGGATACAAAAAAGTGGCAACATAGCATTGAAATTTACGCACTGGCGCTGAATATTCGCGGTAGTAGTACAATTGGCGGATTACCTCCAACCGATGTAGACGTAGACCCTGAATTCATTATGGATAATATCGATATGGGTGCGATGTTGCGTTTAGAAGGCATTTACAACAATCAATGGGGTTACTATGTAGACTACAGTTTCATGGAGTTGAGTGGCTCAGCAGGCTTAGTTCAAGGTGTAAATGATAACCTCAGAGGTAGTACCGATATCAGACAAGGTGTCTTGGAAGCAAAGGGCTTTAAACGTTATCAATATGACATCGGCGCAATTGATTATATGGTTGGTATACGTTGGTGGGACAATGACATCGATACGAGAATCTATGGACCAAGCGGATCTACGACTGAAATAGAACGACTAAAAGTGGATGAAGATTGGATCGATTACCTTGTCGGTATTCGCTGGACCAAAGAACTCAGTAAAGATTGGACAGTGCACACCAGCTTAGATATCGGCCTTGGTGCTGACACCGATTTTACTAGCTCGATATTAACCGGCGCTCGCTATCAAATTAACGACTGGTCGGATTTAAATCTGGCGTATAAATCCACTTGGGTTGATTACGAAAACAAAGGTACCTTTGAATACGATACCGCTTCGCAAGGGTTCCTGATTGGTTGGGCTGCTCACTTTTAATTACAGAGTCAGGATATTAGAAATTTAGGTAAGCCAGATTCATGGCTTACCTTTCAAACGAAGTCTACCTTTCACGAAAAGCAGCTGGTGACTTACCTATGGATTCACAGGGTGTGGCACAATACATTCTTTCTTCATGATAGTTAAGCCAGCTTCGAGAGTTTCTGTCCAAGCTTGTTCAACGCTTTCATCATAGTGAGGATCGTATTTTTTAACCGTATTGAGTAACGAATTGAACCACTCGTTGAGCTCAATCTCGGAAATATCCAGTCCTAAGTCTTTATGCCTTTTACCCAATTTCTTTACTGAGTTACGCACGCTCGGCAGACCAGCAGAATTATAGATAAGAATGATCGAGGCTTTAAGCATCTTGGTTTGCTGCTCTAACCCTATCTTTTCAAAACGTTCTGAAAACCTTGGATTATGCTCGCAAAAATCCGCCAGAAAGCTCTCCAAAAATTCTTGGTCAATCCGGCAGCGCTCAAAGCTCTCATAAAACAGTTCGTTCGGTTTCATCTAGCAAGTCCTTTGCAATAGTCAGCAGGTTTTTAAAATAACAGGTTAGTTCAGAGCAGCGATAAACTAACTCCGAACTATCAACACACTCTAATTATACGCCACTGTGGCATATTTTGAACGATGACATAAGGCGAACTGTGGCATAACGTAAACTATGACATAAAGCGAACTATGGCATAAAGTGAGTTGCACAGATCTTGTTTCCATCAGGATCTCGCAAATAAGCCATGTACAAGCGACGCTCGTCAGAACCTCTCGCTCCGGGGCCGTTTTCAATGCTGGTACCACCATTTTCGACGCCAATCCGATGCCACTCATCTACAACTTCAGGAGAAGACGCAAGAAAACCCACCGTCATGCCGTTGCCGTGAGTCGCAGGCTGACCATCAATCGGCTTCGTTAAACCCAACACACCCGTTTGACTAACGTAAACACAGCGCCCTTTGGGATCAACAGAGCCTTCGCTATAACCAAGCACCTTCATGATTGGGTCATAAAAAGCCTTCGCGCGTTCAATATCTTCGGTACCGAGAAAAACATGGCTGAACATAACTAACCTCTTCTTTTATTGAAAGAACCACCTAAACTAGACCTATAATTCGTGTTTGTCTAGGCACGCTATTCGGTCACAACTGTTGCTTAACCCATTGAGCAAACACCTGAAACTTAGTTCGTTGCTCCATGCCTTTCGGACACACTAAATCATACCCTTTGCCCGATTCAATGCTCATAAGAGGCGCGACCAACAAGCCTTGTTCAATCTGCGGTGTCATAAACTCTAGCCGCCCTAGTGCCAGTCCCATCGATAATATCGCCGCATCCATCGCCAAGCGGTTATCGCTGTAATAGTCACACTGAAGTGCGCAGTTGGTATCACTTTGAGCTTCAGACAACCAACGCTGCCACGCAGTAATATCGCCACTGTGAATGAAACGAACATCGTCTAAGTGTTGAATGCCTTGGTCTAGTTTGAAGCGTTTCGCGTATTCAGGGCT
Organism: Vibrio sp. OPT20; assembly: GCF_963889365.1. Taxonomy (NCBI): domain Bacteria; kingdom Pseudomonadati; phylum Pseudomonadota; class Gammaproteobacteria; order Vibrionales; family Vibrionaceae; genus Vibrio; species Vibrio sp. OPT20. The sequence continues at coordinate 48,054 of NZ_CAWPOA010000066.1, read as the reverse complement.
ACACACAGGAGTTCTTACTCCACTGAATAATCGCTCGCTGTAATGGTTTGGGTAATGGCCTTCGCTATAGAAAATTGCCACGTCATAAGGTTCAAACTGGAAGTCTGACTGGCTCTGTTTGGTTTGCAGCTTGATGCTTAGATTCGGATACAAGCGTCTGAATTCTGGCAAGCGCGGCATTAACCACGAGGAAGCGAAATAAGGCGATGTCGCGATGTACAGTTCCCCACTTAACTCACCCGTTTGAATATCCATGAGTTCGGAAAAGATAGACTCAAACGAGACGTTCAACATGGATAACACGCGCTGACCTTCTGGCGTCAGCTCGAGCTTCCTTGTCTTGCGCACAAACAGATTGAACTTCAATTGTTGTTCGAGTTTTTTAATGCGATGGCTGACCCCTCCCTGCGTTAAGAAGAGCTCATCGGCGGCAAGCGTAAAGCTTAAATGTTTAGCCGCAACACTGAAGGTGTGCAGCAGTGACAGCGTTTGTTGGCGATTTTCGAACAGCCCCATGCATTAACTCCACTAATTCATAAGTCGTCGTAACTGGTTTGTCGGCGTATGTAACCATCATATAAATTAAACCAAGTAATCTACAACATTAAATGGTGAACAGCATGCAACAGAATCAAAAACTCAAAGTAACCGTGATTGGTGGTGGATCAAGTTACACCCCAGAGCTCGTTGAAGGACTGCTCAAGCGCCATCACGAATTACCTATCTATGATCTGTGGTTGGTCGATATCGAACAAGGCATGGAAAAAGCAGAGATAATCGCGGCGCTCACCAAGCGAATGATAAACAAAGCAGGCTGTGAGATTAATGTTCACCTCACCACAGATCGAAAATCAGCCCTGAAAGACGCTAATTTTGTCTGCTCACAATTTCGCGCCGGAAGAATGGAAGCCAGATTACGTGACGAGAGGATTGCTCTGAAGTATCGCATGATCGGCCAAGAGACCAACGGTTTGGGTGGCTTCTCTAATGCTTGCCGAACCATTCCGATTGCACTCGATATAGCGAAAGAGATGGAAGAACTGTGTCCGAATGCGTGGTTACTCAACTTCACCAACCCATCAGGCATGGTAACGGAAGCACTGATTAAGCACTCAACCATTAAAACCGTTGGTCTATGTAACGTTCCCGTCAACATGGAGCTAGGCGCGGCGAAAATGCTCGACGCAGAACGTAAAGATATCACGATGCAAATTGCCGGATTAAATCACCTAGTGTGGGCTCGTAAGGTGCTTCATAAAGGTGAAGACAAGTTGGGAGAACTCATCGAACAACTCCTTGGTGGTAACGATCAAATGATGCCAAAGAACATCCCTCCCTTTGAGTGGGACGCAGAATTGATTCGTTCTCTGAACATCGTTCCTTGTGCTTACCTACGTTACTACTACCAATCCAGAGACATCTTAGACAAAGAGTTTGCTGCGTCTGAAAACAGCACCAATCGCGCAGATTTAGTTGCCAAGGTTGAACAGCAGTTGTTAGAAATCTACAAAGATCCCATGCTCGATACCAAGCCTAAATTGTTAGAAGAACGAGGCGGTGCTTACTACTCTGAAGCGGCCTGTGAGCTGATGAGCAGTATTCACAATAACAAACGTTCTATCATGCACGTCAACACTCGCAACAATGGTGCGATTCAAGGATTACCCGATGACTGTGCGGTAGAAGTAAGTTCAGTAATCACCAGCAGTGCAATCCTGCCACTGAACGTTGAACCTTTTGATAGCGACACGCTGCGCTTGATTCAGCAGATGAAAGAGTTTGAAGCCTTGACCGTTAAAGCGGCGATGACGGGTGACATCGCAACAGCAAAACGTGCCCTGATCTTAAACCCTATCGTCGATAGTGGCTCGCACATCGAAGAAGCTTTGCAAGAAACCATTCGCGAGAACTTAGACTTCATGCCTGCGTTCGCTCATCGACTCACTTAATGTGGCCTTTGTTAGCAGCTAATAAGTTCGGTGATAACAGTTAATAAGCTCGGTGATAACAAGCTAATGAGCTCAGTGACAGCAGAGTTCATTCAAGATATTGAATCCAAATTTTTTAATAAGAGGTCATGATGAAATTGATACTCAACGCCGATGATTTCGGCCTCACTGAAAGCGTGAACCATGGCATCGTTGACTGCTTCAAGGCGGGTTTGGTTAAGTCGACCACCATCATGATGAATCAACCGGGTACACAGCACGCGATTGAGCTCTATCATCAAGGTTTAGTCCCTGAAGTTGGCTTGCACTTTACGGTCACCGCAGGCAAACCACTGACGTCACCAGAGTTAGTTCCGAGCTTAGTCGACGAACACGGCCACTTCTTTAGCAACGTCACCCTGTTCGATAAATCAGACGTGAATGAAGATGAGGTGATGCTCGAACTCAACGCGCAATATCAAGCCGCTGTCGATGCCGGTTTAAAGATTAACCATATCGACAGCCATCACTTTGGTGGTGTATTTAAATCTCTAAAAGCAGCGTTTACCCGCACAGTGAATCGCATTGGTCTGCCAGTTAGACGAATCGATAACATCTTAAGTGGCCAAGATGCACTGCGAGTGCCAACGCCAGATGCTTTCGACATGCGTTTCTTTGACGAAGGCGTATCACTGAATGGCCTCCAAGATTTATTGCTGAGCTACCAAGCTATGATGCCTGACGGTGTGCTTGAGTTAATGTGCCACCCTTCATCAGTGGCAAGTGAACAGCTTAAGTCCCTATCAAGCTACAGTGATAAACGCGTCGATGAACATCAGCTTCTCACTAGCCCTGCGCTAAAACAGTGGTTGGCAGACCATCAGGTTGAGTGCATTGGATTCAACGATCTCAGATAGTTTTTTAATTCAGGGCTACTCAACGATCCGTTGTGCGCCCTGTCCTTGGTCATGCAGAATATCTTCAGGGTTCAACAAGTGGCATTTCTGCATACTCAAACACCCGCAACCGATACAGCCGGTTAAGTTCTCTTGTAGCGATTTAATCTGCGCCATTTTACTGTCGAGTTGCCCCTGCCACTTCTTAGCAACGCGCTCCCAATCTCGCTTAGTTGCGGTATGGTTCATCGGCAGTGTCGATAATTCTTCGGTGATCTCTTCTAGCGTGAAGCCTATCGACTGCGCGACTTGTATCAAAGCAATTCGTCTCAACATCGCCGACTGATATCGACGCTGATTTCCGTTAGTACGAATCGAAGCAATCAACCCCTTGGTTTCGTAAAAGCGTAAGGCCGAAGGAGCCACGCCACTGCGCTCAGCCAACTGGCCTATGGTGAGGTATACGATGTTTCTCATTGTTACACTATCCTTGAGATCATAAAATATTTAAAGCTTACTTTAACTTTAGAATAGCGACCTATTGTTACCTTAACCAGTTAATGTCCTTAAACTTTGACAACGGGCGCAATGAAAAGAAACCACGCAAATGGCTGCTTTGTTTTATTGTCGTGTTCTCGCTCTCTAAATCTGACTCATGATAGATTTCAGGCTCTCGGCGATTTCGGCGTTGATGATCTCACCCGTTTCTACATTAAAGTTGTCGTAGAAACTTGGCACCGACATCGAGCCCTTCACATCAGCATCAAAGTAAGGTGCAGAATGTACCGCAGACGACAACACAGAGCTTGCGCCGCCTGAGCCTGATGATGTAGAGAGCATAACAACAGGTTTGCCTTGGTACACTTTCATGTCGATTCGTGATGTCCAATCAAACACATTCTTAAAGGCTGCGGTGTATGAGCCGTTGTACTCTGCAAAAGAGATGACCACAGCATCAGCTTCGCCAATCTTGCTAAAAAAGCGCTGCGCGTGTTGATGAACGCCAGACTCTTTTTCTCTGTCTTCACTGTAAATAGGCATCTCGAAATCATTAAGATCGAGCACCTCTACTTGCGCGCCCGCGGCTAAGCTTGCGGTGTACGCTGCCAATTGTTGGTTAATCGATGCTTTACTGTTGGTTGCGCCAATTGCTAATACTTTCATTGTTGATCCTTGTTCATTTTTCTCACCTTTTTGCACTCATGACTTCAATTACGGAGCTCAAAGTTCATAACTGAAGATTCGTAACGTCTGTTTGATAACATCAAAACCTGCACTAGGCGACAAGGTGATAGATTGTGTTTTAGATTGGGGATGATGATAAAACCTCAAGTTAACTTGAGGTAAAGCGATATTTTCAAAGAATAGGAAATAGTTTAAAAATAAAGGTAAAACAGTGAATTACCGCAGAAAAAACATGAACTTGTATTGCATAGACAAAAAGAAGCACACCCAAAATGCAGTGGGTGTGCTTTATTGAGGTGTTATTTACTTAGATTGATTTAATGGACTGACACCCGAATAGGCAACACCCGATAGCTCGGCCATTTCGCGATTCCATGTTGCCAAATCGTGAGGATTAAACTGATTCAAATGGTCGTGACCACACGCTCTCGCCATTACTTGCATCAATTCAGTCGAGGCTTCGAAGAAGTTCTTCAATTGGTTCGATGCCTTCTCGACATTTAACCGTTGGCGTAAATCGGCTTTTTGAGTCGCGATGCCCGCCGGGCAATTATTGGTGTTACACATACGGGCAGCAACACAACCTATCGACTGCATGGCACTGTTCGAGATAGCGACACCATCTGCACCAAGCGCCATCGCTTTTACGAAGTCCATTGGAACACGAAGCCCACCAGTAATGATTAAGGTGACTCTGTCACTTACGCCTTGCTTGTCTAGATAGGCTCTGGCACGGGCAAGCGCTGGAATGGTCGGCACACTAATATGGTCACGGAACATTTCTGGCGCCGCCCCAGTACCACCGCCTCGACCATCCAAGATGATGTAATCGGCACTGGCATCCAATGCGAACTGAATATCCTCTTCAATATGATTGGCACTCAACTTGAAGCCAATTGGGATCCCGCCTGTCACCTCTCGAACCCGGTCGGCGAACTTTTTGAAATCCTCGACGGTTTTTAGATCAACAAAGGTGGGTGGAGAAATCGCGGCTGTACCTGCTTCAATACCGCGCACCTCAGCTATCTTGCCAATGTTCTTCGCCCCAGGTAGGTGACCACCTGTTCCGGTTTTAGCACCCTGCCCACCCTTAAAATGGAAGGCTTGGACATTTTTGAGCTTAGATTCATCGTAGCCAAATTGTGCGCTGGCTAATTCATAAAAGTAACGTGAGTTCGCCGCTTGCTCTTCGGGCAACATGCCGCCCTCACCCGAGCAAATTCCCGTTCCCGCCAGCTCCGCGCCTGTCGCTAAAGAAATTTTCGCTTCTTCAGATAACGAACCAAAACTCATATCAGACACAAATAAAGAGATGTTCAATTTAAGCGGCTTTTTCGCTTTTGGCCCAATAATAAGCTCAGTACCGACTGGCACATGTTCCAACAGAGGTTTGGTCGCCATTTGAGCAACCATCACTTGAATATCATCCCAGTGAGGTAATAGGTATCTTGGAACACCCATTGAAGTCATTGGCCCATGGTGACCCACTTTGGATAAGCCATCTCGTGCTAATTGATGAATGAATTCGACCGTGGGCTCTTCTTTGGTTGCAGAAGCCGCAGGTGAGAGATCGGGCGTTGCCGCTTGGATGTGAACATCGGGGCCTTCTTGGCCCACTTGCTCAGCCGTAAACTGTTTATGGGTGCCATCACAGAAAGGGAGATTGTTCGAATACTTACAGCGGCACAGGTAAGCGTCGCCGGTTTCCTCGGCCACGAAACTCTTCGGTTTGAAGCCCGTTCCTGCATGAGAACCATCACAAAACGGTTGGTTTTTCGATTTCCCACAGGTACAGAAGTAATACTCCTCCCCTTCTGTTAGCTCGACCTTAACGGGTTTGTTATCCGCTATTACTGGATTCTTCATAGTTCGCTCACCTTTTCTTTCTTATGATTTGATGACTGAAGCGATGACTTGCTCACAAGAGTAAAGTAAAGGTGAGATACGCGGCTAATTCAATAAATGAGCCAGAGAAAACAAGCTGGATAGACAGCCTAAAAACAGAAATCTTGCTGATTCAACACAAACAAAAATGGCCACCAAATCGGCAGCCATTGTGTTTTAAATCTGAGTCTAAGCTAAACGTGAAAGGTTAATCGAATAACTCGATGACCAGCTTGTTGTCTTTAATCACTAGATTAGGTTCCGATGACTTGATCAATGACTCTTGAACCTTGTTGCTCTCCAGTTTGTAAACCGGTGACTGGGACAAAGCAAAGCCAATCATAGAAACGGCAGGCTTAAGTAGTTTGGCGACCTCAGGCGACAGTTGTTTATCTTTTTCTTCAAAGCGCTCTAAACGCAGTGATTTCAAATAAATCTCGCCACTCTCTTTGTCGTATTCAGGAATCGCACTGAACTCGATATCAAGATCCAACCTCATATTCGGCACGTTAAACACCTGAACTTGTGCATTGGTATTCGCCAGAACAGAAACGCGCTCGGCATCAACTCGGCCAATTTGCACCGCTAAGTCATCGACAGCGACTTGCGCATACATAACGTTTTGTACACCCACTTCTTGCTCTAACATCACCGAATCTTGAAGGTAGTTCGTCATTTCTTGTTCAGTCACGCTATAGCTCACACAACCACCTAGCACCAGCGCAGACGCTGCCAAAATGAACTTTTTTGCTACGTTAATTATCATCAATATCAGCTCTTTATCGTTAGTGATTAGCGCGGAGTTTACTGTGTGATCATCAATAAACAAAACAGTAAAAACACGATATTCGTGAATACCTTTAATTAATAAGCATAAATATCAGTAAGTAAAGCACCAGATTGGCTTTCTCGCTTGAAGCACTGCCACTTACTTGCTCAACGTTCTTAGGTTTGTGTACTCGAATTAATTGAATTTTGCTTCTAAGCTTATGGGATATTTAGGGGGCTTACTGAAGGTTTCATCATGGTTATCGAAACATGAAGAGTGAGCACAATGCCATCAAAAAGAGTATCACCTGAGCCAATAACTCGTTCTGTGATTTTGTTATGCAACACCGCATGCCTGCACCATAGTCAGTGGGTTGGAGAACTGCGTCTCCATAACTGGGAAGCTCAAGTTGCAGAAACGACCGAACAGGCCATTCACTTACTCGATACACGCAGCGAAAGCTACGCACCAATTGTGGTTTCTTGTCTAACATCATCCTCAATCGACAAACAATGTGAGCAAATATCAGCGTTAAAGGTTCACTCTCCAAGTTTAAAAGCAATCGCTATCTGCAACCAACCACCAAGCCGCAACTTATCGCTCATTAAGCAAACCTTTTGGGATTATTACCACCTCCCTATTGATACAGAATGGCTTTGTCGAAATTTAGGACATGCGTATGGCATGGTAGACACCAAGCAAACTAAACCTAAGCCTGTCTCGTGCCATGAATGTCAATTGGTGGGGCAATCCAGAACCATCCAACAACTTAAAAAGAAGATAGCCAAGATCGCTAACAACGATTTTCCAGTGCTGATTCAAGGGGAAACCGGAACAGGAAAAAGCCTATGTGCGCGTTTAATACATGAGGCCTCAGCCCGCAGTCAAAAACCTTTCATCGCTGTAAATTGTGGCGCAATTCCACAATCCCTGATTCACTCAGAGTTATTTGGCTTTGAAAAAGGCTCGTTCACGGGTGCAAACAAACGCTACGTCGGACACGTGGAAAGAGCGAATGGTGGCACACTATTTTTGGATGAGATCGGCGACCTTGAACTGTCGCTGCAAACTTACCTGCTCCACTTTCTTGAAAATAGTTCGATAGAACGACTCGGTAGTAATAACCAATTGCCCGTAGATTGCCGTGTAATTTTCGCCACCAACGTCAATATCGAACAAACCGTTGCTGCGGGTAAATTTCGAAAGGATCTCTTTCATCGCATCAATGTACTTCCATTAGACCTAGTACCACTCAATGATCACAAAGAAGACATTGAAGATTTGGTTCGATTTGAACTGAAGCACAATTACGCATCCAAAACCAAACTGCCTAGTGACACCCTTGAGCAAATGAAACAGTACCATTGGCCAGGCAATGTCAGAGAGTTATTCAACTGCATAAAAAGAGCGATTGTTCTTTCTAATTCAAGCGTCCTCTCTACTCGTCATATGGGGATTCAATTGAAAGACGCGTCGCCCGACGCAGAAAATGATACTCGACTTTCGTCAAAAAATGTTCGTCGAGTGATTCAGCAACACCACTACAATATTTCCCAATCCGCTAAAGCGTTATCTATCTCTCGGACAACCTTATATAAGCTAATCAAAAAACATCAGATAGTAATTTAAGTCGCCTAACTAGCTAAATAACTAATAAAGCAGCCTAACGAACTAGGCTGCTTTAGAGTTTAGTCGTACTCAATTAATGAAAGTACTTATGGCTCAGGTACAGTAAATGGACAAACATCACAGGTTGCAATGTTCGATGTTTCCATAAATGCTTGTTGTAAGAACAGCGAGTCAAACGTTGCTGTCACTTGATTAGATAGCATCCCTGCAGTTCCGGTTGGTAACACATTTGGTGCATAAGTTTTACTTACTTGTGTACACACTTGACCAATCGCATCACCAAAGTTCGGTATCCACTCTCCTTCACCCGTTTTACAAGCAAACAGCTCAGGGTCGGCACTTAATGCACTACACATATTGCCAGCACCACATGTGGTCACATCCTCAAGATCATCACAAGGTAAAGCAAAGTCGAGGTAATAACTGCTGTTGACTACTTCAGTAGGTAAATCAGAACGGCTCAAAGAGTCATCCTTAGAATCCACCAGCGATTCAATGGCCAATGGGATATCACCGGTATTACATATTTCAACATCATAGGTTTTCTTAAGCACAACTTGACCGCCATCAACCTCTAAGAAGCTATTACACACCTTAGAAATTTCAACCATCGGGCTCAAGTCTATTGGTGGACAATTGTAGGCCACTGGCGCTTGAGCATTCACGATAAGCCCATCAAGATCCACTGAACCATCTATCACGCCGACGGCACCGTTATTTACAGACAGATAATTCCCCATGATTGCGAATGACTCACCGACACTCCACACTTCATCGCCGTTACCAACCACTGGAAGCGCACCTAAGATTGGTGACTCAGATAAAAAGTCCACTTCGTAGTCACCATTGGTGCCTAACGAACCAGGGCCAGTATTGGTAACCGTCACGGTATAATCGATATTAAACATGCCATCAACCGTAAAACTGGTTGTGTTACAAGTCGCCGCTATATTGATGCTACATAAACTGAATGAACCGACAACGAAGTCAGCCAAAGATGCATCAATCGAACGAGAAGCTCGTGACTCCACTAAGAAGCTACTGAAACAAGGAATATCCTCAATACCAAACTCATCATTCAACAGAGCTGACAAGTTTAATCGACCTTCCACAAAGCTTTCTGTCGGAATAGAGGTTGTTTCACCCGTTTTCGCGAGATAGTCCCAACCTTGTACATTGGGTAGAGCAATTGCCCCAATAGAATCATCATTTGAAATCGCACAGATCTTCTCGACGCCGACTGCACCACTGCCACATCTTGCACCAACGAAGTCATTCGATTTAGGGTCACCGTCCGTTTGGAAAATTCTCGTCATGTTGTCGGTGACATCACCATTATTTAAATCCCACTGCAACACTTCTATATACGGATTACCGCCACTTGCTTGTGGGAATGAAATCAGCACAAGGATGTCTCCATTGATATGCTGTCCAACAAAGTCGCCCTTAGTTTTCCCATCCGGCAATCCTACTTGGTCTTGTAAGAACCAGAAGCCAATGTACATATCACCATTGTTCGCATATCGGTCTGCACCAAAGTAAATCAGCAAGTCACCTTCGCTTTCAAAGGCAGCGGCATACGCATTGGTAAAGTCATCTTTTGGTTGTGGTGACGCGGTACGGAACGCCCAATCTGTAATGTCGGAATCATCTTTTGATCCACCCTTCCAAAAGATTTGGTCGATACCGTTACGGTCTTTTTCGAAAAATTCTGCAATCCCAACCATGCTGTTGGGATCATTTACATCGTCCCAATCAATACCAATATTATCACTGGTCGCGTTACCATCGAGTTCCATCACATCAACAGTAGCCCACACCAACTGGGGGCTACTAAACAACAAAAGCACACTAAGTAAATAATTTATAACCTTCATGTTCTCTCTCCATTTATCCATACTTATGCTTTTAGGGTTTTCTGCCTGCCCAAATTGGAGAAAATCCATTAGCAATTAGTAGGTTCGATAGAGCATATTCCAAGCCAAGTTCAACTTGTTGAATTGATTGATGTTTATATATAGAAGGCAAACCTTTATTGGACGCTTTGTTATCATTTGTCCATAAACCAGAGATTTGACCAAACAATCAAGGGCTTGAAAAGATGAACAAAGTGTCTACGTCAGACATTTTTTTAGCTTTGATACGAGGAGAGTGATCTTTAAAAGGTACAATCACGTAGCCATTGCTAGATTATTGAATAACAAGCGATTGAATTGACGGGTGCCGACTTATAGGGTAACTGAAGGTTAAGGTCGTGAAATGATAGGCGAACAGACGATGACACAACTTACGATATTTTACGATGGGACATGCCCGTTGTGCGCAAAAGAGATGGCGGCACTTGCCAAGCATGATCCCGAGAATAAGATTCAAACCATCGATATCTACAGTGAAGCCTTCTCAGACTACCTTCAGATTGATGCCGACGCAGCCAACACCATTTTGCATGCACTTGATGAGAATGGAAAACTGCTGCTAGGTTTAGACGTGACCTACCAAGCGTGGCGCTTAGTAGGAAAAGGTTGGCTATACGCCCCTTTACGTTGGGCGATATTCAAGCCAGTGGCCGACTGGTGTTATCTTCGGTTTGCCAAGAACCGGTACAAAGTCTCTTTCTGGTTAACTGGACAGTCACGCTGCAACGGAAACAGCTGTACTAAATAGCTGTACTAAATTGCATTGGAATTAAGATATACCACTGGCGACTTTGTAGTAAACAATACCAAACAGCGCTGCGAATACCAATACCGTGACGGCCACTTTCAACCAAATAAACTTCATGTTTTGTCCTTACTAATTTTGTTTACTGTTCCACGAGACAAGTTATCACAACGAAACATTAGGTTGTGTAATGATTGATAGAACTTTGTAGTCAACCTTGATTCCCAGAGAGAACCTTTATGTCGGCAAAAGAGAGAAACCTTCCTACACATCGAATTTCGAGATTCAGTAAGTTTGCCTCGCTGGCGACAAGGGTCGCGGGTAATGTGATAACGGAAGGCACCAAGCAACTCGCACAAGGTAACAGGCCTAAAGCAAAAGACTTAATGCTGACGCCGCAGAACATTGCTCGCCTGACTGACCAACTGGCACACCTGCGCGGTGCAGCGATGAAGTTAGGCCAAATGTTATCAATGGACGCTGGCGATGTCCTCGAACCTGAGCTCGCCGACATTCTTTCTCGTCTACGCTCAGACGCCGACCCACTACCAACAAAGCAGCTAAACCAAGTGCTAGAAAGCTCACTCGGCATCAACTGGAAAGCCGAATTTCTTTCCTTCAACTTTAAACCTATCGCTAGTGCGTCCATAGGACAAGTTCACCAAGCTTACAGTGATGCGGGAGACAAACTTGCCATCAAAGTCCAATATCCAGGTATTCGAAAAAGCATCGACAGTGATGTGGACAACGTAGGCACATTGCTGAACATCGTTGGGTTGATACCCAAGTCCGTCGATTATAAAGGCTTACTAGAAGAAGCAAAGAAACAGCTCCATGATGAAGCGGACTATGCTCGCGAGGCTGACTACGCGACACGTTACCATAATGCACTGAAAGAACACGCTCACTTCGTCGTGCCTAAGATTCACCCTCAAATGTCTTCAGAATCAGTGCTCACGATGGACTTCATTGAAGGTGTCTCGATAGAGCAAATCGAAGGTTACGATCAAGGTACTCGTGATTTTGTCATGCGCAGCTTGCTCGAACTCATGTTCAGGGAATTGTTCGATTTTAAGATGGTGCAGACCGACCCTAACTTCGCCAACTACCTTTACGTTGAAAACACGCGCCAGATTGGGCTGTTAGATTTTGGGGCAACCCGAGAATACAGCGACCGCTTCAGTGATGGCTATCGTTTGGCTTTTACCTCTGTGATTAAACACGATGAGCAAGGACTCAACAAGGCATTAGAACAGATTGGATTCTTTAGCGAGACGATTCTCCCCGAGCAGCGCCAAGCCATCCTTAACTTAGTGACTATGGCGTGTGAACCCATGTTGGTTGATGAAGACTACGATTTTAAAGCCAGCGGACTCGCTCAAAAGCTTCGTGAAGCTGGCACCATCTTGAGCATGGAACAAGAGTATTGGCACACGCCACCCGCAGACGCTCTATTCCTCCATCGTAAAATCGGTGGCATGTATCTGTTAGCCGCTCGCCTTGGAGCTAGGGTGAACATAAGTCGTTTGGTCGCTCCATATCTCATCAGCGATGACACTTGATTCGTTCTTAAATAGTGACGGTTAATGATTAGCAGAGTGATCATTTCGTGCTGCGCAAGAGTACTAACAGTTACGCCAACTAAAATGAGCCAAACCTATGAAACCTTCACTGCTGTGCTCCACCGCCCTAATCGCGAGCCTAACAAGTTCATTCGCTTTTTCAGCAAGCTGCCCTGATATACTCAACGGCAAACAAAGGCTGTTAAATTCAAACGAAGAAATTGAGCTGTGTGAAGAATTTCAAGGCAAGACTTTATTAATCGTGAATACGGCAAGCCAATGCGGTTTCACGCCTCAGTTCGAACAACTTGAGCAGCTTCACCAAACGTATAAAGATGAAGGGTTCACGGTTGTTGGTTTCCCAAGCAATGATTTTCGCCAAGACAGAGGAAGTGAGAAGCAATCCGCTAAAATCTGCTACCTAGATTATGGCGTCACCTTTCCGATGATGGCGCGCGCTTCACTCTCTGGGCCAAACGCAAATCCAGTCTTTTCCGAAATCCAACAACAAGCCGGTATCAAACCGAAATGGAATTTCTACAAGTTCTTGGTCAGCAAAGAAGGCAAAGTGATAGCAACCTTCCCGAGTTCTACATCGCCAACCAGTAGCACCCTCAAAAATGCAATAGAGCAGCAGTTATGAGGTCAGATTACATGGAGACAACTCAAACACGCAACACCATGGCCAAGCTCGGTTATATGGGTTTAATCCCCTTTTTATTCGGCCTACTGTTATCACTCACCGACAGCCAATTCTTTAGCTTGAGCGGCGAAACACTCTTCATCACCTACAGCGTGGTTATCTTGAGCTTTTTGTCGGGCATCTTGTGGGGCAATGGGATAGAGAACTTCGAAAGCCAATCCAGCAACAAGGCTCTGATTCTAAGCAATGTTATTGTGTTAGCAGCGTGGCTAGCGGTGCTACTCGGTGAGCAGCAAGAGTTCCTCACCACTCTGATTCTGATGTTAGGCTACATTGCGGTTTGGCGAGCGGAGAGGTCAATGAGAGAAGAGAACCAAAGTGAAGGCCCCGACGGCTATTTTGATATGCGAACCCGACTGACCTCTAGCGTGGTGTTAATGCACGGTATCGTAATGCTGACTTAAGCCAGCGTATACTGGCATCTAAACAGACACAGTGAAACTTGAACTAGACGATGAGTTGCATGACCAGACGAGGCTCATCGTCACCGAAATAATTGCTCTCTTCCTTGATGGTCACGAACCCCATCGACAAGTACAGCTCACAAGCCGAGTTGTTATTTGGATCAACAGTAAGCAACAGTTTGGAATCTTGTGGCAATGTTTCTATCGCCTGCTGCATCAATGAACGGCCAATCCCCATGCCTCGGTAAGCAGTATCAACAGCCAGTGACAACACCCAATACTCTTGTTGTTTATCGGTTGGCGTCATTAACACATAGCCCGCAACCTGCGAATCCTGTTTCGCCACCAACAAGCCCTTCCCCCAGCAATCAAATGCCTGACGAAAGAAAAAAAGCGGATAAGCGTGATCGCCAAACAAAGCATGTTCAAGCTGGTAGATATCAGCCAGTTCTTGTTTTTCCGCACAAACAACATTCATACATCGACCTTAAATAGATTAACCATAAACTAAACAAGTCAAACGAACCCTACTGACGGCTCACTAACAAATTCGCACCAGATAAGGCAAGAAACACAGAACATGCTTTATTGAAGCGCTTGGCCATTTGAGGTTTTGAAAACCAATTTCGTAGATATAAGCCAAAGGCGGCATAGATAGAAATCGCGAGCATTTCTAACACTAAGAATGTGCTTCCGAGGATGAAGAATTGCGTGTTTACATTAGCGGTGACATCAACGAATTGAGGAAGGAATGCAGTAAAAATGAGTATCGCTTTTGGATTGCCCGCCGCGAGTGCAAACTCTTGTTTAACCAGACCAAACCAGTTCTTATTTCGCTCGATATCCGCGACCGGGCTGGCTTGTGAGCGCCATAGGTTGAACGCGATCCATAACAGGTACATCGCACCAAATAGCTTGATCAGGAAAAACAACGTTTCAGAGGTGTAAAGCACAACCGCTAAGCCAGATGCAGCCAAAGCAATCATGCCAGAAAAAGCGAGGATTCGTCCCAGGCCCGCTACAAAGGCGGCCTGAAACCCATAACAACGGGCGTTGTTCATTGATAACAAATTGTTTGGGCCCGGTGTCATGTTGAGCGCAAAACAAGCGGGGATGAACAGCAGTAACTTCCAGATTTCCATTGGTGCTTCCTAATTGCCAGATGCCGCGGTGATTGAATCGTTGAACGAGACTTTACCTTTTATAACAGCATTTAATATCTTTGGTAGCAACATTTGAAAGCAGTAACCATTCTCTGGCGCACCGTGCTAATTAGTTCTCAAAAAATTTCTCATATTCTGGCGTAGACAAATTTTCCGCGACGCCAATTTCACCGACAATATAGATAGCACTCGCAAGGGTTTCGATGGTTTGATTAAGCTCTCTATCGGGCACTTCACCAACAACAGGAACCGACGGGCGTGCAGACGTTGATTTGCAGACCACGCTTTCACAAACGATATTGTGTTGTTCCTGCTGAGAAACTTCTGGCGGCTTGAAATCTGGTGAATTGAAGTCGGGAGCACTCATACCCTCGCTTGAAAAATTAGAGGCGCTGTATGAGGCAGCTGAAAACAGAGAAAGGAGCAGCATCCACTTATTCATATATCTTTCCATCGTTAGCTTTCGTTATATTTATAAATACTATCTAATTAAAATAATTATGAACAGTGTTTTATTATCAATAATTCATATATTTCTAAACGCTTATCAGGATACCCCGCACTCTAGATGAAGTGAGTTCAACTTACATGTGACTGCTTACCTAGCGTAAACTTATCGAGCAGCGCCTGCGGAACAGGAATAACAGAGTATCGAACAAAGACGACTAACGTCACTATTGCCACAAAACTGCCTAAAACAAAGTCATGAACATCAATCAACACCCAACCAAGAAGCCTGTCACTGGTAATCGCAAGTATGGCGATACTCAACGCTGCCATCCATTTACGGTGATCATAAGGTAAATATTCCATTTTTTGGCTCACGATATAGAGCAGTGACAGCCTCACGGCATAAGTTCCACAAAGCACCACCACCACGGCCCACACGCCATAAATCGGTGTCACAACAAGATAGCCAATGGTTGCTAAGATCGCACAACCACCCTGTATCCACATTTGCGATTGGCTTGAGTGACCGCTGAAACAGCCAAGGTTAAAGTAATCCCCAGCGTTCTTAATCACACCAATCGCCAAGAGTGCCACGACAATCGTGCCTGCATATTGATAACTGCTTGGCAAAATCAAAGTAATAAAACCAGGTACAGTAAGGATCATCAAACAACCCAATACAATGGCCAGATTAACACCGACCAGCGCTCTGTCCGCACACTCTTTCTTGCCATTAGGTTGTTGCAACATGGCCACCCGGTTTGGAAACCACCACAGAGCATAAGGCTGCAGTAACAAGCCAAGCAGCAACGCAAACTTGCCACTGACCGCATAGATTGCAAGTTCTTCAACACCAACAAAGCTTGCCATCACCCAACGGTCTAGGCCTGTAATCATGTAAATAGAAGCACCACCGACTAACGTGGGCAATCCAAACTTTAGGATCTTAGCGGAGTACTTGAGGCTGCCAAATGAGCCCATCTCCTGCCATTGATAACGCAGTAAACACAGCATCAACAACACACTCGAAACAGCGGCAGATATTAGTACACCATCAATGCCATAACCTGCTTCAAGCAATGCAAACGTCATAGCAGCTTGCACACTCGCCTTCAACACATTGAGCATGCAAAAGCGTTTAGCTAACGCATTCATTCGCATCAGTGTTAACGGGATAGAAATCGCACCATCTAACATGGTCGGTATTAGCAAAAGTAGGATTTGATAAGGTTGGAACTCGACGGGAAGCATCAGCAACAACAACGGCATACCAAGAGCAATTAAAGCCCCTCCTAGCACACAGACCAAGACACTCAACGTGAAACAGTTCGAGACAAGCTTTCTCTTTTCTTCACCCTCAGCGACGCCCACATACCGGTACATTGCCTCAACAATCCCAAAGCTAAATAAGATCGTCCCGATGTCAGCCAACAAGACGATGGCTTCTAAAGAACCGTATTCAGCCAACGTCATCTTATGGGTGATATAGGGGATCATCACGAGCGAGATCCCTTTCATCATCACGATGCCGATGGCGTAATAGGCCGACTGTTTTAATGAACCCATAGAAGTCACCTATTCCTTACAATACAGGCATTAGGAAACTTTTACAGTCCCCAAGAAGATGTCGTAAGGTTCTTTTTTGAGGAGCCAACGCTAACGAGCGGATGCTATAAGACATGGCCCGTCGGTTCTGTTGTAAGCCTCTGTAATAGTCGGCGTAACCTTCTAGTATTCTTGCATTTGCAATTTTGAAACTGGACGTCCGTAAGTTCCATCTCAGACTGTCATCTTGGTAACGTTGAAGAATGGTTTCGATAGACTGCAAATTTCTCAATTTATGACTTTCAGTTTGGGTAACGGAACTCGCTCTCATCAAGTAACCAACCTGCACGGAGTTAAACACACCGATCTGATGGCTTTCACTCATTCGAAGCCACAGTTCCCAATCTTCCCCATACTTAATGTCAGCATTGAAACTGTCTGTTTGAGAAAACACATCCGCTTTCACCATGACCGTCGATGTTCCAATCACATTGTTTTCAATGATGAACTCTAGCGGGCTCTCAATATTAATGAACAACTCGTCTTGGTCTTGAAACTGCGACCAGTAACTAAAACAGTCGACTATCACTTGGTAGTCTTCAGTGAGGTGCTCGTAGTTAGTAAAGCTCATCGCAAGATCTGGGTAGCGCTGATGGAACTCGAGTTGTCGTTCGATTTTTTCTGGAAACCAAAAGTCGTCCGCGTCTAAAAAAGCAATGTATTCACCGGTCGCCTTTTCAATCCCTAGGTTTCTCGCTTGAGGCGCACCCACACCCAAAGTGGATAATTTAATGATGCGTTCATCATGGATTGACGCGAGATAAGTCGACGTTCCATCGTTGCTGTTGTCGTCAATAATAATCAACTCCACGTCTTGATGTGTCTGCTTCAGTACGCTGCCAATTGCCTTAGGCAGGTAATCCAAACAATTGTAGGTCGGGATAACAACACTTACTTTAGCCATAATGACGCCCCCAGAATTATACGTTATATGGCTGACGTTGCAGGTTCTATGCCGAGAGTGTATTGCTATGAAATCACTTTTAGATCAGTCGCCTACGCAGACACTCTCAAAATGACGAACAGGGTGATCAGACATGAGCGTCAAAACTCCAATTTGATTATCAATTTGAGAAAATGAGCGACTTCTGGGGGGATAACCTTCGGAAAACCATCGAAAGCCCTCCAAAGCTACGATTTTATCTTGGTTCGTATTTTGCTTATTTGACTTTAATAGCATTAGTCAAAGGAGCAAAAAATGAAGAAAGTAGCATTTATAGCACCAACTTATCCTGTACTCAGCGAGACCTTCATCCAAACAGAAGTCGACTCGGTGAAAGCTTGTGGACACAATGTTTGCGTGATGGCATTTGAGATAGAAGAGAGTGAAAAGTCATTTGACTATGACATCATAAAAATTGGTAAGGATGTTCGGGCGGGTAAGATAGCCAGCATCAATTGGTTTGGCTTTCTCCGGGCGGTATCCTTTGTTTCCAAGCAAACCAGTATGCCCAAAAAATCACTGTTCGCTTATGGATTCAAACTGGCGCTGCAACTCGCCGAGAACGACGTCGAACACGTTCATGCGCATTTCTGTCAGCACACTACGGCTCACGCCATCGTCGCGGCAAAGCTTCTGAACATAACCAGCTCGTTCGTGGCTCACGGTCATGATGTTTACGAGTTCGCTTATGATATTGAACAGAAGATTTCGTCGAGTGATTTTGTGGTCGCAGTGTGCAAAGACATGCTCACGGATTTCAACACCATGGCTAAGGGAAACATTAAACTCCTGCACTGTGGGGTAAATACCAAACAATTTCAACTACACCCAAAAACCGAAGCTAAGCAACTTCGTCTCGTTTTTCTTGGCCGATTAGTGGAGCAAAAAGGCATCCACCATCTTATTGATGCATTAGCGCCGATTGCCGAACCTCTCGATATTCATCTCGATATCATCGGTACTGGCGATTTAGAGCAACAGTTAAAATTGCAGGTCAAAGAGCAAGGGCTCACTCGAAACGTGACATTTCTTGGCGCTAAACCTCACGAGTGGGTCAAAGAAAAACTATCGAATTATGACAGCCTAATCGCGCCCTTCTGTTTTTCCGAAACTGGGTGTGTGGATACAGGGCCACTGGTTTTAAAAGAAGCGATGGCCGTGGGCACACCCGTCATTACCACCAACATCATGGGATGCAAAGAGATCGTCTCACCAGAGACAGGTTTTGTGGTTAGCGAAAAGAACGTGGAAGAATTAAGAGAAGCGATTGAGCGTTTCGCGCAGCTAAGCAGTAACGATAAAGCATCGATGGGGTTAAAGGCACGTGAGAGAGTGAAAGACAGTTTTAATTCGATCAAACAAGCTCAGCAATTATCTCGTTGGATAGAGAACCCAGCTCAATAAGGATTAACTCAAGCAGCTGAGCATCACAAGAACAACTCAGCACCATTAAAAACTAAGCACCATAAGAAAACGGAGCACCACAAAAACAAAAGAGCGCTACATTGATTTGAAATGTAACGCTCGTCTTAGCACTACCCATTGGTGGCGCCTTAGGCTTTCAGTAACTTTCCATTAAGAAGCCGAGCTAGCCTGCTCGCAGCGCCAAAATAGACTCAAGATCTTCGATATCACGATATTGAGCGAGTTGTTGCTCTTTCGATGAAATAGCCACAATCGACATTCTATCGGCCAATTCGTTACCTTCAATACCAACGTGTCCGTTCACATGGTAGATGGTAATTTTTGAAGCCAGTTCTTGGTAGAGAGCATACGCAGGCTTAATAATATCGAGGTTTTTGATCTCGCCGCCCGACTTAGTCCAGCCCTTTTTCTCCCAGCCCGTTGCCCACTTAGTAATACAATCAATTGAGTACTTAGAGTCACAATAAATCGCAACAGACAGACCCGCGTTTAACTTCTCTTTCGCGAGAATAAACGCTTGCTTAAGCCCATGTAACTCGGCGGTATTGTTGGTACCAACAGGCTGATACAAGCCATACCACAATTCTGTTAATTGGTTGTTTTGGTAGACCGCTAACCCCGTCCCTGCTTCACCAGGGTTTGGCTCACAAGCACCATCGGTAAAGATCTTGATATCAAAAGGCATATCTGAGATTTGCTGCTCCGAAAGAGGCGGCACCTTCACTTTCGTCGCCTTACCCGCAGAGCTTGGCTTTGTCGCTGTAGAACCTGACGCAGACGACATTTTACCACCGAAAGCAGACTCAGCCTCGCCTAGTGTTGGAAACGATTTATATCTCGCACCAGCAAAGCCATCGACTTGCGCTTTACACTCGTTCCAAGTGGTAAAAATACCCGGTGTGCGACCTTTCCAAACCACATAATATTTCTTAGCCAAACTAACTCCTTACCAAAACCTAAATACACAATACCCACACCTAAAATGATTCAGCTATGGGGTAGTAATTATGCCTGATTACGCTTGAAACACATAAATCATTGCATGAAATGCAGCGTGTGTTTCAAGAATATCTACGTTATCGACCAAGTATAGAGCGTTATTTCTAATCACAAACCTAACGGCTTCTGATCAAGAACCTCTATGTGCTTCAAGGTCTTGTTTTAGTTTGGTCGTTAACTTTTGAACTTTTGGGAGAACTTGTTGCATTAACGACTGAGTCATGATCATTGACTCTGTTGTCACGGTTGGCATTTTTTTCAGAATGCTTTTTCCATGTTCTGTTTTGTAGAAATCGATCATTGCACTGAGCTCTTCTTCAGTGAATTGATTGCTGTAAATCGTTACAATTCCTGGCTCTAGCTTTTGCCAGCTAACCTCCTCTTTCATTAAGTCGTTCATGCCCTGATAGTAATCATCAAAAATAGCTTGTTCTGACTCTGAAACCCCTAGGTCTTTAGACATATTAGCCATCATGCTATCCATTTGAACGTATACCGCGTCCAATGTGGAATCGACATCCATAATCTGAAGAAGCTCTTTTATCAGAGCTTGCCTATCATCTTGTGCCGCTGATAATTGCAGCGGTACGAGTAGAAATAAAATTGCGAAAAATCTATACATTTTGAGGTCCCTTTAGCTTTGTAAAACAGCTGAAATATCTTTCCAAACATCTCAACACATTGAATTACTTGCAAATTTACTCACTTTTTATCCATAAGTAAAACGAATTAAACAGTACAAAATAATATAAAATCAATTGCATTTGAATGTGAGGAATTTATTGGACAGATATGAGGAAGGCGAAGAGAGGAACAGAGCGCTTTTGAATAAAGAACCACAAGAGAACTAGAGCCTAAAAGCACTCGTTTCAAGTAATGAGTCATACACTTGAAACGAGGATAACTAATGGCGTGACACGACGTATCAATTGAGCTACGAATCAGTTAAAAAGGTAATCAACCGCAACGAGGTTATAGAACAAAAACACCGCCATGCTGACGCCGATAGTAAGTAGCACATTGCCTGTTTTCCAAATCAACAGACCTGTGACCAGCGCGCCTATCAAGTATGGGTTTTCAAAGCTTGGCCAAAATGTCTGCTCTGGTGCAAATACAAT
>NZ_CAWPOA010000066.1:21188-26674 GCF_963889365.1 Vibrio sp. OPT20 | reverse complement strand
CGGCCCCCAAATTGCAGTAAGCACAGCTGGGCTTGAATAGCGTAACAGGCGACGCGTGGTTTGATTTAATCGAAGCGGGATTGCTGGCTCTAGAAACAGATACCGACTAAAAAAAACAATCGCTGTCATAAGGAATATCGTTAACCAAATCATCTCTATTTCCCCTCCACAATTGTCTTGTTACCGTTGTTTCGCTCTTGGAACGATTCGCTGATAAAGCCCGCTAACATACCGGCAATCGCTGCAATCATTAGCCCGCCCTCAATATTGTTAACCGACATCGCAACCGAAGTGACCAATGAAACCACCACACACACGACGACGGGTAGAGTTCGGATTAATGGGAACACCAAGGCGATAAAGGTTGCTGCGACCGCGAAATCGAGCCCAATTTCATTGAGTGAAGGAATCTGGCTTCCCGCGACAATGCCAACAAAGCTTGCAATATTCCAAACGAGATAAAAACCGCCGCCTACACCCGCAGCATACCAGCGATTAAATTCTTGCTGAGACTGCCCACTACAGATCGCGAACAGCTCATCGGTGAGCCAAAATCCGAGTAATAGACGCCAACGCGCAGGAAGATGGCTGATTTTGTCACGCATCGATACGCTATACAGAAAGTGTCTAGACGTGATGAATAAGGTAGTCAACAACATGGTACCTAGACCAATACCCGCTTTAAACATACCCGCAGCGACAAGTTGTGCTGAGCCAGCAAATAGAATAGCCGACATCGCTTGCGCTTGAAGCTGACTCAATCCAGCATCTATCGCATATGAGCCCGCTAGAATTCCCCAAGGGATTACTGCAATGCTCAAGGGCATTCCCGCTAAAACGCCCTTCCATAACTGTGTTCGTCTATCCATTGTTTCACTATCCATATAGTTCTTTTCTCTCTTCACATTGGCTATTCAATGTAAGAGGAGTTGAGTCGGTTCGATTGTACAAACTTGCTCGATTTCATGCCCCTCGGTTTGCCGCACTTAACCGCACTTAACACAAGTTAGCCATGCCTTAGCCACGCAAGTTTAGAGCATTTTGATGTATTGCCCTGGCGTGTATCCATTGGCCTTTTTGAAGTGTCGATGAAAATGGCTTTGATCATGAAAGCCACACTCTTGCGCGGTATCAGAAATGGTATGCCCTTGTTTCAATAACTTACGCGAAAGCCTTAACCGAGATTGGATTTGATACGCATGCGGCGGAAGACCAAATTCTTTCTGAAAAGAACGCACTAAGTGAAACGGGCTCAATGCCGCTAGCTTAGATAGCTCCTCTAGGGACACATCGGCTTGTGGAAAGTCATCTAAGAACTCTTTCACTAAGACAAGTTGGCGTTGAGTTTTCCCATCGAGTTGAGGGTTAAGCGGCGATTTTCCGTGTCGACTAATCAGTTTAACCAACATCCCGTACATCAAGGTTTCTCTTAACAAGCGATTGTCAGATTCATCAATCGTGTTAAAGACTAATCTCAATTGATTAGCGAGTTCAGGGTCTTCAACAACCGCTCTTGGGAAGTAAGGCGCGCCGTAGTTCGGTAGGTTAAGCTCTTGAGTGATCTTGGCAAGTTGCTCTGGGAGAGGATACATGGCTCGATATGCCCAACCACCTTCAGTGGCAGAGTGACCGCTATGAACTTCGTCGGCATTGACCAGAATAATCGCATCTTGTGGTGCTATATGATGCCCGCCCGTTCGATAGAAACGCTGAGCGCCCTGCTCAATAACACCAAGTGTGTAGCCCTCGTGGCTATGGCGCGAGAAGTTCTGCTTTTCGTATTCAGCATTAAGGGTTTCAAGGCCACCGAGCTCTTCTGTGATCTTATATTCGGCCTTTTCTTTAGAGCGTTTCTTGTTCTCCATAACAATTCCCAAGCCTGTTAATTATCGAGCGACTTATCAGTCTACTCTATAGGCTCTTTCAGCTTTTGTACAAAATTGCGCTTTTGTTTGTTAATACTGTTTTTATCGTTGGCTTAATAACGCTTTCTAACTGGGAGGAAAGTCTTGGTCTATAACTAGTTGGCGAGAAATTGACAAATTAGTGTGGCAATCATGGCAATACTCTCTTCAAATCATCGGCAATAGACCTGATACACCATGAAAAATACGCTAATCCTTTTCTTTTTCCTGAGCCTAACTGGGTGCACTCATAACCAATCAAAAGCACTGAGCATGAACTCCTCGTCGGTCAATACGTACCCTCAATCTATGTCGAACCTGCAACTGTGTGACACCTTATATTATGGGCGCTCAAGCAACCAGACACTCGCAGCAATTGGCAGTGAGTTTAATCGAAGAGGATTATCAAAACATTGGTGTGATACCGAAACCAATAAGCTTTATCTAACAAAGACGATTGATTGGGTTGCTGACCAAGTAGAAGACAAAGAAGATTCGGAGGAAGAAGCGTCTGCCGTTGTGTTGCCTGCGAATTAAATGAGGCAATGACAGCTAAACGCCTGTTCGCACTTAATGACCTCGCTTGCTTAGGTAATTAAGTGCCCTATTTTTACTCAAAAAATCCCAAGTTAATCTGGCTGCGTTCGAAGAAAAACAACCGCTTCTTTTCGCTACACAAATATTACGAGGGTACTCGGGCGCAAGAGGAATAACATTTACGCTGGGATGAGATTCTGGAACGGCAAGCTCTGCAACAATAGAAACACCTAAGCCCGCTCTAATCAAAGCAAGTATCGAGGTCAATTGAACAATGGTGTGTTTTTCTTTAAGGCGAGATTTTGATAGCTTAAACCATTCTCTAATGAGCGCCTCGCTGCCCCCTTTACTCAGTATAAAATCTCGATCTTCGATATCCACAGCCGACAAAACTGACAACTGGGATAAAGGGTCATCTTCATGAACTAAAGCCACCATACGGTCAGTAAAAACTGGGATGATATCTAGATCCAAATACTCTTTATCAACCGAGATTGCAAAATCTACGCGCCCCTCTCGCAATGCTAATAATGCTCCTTCGTCAGTAAACTCGCTTATTTCAATTTTAACTTGAGGTAAGTGTTGGCTGATCGCATGAATTAGGCTGGGTAAAATATGTGTGGAAGCGGATGCGCCAAAAGAAGCCACTTTCACCTGTCCAGCGCCATCTTTTTGAATAAGTCGAAGCTGTCTCAATAACACCTCTCCCTGCAATTCCTGCTGTTTAGCGAACTCAGCAATCAACCTCCCTTCCTCTGTTAACAATAAGGGACGACTGTCTCTTCGAACTAAAGCGAAACCTAACACATCTTCAGCACGTCGAAGAGCTTTGCTCGCAGCGGGTTGACTGACTCCTAATACCAGAGCGGCATCAGTGATACTTCCGAGCGCTAGTAGCTGCAGAAGTAATTTGGGAACTAGTGATGGGATGCTTTCCAAGTCTTCAACCATTTATATAACCTCAGGTTATTTTGATATCTATCTCTATGCTAGCAGACTACTTTTTCCGAAAAATAGATACTAGTCACCCGGAGAAAACAAATGACTATAGAAACATGGCTAACCTTCTGCCTCGCTTCACTTATCTTAACCATGACGCCAGGTCCCAGCATTTTGTTGGGCGTCATTCATTCAATGAAATATGGCGTTAATAAAGCTATTTTTACGGCACTAGGCGATATCTCAGCAAACTTCATACAGATGATCATTGTTGCAGTTGGACTTGGCATCATAATGTCAACGTCTGAACTAGCGTTCGCCGTTATCAAGTGGCTTGGAGTCACAACATTGCTGTATATGGGTATCAAGATGTTGCGTGATAAACCTGAGTGTGATGCACAAATAACCACCAATTCACCCACCGCGATTTCAGGCCACAGACTCTATTTAAGTGGTTTCTTCGTTGCAGCGGGTAACCCCAAAGCGATTGTCTTTTTCACTGCATTCTTCCCCCAGTTCATAGACCCAACCAAGTCCCTGTTATCACAAATGTTGGTGATGTGCCCCACAATGGCAGTGTTGGATTTTACGTGGGTGATGATTTACGCCATCTCTGCCAAGAAGCTTCTTGGGTTTATTCAAGATCACCCAACGTACCTGAATAAAATCGGCGGTTCAGCGCTTTTAACTGCAGCCATCGCACTCGCTGTAACAAGTCACAGCTCCAACCTATAGTCGAGCCAGTAAAGGAAAAAACAATAAATTGAGTTTCATTCGGGAGGAAAAAATACGTAAACACATCTCAATTTTAGACATACTTCAGATAGCAAGAGGCCACCCATAAAGAGCGGTTTTTTTAAAAGAACTGGAACCCAGTCCTTTCCAAAGCCCCCTCCCACCTCCACACCTATGAGCTGATGAAAAGGTTGGCGTAACCGCTTAACTGATCAATGTCCAATTATCGGTTCCTATGAACCAACATGCCATAACTGCTAAGAATTTCATATTTTTTGACCTGCTAATCAAATTAACACTCTTACAAGTCGATGCTGAGATACCTAACTATGGTGTAACTCACGCGATCATGTCTACGGCCCTAACACGCCCAAGTTTTGCGATGCGCTTTACTGCACCATGGAGACGAATAATGACGTCCCCGAAGATTTTCGAAAGCAAACAACAGAGACTCTGGCGGCATGATGAAACAGCAGGGTTAAACCGCCAACCGTAATGGTTCTGACATTAAGGCGTGTACTCATCACGACCACCCCAACCACTTCGTCAACAAAAATTCTCGATCAACAATGAAATCTTTTATTCCAAGCACGCGAAGTGTTTTAAATTGCACTACGTGCAATATACGAATAAATTAAGTTTACATTCGTAAACAACAAGATCTTATCGAATCTAAACATGAATCGTTATCGAACCAATTGAAACAGTATGAACTCAAGGTCGCTGATATCGCCATGAATCAGACGAAGCAGAGACACGCTGGAAAAGAGACAAGAAGTTAATTCGTTCTCTTGTTCGCGCAACGTTAACCAGCAAGTACCACAAAAAACTATCGATAGTGAATTAAGGATCAAGAAATGAAAAAATCAATTTTAGCGGTTTCGTTAGCAGCTGCGTTTTCTGTGCCAGCAATGGCACAGACAGCACCGCAAGCAACCCCTGACGCATTCCCGCAATTGACTCCGGTACGCGTACCAGTTGATCACTACGCAACTGGTCAAAGAACACCGGTTATGCATCCTCAAGCTACGCCTATGGCATACCCGACAGCTATCCAGAAAATCCCGGTTAAGCAAAGCATTCCAACTGCAACGCCGTATGCGTATCCAAATGCAATCCCGGTTAAACAAGCTGTTCCGACTGCAACACCATATGCGATTCCAAATGCAATCCCGGTAATGCAGACGACGCCGCAAGCGATTCCAAATGCAATTCCAAACGCGATCCCGGTTAAGCAAGAAATTCCAACGGCAACGCCTTACATCTACCCGAAGATGCCGCAGCAAACCCCTGTTCTGCAGACGACGCCGCATGCGTATCCAAATGCGATCCCGGTTAAGCAAGAAGTACCAACGGCGACGCCTTATGCGT
>NZ_CAWPOA010000066.1:0-21135 GCF_963889365.1 Vibrio sp. OPT20 | reverse complement strand
ATCCAAACGCGATCCCGGTTAAACAAGAAGTTCCAACGGCGACGCCTTACATCTTCCCTAAGATGCCACAGCAAACGCCAGTCCTGCAGACGACACCGCAAGCTATTCCAAACGCGATCCCAACGGTAGCGCAACAGACTCCATCACGTATTCCACAAGCTACACCGCAAGCAATTCCACAAATTGCACCGCAAGCTATTCCACAAGCTATTCCAAATGCGATCCCGACTGCGATCCCGACTGCGATCCCGGTTAAACAAGAAGTACCTACAGCAGTACCTTATGCGATTCCAGACGCGATCCCGGTTCTACAAACAGCGCCGCAAGCTATTCCACAAGCTACACCGAATGCAATCCCGAATGCGACCCCGGTTAAACAAGAAGTTCCCACAGCAGTACCTTATGCAATCCCAACAGTACCGCAGCAAACACCAGTACGCTTAGATGATCTAACAAGTAAATCTTCGGATGCTGATGAAGCAGCAGCACCGCCAGCCAATGTTACGCTGAAAGCAACGCCAGTTAACACACCCTCAATCCAGCAAGCTACTCTGCAACCGGCAGTTTCTAAAATTAGTGAACAGGCTGGCCGCAACACACACTCTATTCAAGACCTGCAAGCTAAAACGAACAAGAACGAAAATGATATCAAAGATCTTCGTTCAGACTTCGAGCGTCAGGCTAAAGAGCTTGATGGCGTAGCGGCTACAGCTGGTGCGTTCGCTGGTTTGGTTGACCCATACGGCGTAGGCAAAACAAACGCTACGGTTGGCCTTGGCTACCACGGCGACGCTCAAGCTATCGCTGTAGGTGTAGGCCGTCGCTGGAATGAGCAATTTACGACTAAGCTAGGTGGCGCATACGATACAGGTTCAGAATCTGCAACGTTGTACGCTGGTGCAGCATACGAGTGGTAATTTGAATTAGACGCCATGGATGGCGTCAAAGCCCATCCAATTTCCATACATTTAGTAGAATCCCAAATTTTTCTTTCTACAGCCCCTCCTCCTTGGGGCATTTTTTCTTTCATTTTCAAAACCATATGACTGTTTTTAAGATCACATACACAAATTAAGACCATCTAACAAGGTATGACAATGAAAAATGCGATAGAGACCTACGAGCGATACTTATCCAAGTTCCCTGCAGAGCGTCTAACGACATTCAATTGCCCTAGTTGCAAGAAGCAACTCAAAGACGTTCTAAACAAAGGTTCTTTTGATTGGGATTCAATGGCTTTCTGTCCTTATTGCCAGAACCACTATTTCAAAGTGACTAAAGCCAACAACGGCCCAATCTTGACCACAAAGGCTGACCAAGATGACTAAGGTCGCTTTACCACGCAAGAAATTTTCTAACGCTTGTAAGGCGTCTCTATTCGTTACCTATCCACCTAGAGTAACTTTCTTTGCTTTGGCTATATCCAGCATGACACCACAAACATACGCGATCGTGCACACTTATGTAATGAACTCCCCATACATGTTTATAACGGTCCTTTTTTACAACTTATTTATCAGTTCTAAGGAATTTTAATGTGGGTAAGCGCAACCGATCTAGAGATTGCAGTATTTCTAACAGTAGCAGCCATGGGATCTGGTTCTTTACTTCTAAACGGGTACCTCAAGAATCTGAACAACAGTATCAAGTTAATGAAAGAGAAAGAACGCGCCAGCGAATTGAGGATAACTGTCTTAGATCGCTATAAGAATCGCCTTGAGACTTGCTGTATTCAACTTGAAAAGCTTTCAGTTAAACAGAGCGGCGTTATCGAAAGAGGTCTTGAGCGTCAACATAAACTGATCGGCGAGTACAACAAGCTGGTAATTAGTGAATCTGACTCAAGTATTTTATTCATGTTTGGCCATAAACCGACTAAGAACGAAATCAAAGCGCGTTACAAGATACTTTGCAAAGCATTCCACCCAGACGTTGGCGGCTCAGTGGAAGCAATGCAGATAGTAAATAATTCATACGAACAAGAGCTCATTAAATATGACATTGAATAATTTCCATGAGGCTCAGTATTTAACTTTGGCCCAAATGAAAGACCATTTGCGTTTAGCTGCCCTTAGCGCAAGCGATCAAGAAATTTCAGGTTTACTACTGGCTACACGACTAGTGGACACCATGATCAATCAAAACACGCTTATTACTAAGATTGAACGCGCCCCACAACTGGTGGACGCTACATATCCCCAAGCACCGCGCCCACGTGAGCATGAAATGATTGCTATCACTGAGCTCTATAACGAATGGGCGTGCCGCGTTCCATACCTCCCGAATTCAAAGCAGGACTGCGTTACTTTGTTTTTCTCCATGAATCACGTGCAAGCGATGAATTTTGCGCCTAAGTGCCGTTTTGAAGACGTTCGCCGTGCACTTGAATACTTCATTGCCTTGCAGGAACAAGCATGAGTAAAGACAAGACAGACAAGCTAAATATGACTTGTTAGCAATGAAGAGAAACGTTTTGGAAATTTGTATTTCAATGCTCCTACGCGAAATGCAGAACGAGAAAAGTAATTGCAACATTCACAGGTTCGAGACTATTGCCCGTCATATCGGCAGTGGTGAGATAAAACCCAATAGAAACGAATAAGCGGTTAGTTATGGATGCTAGTCGCTGTACACCAAGGGAAAGGTTAAGTAACCCGGTACACCCGGATAAGAGAGCATAGAGCTCGTAACTAGGACAAAAACAATGAACGCACTAAGCAAGTTAAATTTCCAAATCATTCCTGTGCAGATCTTTCTATTCATATTCTGGTTTAAGAATGGTGTGGTAGATAAGTTTTTCAGCATTCTAATGGGTTTCGTATCACCAGGCTCAGTACCACATGGTGATACGTATGCAGGTTGGGCCGAGTACATTGTCGGAACGTGGGATAAATCAGAAATAGGTCATGCGCTATTAAGCCCTATGTTCCCATTTATGTTCCCGGTACTTATTGGTCTGCAGATAATGCCTGTTCTATTCATTCTACGCAGTGTTTTAAACCAAGAGTTTCTAACTGGCCACATCGATCTTACTTTCACTCGATTGGCTGCAATTGCGTCTCTATGTGTAACAAGCGTAATGCTATTCAGCCAAACAATCACGGGGGCTGACGATGGCCAATACTTATGGCAATTACTAGGTCTAGGCATGGTAACGCTTATGTATATCAATATGCTAAACAAAGAAGCTAAATAGCACAATGGCGACCAATGCAAGTAATGCCAGTTTGGTATTTATTATGGCCTTGGTTACTGCAGTCGCTAGATACCAACGAGTATGTGATAACAGATCCTATTTTTACTAAGACATAGCTCAGAAGCTATTCTTCGAATCACATCAAGCACAATAAAAAAGTCGCTTAGATAGGCGGCTTTTTGTTATTTCTAATCGTGAATACAGGTAAGAGCACTTAGCAACGACTTGCAAACCATTGTTTAGCTCATCACTTTTTTGTGGTTGAGTAAAATCAGGATTAGGTAGCAGGCATAACAATTCCTCGTATGCCATATGTCATATGTCATATATGAGAAAGCCCCGACGGAGAAAGAGCGTCGAGGCTTTATCTGGACAGTGAACTAAGATCATTAAACTCGCAAATAGAGTGCACGATCAGCACAAATAAGTATACGATCAAAACAATAAAACAATGATTGCAAATCTACATATATTTTTCATTTTTAGCAGATATTAATGTTTACAAGTTTTCTAGACAGTAATTTATGGAACTTAAGATGAAAAAATTAACAATCCTTGCTATTTTTATTGCAGCAGCATCAACTGGAGCTAACGCGGCTCAAGTTTACGAACAGGACGGTTTTGGTATCAATGTAGGCGGACGAGTTGAAGCTCGTGGACAATACCAAAGTGAAGATGTTCACAAAACGAATGACATTTCTCGAGCACGTCTGCACATTAAAGTTACTCAAGACATTGGTAAAGACGTCGATGCAGTTGGTTATCTAGAGCAAGAATACAACGCTAGCGGTGAGAACATCCTACCGAAACATATGTATGTTGGTTTCGCGACTGAAAATAACGAGATCTACTATGGTCAAACTGATGGCGCACTAGAACTAACTACTGATTACACCGATATCATGAACACTTACGGCGGTGACGGTAACATCAAACCACTTACAGCAGACCGCGCCAAGAACTCAATTCTAGCCATTTCTCATTTGGGCGATCTTACTCTACGTACGCACGTTAACTTCGGTGGTGAAGACGGTAAGGTTTTATTCCACGAAGATGCACACGTAGATTCTAAAACTGGCAAGTTCGTACCAGAATCAACACTGAAGCAAACCATCGATACTGGCTACGGCGCAGCTGCCAGCTATGAAATTGGTGCAGGTTTTGGCCTAACAGGTGCCTACGCTATTGAAACCTACGATATTGGTAAGGACAGCACTGATGGCATTGTGGGTATTAAGTGGGATTCAGAAAGCATTTACTTATCAGGTATTGGTTACGATGGTTCAGATAAAGGTGATGACTTCAAAGGTTACGAAACAGCGGCACGATTCAAAGCTACTAACGAGATTTCATTTGTAGCTACTTACACCATGCTTGATAAAGATAGCGCTACAGAAAACGTGGAACATTCTGCTATTGAAATGAACTACAACTTTACACCTAACTTCGTTACCTACGCAGCATACCAAGAAGTACTAAACGACGGGACTGGCAACACAGCAAACAACGCGATGCTAGGCGCTAAACTTACTTTCTAAATTCACACTACCTTTGTGATTACTATTGCGGCCCTAACAGGCCGCTTTTTTACGTAAAGGAACTTATGAAAAGAATAGTAATAATCGTGGTTGTCATTTTACAGGGATGCGCGAGCATAGATTTCATTGGCAATGACCAGCGCCCAACAGAGGTTAGTCAAGGTGAAGTGCTGGAATCTGTCAGGGATCAAAATGATGAACTCATTAACTATGCAGGGGGCATTGAGTACCACTTAAGTGACGACACTAGTGTTTCTTTTGAAGTCGGAGGGGAACTAAATACAGAAGATCCAGACTTAGATTTAGACAGCACCGCGGTCAACTTCAAAATAATGTTCTGAAGTGATCATTTTTGCCCTCGCTGTTTACAAATAAAGGTATCGTGTTTATATTCGTAACACCCAATAAAGACGAGATGGATAGAAATGGCCGACCACCCCCCAAGAGTCAACATGTTAACACTCCCAAAATTCGTAAATATGCGCAGTGCAAACCTAAACCACGATGATTTTTGCGCATTTGCATATCGTGGCGTTCGCGTGATGCTTATGCGCCGTGAACACTCGTTAAGCTGTCAGGATCTATACGTTTGCAAGATTGTAGATGTTTT
The DNA here is from genome assembly GCF_963889365.1 of Vibrio sp. OPT20. Lineage (NCBI taxonomy): Bacteria > Pseudomonadati > Pseudomonadota > Gammaproteobacteria > Vibrionales > Vibrionaceae > Vibrio > Vibrio sp. OPT20. Next base: position 15,791 of record NZ_CAWPOA010000066.1, on the reverse strand, counting down.
ACTAATCGCAGAGTTTGAAACCGATACCATGAGCGATTTGCGCGAGTCGGTTAAGTACTATGTCGATGAGTACTACCTACAGCTTGAAAACAAACGTATAGCTATCGCTTCAGCACAACGCTAAATATTATTTCCGTGTCGGTATGCATCGTTATGGGCCTTTGGGATAGCTGGTGGATATCCACATCAGACGATGAATATAGCTATGAAAAAATAACGGATGAACAGAAAAAATTGATCGTGATCCAGCTACTAGAAGCTGGCTATGAATTTTTACGCGACGACTTAGTATCAGGTCGCTATACACGCGAGCGTGGCGACACTGCGGAGATACCGTTTTCAAATAAGCGAGCGCCATACTCAAAAAACCACAATGAAGCTTACAGAATCATTGAGAGCGCTTTAGGTCGGCCATTTTTTATTCCATATAAGGGCCAAGAGAATACTTATTTCTTTTGGCCCTATTAAGTTAGAGGTCAATAACGGTGAAGAGACTAATCCCATTAATGCTATTGCTCGTTGTTGGTGCTGCTAATGCTGAAATATCAATCGGCGCACCAACGACTTATTTGAACTTTGATGAATCTATAGGCGCATGCACCTACTTGGCTGAGGCGAGCAAAAACTATGATGCTGCGGAGTCCTTTGATTATTTCGCCAACCATAAGAACATTGCGATTGTTAATCGGCAAACTGGCGAATATTACGCACGTGGCTACCTAGATTTGTATAGCAAAGAAAATGCGCTTTACGATAAGAATCTGACCTTTAAAGAACAGCTGGAAAAAATCAACAGCTTGAGAGAGGAATACGCAGCAACTCTCTACTATGAGGATTTTAGATGTGACGCCATTCTGACGAAATTCAGGTTATAAACTGGACGACGCCGCAATTCGCTCACCTTAACTCAAATTGTTTACAATCGAGTCAAATCTGTATGTATTCGTATCCAAATTACACAGCACAAGGTTAGGCCATATATTTCTATACCCTTGAAACGAAGACGGCTATCGCAAGCGTATTAGGTCACTGAAAAACACGCCATTTAGCTTTAAGATTGTAGAAGTGTGGCCCGGGCCAGAATCATAATAAAAATCATTGAAGGCCAAACCATACGAAACGCGGAACTATGTCTACCTATTTCGCTTAAGAGCGGCCGGAAAACAACTCATATTTGTCAGAGGGTGGCAATATTGCCAACAAGAATGGTGAGCTAATAATCGCGGACTTAGCTCAATTTAAGTACACGTGTCAGTTGTTTGGTTTCAAAAAGAGTCGTATCTACCTACACAATATGAGGTCAATTGTGCCGTTAAAATCTACGAAATGAAGGTTACACGTCGTCAGACGATCATGATTAAGTATTGCGTTTTGTATCGAAATGATGAGCACAATGAGCTAGCGAACTTGAGAAAAGTGATCAATGAGTTCAACTAAAGCAAATAGAGCCCTTTGAATCCGATGATTGGTGATGTGATCAAGCGCTCTGTTCGTTCACACCAAGTTAAGCAACAACAAGCAGTAATTGGGGTACACTACAACGCTAAGTATATGATTCAGATTAAAAAACAATTTTTTAATCAATAAATAAGTATTTTAGGCGCGTATGCAACAGCAACCCCATAGAGTACATGTTAATAGTTATCATTATAATAAACAATACTGAAATCACTATTTGCACATAAACAGTGAGGACTTTGAGTAAATACTCTATATTGTTGCCTTGCTCACATTACATTCAACTAACTACGAGGTCCGATATGATAACTAAACTACAGCGTGATTTACGTGTTGTTTCTACATTGATGGAAATAAAAGAGCCTCTTGACGACAGTACCAAGGCTTTTATTGCGGAAACGACAGCGGAGGCTGCGAACCTGCTGAAAACGGTTAAAAAGTTGAATGCTTTAACATCAGAAGATGTTACAGGCGATGTACATACATAAGTGTGTATATCGAAGTGAATAAAGGGCCATCGGATGGCCCTTTTTTAATGCCTACAACCTATAGCTACATGAGGCCTGTGCCTTATATTAATCATGTTGTGAACATTAATAGGTGAACTTAGGCTGAACAAGTTCGCTTTTGATCATTACTAACTAAGCTCTAGGATTTATGATCTTAACTATCAAGGTGCTGAAAAACTCTTCCGATATTGATGGGTAGGTAAAAAGACGATCATGAGTTTGGGTAATTTCCCGCCCCTTCGCCATAAAGAAGCGCGAGCAAGACATCAAGAGTTGTACAAAGCACCGCAGAACGGCATCAATTCACGTGAGTATAGCCCCATAAAGACGCTCTAACGGCCCGTGAGGGCTTTGATCACTGACCTCCTAACCATTTAGTGGTATACCATAAAAACACCGCATGGGTGATTAGCGATATCAACAATCACATTTATTCAAAGTTAGATGATAAGCCTATCAATTCAAAGTCTAACTTATATTGGGTGAACGTTCTTACTAACAACAATGGCGGCGACACCATTGACGGATCCTGAGCAGTGTTTCAAGTACCTGCAATTACTGAACATGATAAACGGCAATCCATTAAGTCTTATCGAAGCCCGCAAATGGTAGCAATGTAAATTTGGCACAAAACTGTCACAAATCGCGGACTGAATAACGAGATATAAGAGACCGCAGATGAACATTAAACATCATTTACAAACCGTCGGCATTGCTCTCATTATAAGTGTTGTAACGTTTAGTTTAGGCGCTTTATCGCTGACTCAAGAAAGTAAAGTTCCTATAAAACAGATTCAACAGTATGAAAAGACGCACCATATGACGGGCAAAGAACTTGATCATGCGGTCAGAAAATTGAAAGTGAAAAGGTTAGCTAATGATTATAGATAACAAGTTAATACTAGAAACAATGGGCGCTAAGTTAACGATTAACAGAACCAACGATAGTCTTGTATTCATTTCTATTGGTGAAGGGATCACGGTACAGGCAGAGCAAACTTGTAACGTTAAACTTACTCATATTGGTGCTGACGACCTAAATCCGGTAGCTTTCATACTTCGTGCTGGTGAATCGATTTATCATGTTGAACGCGACGCCTTATTAGAGATTGCCAAATATCTCAAGTTAAATATTCGAGAAGAACTATAAAAAAAAACAGAAAGGCCTTACATGATGTGTGTGGCTAGGCTCGCTACCGAAAGGCGTTTGTTACCTCGAACGCTTGCTACACTAAATTTAGAAGTGAAGAGAGGCTTTCTAGATTTTGAAACATTCTAGTTAGGTTGTTTACTGACACGTCAACCGATTGGAGAGTATTGTCAGTCATAGTTACCTTGTAAAACCTACCTGAAGAGGTGGATTTTTCTCGTTTAGGATCACGAACAGATATGCTGTAGTAAGTTGAAACAAAGTAGTGAGGCGATTAGAGGGTATATTTTGTGGGGGCATACCAAGTGTATAATTTTAGAATTGTTCGAGATAAAAAACCTAGCGGGCGCTAGGCTTTTTATTTGAAATAATTTATGACTGCAGTACTAGATTACTGCGAAAGCAGAGAACGCAGCAATAATTTTAATAGAGTCACTCATTTCGACAAATTTTAGATCTTCTGGAATATCAGGGTTCATTGATTTCAAGAACTCACGACCGTGTGCAATTTGATACTCCATTATTTCTGGCATAACGCCCTCGCGCACTCGCGCCAAGACTAAATCACCAGAAACTGCCGTTTTATCATAATCAAAAAAGATCATGCCACCAGCAAAATAACGGCCCACATTATTGTTCAGACGAATAATAAATGTAGTTTCACTACTGCGAGCTGGACAAGGCAAACGCTCGCGGTGTTCGTCTTCCATCAAGTCCTCAAGAAGATCCTTAATGCTGCTCGCTGATAATTCCTGCATTGTTACTACAGGAGAACCGAATTTGATACGAGCGTGACGAACAACGTCGTCATAGTTGACAGGTCCATTACCAGTAGCTAGCCATTCTAGACGGCAATCCAAAGCATTAGCTAAAGAAACTGCACTATCCAGCATTATGCTTTTTTCTGGATGTAGCATGATATTAGTAATCACGGCACGGCTAACACCAGATAAACGAGCAATTTCAATATTTGTACGGATGTTTAGGTCTTTTTTTCGCTGATCGATGTTTGTAGCGAGTATAGATAGCTCCGTCATGGTCGCACCTCAAAAGTTAAAAAGAGTAAACATACTTTATGCGTGTAGATAGTGCCTGAAAATGACGCGTTCGGCAACAAATAAACAGACTTCTAGTGTGTTGTTAAATTTATCGCATCGAAGTAAGCTATTGTTAAAATAGGTTTATTTAACCATCCGCTTTATCTAACAAACACTCTAATTAACGATAAGCGACTATACCCATCTTGGACATATGCTTATTAGTTATGCGTATGTTTATTCCGGGCAATTCATAGCCTGATCTACTAAGTTCATTCAAAGATTTATACTAATGACCAAGCCTCGCTATAAAACAACTAACTGGAACCACTATTAATCAAACTTGGATCAATAGTGGTTCACTGACATTTTGGATCGATGGAAAAGCTCTCCAACAGTGGCAACAGATCAAACAAAGTAACTGTGGAAGACCTCGTTTGTTTGGCGACTTATCCTTGAGACTACAGGGTTGAAAATCTACGGTGAGGGTCATAGAAAGTTAAAAAGCATGGTATTGACGGGAAGCAACGAGCCTGGAGAAACTTGCGCGATAAGAAAAGCGTTAAACAAGCTAACAGAGCTAGATATGCCTAAAACGATAGCGATCACCTAGTAATTAGCGGCGCAGGGGATTATTTATCAAAATTTGAATTAGGAAACAAAGCCTATTTTGATACTAAAGCCAGCTCAATCTAGTATGGATAGTCTACTAACTGATTGATTTACTATAGTTTAGATAGCAAAAAGCCGCTCATAAAGAGCGGCTTTTTTAAGGGGTGGGAACCCAGCCACATCCCGGCACACAAGTCACTCGCTGCGGCTGCTCCCTTCCAGGCCTGACCGAGTTCACGAGTTATTGTTGCGGGAGGACCAGGCCCCCATAGATTCGTTTTCTAAGAGGCTTGCCTCAAAGAGTGATTGGATTATTAAGCATCACAGCAACCATTGCAAGCCCTTCCACCCTATTTTTGAACAATTGCTGTCTAAGTGCTTATCCTTTATTCAAACCACTAGAAAATCGCAGGTAAATTCACCATTTACCTGCATTTGTAAGGTTCGGGTTATCTACGTACTAGATATCGATGTCTTCGTTATCTTCTGTACGAATGATGTAGTCTGTCATCCACGCGGTGCCTAATAGACATAACCACACCACAAAGACTGGACTAGGCACTTCAATGCTTGGGGTAATCACCAGTGCCGCAAAACCAACCGTCGGCAATGTCCAACACAATAGTTTATTCCAGCGGAAGGTTTTCAAGCGCGTCAGTGTTTCCATCGATGCCATGATGCCCGTTACACACAAAGCAACCAAAGCGGCATAAGGTAAATCGGCCATCCATAATGGAAGTATCAAGCCTAATGACCACCAGCTGTGTCGGCTGGCTGGCTTAAGATGATTTGCCGCCCACCAAATAACGATGATTGACAAGGTTTGTAGTGTGGTAACCCAAGGAACGCCTTCAAGCTTACCTGCAGATTGCGTGACCATAATCCCGACTTGTAGCGTTGCGACGATCAAGCCAGAAATAATCACGACCGACAAACTGCTGCGTTTTGAAAAGACCACCATCAATAGTGGGAATAATACCCATACACTGACTGAGAGCGTTATGGGTTGTAGCGGTAGCGTTAATCCATAAGTGGTCATGGAGACAAGCAAAGCTAATCCTGCGATGCCTCCTTGCGGCAAAATCCATAAAGCAGGAATGACCATTGCAAGTACTGGGATATCTCCCTCACTTAAACTGATTGCTCTCGCGCAGACAACCGCTAATAATGTGGTTATCAAGAACTGAAACGTTGTAAATACCATAGCCCTCTCCTTCTACCGATCCGTGGTATTTATGAACTAGGAACATTTAGTATGGACCAATTTTTGAGCCAAATCTTTGCTGTGATTCACCAAATTCCATATGGGAAAGTAACAACTTATGGAGACATAGCACGTTTTTCAGGATTTCCGGGCTATGCGCGCCATGTTGGTAAAGCGCTGGGTAACCTGCCAGAAGGTAGCAAACTGCCTTGGTATCGGGTAATCAACAGTAAGGGTGAAATATCTTTAAAGGGTGATTCGTTCGACCGACAAAAGCAGCATTTGGTTAAAGAAGGGATTGAGGTGAGTGATGCAGGAAAGATCAAACTCAGAATATACAAATGGCAGCCCTAGAGCTGCCACTAATCGCTGATTCAGCTGGCTAAGTTAAGCCAATCAAGATGCCTTAACAGTGGCATCGATTTCTGATTAACGAACACCAACCAAACGTAGGTCTGCTTGCTGTGTATTTTCTACATCAGTAATTACTGACTTAATCGTGTCCGTTGTGAAACGCAGTTTGCCGTCAACATGAATCGATGCGCGCATGTTGTAACGGTGGTTAGCTTTAATTTTGTCGTTGTCGTAGCTCAGCTCGAATGCGAACGGTACTTGCTTACCGTCTGTGGTGAACTCTTGAGTTGCGATAACCGTCGATGGTGCGTCAGCCAGTGAGATATCTTCTAGCGTAACGGTAACTACTGCATTCTCTGGCAATGCAATTCTTTCACGGTAGCTTACTGTTCCTGAAATCACTTGAGTGTTCTCTGCAACCACTTCTTGAGAAGCGTTCGTTTCTGATGTTGCTTGGCAACCAACAAGTAGGCCAAACGATACTAAAGACGTAATAAGAATTAGAGCCTTTTTCATATTCAATTTCTCTCAACATGTTTGCCGGACTCGGCAAATCTACTGACCAATTATAAGAGAGCTTTCATATTCTGTCTTGAAACCCTATGATTTATTGACAGATATCTGACTAAGCTAAATGATTAACACCATAATCTGACACCCATTTTACGAAGAGGAATGCTGGCGATGAGTCAACCTTTACAAGAATTACTAAGTTTACTTCAGCTAGAAAAACTGGAAGAAGGTTTATTCCGTGGGCAAAGTGAGAACCTAGGCCTACCACAGGTATACGGCGGTCAGGTATTAGGACAAGCGCTTTCTGCTGCTCGTTATACCGTCCAAGACGACCGTAGTGTTCACTCGTTCCACAGTTATTTTCTGTTTCCCGGCGATCCTGAAAAGCCAATCATTTACGATGTTGAGAACCTACGAGATGGACGCAGCTTTAGCACTCGTCGTGTAAAAGCGATTCAAAATGGCCGCCCTATTTTCTATCTCACCGCTTCTTATCATGGCGATGCGCCAGGGTTTGAGCACCAGATTTCAATGCCTGACATTCCTGGACCAGAGAACTTTGCCTCAGAAACTGAATTAGCGAGCCACATCGCGGAATTCTTACCAGAGAAACTGCGCAAAACCTTCTGTGGCGAAAAGCCGATTGAGATGCGCCCGGTGACGGTCGTGAATCCACTGAAACCTAAGAAGACGGAAGCGAAACAGTACCTCTGGGTAAGAGCGAATGGTGCAATGCCAGACAACCAATTGATCCACCAATACCTGCTTGCTTACGCATCGGACTGGGGATTCTTGGTGACGGCGCTTCACCCTCATGAAGTCTCTATCATGACGCCAAATTTCCAAGTAGCGACGATTGATCACTCAATCTGGTTCCACCGCCCATTCAAGATGGATGAATGGTTGCTTTATGCGATTGAAAGCCCAACGGCAGCGAACACTCGTGGCCTAGTGCGCGGCGAGATCTTCAACCAGAAAGGTGAACTGGTAGCGACAGCAGTACAAGAAGGTGTGATGCGCTTTACTAAATAGCGCTCAAATAAATAGCGAATAAACGCTGTTTTAAAAGCCCCAAATATGTACGAGAAAACAAAAAGAGAGGCTAAGTTTAATACCTAGCCTCTCTTTTTTATAACACTTACGAAAATCCGTCACTTAAGAGTGACTAAAATCTATTCTGCTTCTAGCGTAGGCTCAAACTCGCTTTGCACTCGCGTTTTGATGCCATCTCCGGCATCTCGGAGAAGGTTAAATGGTGATAGTACCACACCTTTCACAGCGCCTTCTGCAGCGTCCTGAGCCAAAGCTTGACTCTTATCTGCCAACAAATTAGCTTGCACCAAAATATTCGGCACTTCCGCTCTTAGCATTTCAGATTCAGTAACAACAGCGGGGATAGTTTGCTCGCGGTACGATTTACTTTCAGCGAGCATCGGTGGCATGACATCCACACGGTATCGCTTCAGCTCAGTCAATGTTGGTGGGATGACATCGGTTCTGACCTGTTCGACTTCCGTTCGGACATTTTTCACTTCATCTAATATCGCAGGGATTTTGTTGTCGACCGATGAAACGGTTTGATTCACGTTATCTATCGTCTTTCTGACCTCTTCGACTGTGTTCAAAACTTGAGGAGCAAGATCGCTGACATGTTCAGCAAGCGCTAATAGCTCTTCTACTTTGAGCCCTTTGGTGAGGCCCGATATGTCTTCGATAACTTGCGGGTAAGTATCAACGATTTCACCGACTTTATTGGTCAATGAGTAAATGGTGTAACCCAAGTAAAAAATGGCGACCGCCAATACCAGCTGGATAGCGGTAGATACTTTTGCAAACATGAATAATCCTTTTCTTTATCGCAGAGGCGAGATCTAAACTGAGAAGATAGTTAAACTAAAGCGATAGTTAATCTATTACTAGGCGCAGCTTAAAGCGGCAATGCTGTCGTGTACTTTAATGGTTCCATCGCAAACGTCGAGGTCACATTAGAGATACCATCAATGCTATTCACCAAGCGCTTATAGAAATCATCAAAGCACTTCATATCTTTAACCTGAACCTTCATCATATAATCATATTCGCCAGCCATGCGATAGAACTCCATCACTTCTGGAAATTCCGACACAGTATTCACAAAACGACCATACCACTCATGAGAATGATCACTGGTTTTCACTAATACGAACGCGGTAAAGGAAAGATCCAGTTTTTCCGGGTTCAGCAGTGCGACTCTTTTCTCAATAATACCGTTCTCTTCGAGGCGCTTAAGCCTTTTCCAACAAGGCGTTGTCGTGAGATTGACCGCTTCAGAAATATCGTTCAATGACAGGGTGCTGTCTTCTTGCAGTAACCCTAATATTTTTTTATCTACGGCATCTATCACACTTTCACCAAATCGCATTTAAAGAGAATAATTTTCTACAATTTAAGCAAAACAAAGCAAATATGGCAAAGTTTTTCTCTCGAATTATAGATAAATTAGAACCATACCAATTACAAAGAATTCCTACACTCGATCAGGAGAACGCTTATGTGCACTGACCATCAATGGATTAACAACGCGATTCGTAAAATTGAAGCGGACTACCAACGCTCAGCGGATACGCACCTTATCAAGCTCGAACTACCAAGTATCGAAGGCATTGATGTTTACCTTAAAGATGAAAGCACACACCCTACGGGCTCTTTGAAGCACCGCTTAGCGCGTTCTCTGTTCTTATACGCTATCTGTAATGGCTGGGTTGGCCCAGAAACGACGATCATTGAATCTTCATCAGGCAGCACAGCGGTGTCTGAGGCATACTTTGCTCGCCTACTTGGCCTACCGTTTATTGCGGTAATGCCAAAATGCACAGCGAAGAAAAAGATTGAGCAGATTGAATTCTACGGCGGCCAAGCGCATCTTGTTGATCGCTCAGATGAAATTTACGATGAGTCACGTCGTTTAGCAGAAGAGCTGAATGGTCATTACATGGACCAATTTACTTACGCTGAGCGCGCAACCGACTGGCGTGGTAACAACAACATCGCGAACTCTATTTTCAATCAAATGCAGATGGAAGATCACCCAGTTCCAGCTTGGGTAGTAATGAGCCCAGGTACTGGCGGTACTTCAGCGACGATTGGCCGCTTCATTCGCTACCAACAGCATGAAACTAAACTATGTGTAGTTGACCCTGAAAACTCGGTATTCCACGAATACTTCCAAACAGGCAATGCGAACGTGAAAGGCAATACATTCAGCAAGATTGAAGGCATTGGTCGCCCACGAGCAGAGCCAAGCTTCATTCCTGGTGTGGTTGACGAAATGCGAAAAATCCCAGACGCAGCAAGTATCGCAACGACACATTGGTTATCTGACATTCTTGGCCGCAAGGTTGGCGCATCAACCGGTACTAACATGTACGGTGTGCTTCAGCTAGCCAGTGAGATGAAAGCACGTGGCGAAACAGGGTCTATCGTGACTTTGCTATGTGATAGCGGTGAACGCTACCTAGACACTTACTTCAATGACGAGTGGGTAAATCTGAATATCGGTGACCTACAACCTTATGCGGCGAAGCTAGAAGCTTTCTCGCAAACGGGTGAGTTGGCTTAAATACAGAGCAAGCACCGACTCCAAACTAAAAAGAGCCTTGATGGGCTCTTTTTGTTTATTCATTCTATTAATCAACCACCAACGAGAACAAATTACTCTGGCTTCTGCTTCGCTTCAAATGCCGCGAGTTGTTCAGGCGTCGCTTTTGGCTGATGGTTTTGTTTCCACTCATCGTAAGTCATGCCGTATACGCGCTCACGAGCGTCATCGATATCCAAGTCTAGGCCTTGTTGCTCAGCTTCCGCTTTATACCACTTGCTGAAACAGTTACGGCAGAAGCCCGCCAAGATCATAAGGTCGATGTTCTGAACATCCTTATTGTTGTCTAAGTGTGCTAGCAGACGACGAAAGGTTGCTGCATCTAGCTTATCTTGTTCTTCTTGAGAAAGATCTTTGTATTTAAATTCAGCCACTTTACTTTCCTTTATTCGATTTATTGTATTAATTCGTTGAGCTCTGTTTGTTATACAAAAAAAGCCTGCCATTCGCTAGGAGCAAACGCAGGCTTTTCAATATTGTTACACTATTCCATGTTCATTAGCCGTGCGTGTTCATTAACCGTGCGAGCTTCTACCCACGTTGTCATGGCTCAGCTCTTTATTTAGAACCGCTTCCACATGACCTGGAGAACGTGTTGAGCCAGAAATCAGTCGATACATCGCTGGGATTACGAACAGAGTAACCAAAGTTGCAAAGCCCATACCAAAGAAGATAACCGTACCCACTGCCACTCGGCTTTCATAACCCGCGCCCGTTGAAGTAATCAATGGGATTGCACCGGCTAGTGTGGTAAACGCCGTCATCAAGATTGGACGTAAACGTCGAGCCGAAGCATCAATGATCGCCTTTTCAAACTCAATGCCACGGTCACGAAGTTGGTTAGCAAACTCTACGATCAAGATACCGTTCTTGGTCACCATACCGATCAACATGATCATACCAATCTGGCTGTAGACATTGAGCCCTTGATTCATCAACACCAAACCTAAGAAACCACCAAAGATACCCATAGGTACGGTGAACATCACCACCAGCGGGTTAATGAAGCTTTCAAACTGCGCGGCCAGTACCAAGTACGCGACCAGCATCGCTAGCGCAAATACCACTAAGATACTTGATTGGTTCTCTTTAAAGTCTTTTGACTCGCCAGAGTAACTCACTGAAATATCGCCCGGTAGCTGTTCAATCGCTTGTTCATCAAGGAAATCGAGTGCGTCACCCAGCGTGTAGCCTTCCATTAGGTTCGCTTTGATGGTGACCGATTTCTGCTTGTTGTAGTGCGATAAACGAATCGAGGATGCCACTTCTTCAATGTGCGTCAACGTATCGAGTGTAACCAGCTCACCAGACTGAGTTCGCATGTAGATTTGGCTCAAGTCATTAGCATTATTAAAGCTGTTCTCATCACCACGCAGGTATACGTCATACTCTTCACCACGGTCAACGAAGGTGGTTTCACTGCGTCCGCCAAGCATGATCTCTAACGTATCTGAAATGTCCGAAACGCTAACGCCTAGCTCGGCTGCACGTTGCTTATCTACGGTTACTAATAACTCTGGTGTTTTCTCAGAGTAATCGATGTCCGCACCTTCCATCATTGGAGAGTCTTCAGCCGCTTGCTTTAACAGTTCGCCCCATTTCTGAAGCTCAGAGTAATCAGAGCCACCCAGTACGAATTGCACAGGCTCACTTGAACCACCTTTGAAGCCCGGCATGAACGGGAATACACGTACATCAGGAATACCATTTAAAGATTTACGAACTTCGTTCAGCGCTTCCTGAGCGGTTTCATCACGTTCATCCCAATCTTCCAGGATCATGATAACGAAGCCCGTTTGGTCGCCAGCATTACCACCAAACGCTGGTGATTGAATACTAAATGACTTCAAGAAACCTTGACCAAGCAGCGGCATTAGACGCTCTTCAACGATGTCCATATTGGCAGACATACGGTTGTAACTGGTTGCATCAGCACCACGAACAAACGCAAAGATAACACCACGGTCTTCTTGAGGCGTCAGTTGCGACGGCACTTGTTGCATCAAGCCATAGCTACCGCCCATACACGCGAGAATGATGATTGGAGCTGCCCAACGCCAGTTTAAAGCACGGCGCAATACCGCGCGGTATCCAGACTCAAGTTTGCCAAATACGCGCTCGACAAACAGGTTGAAACGGTTTGGTTTAACGTTCGCTTTTAGGATTTTACTGCCTAACACTGGCGTTAACGTTAGTGCGACTAGCGACGAGAAGATCACTGACATCGCCAACAGTACCGAGAACTCCGTAAACAAGAGACCGACCATGCCATCCATGAACGAGATTGGCAGGAATACCATCACCAAGACTAGAGTGGTTGCGATTACCGCAAAGCCCACTTCACGTGTCCCTTTATAAGCAGCAAGCAGCGGTGACTCACCACGTTCAATATGGTGGAAAATGTTCTCAACCACCACGATCGCATCATCGACCACCAAACCAATCGACAGGATAAGTGCCATCAGGGTAATCAGGTTGATAGAGAAACCGAAGTAGTACGCCGCAATAAACGACGAGATCAGAGATACAGGTACGGTCACTGCTGGAATCAGCGTTGCACGCGCTTGACCAATGAAGACGTAAAGCACGAGGATAACTAAACCACCCGTAATAAAGAGTGTGCTGTAAACCTCAGAGATCGAACGATCGATAAAGACAGTTGAGTCATAGTCGACCGCCAAACGAGTCCCATCTGGCAAGAACTTTTGAATTGCTTCGACTTCTTTATGGACTAAGTCAGCAACCTCAAGTGGGTTCGCATCTGACTGAGGCACAATCCCCATACTAACGTTAACAACGCCGTCACTCTTAAAGGTCGAGTTCTCGTTTTCTGCGCCAATGTACACATCCGCTACGTCTTTTAAGTAGATAGGTGTGTTATCAGAGGCACGTTTTACCACTAGGTATTCGAAATCTTCCGCTTCAGTGTAAGAACGAGCGGTACGAACCGACATCACAATCGCATCGTTACGTACTTCACCACCCGGGCTTTCAATGTTTTCACTGTTTAACGCAGAAGTGATGTCCGAAGTAGTAACACCACGGCCAGCCATCTGCGCAGGTTTCAGCTTCACATACATTACTTTGTATAAGCCACCAGAGATATCCACTGAACTCACACCAGAAATTAAACTAAAGCGGTCAATCAATACACGTTCGGTGTAATCGGTTAACTGCGTTCGGTCCATCTCAGTCGAGCTTAAGTTAATGTAGACCGAGGCTTCACCACTACCATTGTTCTTATAAACAATTGGGTCGTCGGCTTCATCTGGCAACGAACGCTGAGCACGAGCTACCGCATCACGAACATCACTCACACCAGTATTAAGGTCGTAACCAAGCTCAAAAGTAATCGTGATACGCGACATACCGTTACGCGTTGTGGATTCGATCTCATCGATACCACTGATGCCGGATAACTGGTCTTCAAGATTGGAGGTTATTTGACTTTCAATGATGGTGGCAGACGCACCCTCATAACGAGTACTGATCGATACCACCGGGCTTTCAATATCAGGCATCTCACGAACTGCAAGCTTATTGAAAGAGACAATACCAAACACAACCAAAAGCAGACTCAATACGACAGCCGCTACTGGTCTCTTTACAGAAACATCAGATAACAACATTAGTTAGCGCCTTCTTGTGCTGCTGTATTTTCATCAAGTTTAGCTGGGCGATTAACGGCAAGCTCTTGAACCAAGACTCCGTCACGCATGTTCACGATACCTTGCACCACGATCTTCTGGCCAATCTCGATGCCCTTGTCGATCACAACTTCGTTATCGATACGAGCCCCGAGGAAAACTTCAGTACGAGTCGCTTTGTTGTCTTCGCCAATAACATAGACAAAACGCTTAGTACCAGAATACTCAAGCGCTTGAACTGGGATGATCGGCGCTTCTACTGGAGGGAAGTCCATATCAGCTGCCACTAGCATGCCCGGCTTTAGGTAATCATTATTGTTGTCGAAGTGGATTCGAACTCGAAGGTTCAAGGTTTCAGCATTAATACGAGAATCAATGCCTACCACTGTGCCAGTGAACTGAGTCTCGCCCCACGCACTGGTACGAGCCGTCACTGTCATGCCTTTAGACAGCTTAGAAAGGTAACGCTCAGGAATTTGAAGATCTAACTGCATCACAGACAAATCATCTAAAGTCACAAGCTCAGTACCTGCTGTCACCATTTTTCCGCGGCTAAAGTCGATAAAACCGACCGTGCCAGAGAAAGGCGCGCTGATGTGTAAGTCTTTAAGATTGGCATTTGCGGCAGCTAGGCGAGCATTGGCGATCTCTACGTTCGTTTTCTGAGCGTCAATTTCAGTTTGCGTAATCGCATTACGTTTCACTAGTCGTTGGAATTCCGCTAGCTTACGTTTCTCGTCTTTTAGGTACGCTTGCGCTTCTGCAACTGCAGCTTTTGCTTTGTCGTCATCTAATTGAACCAACATCTGCCCTTTGGTGACATCTTGATTGGCTTTGATGTTGATAGAGTCAACTCTGCCCGCTACTTCAGAGGTAATGATCACAGATTGTTCTGCTTCTAACTTACCTACCAAAGAAAGAGATTGGCTAACTTGGTGAATATCAACTTGCTCAGTAACAACAGTGACGGTGCTAGGGCCCATGCGTTTAGCTAGTGCGGCTGGAGACGCCATAAGAATAGACAAGCTAAGCAGGGTTAAAACAGATTTATGCTTCATAATAATGGTCTGCAAGTGAGATTTAATATCTATAAATGAAATTAACCGTATTCTATCAACTGATGAATGCTGTAACGTCAAGAAGTGTAAATCTAGATTAAATTCCATTTACGTTTCTTGGCGAATTGCACAAACCAAACACAATGTAGAAAGCGAGTTACCTCAAGGTGTTACCTATCACTACGTAAACCTTAGTACAGATGTTCACTTCCCGAGCAATATGCGTACTTTTCGCCATCTTTGCCCAAAAAGGCAGCATTCAACACAAAACCATAAGAAAAACTCTTTACAGGTTTAACGTGTTTGCTATGATGCGCTCCGCACTTGAGAGATGCGTTGGGAAAAACATCTCTTTAGCCTATCCATTATGAGTTAGGAAAAACACCCTGGAGGGGTTCCCGAGTGGCCAAAGGGAGCAGACTGTAAATCTGCCGGCTCCGCCTTCGATGGTTCGAATCCGTCTCCCTCCACCATATTCTTCTTACCTCTTTTAAGAGTTAAGAGAACAACCTAGTTGATGGGCTTATGGGAAAACATCAATTTAGGCTTACTTTGTGAAGAGTAAGACACACCCTGGAGGGGTTCCCGAGTGGCCAAAGGGAGCAGACTGTA
>NZ_CAWPOA010000065.1:0-1328 GCF_963889365.1 Vibrio sp. OPT20 | reverse complement strand
AAGGCGCTGACGGATCCCCTCATAATTTCCCTAGTCCTGCGTTGTGTGTGAGCCTTTGATATTCGAACATTCCCCATTGATATTGGGATTCATTAATTTGATATCGCCGATGATTTCGAACCTCTCTCCCTAGACGAGGTATGGAGAGAACTCGACGGTGTTTAATGCTGTTGGCTTGGAAGTCAAAATGCCATTTGGCCTGTACTGCAATGATGCCATTCCACCACATCAAGATTTCAGCGAGCAACGCAATAAGAAGCAGGATATCTAATCGCTTAGTACAACGAGTTCTGTTGTGACGAAGTGCGATCCCATAGGCGGTACTCTTTAGATCGCGGAAGGCCTCTTCTATCTGCATACGCTTGGCGTACAGATTGGTAATTTGTACTTCATTTAAGATATGTCTAGGGACATTCGTCGCGAGTAGCCACGGCTCCTTCGCACTGCGCTGGTAGAGATGTGTAGCGGAGTGTTTTTGGCTGGTTCTACTATGGCGCTGGGCTTTTCGGCCTTTTTCTAATCCCTTATAAACATAGGCTTCACAAGATATCGGTGATCTCTTTGCTAGTAAGCAGTGGCCAAGATATTTGGGTTTATGGACAGCGGTTGGATAAAAGGTTTTATCTGAGACCCAAGGTTTATGAGGTTGTTTGATTGATACTTCACCTCGGACACGACCTAACCAAAACCAACTTTTCTCCTGTACTTGGCGGAACCAAGTATTTCTAAAACCCGCATCAGAAACGATGATCGGACTGACTTTATTCGGCAAAATACTCTGCAATTTATCGAGGAATGTTTGGTGACTTTTCGGTGAATTGTATTGGCCATACTCAAAAACTTGTTCAAAGATTGTGATGGCTCGACCATCAAGTGCAACGGATGCTCTTAACGTCATATAACGAAGTTGTTCACGAACATCAGACCAATCCACAAGGATCACAGGGCATGGGTTGGCGCCCGTTATTAAGTAGGCATGCCATTTATAAATAAGGTCTTTTTCACGATGTAGTTGGCGATTTCCAAGCAGTCTATCAACGCGTTTGATCGCATGTTTTACCGTGGTATTAGTTTCCAGTTTGCGACCTAGTTTAGTCAGCGTTAAGTCTGAGCCGTCAAGTACACTTTTTGTAGCAAGTATCAGAGAACTAACGCGTTTTTTGTGAATGGAGGGGCATTGGTTTTGTATGGTTTGTTGTAGAATCTGAATATCGCGCATTGTTAACCCACTTGTTCGAAATGTGTGTTCAGCGATATTCATTAGATCAAAGACGGCGATGCGCGTCTACCTCATTGTTTTTATGCCTAATTATGAGGGGATTCGCAAG
>NZ_CAWPOA010000064.1:0-413 GCF_963889365.1 Vibrio sp. OPT20 | reverse complement strand
AACGCTGTTGAAGTCACTTCCGCGCCCGCCACGTAATCGGTGCCGAACGTGATCGTCGCGCCATTGGACAGCGTCACTACAAGCTCGGTGTCTGGCGTGTGGTCTAGCGTCGCGGTAATGCTCGCCTGGCCTGTGCCTTCATTCACGCTCACGTCATTCAAGGTTAACGTCACCGCCGTATCGGTGGTGTCTGCCACGGTCACGGTCGCCGTGTCCGTGGTATCCAAGTTTTCGAAGTTGCCGCCTTCGGTGCTTTGCACCGACAGGTCGAACGATGAGCCGTCTACATACAGGTCTTCGCCGTTGTTGATGTCGAACGCTGTTGAAGTCACTTCCGCGCCCGCCACGTAATCGGTGCCGAACGTGATCGTCGCGCCATTGGACAGCGTCACTACAAGCTCGGTGTCTGGCGT
>NZ_CAWPOA010000063.1:0-242 GCF_963889365.1 Vibrio sp. OPT20 | reverse complement strand
CCCTTCCTCACAACTGAAAGTACTTTACAACCCGAAGGCCTTCTTCATACACGCGGCATGGCTGCATCAGGCTTTCGCCCATTGTGCAATATTCCCCACTGCTGCCTCCCGTAGGAGTCTGGACCGTGTCTCAGTTCCAGTGTGGCTGATCATCCTCTCAGACCAGCTAGGGATCGTCGCCTTGGTGAGCCATTACCTCACCAACTAGCTAATCCCACCTAGGCATATCTTGACGCGAGAGG
>NZ_CAWPOA010000061.1:0-1288 GCF_963889365.1 Vibrio sp. OPT20 | reverse complement strand
TTTCGTATCTCGCAACTCATTTACTCGTATCTATCTCATATGCTTTTGATGTGACCCCATAAAAGTAGACACTTAATACAGAGCATTGAGTGTCATGAAAGTAAAATCACAAAGACAATATGCAGACGAATTTAAACGAGAAGCTGTTCAGCGATCTCTCGATTCTTCTTATACCGTTAAGTCAGTAGCACTATCCTTAGGAATATCGCCGGTGCTACTTTCTAAATGGAGATGCCAAATGACATCGAAAAAGACTAACTCCCTCCCAATACCTAACCACGGCCCCGAAAAATCCGTTGCACAACTGGAGAAAGAGATCCGTCAATTGAAAAAGAAGCTTGAGATGGCAGAGGTGGAGAATGATTTCTTAAAGGAAGCTTCGACAGCCAAAAAGAATAAGGTTCGAGTATATCCTTAAGAAGGCCAGTGTGAAGCTTCCTGTCATACGACTATGCCAATGGTTGGGCGTTTCTAAAGCGGGTTATTATAAGTGGCTAACAAGGAAACCATCGAAGCGAGAGACAGACAATGAGTCTTTAAGTCACTACTTGAGGAGAGAAAGCAAAGCTCAGTATTGTATTCCAGGCTATCGAAAGCTTTGGGAAGCAGCAATCGCTAACGGCTTTATTTGTAATAAAAAGCGAGTACAGAAGCTTCTGCAGAATATGGGCTATAGCTCTTGCGTGAGCAAGAAGCGATATGGACGAGCGCCAAGACAAAATACGCTTATACCTGCCTATAACATTCTTGCCCGTCAATTTAAGGTGGATAAACCCGATCGAGTTTGGGTGTCAGATATAACTCAGGTGCGCTGTACTGATGGTTGGCAATACCTGTGCGTCGTCTTAGATTTGTTTTCACGCAAAGTGATTGGTTGGTCGACAAGTCGCATTAATAACGTAAAGTTAGTGCTAAGAAGCCTGAATAAGGCTTGGGAACAAAGGCAGCCCTTAGGTCACGAGCTTTTGTTTCACTCTGATCAAGGTATACAGTATCGAGCGTTGGAGACGATCCGTTGGCACCGTAAACGAAAGATTAAAGTCAGCATGTCGAGAAAAGGAAACTGTTGGGACAACGCTTGTTCCGAAAGCTTCTTTGCGCAATATAAGAAAGAGTGGATGAACAACTTAGATCAGCTTTCACGACAAGAAATGACGATGCAGAGTCGAATTTATATCGATACCTATTATAATCCAGTAAGAAGACATGGGACTCTAGGTGGAGTGAGTCCCATGGACTTTGAACTAATCAACTAAACCCCAGTGTCTACTTTTTAGGGGCCATATCA
>NZ_CAWPOA010000060.1:0-225 GCF_963889365.1 Vibrio sp. OPT20 | reverse complement strand
ATCAATCTGTGTGGACACTCATCGTGGTATCTTCGTATAAGGAGGTGATCCAGCCCCAGGTTCCCCTAGGGCTACCTTGTTACGACTTCACCCCAGTCATGAACCACAAAGTGGTGAGCGTCCTCCCCGAAAGGTTAAACTACCCACTTCTTTTGCAGCCCACTCCCATGGTGTGACGGGCGGTGTGTACAAGGCCCGGGAACGTATTCACCGTGACATTCTGAT
>NZ_CAWPOA010000059.1:0-812 GCF_963889365.1 Vibrio sp. OPT20 | reverse complement strand
ATGGGGGGACCATCCTCCAAGGCTAAATACTACTGACTGACCGATAGTGAACCAGTACCGTGAGGGAAAGGCGAAAAGAACCCCTGTGAGGGGAGTGAAATAGAACCTGAAACCGTGTACGTACAAGCAGTAGGAGCACCTTCGTGGTGTGACTGCGTACCTTTTGTATAATGGGTCAGCGACTTAATTTTAGTAGCAAGGTTAACCGTTTAGGGGAGCCGTAGGGAAACCGAGTCTTAACTGGGCGTACAGTTGCTAGGATTAGACCCGAAACCAGGTGATCTAGCCATGGGCAGGTTGAAGGTTGAGTAACATCAACTGGAGGACCGAACCGACTAATGTTGAAAAATTAGCGGATGACTTGTGGCTAGGGGTGAAAGGCCAATCAAACCTGGAGATAGCTGGTTCTCCCCGAAAGCTATTTAGGTAGCGCCTCGGACGAATACTACTGGGGGTAGAGCACTGTTAAGGCTAGGGGGTCATCCCGACTTACCAACCCTTTGCAAACTCCGAATACCAGTAAGTACTATCCGGGAGACACACGGCGGGTGCTAACGTCCGTCGTGGAGAGGGAAACAACCCAGACCGCCAGCTAAGGTCCCAAAGTATAGCTAAGTGGGAAACGATGTGGGAAGGCTCAGACAGCCAGGATGTTGGCTTAGAAGCAGCCATCATTTAAAGAAAGCGTAATAGCTCACTGGTCGAGTCGGCCTGCGCGGAAGATGTAACGGGGCTAAGCTATACACCGAAGCTGCGGCTACGTACCTTAGGGTATGTGGGGTAGGGGAGCGTTCTGTAAGCCGTTGAAGGTG
>NZ_CAWPOA010000058.1:744958-851689 GCF_963889365.1 Vibrio sp. OPT20 | reverse complement strand
GTTTCGCGGTGCCTGTAAACTGATAGTTTGCTGCCTCGCTCTCGTCCACCTTATCCACATCGGCTATGGTCAATGTTGGCGTGATTGGCAATGTATATGACGTGTTATCCTCGCCCACATTGCCTACTAGGTCTTTATATTGACTCACCACTAGGCCAACACCGAGTTCTGGTACGTCTGGGACATTCACGGTTCCGGTCCAAACTTTCTTATTTTCAGTATCAGCAATCATAGTAATATTGTTCGCGCCTAATGTAGCCTTGGCCTCTTGCAACTCTTTGTCAAACTTAAGCTCAACTTGAACATCCTTACCGATTTCTTGATAAGTAGGATCAAACGTCACTTTGGTCAGCGTTGGCAGAACGCCCTCGACCCCCATAACCAAACTATCCCCTGTTCCGGGGATAGTATTTACGCTTTCGTAACTATTATCACCGACCCGTATGGTTATGTTTTTGTCCTGTTTTTCAGGCGTTATATAATTGACCGACCAAGTTATGTTATCTGTTGTAATCCATGATGCTTGCTTCAGCTCGCCTGTATCATTACCGTCACTTGCTTGAATCTCTACATCTGAAAATTCAAATTGATTTACCTCTTCAGTGAAGGTAAACAAAAGTGGAATTTCGACTCCACCAGCCAAAGGCATTGACGCTGTCGTTGATATTGTTAACTCAGGAATACTTGCAGCTTCAACTTTTGCATTTAGTGACTTCTCGGTCTTGTGTTCAACTAAATCGTCTGCTGTTACCGTTATTAGATAATCGCCAGGAGATAAAAGATAACGTATCAAGTAAGGGTCACCGTCTTTGGTCGGTTCTTCAATTGACTGTGGATTTACCGGGGCATCGGTACCGTTGTCCGCCGTAGAATTAACACTGCTTAGATTTTTATCGAAGACGTATGCTCTTACATCCAAATAGTATTGCCCCTTCTCCGGAATCATCGAATCCTGGCTACTAGTGATACTTGAAATGACCGGAGCTTGGTAATCAACAATGGACGCAATGCCTTTAGAATCGTAAGTCTTATTGAGCACATTAACGTCGGTTATGACTCGCCCGATAGAATCGGTTACGGTTACTTTTTGCCTATACTCAGCTTGAGCATCGATATCAAATGTCATCGTATCTGAAGCTGTTGAAGAGGCTATTTTTCCAGAAAACTTAATTGTGCTACCTGAAGCTGGAACCAAATCTATAGAATAGGAAGCAGCTTTTACATCCTCTCCCTCATCAGAAGTAATGGTGAACGCTTGGCTTTCATTGGTAAAAGCAAGCTTATCCCCTTGTAAACTTGTTATTCCATCAAAAGCCAAATCAATAGTTGGTACCCTAATGTCAATATCAATCGTTTTGTTTTGAGTCCAACCTACATTGTCAGTTGCTTCGACATTGACTCGTATCGAATTCAATCCCTGTAACTCAGTTTTCGGAAGATCAAAATAGAGATGCGAATTGTCGGGAATGTTATCTTTATCGAAGACATGCTTAGGATTGCTTAACGTGTATTTAACGCTTGCAATTCCACTCCCTTCATCCCAAACCGAAAACTGGAATCTAACCAAGTTAGCATCGTCCGGAGATTCATTGAGGGTAACTGTATCGTCAATATTTGGAACGCTATTATCGACCGTTACACGGACTTCATCGCTCTTTGATTCACCCCATACATCAATAATTTGTATTCGCGGCTCAATTTTTTTGCCATCAAGTTTGTCACCTAATGGCGCGGTAAACGTAGAGCAAGAATAGTCATCCTCGCACTTAATGAAAGAAGGGCTAAAGTTCTCTGGGTTATCATTCAAATTATATGACGCACCATCTATAGTTGCGACGACATTTTCAAGATCAGAATTTTCTCCAACCTTCACCTTGAATTTCATTTCAAGGGTCTCACCTCGAATAAAAGTATTTTCAGCAGGGCTCGTAATGGCGATTTCTAAATCGCCTTGGGCTGGAAGCAATAACTCTAACGCATGATCCGAACCCAAGTTTCCGGCGATATCAGACAAGTTCTTAATCGTGTATAAATGCTGCAACGCCCCTGGATAGAGGATATCGGCATACAACGCGGTATACGTACATGTCGTTATACCCAATTTAGAGCTACAACTTTTTGGTTCAAAAGACACATTTAATTGATTTCTTACCAATAACGGTTCGTTACCATCACTAATATCCACACCAGAAAGATTGTCTTTGAAGCTCAATGTTAAGCTCAGAACTTTCTTACCTTCGGCATTCAAACCAACGTCATTGCCAGTAAATTGATATGTGTCTTTTTCAACCGTCGGGGCATCGATATCCATCATATTAAAGCTGAACTTATTAACAGTTTCAGTGCCATTCATTCCGACTGTTTTAGTTATCAAAACCACAGGCGAAACAGACATATTCACATCAGTTGTAACACTACACTTATAATTCTCTTGAGGATTAGTTATAACACCTGAGTAAGGGTTGTTTGAGCTATCTTCCGGTACACCTTCTGATGTGTAATTTTCTCTTACCCAACATTCTAATGTTCTCGCTTTTACCTCACCCACAGGGTCAAATTCAACATTAAGGGTACTTCCCGATATATGACTTTGGAAGTCAGTCGGTTTTGCGATTGACAGAGCTACGCCTTGACGTTGCACATTGATACTTGCTGACTTTGTTTCAGACGGCCTTTCTTGATCTGAGTTATAGCGAACATTATTATATACTTTGAATTTCAGTTGATAGGCTCCGTCTTCCGTTAGATCGGCCTCTGTCAACCTAGCTTCCCATAAGCCGTCTTTCTGAGAAAATGAGATACTGTTGGTTTGTTCACCATATTTATAAGTACCTTCAACTAGCGGGATCCCGCTTTCGTCTTCGGCAGCAATACTGATAATTACAGGTTCACTACGAGTAATTTGTATCTGGCCACCAGCAGAAGAAACTGGTGTGCCACCTTCATATGTGAAAGTAACCGATTTAATCGTGGGCTTTGAGTTTTGAACTTTAACCACATAATCTACGCTTGTCGTATTCCCTCTAATGTCGGAACCACCTAATCTGATTGTGCGAGTCGCACTATCGACATAGTTTTCGCCTCCTAAAGGGATCTTCATTTCATCACCAACTAAGGTGCTTGCATCAGAGGGGTTTTCTTTAAAAGTCCAATACTCTAATGTTTCTTTGTTAACACCCTCTGACGAAGGTGTTCCCCTGTCATTTAAGTCTTGAGCAGAAAGGTTGAATACATAATTACCAAGATAGAAACTTTCCGGATCAAACCCATTTAACTTTAATGATGGACCTTCACGATCTAACAGAATAGTTCTTATTTCCGTTTCAGATTCAAATCCATATTCGTCTACAGCTTTAAGGTACAGATTAGCCTTTTTGTCTTCCCCAATTACGATAGCGTCACTTTGTGTTTCTGTAATTACGAAATCAAAAGGCTGCGTTGGATCTTTGGGGTCAATTGAACGTATTGCAGCCACTTGATCTTGTTGCCAAAGTTCAACTTTAGATACGTCAGAATCGTCAGATACTGACGTAAACTTCACCGTAAAGTTGGTGCCAAGAACATAGCTTTCACCGGAGTTTGTATCTATTACCCACGGGTCAGCAAGTTCAATTACTGGCCCCTTATTGTCGACTAAGAATTCAAATTCACCACTGTGTGTACCCAATGGGAAAGAACTGTCTGTTGCTGTTACGTAGAAAAAGTTTTTCTCATTATATTTAAATGCATCTGCAACTAGTCTCACCTCTACATTAGGCTGAATACCAAAGAGATACGGCTCAGTACTCTCTTCAGGTTCGGTTTCGTACTGTTGTAAAGTGAAACGCCTTCCAGACTCTGGTTTCATTTCGACTTTGACCAAACTTCCCGGGCTTAAACTCCAAGTAATATCAGGAACCCAACTTGAGTTACCACCCAGATGGTTAGCAATTTTAGACCCGTTGACTACCGGACCTTTTGAATCAAGTAATACACTAAATTGAGGAGCATTGGTCGTCTGACGGTTAACTATATTAGACAAATTGTCTTCAGCACTCACATATACAGTCCAATTACCATCTTTTGGACTAAGAATATTATCTTCTGCGCTACATTTGTCTCCAGAGCATAGTTTCACCTTAAAATATTTTTCTTCATTACTTGAAAAACGGTTCGGAGTATAACTATTGCTTTCTCCTGTGGCCGCGTTATAGAAAGTTAGGCCGCGCTTATCCAACTTATCCCCTACAGGATCATCAATTGTAAAAGTGAGTTCTTGGTTATAATTGGTGTTCAGGTAGACGCCCTCTTCGACCGGGTTATCGTCACCACCGATCGGGGGAGTGTAAGTGACCAAAGGATAATCATTATCGATATATAAGGTTTCTATATGGGGATCTTCCCCATTGTAACCATAGCTATTTCCATGCTCGTCCATTGCACTCGTTATAAGCTCAAACTTGTCAATACCTGTGAGATTTGACGACTCAGTATCAAGGGTAAATAGATACTCTTTTTTATAACTATCACCACCTGACTCTCGAATATTCAGGTCAATTGGAGTTCCCGTATTCGGTTCAGTTTTTTCATACCACATAGTAACAAATGATGGCTGACTGCCTTCTTCTACTACAATGCCAGATGGATCTTCCAAAAGAATCTGCGAATTTAAAACACCAGCAACGTAACGTTTATTTCCAACCCATGTTTCTCGGCCATTTTCGATACTTAGCGAAGGTTTAGGCGGTGATTTATCAATACTTTCGACATCACCGTCTATGATCTGTTCGCCATCTAGGCTTGGGTTAGCCATTGATATCTGATCGGCGTATCGCTGAGCTAGGTTAGCTGCAACACCATACTTTTCAGTCATAATGTTATAGTACGATTGCGCTAAGTCATTACGGTAAGACGTTGAGCTAAATTCATATGAATCTAGAACTATTTTTTTACCCCCACTACCAATACCGTTAGCTTGGCCATCGTACTGCAAGTCATCATAAATAGCGGAAGCAAAATCAACAGAGTTACTTAGTAGCATATTGTTTACTTGGGTAATGTCGTAAATCGCTTCTACTAAAAACCTATGAATGTAATTATTTGGCAGTTTTTCCGGAATAGCACCTTTCAACATTTCATTCGTCGCATACGAAACGATCGTTGGGTCGAAACCAAAGAATGAGTCACTTCCACCAGCGAGAGCATATTCTACGTCGTCTAAAATTCGTGCGGCATTCTCAGGGGTCTTGTTTCCAGCTTCAACTTGATTCCATTGAGAGTCAAACAGTCCGGTCTGGTATGTTGCTAGCTCGGTAATATAAAAAGTTTTAGAACCATTTAGTTTGAAGTAAGCTCCTATATTCGCGCTATTTAAGTTCACTTGTTCTGATTGTGTACCCGGATCACTTTCCCACTTGTAGTAATGCGGTTGTGTATTACCATCAATACCGATTAGCCGCACTCGCATAAAGTCGTAGTTAACTACATCGGTTGTTGTTTCACACCCAGCAACATCTAGTGCTTTATTTGTTCCATCACTTTCTAAGTGTTGAATAGTGGTACATCTTCCTAACGAGGTAAACTCCCCCTTCGAGTTTAACCCCTCCAGTTGCACACTAGCCCCGATAAATGGAGTAACAATCGTCATTGTCGGTAAGTCGAAACTACTACGAAAATATACCTCTTGCTCAGCACTTTCATTTTCAGACTCGTCAATAGTTTGAATCACCAGTTTTTGACTGCTGTTCTCGGATGTAGAATCGAAGTTGTCACCAAGTATCTCTTTTACAAAAGGAACATAATAGATGACCTCATTTACGTGCCCTTCAGTATCAGAGATAGTTTCGTGGGGTATTTTAGCGGCAGAGGCTACGGTATCGGTCACCTTCTGAAGCGCGTAGTTGTTATCATTATTTGGGCTTACTAAATACTTAACAACTAGCTTAAGTTTGTCGGCACTAGATCCTAACCCCGTATCTCCATTGCCATCTGAAACTCTGACACGAACATATGGAATTTTGTTATCTTTGAGGTGGTTGACATTAAAGTCACTGAAATCAACACCTGGAATTGAGCTTAAAATCCCCTTACTCGCGTAAATGTAATCAATCTTCAAATAATCACGAGTGGATTGAACCGTTTCTGATGTGTAGGTATCTTGCGTATAAACATCTTCTTTAGATACTCGCTCCCCATCAACACTAACGTTGATATAATTCATTGGAGCATTCTTTGGATAGCTAATTACTTGCTCCGGAGCTTGATCATCCTTAGTTACTGTATGTGGCTCTATTCCTACATTCCCTTGCGTATCTGTCGCCGTAATTTCAAATGAAGTTGTTGATGATGAAAAGTCCGCTGCAGGATAGCTCTCTTCGAAGCTACAAGCGCTACCAAACTCAGCGTTCATCGGCTTACATTCTAAATTTTTAGGTAGTTCTCCATTGATTCTTACCGTCGTTGATTCGATATTTTGATAATCTTCTTTTATAATTCCTCTAAGAAAATAGTTATCATCTTTACCATTGAAAGTATCTTCTGAAGTTACCTCAATTACTGGTGCATTGTTGTCCCATTCAAAGTTTATATACTGGCCAACATCTCGCCCTTGAACTAATTCGTTGCCTAAGACATCAGTCGTATAAAAAACCAAACGTGCCGCAGTGACATTTGAGAGTCCCACTTCTACCGCGTCAATGGCTTTTGTGTCTACACTTACTTTAATACTTGTTTCTCTAAGACCAGATTCAAAGCCGTCGAACTCCAAGAAACAAAACTCACTATCCGAAGTTTGTTCATCGTCACACTGACTCTCGAGAGACCAGACACCGTCCAGTTGGTATTCAAGGTACGCTGAAACACCTTGAACACCAATTTCATCATTGAGCTTAATATCCACTTTATCGAGACCTGCCAATACATCACTGTCTGTTCTAGACACTGTAGGCGCTTCGGTATCAATTTCGGTTTCATCGCGAGGAGGGATCACACCGCCAGTACCGCTATTGGTGCCTTGGTCATTAATCTTACGGCTAAACTCAACATAGTCGTCTGCGTCTGTTCCTGAAATATTTAAGTTAGGATCATTGACGACAATTAGAACATGCTGTGCCAAATCGTTAGTGTAAATATCACTAGAGACTTTTTGTTGACCGAAGGTCAAAGGGGTTACCCCTCCCGACACAGTACTTATTTCCAGCCCATCAAGAAGACCATCGGCAATGACATCTCGATATTGGATATCAGCCAAATGCATCGATGTGTAAATATTACTCTGAGTATCACCGTATTTTTGAATTAGGTCGTACGAATAAGAAGAATAAGCGGTCAATAAAGCACCATATTGGTGACCGGATGTAGCAAAACTACTTTGACCACCTTTAGTAATGTCTATCGGAGTAGTTTCATTGACATCGAAACCATACATATCGTTAATGCTATTTAGTGATTCCGATATAGCAGTAGAGTCTGACACTCCCCTGCCTACTTTGTATTGAGTTAAGCCTGAAACGATGTTCGTCAAAGGGGTCAGCATTAAGTTTTGATCACGCCCTTCTTTGTAATTGAGCATAGCTTCTAAACGCAGTGTTTTGCCGTTACTGACAGACACTGTATTTTTCGTTAAGGGATCGGTATAACTGCCTTCTTTAGCTACGATAAAAAGTGGCATTGATGAAGATTCAAATTCAACCTTGTAGTCACCAAAAGCATCGGAAGTCGTACTTGCTAACTTCCTACCTAGGTTTCCATCCTTGTATTCAAACACCTCAATTTTCGCACCGCTCACAGGAGCGTCAAAAACGTTACCTGAGATGCTTCCGGTATTCCTTGCTGGCGGGGTGTTATCACCTCCACCTTCCCCACCGCCACATGCGCTTAAGATAAGCGACGTAACAATAAGACCTAATGTTGATTTCAGCGTATTTTTAGTGAACATAGTATTCTGGCAGAGTATATTTTGCCGCGATTATATTATCGTCTAAAATTTTCTCAACATGACATAATAACTACTTGCAAAGTACAGTTTAGCTAAATCAAAAGGTGAAAGGTTTGTTTTTTATCACTCTAGAAACACACCCTATGCCTTTAGCCAGTCATTAAGAAGGAATGAACTAAAATAACATGCAAAAAAAACAAATAAATATTATGATCTAATTCTTATTTTTATCCATTAACCGAATTTTATTGATGATTTATGTATTTGAAAATAAATAGCCATTTAAGTCGCCGCACCCTTTCCTTTGGCCTTTTGATGGTTTTTTTGATCGTTTCAACAGCCATATCGCTAAGCTACAACCATTCAAATACTGATAAAAAACAGGCACCTAAAATAGCTGAGCCCAAAAGCATTCATATTCCAACCCCAGCTCCGACATCTGAAATGGTTTCAGGGGTTGTGAAATACTCTTTTGTCAGTTCCATACTATCCTCTGGTTTGACGAACAATGAATTAAAATCACTATTGAGTCTATTAGGTGATAATTTTGACATTATTAAATCAGTTAACAACGGTGATAAGTTTTCAATAAAAACCCAACATGATGGTACAAACACAGAATATGTCAGTGCTTTTTACTATTTAGGCAGTGATATAGAATTTTTTGCTATGAGAGGGGCGGATGATAATATCTATAACGAAAATGGATATAAAATAAATAATGACTATGTATTCCCTCTTCCTAAGCATTATCGAGTAAGTTCATCATTCGATTTAAACAGGAAACACCCTATAACGAATCGAATTGCACCTCATTTTGGAACGGATTACGCGACACCTATTGGCACAGAGATTCATTCGTTGTCCGACGGTGTCGTTTTGAAGTCTCGATATAACCGTTTCGCAGGTAACTACCTAACCATAAAACACACTGATGGAAACTATGCGCGCTACCTTCATCTTTCAGAAAGACATGTCTTAGCTGGGGAATACATCACTAAAGGTCAGATAATCGGTCTTACTGGGAATTCAGGCCGAACAACTGGACCTCACTTGCATTTAGAGCTTTCGGTTGCTGGAGTACCGGTTAACTTCGAACAATATATCAACGCAGACAAAAGCTACAACGACCAATTTATATACATCGCTCAAGCAGAGCGTAAACAGCTAATAAAAAGCCTAGCTCAATCGGTACAATCAAGCCAACCTCCAACATAGTGCTTTTCGGAGTAACATTTGATTTTATCTTTGAGGCAAACCAAGCAAATACTCGCATTATTTGTCTCCGAATAGGCGACTCAAATAACGCGTTCTCTCACTAGTCAACCTAAACTTTTTTAAGCTTAATCAGAGAGTTAGAAATATGATCACTGCACTCTAAATTGTAACTTAGTAGTCAATTTCAATTGAACTCCCAAGAATCTTTGCGCAAATGTCTTTTTCTGTAGTTCTTCTAGGCGATATAGCGCTTTACACGCCCTAGCGAACCCTTACAATGTGCAGCAAATATATTTATCAAGGTTTATCTCTATGTCTATTCAATGGTTTCCGGGTCACATGCATAAAGCCCGCAAAGAAATCGAAGAAGTTATCCCACAGGTTGATGTGATCATCGAAGTACTGGACGCTCGTATCCCGTTCAGTAGTGAAAACCCAATGATCTCTTCACTGCGCGGCGATAAGCCTTGTGTAAAAGTGTTGAACAAGCGCGACCTTGCCGATCCTGAGCTTACTGAACGTTGGATTGAACACTTCGAGAAAGAGCAAGGCGTTAAAGCTATTGCCATTACCACCAGCGTAAAAGAAGAAGTTAACCACGTGATGGAGCTAGTACGTAAACTGGCACCGCACCGTGAGCAAATGGGCAAGAACATTCGAACAATGATTATGGGTATCCCTAACGTGGGTAAATCGACCATTATCAACTGCTTGGCTGGACGTACGATTGCGGTAACGGGTAACCAACCTGCGGTAACTCGTCGCCAACAACGTATCAACCTGCAAAACGGTGTGATCCTTTCAGATACTCCTGGGATCCTTTGGCCTAAAGTAGAAAACCCACACAGCGGCTTCCGTTTAGCTGCGACTGGTGCGGTAAAAGATACAGCAATGGAATACGACGAAGTGGCATTCTACACAGTAGAATACCTAGCAAAGCAGTACCCTCACCTACTGCAGGAACGCTACCAAATTGAAGAACTGCCAGAGTCTGACATCGAATTGATGGAAGCGATTGGTCGTAAGCGTGGTGCACTTCGTGCAGGTGGTCATATAGACATTCACAAATGTTCGGAAATCCTTCTTCATGAACTTCGCAGTGGTACTTTAGGTAAAGTAACGCTAGAACTACCAGAGATGATCACCAAAGAGTTGGTTGAAGTAGAAGAAGCGGCTGCACTGAAAGCTGAGCAACAGATTAAGAAGAAAGAAGAACGTCGTAAGCGTTACTTAAAGAACAAGCGCTAATCGCTATTAGTTTTTGTTAATCTCCATTAGTTTCTGTTAACCACTCTTACACCAGCCTCTAAGATATTCACGTTCTACCGATAATAGAGCGTGAATATTGCCTTGTACCGTTTGTTGATCTAGCTAACATACTGACAAATCTATAGAAATGGTCATTTACAATCCCAAAGACTGTGACATACTACGCAAATTATTGTGTATTCATTTCGGCTAGTTTCTCAATGCGCTCTTATTCTGGGTTCAAGAATCAAAGATTTAAAACCTATTTCGATAATGAAATTTATTTGCCGTACATAAATTTCATCTACATCCCGATCTCAATATTCTGTGCTTTCATTGTTACCGACTACATTCACTTTGGTACAGAGTGTGTAACACCTATCATTTTCCGAGTCTTACTTTTTCTATTGATGATGGCTGTCGCCAGATACTGCATTACAAATAAACCCAACGTTTTAGAACTCATAGAAAGTACCTTCCTTGTAATTAGCTCGCTTTTCTTGGTCTATGTAGGCCGACTCGCTATCGAACTGAGTAATTTCGATTACCAAGGTGGCATCATTCTCGTCATGATCTACATCGGAACCTTTTCAAGACTGTCTGTTAAATACAGCATCTCTACGCTATCATTTATCTTTTTGGCTTATCTCATTGGCCTTGCCCCTCAGCTTTATGAAGCAGAGCCTAGTCACGAAATAGAAACCATTTCCGTATACGCTTCAGCTTATATTCTTATTGCAGCTTCTTGTTTAAGACGAGATTTCGAAGTGCATAAACGCTTCACTCAATCCGAACAGCTTCGTAAACAAGCAATACAACTCCGCAAGCAATCTAATATGTTTGAAGCCCTTTCTTATCAAGATGCGCTAACGGGTTGCTACAACCGCCTTTATCTTCATCAGGTGATCGAACCAAGCATAGACCGTCAGTTATCCATTACATCGATCATGATAGATATTGATCATTTCAAATCGATTAACGACACCTACGGCCACCAAATGGGTGATATGGTGATCAAAGAACTGGCCGATGAGATTCAAAAAAGGCTACCAACCAGCAGTAACTGCTTTCGATACGGCGGTGAAGAGTTTTTGGTGATGGTCCAAGGAGAAACTGAGGCTTCAATTGAATCGCTAGTTAACTCCCTATTAGAATCTCCTTCTCTCCTTCGGTTAGAAGTAACGATTTCAATCGGTGTGAAACATGCGTTACAGGCTCTCGGCTCTGTCGAACAACTTATCGACGATGCCGATCAAGCACTCTACATTTCGAAGAAGAGCGGTAGAAATAAGATCACATGGAGTGATTAATCGCCCAGCATTTCACGCGCCCTAGCGATTCATTATAACGACCATTAATCCAATCAAAAAAGCCCCGAACAATTGAATGCTCGGGGCTTTTGTCTTTGTTCTTGTGCTTTAAAATAGCTTAGTTAAGAACCTGCTACTCAGCAAACAACCAGTACTCAACAAGAATCTACTAAGAATACACAACGCTCGCTGTTTTCTGTTCAAGTTCAACGGGAGAGCTCCAAGAAATCACTTTTTCATTCACTTGGCTGCCACATGGTGCGTTCCAAACTTGCTCTAGTTCTTCTTTGCCACCAATCGCCTGATAAAAAGCAATCGCTTGGTGGTTCTCAGACATCACCTCTAGGTAAAGCCCCGAATCAGAATAGTATTGCTGCAACCACTTTGACAATTCAGACAATAGACGCTTGCCAACACCACGACCGTGGTAATTATTGTCTACGTGTAACGCATCAATGAACGTACCACGTTCAAAGTTGTGATTACCAAACGCGCAGACGAAACCAACCAGTAAACCGCCTTCTTCAAGCAATAAAACATGTTGGTTGAAAGGAGGATTAATCAAACGAGTCTGCCAAATAACAGATCTGTCCTCCAAAACATCATTTTCTAGGTAATCATCAGCAAGAATGCCACGGTAATATAGCTTCCAGCTATCCGCGTGTAATTGGGCAATCCGCTCATAATCTTTATATTCAGCTACCTTAATTTCCATTTATTAGCCCTTAGTACTTCCATTTATTACTTGCTACTACATTTCACACTACCTTTATACAATATTTAAGCAAAACATACTAATACACGTTTACACTTTCAATATTGACTTACACGTGTACGCTGATATTCTAGCGAACAGATGTAAGCTCAATGGAAATTTACTAATGAATAGTGCCGATAAACCATCAACAAAAAAGCCACCACTAATCTGGCTCAATATTTTTGTTTTCTCTTTTAGCATGCTGCTTGCTGTTGTCGCGGCTCCCGTTTATGGCTACTTTTTTGGCTATGGTATGGAGCACTGGATATGGCTAGCGATCTGTTTTACGTTCTGTAACCTTTCTATCACGACGGGTTATCACCGCTTATGGTCGCACAAAGCATTTGAAGCGCATTCAAGCCTAAGATTTCTATTTGCATTAGGTGGCGCATTTGCTCTACAAAACAGCGCACTACACTGGTCTTCTGATCACCGTGTGCACCACAAACATGTCGATAACAACGACAAAGACCCATACTCAGCAAAGCGTGGCTTTTGGTATTCGCACATAGGCTGGATGATTCGTAATTACAACACTGCAATGTACACAGATTACGAAAATTGTCGCGACCTAAAAAAAGATAAGATTGTTATGTGGCAGCACAAGCATTACGTTTTATTAGCATTACTTATGAACTTCGGTGTTCCAATCGCATTAGGTGTAATTTACGGTGACGTGCTTGGCATGCTGTTAATTGTGGGTGCAGTTCGTTTGGTCCTCAACCACCACACCACATTCTTCATTAACTCTCTTGCTCACATCTGGGGTAGCCAACCTTTTACCGACAAAAATACAGCGCGTGACAACGGTGTGCTAGCGGTACTCACTTTTGGCGAAGGCTACCACAACTTCCACCACATCTTTGAGAACGACTACCGTAACGGCATCTACTGGTGGCAATACGATCCAACGAAATGGTTGATTAAGAGTGCTTCATTGATGGGCCTAGCAAGTAAGCTTAAGAAAACACCCCAAGCTCGTATTGAAAAGGCCGAAGCAACAATGTTACTGAAACGCACTCAGCAGAAAATCATGCACCGTGCCGACAAACAGCAAATCGCAGACAAGCTTCAACAAGAGTTCG
The DNA here is from genome assembly GCF_963889365.1 of Vibrio sp. OPT20. Lineage (NCBI taxonomy): Bacteria > Pseudomonadati > Pseudomonadota > Gammaproteobacteria > Vibrionales > Vibrionaceae > Vibrio > Vibrio sp. OPT20. The sequence continues at coordinate 838,156 of NZ_CAWPOA010000058.1, read as the reverse complement.
ATGCTCTAGTATCAAACATGAACGAATACTACGAAGTCAAAAAACAGCTACTTGAAAGTAAACGTGAAGACGTTGTGAAAAAGTACGAACACTCTGTTCTTAAAGTTCGCTACCAACAAATCAAAATGAATTTTGAACAACAGAAGAAAAATTGGGCGATGACAGTAGAGCAGTACGCTTAAGGTAAAGCAATACGCTTAACACCCCAATAACAACACTGTTTGATTCTTGTTCTCAAGCCCTCATATTGCTATGAGGGCTTTTTAATGAGCGCAACCGATTACCACAAGCTTTAAGCTCTCAAATTTGAATTGTGGATGCCAAGAACCATAGTTATTGGATTTCAGAACTCTTTCTTCAATCTGAATTTATACTTATATTACGTGAACTTATCGAGTTTAAAGTCGAGGAATTGAAAATGAGCAAACTGACTATTATTGCAACGATCGTCTCTAAAGAAGACAAAACTGAGCTTGTAAAAGCTGAGATGATTAAATTGATCGATAAAACCCGTGTTGAAGATGGCTGTATTAACTACGATCTGCACCAGGATAACAGTAACCCTGCTCACTTCGTTTTTCATGAGAACTGGGAGTCTGAAGCCCATCTAGAGAAACACTTAGCGAGCCAACACATCGCCGAGTACATGGCTGCGACTGAAAACTGTATTGAAACCTTTGTGCTTAACAAAATGACGCATATCGCTTAACCAGCCACTCAGAACTGATTCAATAAAAACCCTGCTCTGATCGCAGGGTTTTTCGTTTCTACAAGCTTATATCTGCTCATTCTAATAATGAAAAAACCCGCCAGAGTAGCGGGTATGGTCAATAATCATGACTGTCAAAGACAGATAGATAATACCAATCGTAGTAAATAACTGTCAGCCTAGCTGGTTCAAAAACTTGATAACTGCGTTAGAATTTTTGATTGTAGAATAACTACTTATCGAAAAATTCTGCCTTGTTCTCAAGTCTTTTTCCTGCGCTATTTCTGATCACTTACTTACTGTGATTGGTATAACAACCATCAATCCAATATTGAGTACCACTTTACAGTGGCACTCTGACATTTCTTTTGCTGATCGCTAGCACGGGGGCACTAGTTAAAAGCACGAGCCAAAATGCCATTCCCTTGATATTGGTAAACACTTGAATTACTACTTACAAAGACCGATTCTCCGGGTTTAAGAGAAACTGACCGTCCTTCTGAAGTGACGGTCGCCTCTCCTTCCACACAGAACAAGATCTCCGCGCTACGTAAATACTGTGACTTGCTCTCATCAGTCGCAGACAAGATATCAAAGCCAAAGTCATCCACTGGAATCGGATAGCTCATCTTGCCCTCTTTCAATACAGGCTTAAGGCGAATATCTTCTGGCTTAATCGGCTCAAAGATCGTGTTATCGATAAGCTCAGGAACGTCTATGTATTTGGGTGTAAGACCGGCGCGCAGCACATTGTCTGAGTTTGCCATGATCTCCAAACCTGTGCCTTGAACATAAGCGTGAGGTGTTTCTGCGAACAGGAACATCGCTTCACCGGGCGCCAGTTCAACCGTGTTGAGCATCAATGGGGCAAACAAACCAATATCACCCGGATAATGCTGTTTGAATTCAATGCTGTATTGCAGAGCTTCACGCCCCATGACCGTTTTAGCTGGTCGCGCATGTGCAGCATAAAGCTCATTAAGCGCAGAGGCTTTGCGCTCTCCCTCAAGAGACATAATTGCGCTAAAGAAAGACTTCAGAGAATCACTGTCGGCATTGGCTTTAAGTACATTAAGCTCAATCGCTAACGAAGGGATATCCGCTTCTTCGAACAAGGCTATAATATCGCCGATTGGACGAAAGCCATTCATCGCTTTGTAGAAGGTCAACGCATAAACCAACTCAGGCTTGTGGTTTGGATCTTTGTAATTACGATTTGACGCATTCAAAGGGATACCAAGTGCATTCTCTCGCTCAAAACCTAATTCAGATTTACGCTTATTCGGATGAACCTGAATCGACAACGGTGTTTCAGCTGCTAACACCTTAAATAAGAAAGGTAGCTCACCGAAACGTGCCGCCGTGTACCCACCTAAGACATCGATCCTATTTTCATCAATCATGTGAGAAAGCGGCTCACCAGTATCGCCTACTTTGGAGCAACCATTAGGATGAGCACCCATCCAAATTTCTGCTTGAGGTTCTTGGTTTGGGTTCACAATACCAAACAGTTGGTTAATGGAGTCATTGCTTCCCCATGCGTAGTTTTGAATAACGTTGTCGAGTTTAAATAGAGACATAATTACTTCTCATTAAAAATCTGGCTGCCAAGCTTGAGCGTGGCGGCGATATTACGGGCAGTACGAGTCAGGTTTTGATTCGCTTCTAATAAAACTTGGTCTAAAGACTGAGGTGAACGTACAGTTCCAAATAAGCTAGACATTGAACCGTAAAGCTTTTCAACGTCTTGCCCCAAAGAGCCCGCAATTCCAATGGTTGGAATACTCAGCTTTTGAGCTCTCTGAGCGATACCGAAAGGTGTTTTACCTTGCAGGGTTTGGTTGTCCATCTGCCCCTCTCCGGTCACGACCAGTGAAGCACCTTCAAGAACCTTATCTGCATCCAAGGCATCTAATACCATCTCAATACCCGCTTTAATTTGAATATTGAATGCAAGACTTAACCCCAGTGGTGTACCACCAGCCGCACCAAAACCAGCTGTGTCACGATGATTAGTACCCGTATGTGCTTGAGCGATATCGGCAAAGTGACCGATCGCAATATCAAGTTGTTCAACTTGAGCTTTCGATGCTCCCTTCTGTGGGCCAAACACAGCACTTGCTCCGCTTTCACCACACAGAGGATTATTTACATCACACGCGACCACGAACGTGACTTCTTTGCATCTAGGGTGCAGTCCATCAAGATCGATGCTTGCTAACTGGCTTAACTCGGCGCCGCCACCAGATAGCTCGTTGCCTTGCTTGTCTAATAACTTGCCTCCCAATGCTTGTAAAATTCCTGCACCTGCATCGTTGGTTGCGCTACCGCCCAAGCCGATAATGATTTGTTCAACGCCTTGATCTAAAGCATCTTTAATCAATAGCCCTGTGCCAAACGAAGATGCAGTTAAAGGTGATCTTTCTTCTACCGTTAATCGGTCTAAGCCCGACGCTTGAGCAAATTCCAACAAGGCAGTTTTCACCTTAATTCCATCAAAAGTCTGCTCTAACGACGCCCAGTAAGCTGTGCATTCACGTCCGATTGGGTCCATCGTTTGCAACCGTTGTTTCTTACCATTGAGCGCCTCTAGCAACACGTCTACCGTGCCTTCACCACCATCAGCGAGTGGCATTTTTACAAACTCTGCATGAGGGAAAACGTCAGCAAATCCACGCTCAATACAAGACGCAACTTGATTAGCGTCGAGTGATTCTTTAAATGAATCAGGGGCAATTACAATTTTCATTGTCGTTCACCATTCCCGCCCACCAAGGTGAGCGGGTAACTAAAATTAGAATTTAATTTGGAATGTTTTTGCTTGGCAAGATGCCAACTGGCCGAAGGTTTCTGTTGCTACATCACCTTCACGAACGCGCTCGTCCATGCTTGTCTCTTTCCAACTTGAAACGGTTTGAGTGAAGGAGATTGAATCTGACACTGAACCCGTTTCTGCTGGGTTGTAGACACGCATGATCAACGCATCTTCGTCTTCCGCTTTCTTAAGTACGCTTAGTACCGCACCTGCTTGTTGCTTCGATAGCAAGCTGAAGCTCATTGGTAGGTTTTGCTCGCCCACATTCAGCTTCATCGCGTTGTAAGGGATCTTGTTGTAGCATTCGATTTGAGTGACATTGTCACGTGCTTGCGCCATGATGTTCGCGTCAATATAGTTGCCAGAGAAGCCACACAGCGTGAATTCACACACTAACTTACCGCGTACTTGTGAATCTGGTGTCGGGATCTTGATGCCTGATGGACGGCCCGGACGAAGCAATAGCTCTTCTTTACCTAACACGCCGATACCGCGGAATAGTGTCAGTGCGAAGGTATCTCGGTTTTCGTCACCTTGAGATGCAATCACTTCAAATTCACGCAGACCATTCGACATAATCGCCATACCCGCTTTGCCGTTTTCTAACGCTGCAAAGTTCATTAACTGATACACAGGAACTGGTGCTTCTTTCCACTTTTCTTCTTCCCAAACCGCCATTGCTGGGTCATTGGTTGGTCGAGTAATACAACCGAACTGGTTATCTGCAACCACAGTTTCAGAAACAAATGGCGTTGGTACTAACACACGTACACGGTGGTCGTCGGCTTGATTGTCTAGTTCCATGCGTACTTCAATGCGGCGAGAACCTTGCTTCAATACCACTTGGCATTGCGCTTCAACAAAACCGTTTTGACCCGTGCGTTCTTCACGCTCTGCAAGGTTTGCAGGTACGTTCATTCGGAAAGCGATGTTCGCGACCGATTGGAAGCCTTGGTGGTCAATCGATGTTTCGACTGGGAACTCGTCTGAGTACAGTAACCATTCTTGACGAGATGGAGAGTAATCGTATTCATCGCCGTCATCAGAGCCGTCTTCTAAACGAAGGACTTGGTCGAATACTTGTTCTGTCTCTTTATCGAAAATGGTCAGAGTACCGTTGTCGTTCACATTGATTCGGTAGTACTCGTTTTCTAATAGGTAGTCTTTTTGCTCAGCAACTTTTACAGCGCCCTTCTCGTTACCTTGGATGTGTAACGTGGTGAAGCCCATTGCTGGAACACTACGTTTGATTTGAATATCAAACTCCATGAACGGGTCGTAGTTACCGTAGTGAACGATTTGGCGGTCTACTTTACCCGGGTCAATTTGGCGCTTGTCTTGGATGAAGTACTCAACTGGGTTTTCGTTTTCATCAAAGATTGAGAATTCTTGAGCACGGATAGTAATGGTTGTGTTCACCACTTCTTCACGCTCGTACGGAGAAAGGTTGAACATTGCTAGTTTGTCGCAACCTTCGCGATCCGGCATGTGGTCAACAATCTTACGCTTGTAGAAATGAATCAGGTTGGTCGCCATGTCGTCCGCAAGGATGTAACGGTTTAGGATTTCAGCGTGAACCTTGTCAGAACAACAGCAGCCAATCGAGTCGTGAGCGTGGTTCTTCATGCTCTCTTTCCACATTTTCTCAATCAAGCCGTGGTGGTATTCGAAGCCTAATGTCCAAGCGATAGACGCTAGCGGCTCTAAGATATTTACAATCTTGTTTTCGATTTCAGCGTGGATCAGTTTGATGTCCATACGCGTAGACGAAATAGTACGGTGAACACGCATGTATTTTCCGTCGTTGAATTCGCCTTTGATTGTATCGAGTTGGTCGCGTGCTGCTTCTACTTTTTCGAATACTTCTTCAAAGCGGCTCATTGAGAATTCGCGATCTGGGTAGATTTCGCGAAGTTTGTCCATTACTTCAAAGATGTCTTTTTGAATCGGCATTTGGTCATGGCCATTCGGCAGCAAAATGTCTTTCGTTACCGATGGCTTTTCTAGCACTGGGAAGTACTTATCTAAACGAGCACGCAAGCCTTCTTCGTCTTGTGGAAGGTATTTGCCAATTGCGTAACCTAGCGGAAGCACTTGTGCCGTAACTTCACTGCCGTCGTTTGATTGCCATAAGAATTCTGTTTTATTCGTGCCATGACGCTCTGAACAACCACGCCAAAACATTGCACGCGTGATGTCGAAACCGTTATAGATCATCGGCAGTTGAGAACTCATGCTGAATGAATCTGGTAGGTAACCAATCTTCATTGCGTCGCCAAATTTCATACAGTCACGAATGCCATACATCATGTTACGTACAATTGACTCACCAGAAACTTGCATTGTGTCGGTTTGAGAATACCAAGGGCCAATAATAAGCTTGCCCGCTTCAACCAATGCTTTTACGCGTTCTGTGTTCTCTGGTTTGATCGCAAAGTAGTCTTCTAGAACAGCGGTTTGACCATCTAGAACGTAGTATTTGTATTCTGGATCACTCTCCAGACGGTTCATGATTTCTTCCATGTTGTTCACTAGAAGAATACGAGACTCTTCTGTTGTGAAATACCATTCACGATCCCAGTGCATGTGTGGAGTAATATGTACGCGTGATGTAGTCATAATCATTTACCTAAATGTGTCGCTTCAAGTAAATCTAAAATTCGAACTCAAATACGACTAAATTAAAGTTTTTCAAGGGGTTAAAATTGGCTGCCACTAAATTTAGGGTGCAGAAAACCACGCCCAGAATCTGTGTGAATAAAACCGTTAGGAGCACAGGTATTTAGGACAGCCAAGTTGTTCGTTATTTTTTATATGGTGTTTTAATTGCGAGTTAGAAGTTAGCTCAAAATTTAGTTAGTTCTGTGTTGCAGTACTTGCTTCAAACTTACCCTTTTTTACAGCATGACCACGCCACATCAGAAGAGTAACAGTTGAAATCACTGTGCCGACAATCGCAGCACCGAACCAGATTGCAGCAGCAGAGAATGCGCCCAAACCTGAATCGTGTAACAAGAAGATAGAGAAGATACCTGCGCCCGGAGTCGATAGACCAATACCTGCCGCGCCAACCATCGCACCTGTAACCACTGATCCTAGTAAGAATGAGCCGATTACACGGATTGGATCTTCAATCGCCATTGGGATTGCACCTTCGGTAATACCCGCTAGGCCAAGTAGCCATGTAGATTTACCGGTTTCAATCTCAAAGTCTTTAAATAGGCGTGGAGCAATCATGGTTGAAGCCGTTACGGTGAACGCTGATACCATTTTTACTGAACCAAAGATTGCGTATGGGCCATAAACACCGTTCGCCATTGCACCTAAACAGAATGCGTAAGCGGCTTTGTTTACCGGACCACCCAAGTCGAATGATACAAACAGACCAAGAATCGCACCCAATAACAGCGCATTGGTGCCTGACATACCGTTCAACCAGTCCGTTAGACCTTGGTTTAGGAACGCTACAGGTTTACCGATAACAAATAGCATCAAGCTACCTGCCACCAACGTACCGATCACCGGATAAAGGTAGAAAGTAAGGAAGCCGTTAAACGCAGGGCCTAAGCGAACATGCTCTTTTACCCAACGCATCACGTAACCAGCAATCAAACCACCAACAACACCGCCTAGGAAACCAGAGCCAATGATGTTTGCTGCAATACCTGCGGCAAAACCAGGACCAAGTGCCGGTTTATCTGCTAATGAGTAAGCAGTGTAAGCCGCCAGTACTGGCACCATCAATGTACCCAGTAGGCCGCCACCTAGTTTGCGATACATCCATAGCCAAGAATCTTTTGTTGCGTAGAGCTCTTGCAGGTCAAAAATTTGCGCGATAAGAACAGCAACCGCAAGAACAGTACCACCAGCAACGATAAGAGGAACCGCGTAAGAAATACCAGAAAGCAGTGCTTGTTTAAGCTCAGTTTTCAGTGGCAGTTTCTTCGGTTTGTCATCAGTAGCAACTTTACGCTCTGCACCGTTGCCTTTTTTCGACTCTTCAATTGCTTCATTTAGAATGCGTTCACCGTGTTTAATCGGTTCTGCAACTGGGGTTTCAACACGAGGAATGCCATTAAAGCGCTCAGATTCTTTAATCGCAACTTCAGCAGCAAACACACACGCTACAGCATTATTAAGTTGTTCCGCAGTTAAGCGATCTTCAATACCGTTTGCGCCTTGTTTTTCAACATGCACATTATAGCCAAGCTTTTTGCCCGCCTTTTCAAGATATTCTGCCGCCATATAGGTATGAGCAATGCCTGCAGGGCAAGCAGTAACACATACAATTGTCGGTGCATTTGTATCTAAGTTGTCTTGTTTTTCTTCTTGTTGATTGTCGCCATCAAGAAGCACAAAGATTTCTTCAGCCGTTGTCGCTTTTAATACCGCTTCGCGAACATCGTCGTCAACCAATGTAGTTGTCAATGCAGTGAGCAGATGCATGTGGGTAGAACCCGCTTCTGCATTTGGAATCGCAATTAGGAAGATAAGATTTACATCTTCGTCTTCATCCAAGCCTTTCCATTTCATGTCTTCTTTAAGCGTTGCTACAGCGAAGCCAGCTTCTTTAACCGCGTCAGTCTTGCCATGCGGTACTGCTAGGCCTTCGCCAAGCGCTGTCGGGCCTTGCTCTTCACGAGCAAATACTGCATCAAGATACTCTTGCTTGTTATGCAGTTTGCCTTGCTGATCCAGTTGGTCAGCAAGTGCGTAAATCGCTTCTTCTCGACTGCTAAACGTAGTTTGCAGATTTACGAGCGACTTATTCGTTAGAGTAGTAAGTTTCATAACCTTTGTCCCATAGTCACGGATTAGTACGACAGTCGTCCCTGTCGACGAGAAGAATAATACAACTTCAAGACATTTAATCCGTGATCACGATCTCACCAATACATATTTGTATTTAATTTGTATTTAAATCGTATTGGAAAATCCTTTAAGAAAGCTTGTTATGTATCGTTTAATTTGTATTATATGTACTACAAAACGCCGATACGACGCTCACACTAACCTTTAAAGCAAGGCTTATATAGAGCAAATTTACGTATTTAAGGTACAGGTTGTTAATCAAAGTCTAGTTGTTCTAGCGCACAAATGAGGCAAAAATGGCAAGACTCCCTATGTATCGCCAAATCGCCGATGCAATAAGAGAAAAGATCAGTTCTGGTGAATATAAAGTTGGAGAAGCACTCCCAACGGAAGCGCAATTGCGTGAAGTATTCTCGGTAAGTCGTGTAACGGTTAGACAGGCGCTGAAACTACTGATCGAAAACGATGAGCTGGAAAGCGTTCAAGGTAGCGGTACTTACGTCAAAGAGAACAAGATCAATTACGACATCTACAAACAGTCGAGCTTTCAAGAAAAGTGGGCGCATTTGGATGTGGTTACACACAGTGACGTTCTGGCCTTCGAAATGAAGCCGTGTTCTTTGGCGATGTCTGAACATTTAGATATCAAAGAAGGCGAATTGGTTTTCTACGTAAAACGTGTTCGTTTCATAGACAACAATCCAATCACGGTTGAAGAAACTTGGTTACCTGTTGCCCTATTCCCAGATCTCACCTATCAAGTGATGCAGACATCAAAGTACGACTTTATTGAGAACACCAAAGGCATGGTGATTGATAGAAGTGAGCAAGAATTGGTGCCGATTCTTCCGCCTGAAGATGTTGCGAAACAGCTAGGTATTGACCCAGCTCAGCCTATCATTGAAAAACGTACTCGCGGTTACCTCGCCAATAACACGGTGTTTGAATACAGCCGTAACTACTTCACGTCTAACGATTACCGATTTACTTTGGTTGCAAGACGCCAGAGATAATACCCATCAGCGAGTTTCTATAATAGCAAATTGACCAGCACAGAGAGCGCCTTGTTCTCTGTGTCTCTGTGTTTCTGTGTTTCTGTGTTGTTATTTTAATCATAAACCTAGCTTTCTCCCCAAAATATTCCTAAACCAATATCAAGTAACCTCACGAAAGATCATTCACGTTCATTTAAATACTGTTCGCGCGCTTTGAACATAAACTAAGCACCAAATGACAAGAACAACAGTCGACAGGAATGTAGATGAATACCAAACAACTTGAGGACGCGGTAAGCGAAGTGAGCTTATTCAATCAGCACCTCCACTTAATCCAATCCGTGCATACCATTCCGACCCCAAAAATGAATTGGGAGTCGATTGCGATGGAACCTGCGCCGGCAATGCCAACGGTCCGATTCGATCATAAAGTCAAAGCCATGGAAGCACTCGATGAGTACAAGCCTAACTGGCTAGATATGTTGCTGGGCAGCAAGTCGAAGTTGTACACCCTCACCAACAATATTGAGCGTGCGGCCGAAAAAGACATCGAACAATACAAAACTGAGTTTATAAGTTGGGTTCAACACTACAGCTACTGGGCCAAAGATAATCAGTTGTCGAAAGGCATTTTAAACAACGACAGTGGCGCCAAACTTTCTGCCCTTTCAGAAGCGCAACAGAACCCTGTAAACGCAGCCGTAGTCGACACCAAGCTGATAAACCATAACTTTAATACCTATAAGAATGGGCACCTGTTAGAAGTCAATATTCAGGTTAATAAGCACAACGTGATCCCAAAAGAGAAAAAGGTATTGTGCCAAGGTGAAGTCAAGCTTGAAACGATGCCTCTTTCTGAAAGCAACACCTTATATCGTGAGTATGTGTGTAGCTGTATTCTTAAATGCGCGCAAGATGCTTTCAACGTCTTGCCTGAGACGAGCGTCTTAATTAATGTTGAACAGGTTCTAGCTGACTATTCGAGTGAGACCATTGTTTCATGCCATGTCGAACAGGGATTACTCGAGTTCCTATTAATCGAAGATGATAAACCCTCTGAGATACTTGAATTCATTGTGCATATTGAAGATTTCAACCCTCATAGAGGCAACGGGTTTTCTGCGATTAAAACCATCTTCTCGCCTTTGCCTATCGCGTCTTAAATCAATCCAATTTTCGATTCAATCATTGACTACTATTCACGGCTAACCTTACGTTCGTCGTGTTAAATCACTTTATAAACCAAACCATTATGTCGACACACACTATCTCACAAACAACTCGCCCATTAACAAGCACAGTTTCATACACACGTTCCCTAGCAAAGCTACCTATAGCTCTAATCGCTATCTCTATGCCCGTATTTGCCGAAGAAGTTGATGAAATGGTACTCGAAGGCGACGTCGTATTAAGCGAAGGTTCTGAGTTAAAAGAAGAAGCTGAAGAATCTCCTTTTACAACCCTGACTAAGCTTGGGTTTATCTACTCGCAAAACACCAGCTCATCTTTGTCGATCAACTCTGGAATCTCTGTTGGATACAAAAAAGAGAACTGGGGGCAGCGAGTTCAGTTCGACACCTACTATACCGATGCTGAAAATGATGAAGATGGTACTAATCGTTATACCACCAACTATGGCATTAGCTATGACCTGAACGAAGTCACCTATTTGGTCGCCACAACACGTTTTGAACACGACCACTTTGGTACTTATCGTAAGCAATTCATAACGGCTACAGGACTGGGTCGCCACTTTTATGATACTGAAAGAATCAAACTCCAAGGATCTGCCGGTCCGGGTTACCGAATCAGTAAGCGACAGTCTTCTGATGAAGAGTTTCCAAACAAAGAGAACTATGAACTGATCGTCAATGCCAATATTGATGGCTCTCTGACCCTAACAGAAACGTTTTCTATTGGGGCAACGGCTAACATGGCTTACGGTGAAGAGAATACCAACTACAACCTAAAGGGCTATTTGAAGAACATTCTGATGGGCAATTTGGCACTCACGTTTGATACAGAATACATCTACAACACCACTGTCGCATCAGACCAAAGTAACGCCGAAATCTACAGCTCAATGAATCTAAACTACGATTTCTAAATAACACTTCCCCCATCGAACATGCAAAAGGATTTGCATGATCGTCTAAGCTTCTCCATCACTCCGCAATTTGTTCATCATTAACTATTCCTGCCGCTTATTTACTTAAGCAGAACCGTTAAGCCACTATCTGATTATATAGAAAAAGTTAATTCTGTTTTGCCCAGTGTCCCGTTTATCTACAAACCTTGGTGTAATAGATTGGTCGCAAGCAAACAAAAGGAGCGAACACATTATGTTATCTAATCAACTAGAGCGCGCACGCGCCATCGATTTACCGACAAGAGAAGCGATGCTTCAACGAGCTCCTTCTGTACAACAGTTTTGGGACAACAATAAGGGCTTGTTCAGCGAAGCTTGGAAAGAATGGGAAGCAAGTGCGGAAGGCAGCCAATTGGATTTCGATGATTCGCTGTTAGATGCCCGCCTGCGTGAAGCTGTCAGAGAAGCTTGGCAAAATCCAACGAAAGAAATCGCGGTAAAAGATTTGCTCGAAGAGATTTCTCCTGGAGTATTTAAGTTCCAGTTCTTTGATGCTGAACGTCTCGCTGAGTTGCGTGATTACTTGGAAGCGGTCTCTAACGCTCAAATTCCGCTGCGCCCACCATATGGCATAGTACTTAACCGCGGTGGAGCAATGTTAGACAGTCGATCTGAAGGTTATTTAGCAGCGCCAAGTTTCCAAGCGTTTTACCGTAATTTGCTCGACAGTTACATGCGCCCTATCGCCCGTTTATTGTTCCCAGAAATCATGGGCTACGATACACAAACTTTTGGATTCTCAATTCAGTATCAAGCGAACAAAGATACGTCTTTGCGCCTTCATACTGATGCGTCTTCTGTCACGCTCAACATTAACGTAAATATGCCAGATGAAGAGTTTTCAGGGTCAGAACTTAACTTTTATGACCCTACTACGGGTAAGATGAACCAAACAACATTCACGCCCGGTGTCGCTATGATTCATCGAGGAAACGTTGCCCATGCGGCGCTGCCGATAACAAGTGGTGAACGTTCAAACTTGGTATTGTGGTTGTATGGCGACCGTGGACAAATACCACACCACAATTCAGCACTAGAGCCTGTAGATGCGCATCAACGTTGGACGGTACCAACCGTGGTACATGACAGTTTTGCACCGTTCTAGACTGTTTTGTACCGTTCTAGGCAATTGAGAGAATAAATACAAACGCGCCCACCATGGTCATGGTAGGCGCGTTTTAGTTTTCACTTCAATTAACTCGTCAATCTATATAGCGAGTTATGCGGGTTTCGTTCTCAACCGAGTCAGTATGTCCATCTGTTTTAGATTCGCCATACCAACGTAAGCCACTGGCACTAAGAACAGTGAGAAGAAGGTTCCGGCAGTCAAACCTCCGACCAACACTAAACCAATATTGATTCGACCTAATGAACCCGGACCATCTGCTAATGCCAATGGCAATGAACCGAGGATCATCGTCAGTGAGGTCATCAAGATAGGACGCAGCCTTGAACGTGCACTGCTGATCGCCGCTTCTTTTGCACTCACGCCAGATTTACGTTTCTCGTTGGCAAACTCCACCAGCAAAATACCGTGTTTGGTCACTAGGCCAACCAATGTCAGCAGCCCGATCTTCGAATAAATATTGAGACTTTGACCAAATACCGACAGCGTCAAAATCGCACCCACGATACACAATGGAACCGTCAGCAAGATGATCATTGGGTCGACAAAGCTTTCAAACTGCGCGGCCAATATCAGGAAAATGAAAATCAACGCTAATACGAACAACACTTGTGCGCCTGCTGTTGAATCAACTAAGTCTTTTACAATTCCATTGAATTCGTAGCTCTGCGCCGGTTTCAATAAGCTTGGAACCGTATCATCAATGTAGGCTTTCACATCACTCGCCGTGTATCCGGGCATCAAATCTGCGGTAATTTCAGCGCTGTCTTTACCCATGAACGTCTTAAAGTTAGATTCTGATGTCACTTGTTTGATCGAAACAAACTGAGACAAAGGAAGCCTTTGCCCCGACTGTGAATCCACATACAGCTTATCGAGAACCTTAAAGTCGCCGAGATCCTTTCGGTTAACTTGAACTTGAATGGGGTATGTATAACCGTCATCGGCTTGCAAATCTGCCGCTTTCACAGAACCAAGGAAGGTCGATAACGCGTTGGTTACGTTACTGTAATCAACACCAGACAACACAATCGCATTACGGTCAATCGATAAGTCATAACGTAATTGGTCGCGTAACATCGAATTATTAATGTTGGTCACGCCCTCATAACTCTCAAGCGCCTCAACGACCTCACTTGCGGTTTCAGACAACACCGACGTGTCGCGGTTAACCGTCGTCAGCTCAAGGATCATATTGGTCGCGATGCTTAAGTTATCTGCCGAGCGAACCTTGAAAGACATGCCATAAGCAGAGACCGAACTTTGCGCTTTGGCGATAAACTCGTTAACCAGTTCATCAGCTGACTGGTCACGCTCGCCCCATGATTTCAATAAAACGTGATTGGTCGGAGTCCCTTCGATGTAAGACAAGTTTGCCTCTACCGAACGATCACCTTTGAACACACTGTTAAGTTGCTCGTTGTTGTCGAGGTGATACTGACGCCCTACCCCTGTTGGTGGCGTTGAAGTCACCTCAACAAAGCCAGTGTCTTCGGTTGGAAGGAGCACTTGAGGCATTTTCCAAACGGCCAAAACAGACAGAGCAATCAACACCAAAGCAATACTACTCATCAGTGTTTTACGCTCAAACCATTTGCCCAGTTCTTTGGTGTACAAGTCAGACAGAACATTCAGCTTCGCATCAACTTTTTTGTACCACTTTGCTGGCTTTGTAACTGGCTTCATTAAGTAAGCACACATCATGGGCGAGAGCGTTAAAGCAACAAACCCTGAGATGATCACTGCAGCTGCTAAAGTGAAAGCAAATTGTCTAAATAGATCGGCGGTTAAGCCCGACATCAGGCCAATAGGTAGATACACGACCGCTAACGTGAGCGTCATCGCTATCACAGGAAAAACGATCTCTCGACACCCTTTGATTGCAGCATTAAAAGGGGTTTCGCCCTCTTCGATATGCCGGTAACAGTTTTCAGCCACAACAATGGCATCATCGACAACTAAACCAATTGCAAGAATGATGGCTAATATAGTCAATACGTTGATACTAAACCCGAGTAGATGCATGACGGCAAATACACCTATCACACACACTGGGATGGTAATGATCGGAATCGAAGCCACACGAACAGAACCAAGGAACAACACGACAACGGCTGAAACCAGAACAATCGCTTCAACTAAAGTCATGAAGCCTTCGTCAATTGCAGTTTTAATAAAATCAGCTTGGTTGTAGACCATCTTCATCTCAATGCCTTCAGGCAACTGAGGTTGAATCACGTCTATTTGCTTCTTAACCTTATTGGCAACCGTCACTGGGTTTTCACTTTTCAGTGGCAGTACCTGAATCGACATAGCTAAGTTGTCGTCAACACGAAGAATACTCGGTGTAAGGCTCTCCTCACCCATTTTTACTTCAGCAATATCGCCAATGCGAATGATTTTGCCGTTATCGACACGAACCACCAAATCTCGCACATCATCAACACTGGTCACTTGGTTGACTGGGTTAATGGAGAAATCTCGCACCTGACCTTTGATAGTACCCGCGGTAAACGTCGCGTTGTATGAGCTTAATGTACCGACCACGTCTGACGCACTCATGTTAAGCGCCATCATTCGATCAGGTTGTAACCACACACGAACCGCTTTTTCACTGCCACCATACGGCCCCCAAATCCCACCCACACCTTGTATGTGCTTAAACTGGGGCACGACTTGCTGGCTAATGTAGTCATACATGTCTTGCTTAGACATCTTGCCGGTATTCACAAACGTGATGATGTTACTCGGCATGCTGGTATCAGAAGAGTCATCCGTTACCGTTGGCTTATCCGTCATACTAGGAGGGAAATCACCAATCGCTTCAACACTGCTACGCAGATTGTTCATCAAGCTCGTGTATTCGACGTCATTAATGTCATCTTCAAACATGATTTTTAGATTACACGTTCCTTCCTGACAGTCGGTCGTCATGGTTTTCACGCTGTCTAAGCCCGTTGCCGCCGTGATCAGTTTATCTGCCACATTGCGCGACATGAACTCAGCACTGGCACCATTGATCGCAGCAGTGACCGTTGCTGAAGGTGTTTTATGTTCAGGAAAGTATTGGATTGAGAGCTTTTGAAACGACAAAAGTCCAAGCAAAACAATGGTGATACTCAGAACAGACGCAAACACAGGGTGCTTGATACAAATCTCAGGAAGCTTCATTCAGATTCTCCTTTGTTACGGCTTCCTTGCTTTGGGTTTGCTTGCTTAAAGTTTCCTTGCTTTGGATTTCGCTCGATGATTGCTCAGCGGCCGCATTAGTTTCCGCACGCTCGTTATTTTCGTTGACCGCTTCGTCTACACCTTTTGTTGCTTCCGTCCAATCAACCGAAGGCTCAACCGGATGTGCTTCATCAATCTGTGTTTCGGTCTTTTCTACCTCGTGCTTAACGGCCTGCTTAGTGACCTCTTTGTCTATTGGCTCCGTTATTAGCTCAACCGTTTTCTGCTCCGCATTAGGGTTCATTACCTTAACTAACGACGCTTTCTTAAGGTTCTGTTGTCCTGTAACAACGACGTTATCGCCAAGCTTCAAGCCTTTCTCTACAACAACGTAACCGTCGTTAGTATTCACACCCAATTCAACAATGCGTTGCTCGATTTTTTCACCATTCACAATCCATACAAAGCGTTGTGCATTTTTTGCTTGAACGGAATTTTGAGAAACCACCATTTGAGTCGTGTCTTCGCTCGTCATTTGGCTTACTTTGGCAAACATACCCGGAACTAAGCGATGATCTGGATTGGTCACGTGCGCGTGTACTTCTACGCGACCTGAGCTCTCATCAACCGCGGGGGCAATGTAATCCACCACGCCAGAAAATGCTTCATCGACAAAAGCATCAACTTGGATTGAGACATTCTGCCCAAGTTTTGCGTTGCCTAAATCCGACTGGCCAATGGAATACTGAACTTCGACAGGATCGAGTTTAATCAAACTCACCAACGCGGTTGCGCCATCAATTTTACTGCCCACTGAGTGGGTAAAGTTGGTTAATTGCCCATCAAATGGCGCAACCAATAGATAGTCATTCATCAGCGCTTCTTTCTGACGGAAATCAGCCGCAGCTAAATTCGCCTGCTCTCCCAGTTCTTCAACATCTTGTTGAGACATAGAGTCAGGCTGTTTCTTTAGTAATTCTTGTACTCGCTTTAATTTCGACTTTGCTAACGCTAGAGAGCTTCTTGCTTTGTCTAAATCGGCTTTTGCTTTGGTATTGTCCAGTTGAGCGATCAACTCGCCTTTTTTAACTGAATCTCCATCTTTGAAATGGATATTGAGAATTTTGTCGGAGGCACTGAATGTCAATGCAGCAGAATCCGTTGCCCTGATTTTGCCAACCTCGTTGATTGAAGATGTGAATGCTTGTTTGTGCGCTTTTTCGATAGTCACAGGAATCAAGTTTGAGTCTTGGGCAAACGATGGAGAGATATGTAAGGCAAACAGTGCCAAACAGATTGTTTTACTAAGCTTTGTAAATTTCATTTTTAATAACCATAACCGTTTGAATTCGTCTGAATTAAAACGTTTTTCTAAGCAGCTATTTCTTACTTAATGAGCTTCCAGCTATTTAAATAATGCTAAAACAGCTAATAATGAGAAAAGGGCTCAACTCACTGTCGAGCCCTGCAATTTTTATATGATTCCTAAATTTTTACGTTCTGAACTCCAAAGTAAAAGTTAAAAACGATGTTGATATTGAACACCAAGCAAGAGAGCATCGGCAGTCACATCAGCAGTTATATTGGAACTCGTTCCTGGAATCGTCGTCAGGTTTTCGTCAATATCTTGTGATTCTCCGATGATAAATCCGACTCCAACGTCCACAGAACTGGCATCGGTGAAGTTATACGTCCCTCCGACTGTTAACCAGTGACGGTTAACATCAGGAATAGAGAGCGATGTGAGTTCGTCAGTCGGGGAAATGTCGTACATGTAGCCCGCTCGTAGAACGATGTCTTTTGACATGGTGTATGTACCACCGACAGAAACATGTCCTGCATCTTTCCATTGATACTCTTTAATAGAGTCGTCATAAGAGTCAGATGTTAGCGAGTCAAATTCAGACCAATTCACCCACTGCAGGCTGTAGTGAAAAGCCCACTGTTCGTTGAACTGGTGCCAACCGGAAAACTCTAGTATGTCTGGTAACGGAACATTCATTTTTTCTGCCGTACCAGAACCCAGCATCCAGATATCCCCCTTAACTTCGATATCAGGGCTGTAACGATAGGAAATACCAAATTTGTTATTCTCATTAACTTGATAGGTAGCACCAATATTGGCGCCCAAGCCAAATCCATCAGCATCAACACCGAGTAAACCTTGACGCGAAATTTCACCTTCACCGTAGATAACATCAATACCAGCACCTAAGTTGATCTTTTCAGAGATCTCATAAGCGACAGCGAAGCCAACATTGATACTGGAAAGCGCCGTTTTGCCTCCAAACTCATCCGCTTCGAACGAGTTATCAAATTCGACGTCGGTACCAAAGTTAGAATGAACCGTCGCACCCAGAGTGAACTTCGAACCCTCGATAGGATGAACATAATGAATGTTCGGAACTAATGTCCCTGTATCTAATGATTGGTCGTCTAACGTTTTAGTATCACTAAACTTCGGTGTGTAACTAACACTAGACACATCAATACCACTATCGATATAGATAGCGCCGACAGAGAGTGTTGGTTGCTCGATGTAAGCCATCGCAGCACTGTTCTTAGCAACAATTGCCGCGCTATCAGCCATAACAGCATCACCCGCGAATGCACGGCCTAAACCCGTTGCTGATTGTGCGTTAAGTTGGAATCCTGCGGCGTTTGTTAAACAAGGAATGAGAGCAGCTGCGGTGCCCAATATGAGTTTATTCTTCATCTTGAGGCTCCTCTGTTTCGATATGATCTTCGTTAACGATTTCGATTGATGCACCCGTTGTTGTTACCATCGATGCAACGGCAACCTGCTGAGTATTGGTCGCATCCCAAACAAAATTGAGCTCTTCAGAATCTGGGAATCCGGGTAATCCTGATTCGTCCATCGTTCCCTCATAAGGGAACAGGTAAGTACCATGCCCTCCCGTGGTCGTTCGAATAACTCCACGGGTTTGAACAACCGATAAAGGTTGTCCTGTCGTGCCAGTAATAGAATCTAAACCTAAGGCCTTTATTAGCGGCTCAGTACCCGTTCGTATATTGTCTGGAGCAGAGTTGGGAACGACGCTGTCTGGAATATAGTCAACGCCGACATCACAAGTGTCGCCACAATCACCTACCGCCGCCAACAATAACGTTGGTTGTTCGTTGTTGGCTTGACGAGAAGTAAAGCTCGCTGGGTCTGAGCTATCGATAGCAGTTTGTACACCCTGCTTTAGACCTGTCACCAAAAGCGAAAAGATGTCGTCTTCTAGCTGACTGACTGTCAGCGCATTTTCGGACGATAAATTGACAAACTCGTTTAATGACTCAATACACTCTTGGTTGTTATTCTCTGCGTCGCAGTTTTCCGGAATCACAGTTTCAGCGATACTACGCTGTACATCCGGCGATTTTTTCACGCCTTCAGACATTTCTGGTCCCAGCGTTTGAGAAGACAAAACCAAATTGGTTAAACCTTGTCCCGGAACAACAAAATTAACGGTATTAAATGAGAAGTCAGAGTTAGCCTGTAACTCACGAGTCTCTTGGCTAAACTCGCTGACCATTACCGACATAATTCCGCCCAGAGAGTGTCCGACTAGGTGGATATTGCTCTTATCAACCCACAGCTGATCATTCAAAGCAAAGCGTAACCCTAGAAAATCAGAAACCGACTGTTGTAAATTGGAGCGAAGAGCGAGAGGCGAGTCGATATTGATAAAGAAAGATTTGTTTGCTTTAGCACTAATTTCAAGTCCATTTACATCGTATCTCATGCGCTCGCCATGATAAGGCATGTCAATAGCGACCACGGCAAACCCTTGTGTCGTATAATCTTTTGCCATTAGCGAAGCCGCTGACTTATCAGCTGTAACGCCATGAACAAACACAACCGTCGGTAGTTGCTCGATTCCATCCCAACGAGCAGGGGTGTAGATATCAGCATTGATAATTTGTGACTCTACGACAATTGGAAGTGGATCATCTCCAGTAGGAAAGCCACCAGAGCTTGTTTTCATCCATTCATATAACGGCGGACACGATACTTTAGGGTCGTATTGATCATAATTACATTCAGCCTCACGACTTTCAGTAAAAGGTAAATAAAATGGAAGCTTTAATTTTTGAGTATAAAGATCATATTTAGTCGTTTTATCTTCGACTAAGATGAGATCTCGTGAGAAAGCCGTTCCTTCAGAAATATGATTATCTCTCATCGCATCTAAAGTCGAATAAGCACTCTGCGTTGTAAACTGAGCGGCATACACAGGAACACCTTGTTCAGGAAAGTGCTTGTAGTATGCGTCCATAGCATTAAGTACTTGTTTTTGTAATTCAATATCTCTTTCACTGTTAAGGGGAACACCTGAATATAAAAGGTCATTGAAAGATTGCGCAGCTTGAAGCGACTCTCCAAATTCTGTTTTCACACGATCAGTTACAACGACTGAATAAATTTCGTTTGGCTTAAGACTAGCTTCACATTGGATCTTAATATTTGAACCATCAGCTTCGACGCGAGTTGCAACTAATTCCCCACTCTCATCAATCAACACGACATTATTTAATAAAGAGTTGTTATCTAATGGATAACGCTTATCAGAATTTACGCTTTGTAGCGGAATTAAAATCGGTTCCGCACAAAGTCCCCAGCCGTCTAGGGCTGCGTATGAATTGTTGTAGTCCTGATAATAAGCGTCATTGGTCGATGACATTGCGGCAACGTCTTCACCGACTCCCGATATTGTTCCATCGTCATCATACCCATAACCATCATTCGGTTTTGGTAATTCATTAATGTTGTAGGGAACAATTACCGATACGGCATCTTGAGTCGAGTCTTCAGACTGACAGCCGAGTAAGGCGAGCGTAATTAGTCCACATATATATGGCTTATTGAAATCTTTCAAAACAGCTCCTTCGTAGCTTTCGCATTTAACTGGTGTGGTCATGCGATTTATCGTTATTTGAGTTGCCAATTGAGTCGGAGGTAAGCTCGACTTTTATTCGTAGAGAGCAAGGCAACACAGAGTTGGAATGACACGTTGATAAAACTACGTAAGAAATTTGAGCAATTAACCCACACCCACTAAATCAGCGTCACCCGTTAATGATCCAATAGCTACTAACGGCAAGCACCTGAAACCGCATTAAACAACCTCAAAAAGGTATATAAGGAAATCTAATTAGGTTAATAATCAACATAAATTCAGTCACTTAAATATCAAAGACGATAAAATCAGTAAGTTTATGTTTGTTGTAAGATTTGTTATATTTAGGTTAGAACGCTTATAACAATGAGAACCCAGATGTCTGCTGAATTTATTATCAATGATGATATACAGGTCAATTTAGAAGAGAGTGAAATCCATCACTTCAAGACGGGCCGTACCTACCCAATAGGTTCTAATGAATCAGAGCTGCTTAAGTTTTTTATCTCGAGACCCAATGAGGTGATCACTCGCCAAGTTCTGATTGAACAAGTGTGGGTGTCTAAAGGTATCTACGTTGAAGATGGCAGCCTAATGCAGACCATCTCGATTTGCCGAAAAGCATTAGAAGATAAGAGCGGGATGATCATCGTCACTGAGCGCGGTAAAGGCTACCGATTTGCAGGACAAGTGACACAAGACAAAGAACGCGCGCTGAGTAAAATTCAATCGCAACCCAAACAAGAAACGAAACAACCTGAAGACAACACAGCGACAGATAGCATAGCGACAGAAAATTCAACAACCGAGACAACGGCCGCGACGAAAAAGACAAACAGTGTAGTAGCGCTGGTTGCATTATTTGTAGTGGCTGCAGGTTTATCCCATTATTTGTTTTCTTATTTAGATAGAAATAGCCTAGGCGAAGACCTCGTGGGCCAGCATTTTATCTCTTGTAAAATTGAATCCGACGAATTCACTTTTAACGAGTTATTCAACGTCACGCTTTATGATTATAAGGGACGAAAAATAATCATCGATAATTCAGGAAAATCTCTGAGCTTTCCAGCAGGATTTAAAGGAGTGACTTGTGAATAACAAAACGAATACAGCAATTGTTGTGGTACTGCTTGGCGTATTAGTCGGCTGGATTTCTACTTTTATTCCTAAATCACACCTTGAAGGGCATTATTTAGCAAATACAGCATCAATTATTAACCCGTCCAATAATATGATTCATAACCAGTCTTCTATTAACATCGAATTTAAGAAGAATGACAGTTATGACCTATTATACGTGTCGACCAAGCAAGTCGGTTTTACGTCATCAGGATCTTACTCTGTCACTCAACACGACATCTCACTGGATGAGAACCAACACCAGCAAATCATCCCGAATCGCGAGTTGTCGTTTTACGAAAAAGTCATGATAAGTGAAGGTTCTACACTATCGTCTGACGCCATGCCTTACATTCCATTGAATAGAGAAGAGTTTTTACTGGTGACGCGTTATGGGATGATTCATTTTTGTAAGAAGGTAGTCTGCTCTGAGCTGTCAACGTATTCAAATGACATTCCTGACGTTGATATGAACTAAACTCACTCGCTATTTTTAACCCTAATTATATTTTAGTGCTAGCTTGTGTTTTAACGCTTACTTAGGAAAATAAGTAGGCGTTAAACGTAAGTAAGCGTCAAAGCAAAGATTCTCACCTCTTTACTCCGATAAATACCCACTTCGTTACACATTTCCTTCCAAAGTACAAAAAACACTCATGGTTTATAAAACAACGCATCCATATGCAACTAGAACAACCAAAAGTGATCCAAGTTATATTCTAACAAGCTACAAAATTTGTTTATTAACATCTAAACAACAGTAGTTAATCACGATTTACAACCACAATTAACATCGAAAAAAATGTTTGTCTTAGATCATATCAACCTCAACTATGCCTCGTGCCACAGTGCAGTTTTCTGTACATTCATTGTCATATTCTGAAACACTTTCTTATATTTTTTAAACTTTGTGGAGATTTCTATGTTAGAGCTCTTGATCGGATTAGTGATTACTATCGCTGTTGGTTACTTTATTGTGAAAGGCTATAAAGCGGCAGGCGTATTACTAACTGCTGGCCTTGCCCTACTTCTTATTACTGGCCTTATTGGTCACACAGTCTTACCAGCTAAGGTCGCTTCAACAGGTAACATGGTTACCGACTCACTAGAATTTGTTAAATACATGCTTCAGTACCGTGGAGGCGGCCTAGGTATGCAAATCATGCTTCTTTGTGGCTTTGCTTCTTACATGACGCACATCGGCGCAAACAACGTGGTAGTGAAACAATTCTCTAAACCGCTTGCTGCGATCAAATCTCCATACGTACTTCTTGTTGCGGCTTACATCGTAGCGTGTCTAATGTCTCTAGCAGTAAGTTCTGCAACAGGCCTTGGTGTGCTATTGATGGCTACCCTATTCCCAATGATGACGGCAATGGGTATTTCACGCCCGGCAGCGGTTGCAGTTTGTGCGTCACCTGCAGCAATCATTCTTTCACCAACCTCTGGTGATGTGGTTATTGCAGCTGAAAAATCAGGCATGTCTCTTGATGTGTTTGCCGTTCAAACGGTACTACCTGTTTCTATCTGTGCAATCATCGTGATGGCTGCGGCCGCTTTCTTCTGGAACAAATATCTGGATAAGAAAGAAAACACACCAATGGAAAAAGTAGACGTTTCAGACATTGAAACAACGGCACCCGCTTTCTACGCTGCACTGCCATTCCTACCTATCATCGGTGTATTCCTATTTAACGGCCGTACGATTCCGGGCCTTTCACTTGATATCTACACCATCGTAGTGGGCTCTATCTTCGTGGGCGCTATCATCGATTACGTTGTGAAGAAATTCGACGGTGAGAAAACATTAGAAGACCTAGATTCTTGCTACCAAGGTATGGCAGAAGCATTCAAAGGCGTGGTAATGCTGTTGGTTGCGGCGGGCGTATTTGCTCAAGGCCTAATGTCTATCGGTGCTATTGATAACCTGATTGGTCTTGCGGAATCGGCAGGCGCAGGCGGTATCGCATTGATGCTTATCCTAACAGGTCTAACGGTTGCAGCGGCTATCGCGACAGGTTCTGGTAACGCACCGTTCTATGCATTCGTAGAACTGGCTCCGTCACTGGCTGCTAAAATGGGCTTGAACCCTGCGTTCCTAATCATCCCAATGCTTCAAGCATCGAACCTAGGTCGTACCATCTCGCCAGTCTCTGGTGTAATTGTCGCGACATCTGGTATGGGTAAAATCAGCCCATTTGAAGTAGTAAAACGTACTTCTGTCCCTGTCATCTGTGGTCTTATCACGGTTATCTTCGGTACGCTTGTTCTAGTACCAATGGCAGCTTAATTGTCAGTGAAACAGACATGATTATTTGGATATAAAATGCCCTAACAAAAAGGCGCTGAACTTAATAAGTTCAGCGCCTTTTTTAATGTCACGTGTTCAAAATCATTAGAGGCTATTGATGCTAAATTAAAAGTTATCACGAGAAACTGTCGTTAAAAGATCACGTTATTTGCCCCTAACATTTACAACCAACAGTACGGCTTGAAATAGTTTTATTTCAAAGGAACAAGCCCTACTTCATGTCACCATAGCGTTCTAGGTACAGAACCGTTGCTGCAGTACGTGAAGGAACTTGTAGCTTTTTCAGCAAACTCTTCATATGTACCTTAACTGTCGATTCAGAAATGAACAGATGGTCTGCGATCTGCTTGTTGCGGTAGCCTTTTGCAACTTCTTGAAGGATCTGCATTTCACGTTCAGTCAGTTGGTCGAAGATGTCGTTGCGGCTCTCAGCATCATTTAAGTAACGAGATACAACACTGCTGTAGGCTTTGTCGCCATGGTGCGCTTGTTTCAGTAATTCGATGAGTTCATCGGGTTCAGTGTCTTTAAGCAAGTAACCATCAGCGCCCGCTTTTACAATTGCTTCAATATCTGCAGGACTGTCAGAAACCGTTAGAATAACGATGTTAGCGCTTGAGCCATCATTACGAAGTGCCTTTAACGTATCAAGGCCAGACATGCCTTTCATATTAAGATCCAAAAGGATCAAATCAGGTTCTTCTTCATGGGCAAGAGCGACCGCTTCAGTACCGTTACTTGCTTCTGCAATCACTTCGAATTCATCTTCAAAGCTCAGTAATTGGCTTATACCTCTGCGCATCAATGGATGATCATCAACCAGCATTACTTTACAAATCGTCAACTTTAACTTCCTTCAAACTTTTATATTTCAATATGACTGTACAGCCTTCACCTTGAGCTGCTTCAATCGTTAAGTCGCCATTCAGTCTTGCCGCACGCTCCTGCATAATGCTCATCCCGTAGTGGTTCATCTTCGAACTACTTGGGTCAAAGCCATCTCCATTATCCTTAATCACGACGAATACTTCACCTTCCTCATCGATACAGCATACATCTATCAAGTCGGCATTGGCGTGTTTTATTGCGTTTATTGTTGCTTCACGAATCAATTGAAGCAAGTGAACCTGACTGTGCGCATCAAGCTCAATCGATGAAAGATTATTGGTTAGGTTAATCTTCGCTTCTGTTCTTTCGCTGAGTTCTTCAAGCATGGTGCTCAAAGCCTCTCCGAAGTTGCCCTCTTTTATGGTCAACCTGAATGTTGTGAGTAGCTCTCGTAACTGAGTATAGGCATCAGCCAAACCGTTACCGATTTCCGACGCTATTTGTTCCGACTGCTCTCGGTGTTGTTGCTCTGGCAGTTTGCCAATCACACGCTTCAGCAATGTCACTTGGATTTTTAAATACGACAGTGATTGAGCCAGTGAATCATGCAGTTCACGTGCAATTGTTGCACGCTCTTCCATAATAATAAGCTGCTCAGCTTTTTTTTGCGCACGATTATAATAGATAGCTCGCGATAAGAGTTGGATAAAACTATCAATCAGCGTCCTCGTTGAATGGCCATGATGATATGAACAATATAAATAGCCCAAGATAAGCTCATTATCATCCAGCTTCATTTCAAATTTTTCATAGTCTAAGTTCGAGTCGTACCCTTCATCCATAATCAGTGAACGACCTGAGTTGTCTACAATCTCTAGCCTTAACGATTCGATGCCTTCTAAGCTCACGAGGTGCTGCAGGATGGCTCGGAAGTTCTCTGGGGCGATACGTGTTACGGTCAGCTCTTGTGAAGAGTGATACAACGCCTGTAGGGATTGGTTAGCGTTTTGTAGCTCTATTGTCTTAGCATCCACAACGTCTTCAAGATTTCGATAGAGCGCACCCAAGTCTTTCGCCATTGAGTTAAATGTCTTGGTCAAAATACCCAGTTCGTTGTTATTGGTGACCTTCAACTCGACTTCAAAATCACTGTTTTTGATTCGCTGACTGGCGCCAACGAGTGCATGTAACGGCTTAACAACTTGTTTACGGACAAAGTGAACAACAAAAAGAGATATGACGAGAATTCCACCTAAGCCAATACCACCAGCCCACGCCAACTTTATCAACTTATCTTCAGAGAACTCTTGCAGCTTAAAAACGAAGCCATCAATTTCAGTAACGAAGTTTTCAACTAATACGAGATAGTGCTTTCGATCTTCACTGCTTAATACCTGTTTAAGCTCGTGCCAACGACCAATAATTAAATAGTAATCTTCGGTGATGTCTGTAGGAACTTCCCAACTGACCAAGTTGGCCATTGAAGGGGAATAAAGAGAACTTTCGAATTCACGAATATGAGAATCATAATCAACTGATTCTATTTGAATATCATGCGCTAAACGATAGCTTTGCATACGCATTGAGCCGGCCACGTTAACCGCCTCTGCGTCGTTGAGACTTGACGCCAATGTAAAGATAGCAAAACCAGTAGTGGCAACCGAAAGGAGCAGTATGGACAGCAATGATTTAGCTATTGTACTCGTTACAGATGAAACTGGTTTAATAAGCAAAATCAAAATCCTGAAGGTATATAAGTGGCTGTCCGAAACCTATTGTCACACATCAAAAAACAGAGCTCCATTCAATATGTGACCAAACGCTTCGTAATTTATTGATCTAAGACAATATAGGATCCTATTTAGCCCTTAAGGGGTATTTATACAAATATTTCTAAAACTACACTACTTGTGAGGATAAATGACAAGATATTAACAAAACAATGATCTACAATTACAACATCTTAGCAACATTAGTAGGCATTTAGTGGTAGACCTATCGAGACGACGCCTATTTTCTAGGCGAAAAGTAGATTCAAGCCAGATTCGATTGCCTTGGATTAACAGCCTAGAAAGCTTTACAGATGACTGCACTCGTTGCGGTAAATGTATCGAAAATTGTGAGACTAAGATAATCATTGTAGGCGATGGTGGTTTTCCTACTGTCGACTATTCAAAAGACGAATGCACTTTTTGTTATCAATGTGCTGACGTTTGTCCTGAACCAATTTTTAAACCCAAGGAAGAAACACCTTGGCAAGCAAAAGCAAGTATCTCTGATAAATGCTTAGCGCAACAAAATGTTGAATGCCGAAGCTGTGGTGACATGTGTGAACCTATGGCCATTCAATTTCAACTTAGAGCAGGCAGTGTTGCTCTACCAAAAATCGAGTTAGATGAGTGTAACGGTTGTGGAGCCTGCGTAGCAGTTTGCCCTACTTCAGCTATTCTTGTGAGTAATGCATAAAACAAAAATAACGAGAGCAATTTATGGCACTAAATGAAGTGCATATATCAAGTTTAGTCGTGCATGTGAGCCCAGAGCATCTAGACGAGATCAAAGCACAAATCGAGAAATTCGATAACGCAGAGATTTACGGCAGCAGCCCTGAAGGCAAAATCATAGTAGTCCTAGAAACCGAAAACCAAGGTTTTGTAACGGACACCATCGAAGAAATTAATAATATTACGAACGTTTTAGGCACAGCTTTGGTTTATCACCAAATCGAAACTGAGCTCGACGAAACGGATTTAGAAACTGGAAGCAACAATTCTCAACTTGAGGGTGAAGTATGAAAATGACAAGACGCGCGTTTGTGAAAGCAAACGCAGCTGCATCAGCGGCAGCCGTTGCAGGTGTAACTCTGCCAGCAACAGCAACCAACCTGATTGCTAGCTCTGATCAAACAAAAATCACGTGGGATAAAGCGCCTTGTCGTTTTTGTGGTACGGGCTGTTCGGTACTAGTTGGTACTCAAAACGGTAAAGTGGTTGCGACTCAAGGCGACCCAGAAGCACCTGTAAACAAAGGCCTTAACTGTATTAAAGGTTACTTCCTTTCAAAAATCATGTACGGCAAAGACCGTCTTGAAACTCCTCTTCTTCGTATGAAAGACGGTGAGTTCCATAAAGATGGTGATTTCACACCAGTATCTTGGGACACAGCTTTCGACGTAATGGCTGAGAAATGGAAAGCGGCTCTGAAGAAGAATGGTCCAACAGGTGTTGGTATGTTCGGTTCAGGCCAGTGGACTGTAATGGAAGGTTACGCAGCAGTTAAGATGATGAAAGCGGGCTTCCGTTCAAACAACATCGATCCAAACGCTCGTCACTGTATGGCTTCTGCGGTAGGTGCATTCATGCGTACCTTCGGTATCGATGAGCCAATGGGTTGTTACGATGACTTTGAACACGCAGACGCATTTGTACTGTGGGGTTCAAACATGGCAGAAATGCACCCAGTACTATGGACCCGTATTACAGACCGTCGTCTAAGCCACCCACACGTTAAAGTAAACGTACTGTCTACTTACTACCACCGTTCTTTTGAGCTTGCAGACACGGGTTACATCTTCGAACCTCAATCAGATCTAGCGATTGCTAACTTCATTGCTAACTACATCATTCAAAACGATGCGGTTAACTGGGACTTCGTGAACAAACACACGAACTTCAAGCAAGCAACAACAGACATCGGTTACGGCCTTCGTGATGATGATCCTCTACAACAGGCAGCTGCGAACCCTAACTCAGGCAAAATGACTGATATCAGCTTCGAGAACTACAAAGCTTCTGTTGCTGAATACACCGTTGAGAAAGCGTCTGAAATGTCAGGTGTATCTCAAGATGACCTTATCAAGCTGGCTAAGCAATACGCGGATCCAAACATCAAAGTAATGTCACTTTGGACTATGGGTATGAACCAACATACTCGTGGTGTATGGATGAACAGCCTTGTGTACAACATCCACCTTCTAACAGGTAAGATTTCTACTCCAGGTAACAGCCCATTCTCACTAACTGGCCAACCATCTGCGTGTGGTACAGCTCGTGAAGTTGGTACGTTCTCTCACCGTCTACCGGCAGATATGGTGGTTGCTAACCCTAAACACCGTAAGATTGCAGAAGACATCTGGAAACTTCCAGAAGGCACTATCCCTGCTAAACCGGGTGCTCACGCTGTTGTTCAAGACCGTATGCTTAAAGACGGCAAGATCAATGCGTACTGGGTAATGTGTAACAACAACATGCAAGCTGGTCCAAACATCAACACTGAACGTCTGCCAGGTTACCGCAACCCAGACAACTTCATTGTATGTTCTGACCCGTACCCAACGGCAACAGCTCAAGCGGCTGACCTTATCCTTCCAACAGCAATGTGGATCGAAAAAGAAGGTGCTTACGGTAACGCAGAACGTCGTACACAAGCATGGTACCAACAAGTGAAAACGGTAGGTGACGCGAAGTCTGACCTATGGCAAATCATGGAATTCTCTAAGCGTTTCACTATTGAAGAAGTTTGGGGCGAAGAGCTGGTTGCGAAAATGCCTGAGTACCGTGGCAAAACCATGTACGACGTGCTTTACAAAAACGGCAACGTTGATGCATTCCCACTGTCTGAAGCTCAAGAGCTTAACGACGATGCACAAGCTCAAGGTTTCTACGTTCAAAAAGGTCTATTCGAAGAATACGCAGCCTTTGGTCGCGGCCACGGTCACGATTTAGCACCATACGATCGCTACCACCAAGTTCGTGGTCTACGTTGGCCTGTTGTTGACGGTAAAGAAACACTATGGCGCTTTAAAGAAGGTTCAGATCCATACGCTAAGAAAGGTTCTGACTGGGACTTCTACGGCAAGCCAGATGGTAAAGCACTGATCATCAACGCTCCATACGAAGCGCCACCAGAAGTACCAAACGATGAATACGATATGTGGCTATGTACTGGTCGTGTTCTTGAGCACTGGCACACAGGTACTATGACTCGTCGTGTACCAGAACTTTACAAAGCAGTACCGGATGCACTTTGTTACATCCACCCTGCTGACGCTAAAGCTCGTGGCCTTCGCCGTGGTGATGAAGTTCTTATCGAAAACAAACGTGGTGAAGTACGCGTTCGTGTTGAAACTCGTGGTCGTAACCGTCCACCACAAGGCTTGGTATTCGTACCATTCTTTGATGCAAGAATTCTGATCAACAAGTTGATCTTGGATGCAACGGATCCTCTGTCTAAGCAGACGGATTATAAGAAGTGTCCAGTTAAGATCACTAAGGTTTCTTAAGCGCCAATTGCTTTTAGAACCTAGATACAAGATCTAACGTATTTAATATTGCGACTACTTTTTTCATCACTTTTTGAAAAAAGTAGTCCACTCAAAGAATTAGCCTTTAGGCGGAGAAATTAACCATGAAAAAACTGATTACTGCCCTACTATCAGCTGGTCTTTTGCTAGCTGGTGCAGTTCAAGCTCAAGCTGAGCTGGATAACCCAGGCGGCATTGGTGGCGTAGAATCTCTACGTGGTGCAAGTGAACTTGAAGCTACTCGCGCAGCAGATGACTTCAAAAAGTTCCCTCGTGACCAAGTACTTGAGAGTGACTACGTATACCAACCACCTCTAGTGCCTCATACTATTCGTAGCTATGAAGTTTCTCTTAACGCTAACAAGTGTCTTTCTTGCCACAGCTGGAAAAACGCAAAAGAAATGGGTGCGACTAAAGTGAGTGTAACTCACTACATGAACCGTGAAGATGCGGTACTTGCAGACGTATCACCTCGTCGTTATTTCTGTCTACAGTGTCACGTACCTCAAGCTAATGCTAAACCACTAGTTGAGAACGAGTTCAAACCTGTAGATTCACTGCGTTAATCGTAGCCAGACGGTAAGAGAGGCTATATATGATAAAATTACTTAAAGCGTTTTGGAAAAGACTCGCGACACCAAGTAAAGCAGCGGTAGGCGTTGTACTTTTCTTGGGTTTCGCTGGCGGTCTTTTATTCTGGGGTGCATTTAACACAGGTATGCAAGCAACCAACACGGAAGAGTTCTGTTCTGGTTGTCATGCGCCTATTGTTGCTGAAATCCAAGAAACAATTCACTACTCTAACCGCTCAGGCGTTCGTGCTATCTGTTCAGATTGTCACGTACCTCACGAGTGGACAGATAAAATTGTTCGTAAGGTTCAGGCATCTAAAGAGTTGTACGCGCACTTTATTGCAAAAACCATCAACACTGAAGAGAAATTCAAAGCACGTCGTGCCCACCTTGCTGAACGTGAGTGGAAACGTATGAAAGGCAATGACTCACTTGAGTGTCGTAACTGTCACCAGTTCGATTACATGGACTTCTCAGAGCAGAGCCCTCGTAGTGCGAAACAACACTCAACTGCGCTAGCTTCTGGTGAAAAAACGTGTGTAGATTGCCACAAAGGTATCGCACATAAACTACCAGACATGCACGGCGTTGAAGGCTGGCAATAAGGAGCGATTGAATGAGTACTTTAGAAAGCGTAATTTGGCACATCCTAGGTTACAGTGCTATGCCAGTTATCATTCTTGGTGGCTTTGCAGGTGTTGCGGCCGTATCTCTTTGGCTTTTATCTATGACTAAAGACAAAGAAATCGATTAGAAATCGAAATTGCGTCAACTTTTGCCAGTTATTTTTGAGATGAGTTGATACTAGAAAGCCACTGAATTCAGTGGCTTTTTTATTGTCTGTAAGGTATTTCTACTGTTAAGTAAGAGGCAAGACGTTAAGCTTGGTTTTCCGAAGCTTCTGGGTCGACGGTCTCTTTATCGACAGCTTCTTTATCAAGAATCGGCAGCACCTGCTTTACATAGTTACCCGGAGCCTTGCCAATCACAGGATGAAGCTCGGAACCTTGATTGAAAGGTTCGATTTTCTCGTCAGCTTCAAAGCCTTGTAACCATTGATCCCAGTGTGTCCACCATGAGCCTTCGTTGTGACTTGCGTTGTTTAGCCATTCGTCAGCAGAGTCGTCTAGGTTGTCGTTCAACCAGTAGCCGTATTTCTTTTTCTCTGGATGGTTAACAATGCCTGC
The DNA here is from genome assembly GCF_963889365.1 of Vibrio sp. OPT20. Taxonomy (NCBI): domain Bacteria; kingdom Pseudomonadati; phylum Pseudomonadota; class Gammaproteobacteria; order Vibrionales; family Vibrionaceae; genus Vibrio; species Vibrio sp. OPT20. The sequence continues at coordinate 806,153 of NZ_CAWPOA010000058.1, read as the reverse complement.
AATGTGGCCAGACTCGCCCAGAACAAACGTTTTGTTGCCACCCGTGTTCAATGCACCACGGTAAGTCCCTTGCCACAAAGCAATATGGTCTTCTTTGGCCGAGATAAAGTAGCTCGGAATTTTGATCTTATTCAAATCAATCCAAACACCGCCGACTTTCACGCCTTTGTCTTGAACCAGTTTGTTTTCAAGATAGAGCTCTCGCAGCAAGAAGTTATGGCATTTAGCCGCCACGTTAGTGCTATCACTGTTCCAGTACAATAGATCGAACTCCATCGGGCTGCTGCCTTTGAGGTAGTTATCAATATAGTAGTTCCAGTATAAGCTGTTCTCTCGAAGCAAACTGAACGTCACGCTCAACGAGCGACCATCCATGTAGCCTTTCGCGTTGTTCTGTTTCTCAATCGCGTCGATTATCGTTTCATTGATGTACGCCCCAACCTCACCAGGCTGAGAGAAATCTAGTAACGTGGTAAAGAAGCTCGCCGTTTTTATGCGTTTCTTCATACGCTTAGCTGCATAGTAAGCCACAGTAGAAGCGAGTACCGTACCGCCAATGCAATAGCCTGCCGCATTAATTTGCTCTTTACCGGTAATGTCTTCAATAGCGGTTACCGCCTTAACAACACCTTCCGTGACATAATCTCCGAATTCTTGGTCTTTCTGTGCCTCACCCGGATTGCGCCAAGACATCATAAATACGCTATGCCCTTGTTCGAGCAACCAACGTACCATCGAGTTCTTTTCACGAAGGTCGAGAATGTAGTACTTATTGATGAAAGGCGGAACGATCAACAATGGTGTCGCATTAACTTGTGGTGTCTTTGGGTGGTACTGAATCAGCTCAAACAGCTCGTTTTGAAAGACAACATCACCTTCAGTATTGGCAACATCCACACCCAATCGGAATGCATTATTGTTGGTCATGCGGATCTTAAGGATGTCGGCACTCGCTTCCACGTCCGCTTGCAATTGTTCTAACCCATCAAGAAGGTTCTCGCCATTTCTCTCAAGAGTCAGCTTCATCAACTCCGGGTTAGTCGCGATAAAATTACTTGGGGACATGGCATTGATAGCCTGACGTGAGAAGAACGCCACACGTTCTTTGGTTTTCTCGTCAATGCCTTCAATCGAGTTGATGGTATCGATATAGCTTTTACTAAACAGCAAGTAAGATTGCTTGATGAAGCTATAGAAAGGGTCGTTCTTCCATGCATCATCGATAAAACGCTTGTCACCACGATCTTCAGTGATAACGCTTTCAGTGTTACCCATCAGTGCTGCGTTTTGCCAGATTTGCAGTTGCTGTTCCCACCATTGAGATTGCAGCTGAAGTAGAACGGCTGGTTGGTTTGCGGCTTGCTCAAAAATTTTCGATGCATCATCAAAATTCAATTCTTGCATCGCTTTATTTAAGGGAGATTGCGCGGCTTCCTTGTTTTGTTCAAAATTTTCCCACCATTGCTGGTTCGTTTGTTGAAGCTTAACAAGGTAGTCCGAAAAGAAGTGTTGAAACATAACATGACTCCAATAATCGGAAAATCGCCACCAAGCCGCACAGGCCAACCTGTACTAACTCGATGGCGACTAGTTTTATGCAGGCGTAACTGTTTTCAAGTTTTCAGTTGTTAGTGTTTCAACATCTTCTTTGAACTCTTTTGCAGCAGCTTGCATTTTTGAGCTATCACTCATCATCTGTTGAGACAATTGAGTGAGTGCCGTTAGTTGCTGGCCATTAAAAGCGGTAAGACTATTTACGTCTTTGATTTCACTGACTGCTTTCATTTGTGCAAGACCCATATCGGTATAAGTCTGCAAAGCATTCATTTGAAGTTCAGTCATTGTTTGAACGTTCTTTGCAACCAACTTATTGAATTTCAAGTACGGTTCGAACTGCTTTTCAGTTTGGTCTGTGATTGTTTTGAAAATATCCGTGTACATAAGTAACTCCTGGTGAATACATAGTTAGTGAAGAAATAGCTTAATAAAGAAACAGTTAAAAAATAAATAGCTTAAAAAACCAATTTGCCTCGCCTACGGCACGTCGAGTTCTACCCCTCAATACCTTTAAGTAAAACAGCGGTTCCCATTCCCCCACCCACACAAAGCGAAGCAACACCATAATTGGTATGTTGCTCGATCATTTCGTGGATGAGTGAAACAATAATTCGGTTACCTGATGCCCCTAAAGGGTGACCAAGTGCGATAGCGCCACCGTTGACATTAACTTTAGATTTGAACGCTTCAAGCGGCAGATCATGTTGTTCAGACAACTGGTACATTACGCCTAACGCCTGTGCAGCGAAGGCTTCATTCAACTCAAACAACTCGACTTCTTCTAAAGTTAAATCCGCTTTATCTAGCGCTTTAGATACTGCTTCTACTGGGCCCAATCCCATAATTTTTGGGTCTAAACCAGATTGTGCGTAGCTGCTTAGCTCTACGAGTGGTGTCAGGCCGTATTTCAAGACCGCAGATTCAGACGCTAAGATAATGGCACTTGCGCCATCATTGATGCCCGAAGCGTTACCTGCCGTAACCGTACCTTCACGGTCAAAGGCTGGACGAAGCTTTTGTAGAGCTTCGAATGTCGCGTCTGACTTCGGATACTCATCGGTATCAAAAGTGACGGTTTGTCTGCGCTGCTTAACTTCTACAGGCACGATTTGCTCATTGAATTTACCCGCTTCGATAGCGGCTACCGCCTTCTGCTGGCTTTCTAACGCGTAGTTATCTTGTGCGAGACGCGAAATATTCAAAGCGTTGGCGATGTTTTCAGCGGTCATGCCCATGTGGTAGTGATTGAACGCATCGGTTAACCCATCACCCACTAGCAAGTCTTTCATCGAGATGTCACCCATCTTGTGTCCGTTGCGAATACTCGGTGGCACAATAAAAGGAATCTGAGACATCACCTCAACACCCGCTGCAATAACGACTTCAGCATCTTGTGCTTTGATGTGCGCCGCTGCGTCCATCACCGACTTCATGCCGCTGCCGCAAATCATGTTCACACCGTATGCAGGTGTTTCCTCAGGTAACCCTGCATAGATGGAAGCCTGCCGTGCAACCCCCATACCTTGACCTGCCGAAATCACATTACCAACGATCACTTCATCAATCGCATCCAACGAAAGATCTACGGACTCCAACGCGCCTTTGATCGCAACGCCAGCCAACTCGCCCGCAGATACGTTTTTTAGCGACCCGGTGAATGCTCCAATAGGAGTACGCTTAGCCGCAACAATAAATACTTTTTCCATTATTCCATTCCCTTCAGTTTCGCCGATTAGTGCATGTACAAGCCGCCATTAACAGACAGTGTTTCGCCTGTAATGTACGCGCCAGATTCACTTGCTAAAAAGCCCACTGCGTCTGCAATTTCTACAGGTGTCGCTAAACGTTTCATTGGAATTTGGTTTTTAATTGAATCAAGTACTTCAGGCTTCATTTGCTCAACCATAGGGGTGCCGGTGTAGCCAGGGGCAACCACGTTTACCGTCACACCGCTTCTAGCCCCCTCTGCTGCCAAAGCTTTTGAAAAACCAATCATTCCCGCTTTAGCCGCCGAGTAGTTAGTTTGTCCAAACTGACCTTTTAGGCCATTGACGGAAGAGATGTTGATGACTCGGCAATTGCCCTTTTCGCACATCGGTGCAAACAGAGGCTGTGTCACATTGAAAAGGCTGTTGAGGTTAGTCTCAATCACATCTTTCCAAGCTTCGGCATCCATCTTTTTGAAGACGCTGTCACGAGTAATACCTGCGTTGTTTACCAAAACATCCACCGTGCCTTCTTCTTCTAACAACTTGCTTAGGCTCTGTGCACATTCAGCGGTGTTGGTGACATCTAATTCAAACAATCGCACTTGGTCTTCAGTAAATTGTTTTTCGTTAAACCAATCCAGTGCGCACTGATAATTCCCAGTAAAATAGGTCGCGATAACACGATAACCGTCTGCAACTAATTTAGAGGAAATTGCTGAGCCGATACCGCCTTTTGACCCTGTAATTAAAGCAAGCTTTTTCATTAATGGTTCCATCCCTTACAAGCAATTAAATAACAATGATGTTAATAAGATAATGTCTTAGTTGATAATTAAACTTTACGTTTTGCTTTAATTAAACCCTACAACTCAAAATCAAAAATTATTATTACAAATAAAAAATATTTTCGTATTATGATTAAAAACTAGACTTACGTTCCAAAACCAATGAAATGTTACATGGATGTAAATCGACATAATGCTTTGATTTTAATAAGGTTTATTTAATTTCACTTTTATCACCAAGCAGATAAGTCTTTGTTAATACGAGACAAACCTATATCTCTCAGCTTGTTTCAAGAAGAATGCAATATGGGAATTTGAAATGATTGATCATGAGAATAATAACGAAACTTTAATTAGCCATTAATAAATGGTTCCTTATCATTCTATATGAACCTCAATATAATTAACGTTCTGGATTGGAAAGATGAACATTATGAATAGACAAAAAAAGCCCACTCAATCTATGAGTGGGCTTAAGTAAACATTATTAATAAATAGAGCGTGGGATTCTACTTCGTAAATATTTCATTTGTATTTACATCTAAATAAATTTTATTTTCAAGAGACAGTCCGCCGCAATAAATAAAATAGACATCTCGGTCACTGTACTTCACCGATTTCACCCAACCACCTAACTCCTCGAAGTCACTTGGGTCACATTCGCCATCAGAGATCAGCTCTGCAACCGTATTGCGGAACGTCTCTTTATGGATCTTAAGATCGTCGGATTTAACCAAATATGAATCCAATATCTCTATGCTTTCTTTCTCGGAAATAATCACTTCATCATTAGATAGGCCAGACATCGAAACCCATTCGGCTGTCTGTGGCCCGCCTTCTTTTAGAACGATGTAATCTGAGATACGAGCCCATTCGCCTTGTTTCTCTAAAACTTCGACCTTTTCACCTTTATAGAGGTAATCTGTTATCAACCCATCAATTTCAGGCTGCTCTACCACTTCGAGCTTTCTATCCAAAACGTAAAATTCGGTCTGTTCTAGTTCAGGCTGAAGATCCATGATGGGTGCGAGCTCAGAATCTGACTGCTGAGCAACTTCTGCAGCTGGCTCTTCCATTTTCTCTGGTGGAATTGGGTCTTTATTCATGACCAAGAAGTAATACGCCGCTCCTCCGCCCAATATTAACAACACAAGTAAAGCGATCAGCGCTTTTTTCATCAAATCCACCAGCTCTTCCGTTTTAGGTATCTTTCAAGTGTACATCAACTCATGCTGCTGCTCATCTATACTCTCTATAGAGAACGCAGTAAGTAGAGGAAAGTCATGAGTTTTTGGGTGAAGGTTATCATTGTGAGTGTACCTTTGAGTGCTAATGTCGCGCTAGCAAACCATTGTGACCGTGAAAACTGGCAAGTACTGTTGGACCGCCAACTCTCATTTGAAGGGCGGTACAACCAATACACTAAAGAATTCAACCAAGTTCTCTCAACCTATGAATCACAAACGCTGTTATCCAAACATTTCACCAGAAAGCAGATCATTGAACTTTGGGCAAAGTACGAACAAAGGTTTAATGTACAGCTCAATAGTCATATGAATACCGCTTACGATGTCTCTGAGGTTCTATTAAAACAGGCATACGTTGTGTCTACCGAGCTAGACGGGGCGGAATCTCTAACGCATTCTTGGCAAGCCGTCGCTAAACATTGCACCAACGCAAAACTACCGCAACAGACAGAAAGTGCGCAGGTGCATGTACAAAGCTCACAATCACTCTCGCAAGATCTCCATACACTCAGTGAAAAGTTCCGTCGGCTGTCTTCAAAATACCGCAAAGAAGCCACGATGATTGACGAAGCACGTCACGCAAACCAACCGACAAACGATGGCCCAAACTGAAAACATTACTAGGTTTCATCGCTTTATCGACTGGATTTTTCCGATAAATATGCTTCCCTCAAGCCAAAATAGTCAGATAACTCGTTAATCAAAGCTTTATCAATAAGTTGTAAAACTAATGTGCGAACTATCAACAATAAAGTTCAATTTCCGACCAATGCAAGCGAGTATGTGAGATATTCATCACAAAATAGATTTACAAACGCCAAGAAATTGTTATCATGATTATTCATATAACTTAATAACAAGAAACATTTTGGCTAGGTAATATGCAAAAAACTATGGCTTTCAACTGCTTGAGTAACACGGAATGGACTGCGGAGATAAGAGGTAAACTTTTATCTGTAGCTAAACACATGGAAGAGTTCGGTTCAGTAAGTGAGCTAGAGCTATGTAAGATATTTGGAGAGACGATTTGGAATGACGGTGTGGATTATCATTCACATGCTTTCTCATTCAGAATTAACGCTCAAACTGGGGATTGTTCAATCTCTAACTTTAAGTATCACTAAGTTTTGCACCTATCATATACGGAGTGCCTTTCACGAGGCGCTCCGTTTTTTATTGCTGCGCATCTGGTATTTGACGACTGTCTTTAAGAGCAGCGGCACCCTAGTTTAACAACGAAAGTCATTTCGTTTTCAGCTCATTTCACCCAAAGACATCTCCCCTACCTATAGCTTAGTCAGTATAAACCGGAAGTGGCGCATTGCCTTTCACTTGCCTAATCGCAAGATGAGTATGTATATCTTTTACGTTAGAGAGTCGCTGTAGCTTTCTTGTAAATGCTTCATAAGCCATAAGATTTGGGCTGACAACTTCTAAAAGATAGTCATAAGCTCCGGATACAACGTGACAGCTAATGACCTCTTCCATCTCGACAATTGCACTTTCAAATTTATCGATCGACACTTCTTGGTGGTTGTTTAAGCTCACCTCAACAAACACACTCATTGCGATGCCGACCTGTTCTCGTGACAGGCTCACACGATAGCCATCAATAATCCCTTTTTCTTCCAGTCTTTTGATGCGTCTCGCGCACGGTGAAGCCGATAAGCCAACCTCATCAGCTAACTCAGCCGTGGTTAGCCTGCCGTCTTTCTGAAGCAACTCAAGAAGATGTCTATCAATCCTATCCATAGCAAATACCGATCATTGGTTAAATTCGTTAACAATTTGGGAAATATTAGCAGAAATCATCAACCGTGACTCAAGTTCGAACAAAACTTGCCAACTTGTGGCACACCAAGTACCCCATAATGAGTCATCATCCACTTTCCTTGTTTATTATGAAGCTTGGTTACCTATCTATTATTGTCACTCTGCTCATCTGGGCGAGCTTTTTCCTTTCTCTTAAAGGCGGCGCAAATTCAGACTTAACACCTGCAGACATCGCACTGACTCGATTCCTCATACCTGCATTGGTGCTATTGCCTTTGATGTGGAAAGCACGCAGCACGATCGCTGCTGTCCCGAATCGATACTTGGCCGGTATGTTTGTAGGGTGCGGGTTGCCTTATTTACTCGTTGCAGGGACAGCCATGCAGTTTGTTCCGGTATCACACGGGAGTGCTTTGGTTCCGGGAACGCTTCCTTTGTTCGTAACAGGGATCGCGGTACTCTTTTTTAAACAACCGCTTAGCCGACACCGTGTCGTTGGTTTAGGTCTTGTTTTACTCGGGATATTGTTGTTTCTAGGAAATAGCTTAAGCAGCTTCAACTTTGAATACACCAAAGGTCACTTGTTGTTTTTGTGTGGCAGCTTAATGTGGGCGACTTTTACCATCTCAGCACGTGTTGCCAATCTTAATGCGCTCGTGAGTGCAGGTTTTATCTCATTCTGTTCCACTTTGCTATTACTGATCCTTATCCTTACAGGAACCCTCCCTAGCCATTTAATGAGCACACCAATTGCTCAGTGGCCAGTCACAGAGCTTGCCGTACATTCAGTGGTGCAAGGCGTCGGCGCAGGCCTAATAGCGGCATTCACTTATCTCTATGCTGTTAATACACTAGGAGCCGAGCGATCAGCCGCCTTTGGCAGTGCAACACCCGCCGTTGCAACTTTGTTGGCGATCCCACTGTTTAACGAGATTCCAGATACGATGACTTGGTTAGCGCTTGGTTCGATTTGTATCGGCAGCTTGGTCGCGAGCAACATTTTCATGAGAAACGACCAGTCTATGCAGTATCAACCGCCAAGCCATAGCAAAGCCTGATACTGCGTTCAAACCTAAATACAGTTCCCCTAAACATCAATTTTAGGGCTTGTAGTACATAGATAAGCCTACAAACGTAGGCTTATCTAAAATCTGCTTTTTCTGAACTCGCTTCTCCATTAAACTGTCCGACCTTTTTGCAGATCCAAGAGAACACCATGCAACGCGATTACACTTTAACTTGCTTAAACAACATGCCTCGTGAAGAACTAGAAGAATTTAGTTTAAGAATGATTCATCGCCTTGTCCCTGAAGATGCAATGACGGAACTGTTTACGTTCGAACAAGAAGAAGTGACCAATGAAGAGCGCATGCAGTCAGCGAAGTTCGATGCAATGCTACGAATGACCGCAATCGCGCTGAGTGAAGTGAACCTTGCATTTAGTGAGTCGGATAACTCACAGCAAAACATCGAGCGCATGACTCGACTATTGCTTTGGCACTTCTATGCAATGTCGTTCAACCTTGAGCAAGCGATCAGCCTTGAAACTCACTGTGACAAAGTCGAAAAGATTTTGTTGAAAGCACCGACAGAAGCATTTGGTTGGGTAAAAGAGCTCACAGAGTTGCTGCACTTCTATGCTGAACTAAATGAAGGCAATGAAGACAAAAAAGACGCATAAAGTCCCTTCAACTTAAAAACTTCTCAACTTCTCAACTTAAAAGCGGCTCAACGAGTTGTTCGTTACTCAAGGAACAACTCGCCTATCCCCTAGAACGGCGGCAAGAAAAACGATATCGAAAGAAATTGGAACTAAATCGAAGGCAGACAGGGCTAAACCGAAGGCAAATAGAAACTTTGTTGAAATGAGTTGTCTGCTTTTGTTGTTTCTAAAACACTATGATGCAACATCAGTATCGACTGAGCGATTTTGGTGCCAATACCTAACGAACCATTAGGGGCCTCTAGTTCAACTTCATTATGGATAACGACCTTCACCCGTTTTGAATCCGATTCTAAACCTACATCTAACGACACCATTGTTCCGCTCGGGCTATGCCTCAATGCATTATCTAGCAGATTCAAGATCAGCCTCTCAAGTAAATCACCGTCACCCACAGCCTTGATTCCAATAGGTATATTGACGTTCAACTCAACATTCTTATGGTGATACTGGCTTTGTATCGTTTCTAAGCATTCGTTCATCAACACATTAAAATCGATTGAAGCGTATTGATACTTAGGCACAGGATTATCATTCTTGGCGCTATCGAGTAGTGAATGGAGCTGTTCAGACAACTTGTTGCCATTGCGGTAAGCGACGTCAATCAACGGGTCTGACTTCGGATTTTGAATCTTCCACGTTTCTAGGTAGCCAAGAACACTCGATAATGGCGTTTTCAAATCATGACTGAGCTGTAATAAGCTTTGTCTGCGGTGTGATGACTGATACTCAAGCTGCAAAAACTGTTGTTGGATGTGTTTCGCCATCAATTGATAAGAACGTGCAATGGGCACCAATTCTGGCACTTGATGGACAAAGTTAGGTTCCAATCTAAAATCTTGCTCAGCTTGTTGCTGCAATTTATTGGTTACCGCCTCTATTGGGTTCAACAGACTGCGTTTCACTAGCAGATAAGCTCCAATCGCAAAGCCAAAAATAGAAACCAGCACAAGCCCTGCAAGTGCGATGTATGGTGTATCAACCTGAGAGTTGGTGATCACAGTATGGCGATTACTTCCTATCACCACATACAAATAACCTACCGTCGACCCTAGCTCTTCAATCGCCGCCACAGAAAATACTTTAGGAGAGCCTGGGTTGATCGGGTCTTCGCCCAAAATCGGATAAGGCTCGTCATTTAAGAACTGTTGAATGGGCGCTAGATCTATCTGATTGGCTAACACAGTGCCTTCTGGCGCCGCATTAGTGGTGATATTGCCCTGACTATCCAGAAAATAGATATCAAAATCAGGCCCTATCAACATCAAGGTATGGAATATAGATTTGAGTGCTTTGGGATTGTAGTCTGTACCGATCATGAGAGGATTATCATCGCGCATATGAACTGCGAGCTCTTTATGTAAGCTCTGCTTGGTTCTTTGTTCTATGGTCTCTTTTTGCCAATGATAAGTGTAAGCAATCACCACACTTACCAACAAAAACCACAAACTTGTGAACAGCACTAAACGTGATTTGAAACTCATGTTATCTCCTCGATGGCTCGTAGGTCTTACTGGCTTTTTAGTAAACTTAGGACGCGACACATAGACCTAAGCTTTTGACTCAAACTTATAGCCAACACCCCAAACGGTTTTAATGAAATCATCATCACTATTGGGCATCGCAAGCTTGGTTCTTAGACGGTTGACCGTGCTACACACAGTATGGTGATAGCCAGAGTGATGAGTATTCCAAACGTGATCGAGCAGCTCGTCTTTGCTATACACACGTCCCGGGCGGGTTGCTAAGAAGTGAAGTAAGGTAAACTCGGTAGCAGTAAGCGGTACATCTCGGTTATTGAGTGAAACCTGATGGCGTTCAGGTTGGATAATGAGTCCACCAAAATTCATAACCGATTCTGTTGTCATAGCCTCTTGAGTGACTGATTCAACATGGTTTAAACGGCGAAGTACGTTCCTCACTCTTGCTTGAAACTCGAGAACGCTGAAAGGTTTCGTTATGTAGTCATCAACACCGGCTTCTAAACCTGACACCTTATCTAGCTCAGCATCCCTTGCGGTTAGCATGAGTACCGGCGTCCAATCTTCTTGCTGACGTAACATTCGACAAAAATCGAGTCCATCTCCGTCAGGCAAGCCACGATCCAGTACGATTAAATCGAAATAACCATCTTTATAGAGCGCCTGAGCCTTTTCAATCACATTAGTTCTTATTACGTCATGGCCTTGGAACTTAAGATGCATCTGCACCAGTTCAGCTAGGTCATCATCGTCTTCAACCAACAATATGTTTGCCATCAAATTTACCGCAGCACTATTCATGATCCCTGCTCTATTCGGAGTCTGCCTACCTTTCAATTGACCGGAACAGAGCAGGAATTCTTTCATCGTACTTTCAACCCTATTACTCAGTTCGAGTAATGGTGATTCTTGCTCCTGGGTTGAGGAAACGATGGTTAGCACTTAAAGCAGACGTCGTAAGGCCGTCATCTTGGCTGATTACACCAGAGTGGAAACTCACTACATCGGTGTCGTCTCGTGTGGTATTAAAACCCTCACCACCGCCCGCAGGTCCCGGAATCGTTGCAGCAAGCTCGTCGTTCAATTCCGTTCCTGAATCCCAAACATTCATGTTCATCACAAAGGTATCACCCACCGCTAATGACTTGAGTGACAAACCGGATTCACCAACAAACGCATCATTGGTGTTCACCAACATGGAAGCAACTGAGATATACCCTTCTTGATTTGGGTCAACACGAATAGACACCGTGTCTTGCTCACCTGAAAGAATCAGCCCATTGCCTGAGATGCCTTGATAAACATTGGCGTCATTGTCACTGAGCGCAAGCAATTGTGCATTACTGCCTCCTTCCGCCAAGTATTCCAGATCGACAGAGGCGCTTTGCCCAACTTCAAACAGATTGAAGCTATTATTGTGAGTCAATACCGCGAGGGGTGACATAGGTTGATTGGGGGTGAGGTTAGTCACACTGACATCATAGCGATAGTAATCGTCGTCATCGTCCGGACAACCTGCTAACACAGCTACTGATGCAGCGATAAATAGAATTCTAGCTTTCATACATCCCCCTTACTTCACAACAATGGTGATAGTAGCTACAGGGTTTAACCAACGATGACTACTGCTATCGAGGTCACTGATGCCGCCAGCTGCGTTACTATCACCAATGTTGCCCGGATGAATATGAACCTTAGCGTTTGATACCGCAGTTTCTACACCTGTACCACCAGCTCCAAAGGTAATAAATGGAGGGTTTGGCATGCTGCCAGCCAACTCATCATTCGCTTCAGTGCCTGCGTCATAGCCATTTAGAGTCGCTTTGTAGGTGCCCGCTTGAGTTGGGATTTTCCAACTGTCTAAGCCAACAAAACCGTCGTTGGTTGGCAGCAGCATGGCACCCAATGACAAGTAAGCTAAATCACCAGTGTCGATATCAAACGTAGTTGCGACGCCCGGATTAAGAATACCGGTAGCTGGGTTTTCAACCACCACACCACCCGCGTTTGCAATCAAACTCGATAGACCTGAAATATCGCCACCTTCGGCCATCGATTCCAATTCCGCAGAAGCACTCTCACCCGTTCTAAACATGAACAAGCTGGAGTCATGAGCGGCTGCCAAGATAGGCGTAAAGTAGATCCCTTTTGTTGCGTTGGTAACGGTCACCTCAAGCTCTGCAGCCTGAACCTGAGCCGCTCCGAGGGTCAACATAGCCGAGCTGATCACTAAGCTGATTTGAGTACGTTTGTTCATTTTGATTCCATCCTTTATCGAGTCCTATCGTTGCCAACAAAACGAATAACAGCGATATACCGTTACCTTTGCCAGAACGAACTGTGGTGTTGTTGACTCTAAGAATGGCGATCAAATCTATCAGCAACTTCATTGAATTCTCATAAAACTCTCACAAGTTTATTCAAACTTCTTACTATCCAGAGATATAGATCTAAGAGACTGGTATATAAATAGAAACTCTCGTTCTAGAAATGAGAGTTACACAAGAAATCATGGTTCAAGAATAGCGCAGACCAAACGCAAAAAGGCCCAATCGATATACCGACTGGGCCTTTCACTGATGTATAAAGCTTATCTCAGGAAAGCTCTATTCGCTTCCAACTGAGTTCGCCGAACAACACCAATTTAGAATGCGTAGTTTGCGTCAACAAGTTCGCTTACTTCAACTTTGCTTACTTCTGCGCGAGCTTCAAGCCACTGCGCCACTTGCAGTTGCTCTGCTTCTGTCACTGAACGGTAGCGCTCAATAGAACATAAGAAACCTTCGAACAGCTCTAAACCACCGCCACCAAAGCACAGGCCGATGCTGTCGATAAAATCGATAAATTCATCGATGAACACATCGTATTGGTCAAAATCAGCAATCGAAGTCGTGCAGCTTACTTCAAAACCTAGAATAGCGAATTCACCTAGGTATAACTTCTTGCGTAGGCGGCGATTTTTGTTTTCGATTTTATCTAATTTCATAACTGTCTCTCTTTTCGTTTGATAAAGCATTTATACACAGTTCTTCGTTAATTCCCAAGAGTTTTGTATTGCACGAGAGGCTTAGCAGCAAAAATCGTGCTACAGAAACAAAACCTTAATCAAAACTAAAAAAATCTGTCACTTAACTGCTTCACGATTGCTCACACATCTGCCCAACTTATTAACCAATTCATTAGTAAGTGGGTAAGTCATAAATAACAAATAATAAAGTCAGCCAACAGGAAGCAGTCCCGATGAGCAAGGAAACATTTGATAGCACTCGTTTTAACAAGAGTAACAACAAGCCTTTCGAAGAAGTTCTAGATGCGAACCTTTCAAGAAGAAACGTTCTTAAAGGCGGTTTAGGCATCAGTGCAATGACCGCATTTGGCGCGTTTGGTTTAGCGGGTCACAGCACGGCTAACGCTGCGACAATGCAAGCAACGGGCGCACAAAAAAGCACTGCAACACTTGCATTCGAATCGGTTAAAGGATCATTGACAGACAGTGTCGTTGTGCCAAAAGGCTATACAGCACAGGTATTAGTTCCTTGGGGTACTCCACTTAACAAGCAAGGCAAGGCTTGGTTAAAAGACGGCACCAACAATGCACAAGATCAAGCTAACTCACTGGGCATGCACCACGACGGTATGCACTTCTTCCCGCTTAATGGCAACAGCAACGACGGTTTGTTGGTGATCAACCACGAATACATCGACCAAAAAGCGCTGCACGCCAACGGCCCAACATACAACGAAGGCGCTCGCCCTAGCCTTGATGAAGTACGTAAAGAGATCAACGCGCACGGCGTGAGTGTTGTTCGAGTGAAACTTGAAGGCAACCAATGGGTGATGGTCGATAACGATCCACTGAACCGCCGCTACACCGGCGCAACAGTGATGGATCTATCTGGCCCTGTTGCTCACAGTGAATTTACCAAAACCAAGTTCTCACAAGACGGCAGCCAAGCTCGTGGCACGTTGAACAACTGTGGTAATGGCTACACGCCATGGGGCACTTACCTAACGTGTGAAGAAAACTGGCCGGGTTATTTCGTGAACAAAGGCGAGACAACGCCAGCACAAGAGCGTATTGGTATCGCAACCGACAAAACACGTTACGGTTGGGACACACTTTCAGGTAACAAACAAGAACGCTTAGACGAGTTTGCACGCTTTGACGTAACACCAACAGGTGAGTCAGCAATGGACGATTACCGTAACGAAGCACACGGTCACGGCTACATTGTTGAAATCGACCCATACACAGCAAACTCTCGCGCTAAGAAACGTTCTGCACTGGGTTGTTTCCGTCACGAAGGCTGTACGTTTGGTAAGTTGACTGAAGGCGAGCCGATCGTATTCTACTCTGGTCACGATTCGCGCTTTGAATACCTGTACAAATTCGTTTCTGAAGAGAAATGGGACCCGCGTGATGCAGAGCCGAGCAATCGCCTAAGTGCGGGTGACAAGTACATGGACAAAGGCACACTGTATGTGGCTAAGTTCAACGATGATGGTTCAGGCACTTGGCTACCACTGACTCTGAGCAGTAAGACCACAAACGGCGGTAAGTTAGGTGATTCATTTGATTCTCAAGCAGCGCTTATCATCAATACAGCAGGCGCTGCCGACCTTGTTGGTGCAACGCCAATGGATCGCCCTGAATGGTGCTCTGTTGACCCAATGACAGGCACGGCTTACCTAACGCTGACTAATAACAACAAGCGTAAAGAAGCGAACTCTGCAAACCCTCGCGTAGACAACAAGTTCGGTCATGTTATCCGTTGGGATGAAGGAAAAACGGCAGGCGACTTCGATTGGGATATCTTCGTATTTGGCTCTCCAGCAGTGGAAGACAAGACTATTAACCGCTCAGGTCTAACAGACATGAACCAATTCGCGAGTCCTGACGGCTTAGCGTTTGATGCTCGTGGCATCTTGTGGATTCAGACAGATAACGGCGCAGACGAAGTCACTGGCTACACCAATGACCAAATGCTGGCAGTGGTTCCATCTCAGTTAACGGATGACAACGGCAACAGCGCGGTAATTGATGCAAACAACCAAGCACAACTTAAACGCTTCTTTGTTGGTCCAAACGGATGTGAAGTAACTGGCTTTACCATCAGCCCAGATTTCAAATCACTGTTTGTGAACATTCAACACCCAGCAAACTGGCCATCTTCAGAAGATGCAACGGCACAAACTCAAGGCAATGTTCGCCCAAGAGCATCTACCGTTGTGATTCGCCGTGAAGACGGCGGTGAAATCGCGGTTTAATAAGCAAATCTAGCTAAGATCAGAAAAGATCAGCAACCTTACTGTTATCTAGTTTCTGTTCGCTAGCTAAGTAAAATCAAAAAGAGCGATAAGGCCAAACGCCCTATCGCTCTTTTTATATTCTATACGCTCTTTGACTCAACTAATGGTCTGCGGCTTTGTAAACTGCTCTTCACTCCAAACCAAATCACGCACCGTCATCCTCGAGAAGGAGGAACGACTGAGTCGATGATCTCTGCTCGTTGTAGGCTAACCAGAATTAGCTAACGAACAACCACACACCAACGCCCATCATTAACGTACCTGCAATGCGGTTCATCAACTTAACGTTATCGGCTTTACCAAGCATATGTTTTAGGCTCTTACCACCTGTCGCATACAAGGTCATGCAGACAAACTCAGAAACCAGAATAATAGACACTAAAATCAACAACTGCGGTGCTAAGTCTTTATTACTGTTAATAAAAGGAGGCAATAACGAAATCATGAATGCCCAACCTTTCGGATTCGCAATCGCTGTCACGAAGCCTTGCACCACCAAATCCCAATCATTACTGACTTTTGTTGTTTGGTTGTCAGTACTAATCGCCAATTTGCCTCTTGAGCGCCACATCTGGACGCCTAAATAGAACAAATAAGCTGCACCAACAAATTTGAAACCCGTAAATAACCATGGGTAATTCAACATGATAGATGCAATACCCAATACCGCAGCAATAGAAACCACCGCAACACCAGCCAATTCACCGATCATCATCCATAATGTACGCTTGTATCCAACACTCATTCCTAGCGTCAAAGCCAAGGTCATACACATACCGGGCGTAATTGACACAAAGAAAAATGTGGGAATAAAAGCCCAAAGTAGTGCGCTATCCATATTATTACCTTATCGACTTATTTTTATTTAAGTGTTTAGCTTGTTGAGCTGTCTTTCTAAGGAGCTACCTTATATTTAGCGACACAACGAAAAAGAGCCACAATACAGTGGCTCTTTTCCATTACCAACCGTAATTTTACTTACGACGGTTTTTAATTCGCTTCATCATAGTCAAACGACGTTCAGCGCTTGCTTGATCTTGAGGTTCTTCGTTCGCGTTGTTCTTACGACCCTGACGGTTTTTGTACGCCGATTTAGTGTTCAGCTTCTCGATGTAAGCATCACGTTTCTTCGGTTCATAACCCGGTTGTTCAACACGACGAATACGTTGTTGAATCAGTGTTTCAACTTGAACAACAGTCAACTCTTCTTCGCGGTTAACGAAAGAAATCGCATGACCTTGTTTACCAGCGCGACCTGTACGGCCAATACGGTGAACGTAATCTTCCGCTAGGAAAGGCATGTCGTAGTTAATTACATGTGGTAAGTCTTCGATATCAAGACCACGAGCTGCAACGTCGGTTGCTACCATCACACGTGCTCTGCCTTCTTTGAAGTCATCCAAAGCACGACGACGAGCGCTTTGTGCTTTATCACCGTGACAAAGTACCGCTTTAATGCCGTCTAATTTAAGCTCTTTAACGACGTCATTCGCTGTTTCTTTGTAGTTCACGAACACAAGCACTTGGCGCCAGTTTTTACGGCCAATCAGCTCAGAAAGCAGTTCTGTTTTACGCTCTTGATCCACAGGGTAAACCACGTGACCAACAGTAGCAGCCGTTGAGTTTTCGCGCTCAACACTGATACGTTTTGGTTTACGTAGAATATCAACAGACAGTTGGTTTAACTGAGTAGAAGTCGTTGCTGAGAACATCATGATTTGCGGCGATGTTTCTACATCCAACATGATCTTACGAACGGCATTGATAAAGCCCATATCAAGGATACGGTCAGCTTCATCGAATACTAGAAATTCTAGGTTTGCGATAGACACGTTACCCGCTTCTAAGTGTTCTTCCAAACGGCCAGGTGTTGCAACCAAAATATCCACACCCAGTTCTAATTGACGAACTTGTGAAGACATTTTGTTACCACCGTAAACCGCTGAAACGCTTAGTTCAGTGTATTTAACGTAGTCTTTAATGTTTTGAGCGATCTGCGCAGCGAGCTCTCGAGTTGGAGCAAGAATAAGGCCGCGAGCCGTTCCTCTAGACGCCTTTTTACCGCTGTTCAAAAGGTGCTGAATAACAGGCAATGAAAATGCCGCTGTTTTACCCGTACCGGTTTGAGCAGTAGCAAAAATATCATGGCCTTTACGAGCCATTGGAATCGCCTTTTGTTGAATTGGAGTGAGTTTTTCATAACCACACTCAGTCAACGCTTTGACTAATTCAGGAGCAAAACCTTGAGAGGAAAATGACATTGTTACGGGTTCCTTAAGCAGACAGCCTACATTCTTATTTCAGCCGAGCACTATAAAGTAATTAGAGTGATTTATCTCACATTTATCGTGATATAACGCAAACTTTCTCATTTAATCTGGTGTTTACCCCACCTTCAACGAAGTAAACACCGAGATCATCAGTTCAAACAGTAAAAATGGCGCTATTTGATGCCACACAGCTTGAGTAGAATCTGCTCGAGATCGTCCCA
Source organism: Vibrio sp. OPT20 (assembly GCF_963889365.1). NCBI lineage: Bacteria > Pseudomonadati > Pseudomonadota > Gammaproteobacteria > Vibrionales > Vibrionaceae > Vibrio > Vibrio sp. OPT20. The sequence goes on along the minus strand of NZ_CAWPOA010000058.1, from coordinate 788,077 downwards.
AGGCATTAACTGCGAGTCGATCACTTCAAGACGAGACTCAAAGCCATCAAGGGAAATTTCATTCACGGACACCACTTGATTCGCCACATTGAATGCGTAGCAACCTTGGTCAGTATTCACCACGGCTTTTACACGTTCAGCCGTTAGATCCGACAACATTGAGAATAGCGCATCGAAGTCGAACTTATGCTCTGCACCAAATAGCCAACCGCAACTGAAATAACCCTGTCCTTTATTCTCTTTACGGATGAACGCTTCACCGGGAGGAAGTTGGAATTGAGGCTCTTGTTCAGCGTGATCGTGATGGTGCGCTTCAATATGAGAGGAAGCACTGCCGTATACTCTTTCAATGTCCAACACTTCCAATGGCACTTCACCATCGTGAATTAGCTTATGGAAGACTTTTGCTGGCGTTTGATCCGTCACCCAATCATTGAACACATCGATGTCTTCAGAATGAACAAGGTCAACCTTAGTACCAAGAATCACATCTGCACTGTCCAGTTGATCATTGAAATTCTGATTCGACGTGTACTTTTCATTGGATAGGTTTCGTGGGTCAACCAAGCCAAGCGTCGCTTTTAAATCAACATAAGGTGTGTATTGCTCTGAAGTTAGTGTCGCAATAACCTGTTTAGGGTGACCAAGCCCAGTTGGCTCAATCAATAAACGGTCCGGCTTTTGGCGCAGTAAGGCATTAATACCTACCGACATAGGCACACCTGCAGTACAACACATGCAGCCACCCGGTACTTCTTTAATTAAAGCACCTTGGTCTGTCATTAATGCGCCATCAATGCCGATTTCGCCAAACTCATTAACCAGGACAGCCCAGTTTTCATTCTCAGGTTTATTTTTGAGCAGGTTCAAAATAGCTGTCGTTTTGCCAACACCCAAGAAACCCGTAATTATGTTTGTAGGAACTTTTTTGGTCATATCAGTTCTCCTTTTTAAGGGAGTATATACACAATCACGAAGAAATTGACCCCAATCGCTTGTTTATACGGAGAATGATTTAAGCCAGAAGTTGTATGAGTGTCACTAGAAAGGGGGTAACGATGAAAAATGAATGCTCCAGACGAACTAAAGGCGTACTTACTCAGTACGCCTCACCCTCGTTACTCAATCGTGAGTTCGCGAATCAGGAAGCCTTAAATATCGACCTGAACATTTAACGAGGAACTAAAACTTTTTTTCTGAATCCATCCAAATTGTGTGTAAAACCTCACTTCTCCTTGCGGTTCGTTATTTTGCTTTACGATTTAACTATGGTTCATTTTTGGGGATATTCAAGCCACCACCAGAGAATCGATCAAAATTGTGACGGCGATTCCACAATTGCCCATAGATTCCATTTATGTAACACGTACATTCCATAAATGAAATTCAACTTTTCATCTTTGCTGCTATAGGATATGCAGAGGACGCGTATAATTTATGACAACCCCGCCTTAACCCATTCAGGAGCCTTATCTCAATGACCAGAAGAGAGAAAATTAAGCAATCCTTATTAGCCAAAATGCCAAGGGATGCTATTAATCAATTTCTCTCAAGAGATAAGACACCCGCTTCCGTTCTCTTTCTTTCTTGTATTGTAGGTGTACTTGCTGGCGTAGTGGGTACCTATTTCGAAGTCGCGGTTCATTTCATCACAGAAACTCGTACCGATTGGCTTAAAGATGAAATCGGTAGCTATTTACCCCTTTGGCTGGCCGCTTTCCTTATTAGTGCTGCATTTGCCTTTATTGGTTACTTCCTCGTTCACCGCTTTGCTCCAGAGGCTGCAGGCTCAGGCATCCCCGAAATTGAAGGTGCTATGGACGGTATGCGCCCTGTTCGATGGTGGAGAGTATTGCCAGTAAAATTCTTTGGCGGTATGGGCGCATTAGGCTCTGGTATGGTTTTAGGTCGAGAAGGACCAACCGTTCAAATGGGCGGCAGTATTGGTCGCATGGTCACCGATATCTTTCGAGTTAAAGATGACGATACTCGCCACTCACTATTAGCTTCGGGTGCCGCAGGTGGTTTAGCCGCCGCATTCAATGCACCACTGGCTGGCATCATGTTTGTAGTCGAGGAGATGAGACCACAGTTTCGCTACTCACTCATATCAATTAAAGCCGTCATCATCTCCGCGGTTTCAGCCAACATCGTTTTTCGATCAATCAACGGACAATCTGCCGTTATCACTATGCCTCAATACCAACCGCCTGAACTGGATGCTCTGTGGTTATTCTTGTTGTTAGGCGTGTTGTTCGGCCTGTTTGGTGTGATTTTCAATAAGCTGATTACACTTTCGCAAGACCTGTTTGTGGCAATACACAAGAATGACCGTAAACGCTACTTAATGACAGGTTCCCTGCTGGGCGGTTGCTTTGGCTTATTGCTGCTCTATATACCCGAGTTGACTGGCGGTGGTATTGGTATCATCCCGAACATCACGAATGGCAACTACAACGCAAACGTGCTGCTGTTAATCTTCTTAGGGCGCGTGCTCACCACGCTACTTTGTTTCGGCTCTGGTGCACCGGGTGGTATCTTTGCACCAATGCTTGCCCTAGGAACACTCTTTGGTTACGCGTTTGGGCTTATCGCGGCTGCATTCTTTCCTGAACTGAACATAGAGCCGGGTATGTTTGCGATTGCCGGCATGGGCGCCTTATTTGCCGCCACCGTGCGAGCGCCTATCACTGGCATACTGTTGGTTATTGAAATGACCAATAACTACTACCTCATCTTACCGTTGATCATCACCTGCTTAGGCGCGGTAATCATTGCTCAGATGTTAGGTGGTCAGCCAATTTACAGCCAACTACTTAACCGTACGCTGAAAAACGAGAAACTAAGACAGCAAGATCTCCCTCAGCAAGAGGAAGTTCGTTAATTACATTGAAAACTTCAGTTCAAATGTGGGACTTAAACGTAACTCGTTAAGTTCCACTAATACATGAGCAAACCAAGCTCGGTATTTATAAATCACTCAAAAAAATAAAGCACACTTTCCTCGTGCTTAATGTCCCGATTTCGTATCAAAATCAAAAAAGCAAACGTTAAACTTGCTATCATCCACTCAAAATTATTTGAGTGTCCTTAACATCTATTGAGGACGCAGCTGAGCGCTCACTCTAGAGCAAAAATTCTATAATTGACTCATATTATATAAACAGCTCACATTCTATATAACTCATATCCTATAAATAACTAGTTGGAGAAAGGCGTTGAACTGGAGAAGGTTAACCCAAGTAAAAAATGTGCCGCCATCTCAGGCGTCTTTGGCACTTGGCGTTATTGGACTAGGACAAGCTTGGGCATTATATCTGCCTGGGGTTGGTGAGATCATTCGCCCTTACCTTGCTGCATTTGGCGCACTGTTATTGCTACCCGTTTTACTTCGTTATCTCACCAGCTTTAATACTTTCATCAATGACATTCGTCATCCGCTTAGTGGAAGCTTGATGGCACCAATGAGCATGGCGTTATTGATTCTATGCGACTATTTAGCCGAAATCTCTCCAGTCATTGCTTACCCAGTCTGGTTCTGCGCGTTGTTATTGCATTTTACCATGATGGTGTTGTTCTTTAGTTTCCAGATCATCAACTTCAAAATGTCGAACATTGTACCGAGTTGGTTTCTGTATCCGGTGGGGTTAATCAGCAGTTCCTTAGCAGGTTCACAATTTGGGCACACCGTTTTTTCAGAAACACTTGCGGCCACTTGTATCGGTATCTATTTCCTAATGCTGCCAGTGGTGTTGTACCGCTTGGTATTCGAAGGAAACCTGCCACGCCGAGCAAGACCAACCTTAGCCATCATGGCAGCACCTGTGAACCTGTCTTTAGCGGCTTACTTGGTTAACTTCGACGACCCAGACCCGATTCTAACAGGCGCGTTGGCTGGCATTGCTATCACCATGACACTATTGATCTACTTGTGTTACATACGATTGATGCGTCTGAAATTCCAACCTTCAATTGCTGCCGTCACTTTCCCTTCCGTGATCAGCGCTATTGCCATGCATCGTCTAACTACGTTTTTCGGCGCGGAATACCCACAATGGTATTGGCTGCACAAGTTTGGTTTCTTCGAGTTAACCATCGCGACCATCCTAGTGATTTGGGTTGCAGGTGGTTACGTGAAAATGTACTGGCCTGAGTTTTTTGATACTGACTACATGTCTAAAAAGGTCAAACGTTCTTAGACCTAAGCTAGAAGAGCTTAGTTTGCTCGATCGAATTCTCCAATATTCGATATGTCAGACAGCAGAACCAAACAAAAAAAGGCCTCACAATGTGAGACCTTTGAATAGGCAAGGTGTTAATAGTTCAGGCGAGTGTTAATAGAACTGGCGAGAGCTATTAGAAGTTAGCGTGAGGGCCAAATACTTCGTAGTGTACGCGTGAGCGATCTACTTTGAGTGCGTCTAATTGCTCTACGATGTTCTTCATGAAACCAACAGGTCCACAGATGTAGAAATCGCTCTCTTCAAAGCCTTTAGTATCGGAGATAGACGCTAGATCCATTTGACCTTGATGTGTGTTCTCACATGCAGACTCGTCTTTGTTCATGTACCACGTTTTCGCTTCCCAACCTTTGTCGGCAACAATGTCTTTAACACGAGTCGTGAAAGAGTGTTGGCCTACGTTTTCACAAGCGTGAAGGTAAAGAACCGGTTCGTTTTTCTGCTCGTTGTTCAAGAACTCAAGCATAGACTGCATTGGCGTTACACCCACACCTGCAGAGATGAGCGTTACTGGCTTGCTGCGCTCTTGATACATAAAGTCACCTGCTGGTGCATATAGGCTAACTTCATCGCCGATAGCAACGGTATCGTGCATGTGGTTAGAAACAACACCTTGCGTTTCTTGACCTTGGCCTTCACGCTTCACAGAGATACGGTAGTATTTTCCGTTCGGCTTGTCTGACAGTGAATACTGACGAATTTCGCTGTATTGTGCGCCTTCAGGTTTCACTTCAATGCCGATGTATTGACCTGGTGTGTAATCCAAAACCTCACCGCCATCTTTTGGCTGTAAGATAAAGCTTGTTACGAGTGCTGACTCTTCAATCTTGTCTGCAATTACGAATGCACGTGCTGCTTCCCAGCCACCAACAGCCTGCTTGCGCTGTAGATAAAGTTCAGCTTCACGGTCGATGAATACTTGCGCTAAGAATAGGTAAGCGGCAGTCCATGCTTCTTCCACTTCTGGAGTAAATGCCTCAGTAGCTAATTCACGTAGTGTTTCAATCAGGTGCAAACCAACAATTTGGTAGTGCTCTGGTTGAATGTTAAAGCTTGTGTGTTTCTGTGCAATACGTTCAACCGCGGTGGTTAACGCTGCTAGGTTTTCAATGTTTTTAGCATAAGCCGCGATAGCTTCAAACAGTGCCACACCTTGGCGACCTGTTCTTTGGTGAGTCATATTGAAGATATCTTTCAATTCAGGGTTATGCGTGAACATACGTTGATAGAAGTGTTGAGTTAAAGCAGGGCCTGCGCTTTCTAAAAGAGGAATCGTCGATTTGATGATGTTGATATGTAGATTGTTTAGCATTGATTTACTCCGAACACTTAGTCTTTTGACCACTTGAGTCAAATTGACTAGTTTTATTTAAAGATGACTTTATACCAATTCATTCTCAATGAGCTCTCTGGCTACATTTTTTATGAGAATCACGTGGACTGATAAATGGGCATTAATTGATTCAAATCAACTATAGGTCAGTTATTCAGTCATATAGACAACACGTAATGGACACATTGCACAAACGGTGCCAACATGCGAAAGCTTGCTGTGTCTGGCATCCTTTCAAAAATCCACTTCAAACTTTAGTCAAAAAGACCTTTTTTTTGTGTCATAAAGACTCTACCATGTATGAAAATACAAACAGTATGAGCCCTTTATGCAAGATATCTCAGCATCCACTCTCATGGAAATGACCATTGGTTTAGCCAGCGGTGTGAACGATCAAGACCGTTTTAATCGCCTAATCGATGCCATTCGTAAAACCATAACGTGTGATTGCGTCGCGCTTTTAAGCCTTCAAGGCGACACGCTAGTACCCATCGCAATGCAAGGGCTCAGTCGAGATACATTCGGTCGCCGCTTTATCATTTCGGAACACCCTCGCTTTGATGAGATTTGCGCATCACGTTCTCCTGTTCGTTTTGATGCTGATAGCTCATTGCCTGATCCTTTCGATGGCTTACTGATCGACCACGACGGCGATTTACCAATGCATGCCTGCATGGGTTTGCCTCTGCTGTTTGGTGACAAATTGTTAGGAGTGCTAACCCTAGACAGCCTAAAACCTGATGTCTTTGCGAATATTCCAGCTCGTAACCTAGAAGTTCTCGCTGCTATTGCGGCTTCAACCATGCAGATGGCGATGACTTTCTCGCAACTTGAGCATCAAGCAAAACAGTCAAAGCAATTACTGGAAGAGTTGAACGTAGAAGCGTGGGAACGTGACGGCGGCGAGTTGATTGGTAACAGTGACACCATGGTCGCGCTTAAGAACGACATCGCGGTTGTAGCACCGTCTGAGTTTAATATTCTGATTCATGGTGATACTGGTGTTGGTAAAGAGCTCGTTGCTCGTACCCTGCACCACCAATCACAACGTAAGCGTAATCCGCTGGTCTACGTGAACTGTGCTGCTATTCCTGAGAACTTGGTTGAGAGTGAACTATTTGGTCACGTTCGTGGCGCATTTACTGGCGCAGACAAAAACCGCTTAGGTAAGTTTGCTCTAGCCGATGGCGGCACACTGTTCTTAGATGAAATTGGTGAATTGCCTTTGGCAGCACAAAGTAAGTTACTGCGTGCGCTGCAAAACAACGAAATCCAACCGGTAGGCCAAGACAACATCCAAACCATTGATGTTCGTGTTCTGGCTGCAACCAACCGAGACTTAAAGCAAGAAGTTGAAGAAGGACGATTCAGAGCCGACTTGTATCACCGACTTAGTGTGTACCCTATCGCGGTACCTGCATTGAAAGAGCGTGGTGACGACATCAGCTTATTAGCTGGTTTCTTCCTAGAACAAGCGCGCCGTAAGCTTGGTATAAACCAAGTTAAGTTCCGTTCTGATGTTCTGGTATTCCTAAACCGTTACGGTTGGCCAGGTAACGTTCGTGAGCTTGAACACGTTATCAGCCGTTCAGCACTGAAAGCATTGGCTCGCAGCACTAACAAAAACCTCGTGACAATCACTAAAGAAGATTGTGGTCCACTCGACCAAGATCAACCGATTGCGACGACACAGGTAAAAAACACACCATTATCAACACCAACGATCGACCTATCCGCTGGTTTACGTGGCGCGACGGACGATTTTCAACGCAGCATCATTACTGAAGTGTTGGAAGATGCCAACTTTAACTGGGCGCAAGCAGGACGAGTTCTGAAAACAGACCGAGCAAATCTGACTCGACTGTCTAAGCGTTTAGGGCTAAATGTGGCTAAGTCTCACACGATCGAACGGACAAAATAGATATTAGCGGTTTGTTGCGAGCATCTAGCAAAACTTGTGTATATAATGCTGCAAATTGTAACGCTAATTTTAAATATGTAGAGAGAGTTATGAAGTTTATCCGTTGGTTCTTAGGTCGTGTCATCTTGTTATTGAATTTTGTATTCAGCCCACGTGGTGTGAAGCGCTCTCAAGAAGATCAAAGCAAAGTGAATGAGCAAGCAAAGACGCACACGTTATACCAATTCGAAGCGTGCCCATTTTGTGTAAAAGTGCGCCGCGCGATGAAACGTCAATCGGTTCAATTTGAACTTCGTGATGCAAAGAACAATGATCAACACCGTGCTGAGCTTGAAGCTGGTGGCGGTCGCGTTAAAGTGCCTTGCCTACGTATCGAAAAAGACGGCAAAACTGAGTGGATGTATGAATCTTCGGATATCGTTACTTACTTAGAAAAGCAATTCGCATAAGCTAATCTGCGAAACGAAAGTCAGATACAAAAAATCCCTCAAATATGAGGGATTTTTTATGTCTATTATTTGGAACTCGTCGCTTTCAATTTAGGGAAGAAAGCTCAAATGACTACTTCGACACAATCAGCATCAATTCTACACGGCGATTACACGCCTTGCCTTGCGGAGAAGCGTTAGTACAAGCCGGAACGTATTCGCCAAAGCCGCGAGTATAAATAGCACGACTCGAAACATAGTTACTTTCCAAGCGCGCTTTCACTTCTTTTGCACGTAGCTCAGAAAGCGGATCATTAACACGATCACTGCCCGTATTATCAGTATGGCCCTCAATCACCACATCAATATCTTGGCGTTGAGAAAGGTAACTGCCTAAAGTATCCAACCATTGATTGTAGGCTGGCTCAGGGAATGCTGAACCCGTTTTAAAGTTCACGTGCTGTTCCAGCTTTACCATCACATGGTTGCCCGGCAGTACTTCAAAATCGATACGGTTTTGTCTTAAAAAAACTTCCAGTGGGTCATTAGTCGAGACACCACGTCCATAGTTGGTAGTGATGGTTTTTTGTTGATGAGTGCTGTTCTGGACTGAGTAGCTGCGATTGCTCGCTACAGATGTCGTTTGAACCACACCCCATTCAGGATGCATAAGGTCGTAATCGGTTTGCGGCGCAGTTTCTAGCAGATCGTCACCTAACATACCCGTTGGTAACGTCGTTTCACACCCTGCCAAAGCTATGCTTAACATTATCGCTAAATATCTCATTACTTCACCAACCACTCATGCAGATAAACCATTCACTAATGTCTATATCGGCACCGAGGGAAAAACTTTAGATAAAAACTTTATACGAAAAGAAAGCACATCCAAAAAAAGTGCTTTTGATCACAGTTAACCGTCAACTAGCCTGTCATCACCCTCTAGTTCGAACTGTTTGCATTTATTTACCTTATAATTGTTTTCCAATTCGTACTAAATAGTTAGAATCTCACGACTTCTCAACGCTAGAGCAAACATTATGTTTAAACCATTTACTAAATTCATCACAGCACTCGCTGCCGTACTTATTATTGCGGGTTGTAGTGAAACAGACGAGCCACAGAAAGGTGTTCAATACGAAGCACTTCCTACTGCTCTAACTGAATTTAACCTGTCTCCGATCACTGAAATCTTCTCTTTAAACTGTGGTCACTGTCGTCAAATGGAAAGTGCAATTCCAGAGATTGAGTCGCTAACAGACCAAACTATTGGCAAGATGCACGTAACGTTCAATGAAAGTGCTCAAATCAGCGCAATGATCTACTACACAGCGGTGATGCAACTTGACGCGACACCTGACCACGCGTTCATGGACGACCTATTTGGTGCCGTTCAAATGGGTGCAGATGCAACGCCAGAACAGCGTCAACAAGCACTAGAGACAGCGTTCACTTCTCGTGGTTTGGTTAGCCCATACCAACTGAACAAAGAACAGCAAGTTGCTCTATTTGACTACGTTAAGAAAGCAGAAGAGATCTCAGTAAAAGGTCAAATCAACTCAGTACCAACATTTATCATCAACGGTAAATACCAAGTACTCACAGCAGGTCACCAAGACGTTGCTGGCATCGCAAAAACGATCAACTACCTTTTGACTCAACCCTAATCACGGCTTTAGCCAATTGATTAACACACTCTGTATTAACTGCGAAATTCTGCATTAACTATCAATTACTGCATTAACTATGAAATACAGCATTAACTATAAATAGGTTTTACTATGTCTAAATTTATCATCCCGGTCATTGTCTTTATTTTGGCTGGCTTCATGATCTACCGCACTTGGATGAATCATAAATCTGGCGAAGAAAATATCGAGCAAGGCCAACAGTTCCTTGTCGAAAACGGTGCTAAAGAAGGGGTTGTTACGACTGAAAGCGGTCTTCAATACCTAGTGCTTGAAGAAGGTACTGGTACAGAGCACCCAACTAAGAACAGCAAAGTAACGGTTCACTACCACGGTACACTTATCGACGGCACTGTTTTCGACAGCTCTGTTGAGCGCGGCGAGCCAATCTCATTTGCTCTTAAGCAAGTAATCAAAGGCTGGCAAGAAGGTTTGACTTACATGGTTGAAGGCCAAAAAGTTCGCCTGTTTATCCCGAGCCAATTGGCTTACGGTAAAGGCGGTTCAGGCCCTATTCCACCGTCATCAACTCTGATCTTTGATGTTGAGTTAATCTCTATCAAATAACCGAAGTGACTGATTTAAGCCCCAACATACGAGCTATGTTGGGGCTTTTTTATATGTGAACGTTTGAATAGTTGAAGCCACTTTTGCAACGACTGAATATACCGTCAAAAACCGATCACTAGACGACTGGTCTAATTTAATTTATAGTACTGCCTATGAACGAAAAAACGAATGACACACGCCTGCATGTTTTAGATGTTGGCTACCAATTAATAGTGAACAACGGCTTTAACGGCGTTGGCTTATCGCAATTGCTTAAAGAAGCGGACGTGCCGAAAGGGTCGTTTTACCACTACTTTAAATCGAAAGAGCAATTTGGCGAGGCTCTGATCCAGCACTATTTTGAGACCTACATCAGCAGAGTTGAAACTATTTTGGTTCATGGTGAAGGCAACCATTATCAGAGAATTATCAGTTATTTCACTCGATGGTCACAGATTGAAAACGGTACCTGTAACGCTCATAAATGCTTAGTAGTTAAGCTCAGCGCTGAAGTTTCTGATCTTTCTGATCCTATGCGTCAAGCCTTACTAAAAGGGGCTGAAAAAGTGACCTCTACGATACAACACTGTGTTGCTGGTGGTATTGAAGATGGCTCCATTAAAGTTGAAGACAGCCAAGAAACCGCTCAAAATCTATATTCTATGTGGTTGGGCGCAAGTTTGTTGAGCAAACTAAGCCAGAGCTCAAGCAGCTTAGAATCAGCTTTAAACCTAACCCAACAGATTTTAAAAGGTAAAAACTAACCACGTACTGTGTTTAGTCTTTATTAACGACAGATAACCCGCCCTCTTATCAATTTGATGACGGCGGGATTTTTAGACAACAAGACTAGACGACTGGTCTAATTCCAAATAAACATAATATAAAATTAAGGATATCCAATGACTCAACAAGACAATCGCCGCATCGTATTGGCTTCTCGCCCAGTTGGCGCACCGACTCAAGATAACTTCCGTTTAGAGTCAGTAGCCGCACCAACAATTAAAGACGGCGAGATGTTACTTCGCTCAGTTTATCTTTCTCTCGACCCATACATGCGTGGTCGTATGAGCGATGCTAAATCTTACGCAGACCCAGTTGCGATCGATGAAGTGATGGTTGGAGCAACCGTATGTCAGGTTGAAGAGTCAAACCACGCTGATTACGAAGTTGGCGAATGGGTACTGGGTTACACAGGTTGGCAAGATCTTGGTGTGTCTAACGGTGAAGGCCTCATCAAACTAGGCATAGAACCAACGCACCCTTCTTATGCACTTGGCATTATGGGTATGCCTGGCTTTACGGCTTATATGGGTTTGCTTGATATCGGCCAACCTAAACAAGGCGACACTCTAGTCGTTGCAGCGGCAACAGGTGCAGTAGGCGCAACCGTTGGACAAATCGGCAAACTAAAAGGCTGTCGTGTTATCGGCGTTGCTGGTGGTCAAGAGAAGTGTCAGTACGCGAAAGACGTGCTTGGCTTTGACGAATGTATCGACCACAAAGCTGACGACTTCGCGGAGCAACTGGCTAAAGCATGTGACAACGGCATCGACGTTTATTTTGAAAACGTTGGCGGCAAGGTTTTCGATGCCGTAATGCCATTGCTTAACACCGGTGCTCGTATTCCTGTATGTGGCCTTATCTCTCAATACAATGCGACATCACTGCCTGAAGGCCCGGATCGCATGTCTAGCCTTATGGGTACGCTGCTGGTCAAGCGTATTAAGATGCAAGGCTTCATTATCTTTGATGACTACGCGCACCGTTATAACGAATTTGCTGTTCAAATGACCGAATGGTTGTCTCAAGGCAAGATGCACTATCGTGAGCACCTAATTGAAGGTCTAGACGAGGCGCCACAAGCATTCATGGGTCTATTAGAAGGCCAAAACTTCGGTAAGCTTGTTATCAAAACAAACGAAGCTAAATAAATTCAAAACTGAACCCGTTAGTTAACTAGGTAGAATCATGATTACTTTGCATCACCTGAATAAATCACGCTCAAAGCGCATCATCTGGCTGTTGGAAGAGCTTGGTGTAGATTACCAAATCAAACCATACCAACGAGACAGTGTCACTTTTCTTGCGCCACCAGAGCTTAAGTCCGTTCACCCATTGGGTAAATCTCCTGTCATTGAAGACGATGGCATCGTGATCACTGAATCTGGCGCTATCACGGAATACCTAATCGACAAATACGGTCAGGGCAAGTTCGCACCAACACGCGGCACAGCTGACTACGTAGAATATTCACAGTGGTTACATTTTGCTGAGAGTTCAGGTATTTTGCCGATGCTGCTTAAAATCTTTGTGATGAAAGACGGTTGCGAGACTAATTTCCTTGGCGGCTACGCTGACGATGAAAACCAAAAGATCTTAACTTACGTGAATAATGCACTTGAAGGTAAAACCTACTTGGTTGCAGACACACTAACAGGTGCAGACTTTATGATGTCGTTCATCGTAGAAATCGTTGGTAACTTTGGTGCAACTGCGCTTTACCCTAACATTGCTAAATACGGTAAGCTTTTGGCTGACCACCCTGCTTACCAAAAAGCAGAGCAAGTAGAGCTAGAACACTCGAACTGATCGAGTTTCAATCAAGCTCGGACACACTTAGGATAAGCACAAGCAACTAAATGAAGCCAAAGCCGATTTATCTTTCGCTTTGGCTTCTCATTTGCCTTCATTTCGACAACAATACCGAACTCTAACTGAACAGCCATAGAGTTTGATTTTCATGTCAGCAAACCTTGCTCAATACACTCCACTGCTTCCCTTAAACCAAACCGCGACTCAAGACTTGTCGATACCGACTCGGTTTACGTTTCCGTATTACTATACCCCGCACCCTACGTGTGAATTAGCTATGTTGCAGCTTCAACAGTCGCTCATCGACTGTGGTGTGAATGAAACATCGCAAGGCAACCTCTATGCCGTGCTTCTTGTTCAGGATCCAACCACACAAGAATTAGGCTATTTGTCTGCGTTTTCAGGTTTGCAGTTAGATCCGTATTTGGCCTCTCAGTTAAACAACATTAACTTTGTTCTACCAGCCTTCGATTCAGAACAGTTTCAATCTCACAATAGTGCAAACCTCACTCGCCAATCACAACTAGCGGATGACATTAAGAAGCTACAACAATCGCATAACCTAGACGCATTAGTAGCTGAGCTTGAAGAGTTAACAGTCGAATCAGCACAAGCTATCGAAGCCTTTCAGTTGGCGATGACCGCGAATAAAGCTCAACGTAACGAACTCAGAGAGCAAGCCAATCAAGAAAAGGCATTGGGGAATCTAGAGTCAGCGGCGAATTTGCTCAAACAACTGGGCAATCAAAGTAGCCAAGAGAAACGCGACCTAAAAGCGCTTCGTATCGAATGGAAGCAAAAGATCGCAGAACGCCAATCACAAGTTGATTTGATCGAAAGCGAACTGAAAAACCGTAAGCAAGACCACCAAGCCATTTCAGAACAGTTGGAAACTCAACGTCTCTCTCACTATCGCTTTATCAATCAAGCTCTCGAATCAAAGAGCCTACTTGAATTGTTAGATGGCAAAGACGCTCTTGAAGGCTCTGGCGACTGTTGCCTGCCCAAGCTGCTTAACTTTGCTTTTGAACACGGGTTTAAGCCATTAGCTTTGTCTGAGTTTTGGTGGGGATTACCTCCAACAGCTGTCATTCGCCAGCACGGAAACCTATACCCTGTTTGCCAAAGCAAAAGCTTCGAGATCCTCGACCACCAGCTAAGTGATATTGAATTAGAAGATAATCCGCTTATCGTGAACCCTGCTTTAGGTAAGTCTTTTGATATTGTCTATGAAGACGACGAGATCGTGGTGGTGAATAAACCTGAGGAGTTCTTGTCGGTTCCTGGTAAGTTTATCGAAGACTCGGTTTATACACGCATTAAAGCGCGTTACCCGAATGCGACAGGGCCTTTAATCATCCATAGATTAGACATGTCGACGTCAGGCTTGTTGATCTTGGCGCTCACGGCGGAGTCAAACAAGCACATTCAGAAGCAATTCATTGATAGAACCGTCGAGAAACGATACACAGCTCTGTTAGATGGTGAGATCGACGGTAAATCTGGCGATATCAGCCTGCCTTTGCGCGGTGACATCACAGACAGACCAAGACAACTGGTTTGCCATGAACACGGCCGAAACGCAGACACCTATTGGGAAGCGATTGGTACCAGCAATGGTAAAACCAAGGTTCATCTGTATCCGAAAACAGGCCGTACCCATCAACTGCGTGTGCATTGTGCTCATCCATTAGGGCTCGGTGTACCGATTCGTGGTGACGACTTATACGGATACAAACGTGAGCGCTTGCACCTACATGCGGGTTACCTAAAGTTGATTCACCCAACAACCGGTGAATGGATGGAATTTGAAGTGCCTTCTGAGTTTTAAGCTGTTCTTATCGTGCTAAAACTATTGGTGCGATAAAACGATTGCCGCTATGAAACGATTACCGCGCTAAAATTTTTGTCCCATTAAAACTTTTTCTCGTTAAAGCTCTTATTTCACTTAAATTATTGTTTCGTGAAATTTTTATCTCATTAAACGCATCAGGGTTCTAAATCTGCTTGAGATATAGAACCCTGAAGTTTAATTTTTTTATGTGCTTATCACAGGCCGGTAGCGTACTTTCGTTACTAACTGCAATGTTGCAGACGCCTAACCCATAACATCAGTGCGTTGTTCCACACACTCGTAAGAGCCCATTTCGAACTCACGGCAGATCCAAGGTCGGTTTTCGTAAATAGTACACATCAGTGTTTCTCTATCTACCGCAGAGCACCAGCCATCGTCTAATCTCAGCATGGTCTCGCCGCCCCACTCGTCATAAGCAATATGCTCTTCAGGAACGCCGGTATCTGTGATGATCATAACCTCTAAACGACAACAGCATGCCTGACAATTGGCACAAGTTACTTCAGGTTCGGTTACGTTCTTTATCTCTATGGTCATAAGTGACTACACTGCTAAATTTTGCGTATAGTAATCGAAACCGTCCGCTACGGCTAATAAAGAAAGTAGATGACGGTGTTTTCATGGATGTAGAAATAACAATGGGCGTTGTGATTTGCTCACAACGCCCATTAAGTTTTCTCGTTTTAGCTGAATAACGACCCTATTTAGAATAGGTTCGCGAAAAACAACTTAACGTAATCCATCAGACGTTTGAATATTCCACCTTGTTCAACAGCCTCTAGCGCAATCAATGGCTGAGTTTGCACATCTTCACCATCGACTGTGTAATGAACCACACCTAGTGTTTGACCTTCTGCAATCGGTGCCTTCAACTCAGAATCAAGTTCAATCGATGCCGTTAGCTTTTTACTGTCTGACTTAGGCAGTGTGATAAACGTGTCTTCTGCAACACCCAGCTTCAATGTATCTTTAGCACCAAACCATACCTTCTCTTCAGCGACTTCATCTCCACCCTGATGCGGGTTTAGAGTATCGAAGAAGCGGAAGCCATAGCTCAACAACTGTTTGCTGTCTGACTCACGGCTCTTAACGCTTGATGCGCCCATCACAACCGCGATAAGTCTCATCTCACCTTGTGTCGCCGAACTCGCTAAACTGTAGCCAGCGCCAGAGGTATAGCCCGTTTTCATGCCATCAACCGTCAAGCTTCTATCACGCAGTAAGCCATTACGGTTGTGTTGTGTGATGCCGTTGTAACTGAACGAACGTTCGCTGTATAAGCCATAAACATCCGGTAAGTCACGAATAATCGCACGACCGAGCAGCGCGATATCATAAGGAGTCGAATAGAGGTTGTCTGCATCCAAACCATGTGCATTGGCAAAATGGGTGTTTTCTAGCTTCAGAGAGGTAGCCCAAGAGTTCATCAGGTCAACGAATGCATCTTGCGAGCCCGCAACGTGTTCCGCTATCGCAACACTTGCATCGTTACCTGATTGAATAATCAAACCACGGTAAAGATCCATCATTGCTACATCGGTATTTACTTCGATGAACATTTTTGAAGAGTCTGGGAAGTTCTTCGCCCACGCATTTTCGCTGATTCGTACCTGATCATCAGCAGAGATATTGCCTCGCTTCATCTCTTGCCCTGCCACATAGCTGGTCATCAGTTTGGTCAAGCTTGCTGGGTTTAACTTAGTGTGTGCGTTTTTTTCTACCAGCACATCACCAGAATTAAAATCAATTAACACATACCCTTTTGCGCCTAGGCTAGGTGGGCTTGGTACTATAGAAGGTGCTGCGATAGCTGCATTACTTACCATCGCTGCGTTACTTACAATGAATATACTTAATAGAGGGAGAGAGTATTTGGAAAACAGTTTCATTGAATCAAACCTAAGTTAACGTTTTGAGCAGTATAGACAAATGCTAGCAAAAGAAGCGCGAACTTTACGTTGCTTTACGTATTTGTACCATTCGTTACAAATAAAAAAGTACAATCTGCGATCTGACCATATTCTCAACAACTAATATTGACTCAACGAATGCATCCAACGGCTTATTCTATCGCTCAGGCATGCGTCTAAATAACATTTCAACAAAGCCAGTAATACGCTGTTTGCTCTCGCTTGGCTCTAAATCAGGTTGAATGCCAGACTGTGCTAATGCTTGCCATTGTACGACCTGAGAGTTAGGTACGAAAAAAGCAATGTACAGCGATCCGTTCTCGGCGACCTTTCCGTCACCATCATAAAATGGCACCCCTGTTGAAAGCTTAATCGCATCGAAAATCGAGTCATCATTTAACTCTGATTCTTCGGCCAATCCAAAACCGACAACAACATCACCAACTGCACCATTTTGATTCAGTTGATAACCTTTCGTAGCGAGTTGATCTTCAATCGCATCACGCACTAGATCGGTTACTACGGTCTCATCGTATTTTTGAGAAAGGTAAACCTGCTCTGATTCAGGGTGCCACGAGTACGTCGTTACTCCGTGTTCCATGAACTCAAAATCACCGCTGGTGACCACACCATAATTGTGCGTTGGCGGCATTTCTTGTGTGGTACATGCTGTCAGTCCAATCGCTATCAAAGCCAATAACGCTGCTTTTTTTATGCTTTTTGTTGCACAAATGGATCGTTTTATCATTCGCGGCTTCCTTACCTATATAAGAATAAATATCAATTAACCTCCCAACATAAATAGTAATTATGTTAATAGAAAGGTCATTAAACGTTTGCGTAATCGCTAACCTTCACTTCTGCCCGTTTTGGGGGTTTAATCACAAAAACAGAGTTGGTATAGTCTACCTCGTTAAACATAACCAGACCATTCGAGGCACGGAGCTTCCTCAATCATCTCATGAAGAGAAGAATTGGTACCGACAAAGTATCGGCAAATTTAAGAGGGTCAAACAATGGAATTCAATATGGTTGAAATTTTAGGTTACGCGGCATCTATTATGGTCGCAATTTCATTAACAATGAAAGATATCGTTCGTCTG
Source organism: Vibrio sp. OPT20 (assembly GCF_963889365.1). Taxonomy (NCBI): domain Bacteria; kingdom Pseudomonadati; phylum Pseudomonadota; class Gammaproteobacteria; order Vibrionales; family Vibrionaceae; genus Vibrio; species Vibrio sp. OPT20. The sequence continues at coordinate 770,454 of NZ_CAWPOA010000058.1, read as the reverse complement.
CGTGTCCTTAACTTTATTGGCTGTACTCTCTTTACAGCATACGGCGTTATGATTGACGCATGGCCAGTGGTCGCGACCAACGGTTTCATCGCTTGTGTAAACATCTACTTCCTTGCAAAAATGCAAAAGGAAAAAAAAACGGAAGCGATGAAAGCAGCGAAAGCTTAAATTAGCGATTAGCATTTCAAATATTTCTGAAAAAGCCCAAATAGAGCGATCTATTTGGGCTTTTTTGTGTCTGTCGTTCTCAAGAGCATGATTTCCAACCTTCCAGCCTTTGAAGACATCGATTCTTTCAACTGATCACATATAAGCAACGCGATATTCGTTCTTTTGATACGTCTGAGTGTTGTTACGTCCCCTCTCTTTTGCTTGATAAAGCGCTTTGTCAGCTTTATCGATCGCTGTTTCAATATCAGTGAGCGCTCGATCGTGACAACAGCCAGCACTGATTGTGACAGGTGACACCAAACCTTGCAGTTGCTCTACACTTCGTCTGAGTTCCTCAGACAATTCGAATAACTCACGCTCATCACAATCAAACGTCACCAAAATAAACTCTTCACCGCCATAGCGTGCAATCAAGCGACGACGATTAACAAATCTCTTCAGTGATTTTGCGACCTCACAGATAACCCTATCGCCTTGAGCATGACCATATTGATCGTTCACCCGTTTGAAATGGTCAATATCAAGCAAAATGACACCGACATTTGTTAGCGGGTAAGGCGACCTTTGAGCAATTTTCAGCTTTAACTGCTCGATAAAACTCCGCCGGCTAGGAAGGCCAGTGAGGTAATCGAGGCTCGCAACATCCAAGATTTTGAGATGACGATGCCGCAGGTAAAGCACCAACACGATGATAATGCTCAATAGGCTCACGACCAAAGCCATTAAACTAATGAACAGCAAACTATGATTTCTATTGAGCTCCTGCTCTAAAATACCGGCGGAAATGACCCAATTCAGATAGGGGTAAAACTTATAGAAGACGTTTTTGTTGGTCGTACCATTATCACTGGAAATTGAATAGCTAAAGTGACCTTCTGGCTGGGTTGCGATTCGATCAATGAGCAGTTCGGACGAGTAGCCTATCAAGGCTTTCAATGACTTGTGTTCATAATCAGGATGAAGCACTAAGTTACCCTGAAGATCAATAATGTACACATATCCGCTATCACCGAACGCGTACTTTCTCAGCTTATCTTTTAAGCCTTCAAGATCGACCAAATACATCAATTCTTCTTTATAGGTCGTCGCGACCAAAGTATTGCCACTCGGTAGCCTCATCGAATAGGCAACTTTTGCACGCCGACTTATCTCATGTGGATTAGCGTGAAAGTATTCGATCATACCAGAGTCAATAGTGAGCTGTTTTTGGATATGAGTAAGATGCCCGCGCTTCTTTCCTTGCAAGAAAGGATGGTAAAGGTGAACGCCTTGCGGTGACATCAAATAGATATAACCTGATTGTCCAATGTGCAGTTCACTGGCGATCTGGCTGACCTGTTCAATTTCTTGTTCCGGTGTGGCATGCCATACATGGGACGCAACGGTATCGGTAATTCCTTTGAGATATGTCTTTATCGCCTCATTAACTGTTGTGTCGACAATATCGTAACTCGCATTCACAATCGTTCGAAAAAATAGCTGGTTGGATTCCAACAGTGACCTTTCAGTTCGGTTAAATTGAAAGGCCGAAAGAATCATCGACACAATGGCGAGCGCAATGGAAAAACTAAGAATGTATTTACGTCTGACTTTCAAGATTACCCCATAGATTTATAATTTTAGGTAACGCTGTGACTTCTCTTATATACAGACTGTTTTATATCATGGTTTTATTTTTTACTGAACGAGTGTCGATATTTTTAAGGGTTTCTATACGCAATCTGTGACTTAAAGCAAAAACGCCGAACTGGATTCAGTTCGGCGTTTTAATTTTACGTTGAAGTTGATGACTTAAACTACACTAAAACCCTGATAAATAGACTTAAAAGCATTCGTATTTACTAGCTATTACTGCGATCTATTGTCTATAAATGGATTAGTTAGCATTAAATTAAGAACAAACCTGAGTCCAGCTACCATCACTACCCGGTTCAGAACTTGTCCACCAGTTCGCTTGGTAAATACTACCGTTATGAACCACTTGGTCGCCAGTGTTTGCATGGCTTGGGTTACCCGCCCAATCTTTCTGAGGTAAGTCTGGGTAAACCGCTAAACCGGCTGTATCACATGTACCTGGGTTTGTACCACCATCGCCAGGGTTACCGCCACCTGAACTGATATCACCTAATGGTAGGTCTGGTTGCTCAAAGCTAAATGCATAATCGATACCGTTCACGCTTACTGCATAGTTAGCAGGGCCGGAGATTGGCAAGTAATACACCATATCTAGCTCATACACGCCACCAGCTGGAAGCTCTTCCCATGTAGGCAAAGTAAACGCCACTCGGTGCATGGTTCCATCTAATCCACCAATGTTATCCGCACGAGTATGACCCGAAGCAATCACAGTTAAACCACCTCCCGATTGATCTTTTGCGTTATCAGGTGCTGACACTGGGATATCGAATTGGAACTCGGTACCGCCCGGAAGTGCTTGACCTGTGTTGTTTGTAAACGTGATCTTAGGGTTAATTGGGTAGTTTTGGTCACCGACTTTGAAGCCACCAACCGATACCGTAATATCTAGAGCTTCTGTCGGGATAGCGCCCGTCGCTACCTTGTTTCCGTATGGGGTCGCAGACTTAAACTTGTCGTAGATAGCTTTCGTCATGGTGTTACCCATGTGGAACTCACCGTTACCGCTATTACACGCTTGTTCAGTAGTATCAATAGACGTTCGGTTGCCACTTTCATCGAGTACATAACAGTTGTAATCCCCTGCTAGTTCCCAGAACATGATACCGCCGATCTCCTTGTCGATAACGTAGTCTGCTTTCACGTTGATAGAATCTTTATCTTCCGTTGAAAGGAATACGCCCTTCTCTACGTTCCACAACCAAGGAGCAACCGCCACGCTGTCGTAGTTACGCGTGTAAGTGCCTGTTAGAACATCAGATGGATCATTCACAGGATCAAGCTTGTAAGCCTCTGCATACGAACCCCAAATGCCTTTCTCTAGGTTCTTCGCGTGCCACATTGGGTTAGAACCCGCGCCCATTTCGTTACCTTTTGGATCGGTATCGTGCCACATGTTGTCGATACCAATTGCACCATGGCCACAGTTATTCTTCTCTCCTTCCCCCGTACCTGCTGAACATTCAGCTTGGTTTGGAAGTGCAGCTCGGCCCCAAAGACCATTTTCGCCTCCGGTTACACCTTGCCAGCCACGAGTGTAGTAAGGCACACCGATATTAATACGACCTGCTGGCATAGAACCACGGAAGTAATGGTAAGCCCAATCTGTGTTCAGATAACCGATACCACCGTAAGCCGCAGTGCCGTAAACGTTCCACTGTGCTAACTCTGAATCTTTACCTGTATCAAACAACGCAGCGTTATGACCTACGTGATCGTTCCACGCACCGTGAAGGTCGTAAGACATGATGTTCACGTAATCGAGATACTTAGTCACATCGAATGTTTCCATACCGCGTAGCAGGTAACCAGAAGAAGGCGCCGCGATCGTTAACATGTAATGATTACCATCTTGCGCAGACGCCGCATCAAGCTTCTCACGAAGCACTTTCATCAACACTTGGTACGAAGCCCATAGGTATTGACGACGTGGTTCCATGAAGTCTTTGTCGTACGGATTACCGGCACCCGCCATAGAGGTTGGGTATTCGTAATCGATATCTAGACCATCGAATTGGTATTTACGCAGCATTTCCACCGCGGAAGTGGCGAATGTTTCGATACCTTGATGGTTAATAGAACCGTCGGCGTTGGTCGTCATTGTGTAGAAACCACCATCAGCCACTCGGCTACCGTCAGTGGCGAAGTGACCACCCGTTTCCGCCCAACCACCGATTGAGATTAAAGTCTTAACATCGTGTTTTTTCTTAGCGGTCGCTAATGCACCGAAGTGACCTTTGAAGCCTAAGGTAGGATCAACTTCAACGCCCGGCCACTCTTTACCAACCGCTGCGTTGTTCGGATCGTTCACATCACCCACGTTTACTTTGCCATCTGAGCCAATGCTCACGAAAGCGTAGTTAATGTGTGTAAGTTGTTCCCAAGGAATATCATTGACTAAGTATGCGGCTTGCGGGTCGTCCCCTGCACGCCAGCTGGTGAAGTAACCAATGACACGACGTGGGTGATCCGCGCCCATTTTCTCACGGCCTTCATCATCGTAAATAGTACAGTAAGGAACATCGACACCTTGAGTTTGATACAAGCCATCAGGACGGCATGTGCTTACTGTTGGCGCGCCATTCACCGTCAAAGAAGCCAGCGCTGAATCTGTCGTTGCGCCTTGATTGTCAGTCGCTTTTGCGTAAACCGCTAAAGAACCCGCTTGAGTAGTTGTGTAATCAAGCGTGTAAGGGGTAGTTGCAGCTGTGCCAATAAGAGCGCCTGCCACATAGAAATCTACTTTATCAACCGTGCCATCGCTGTCTGCTGCTGTTGCGGTAAGCGTTACTACACCACCAACATCGACCGAAGCTACTGAAAGCGCAACCGAAACTGTCGGTGCTTCATTTCCTGGCAGAACTGAATCAACAGCCACTGAAACTTCACTAGCAAGGCTTGCCGCACCTTCGTTATCTGTCGCGACAACTGAAACCTGATGGTTACCCGACGTTGCAGCCCACGTTGCTTCAAATGGTGCCGCTGTCACAACCGCGACCGAAGAACCATCAACAAAGAATTCTACGGAAGCAACACTACCATCAGCGTCCAGCGCTGTTGCGCTTAATACGACATTGTCGCCTTCAACAATCACATCTGATGCTGTAGGCGTTGTTAATGAAGCCGTTGGGGCTTCGTTTGGTGTACCACCACCGCCATTACCACTACACACATCGACTTTCTTCCATTGTGCGTAATCGCCTTCAAATTGGCTTGGGTTGTTATTTTGATTCCAGTAGTTTGCTGAGTACGCACTGCCGTCATGTGAAACCTGATCACCACCAGTATATACAGTGGCAGAGTCCCACGTTTCTAACGTTGAGCAATCCACAGCCGCATAGCTATTGAACGCCATTAAGCATGACGCGGTGAGAGTACTGAGTGTAAAAACCTTCTTGGCCACTCTTCCTTGGTTTAGGTGCATGTTAGCTATCCCTTAAGTTGTTGTTTCAAGATGTTTAATTTAAATGGAACTTTATTCACCACTTAAATCTCTTCGCAAAACAACTGTAGGTAACAACGCAAATTTAACACCTAAAATATTCTCTATTTATAAAATGACTCGCATTAATTTGTTTATAGCATGCAATGAGTCGACACTTATTTTGCACCAACAACTAATATTAATTTATTTCGGAAAGCTAAAAAATAATGTCTCAAAAATCAGAAATGTGACTCAGCGTTGGGGAAAAATTCGTATCAAAACTAACCAAAAAGTAGAGATTTACAGTCGATTTGGCTTTCTTTTTGGAATTCGCCCACCTTTTGATAACAAATGTGTTAGTATCTGCGGCTTTTTTGACGAACCTCACATTTCTATGCAAGTGTGGGAGAAATACATAGGCTTGAAAGAGCCAAATATAGCGAAGAAATAATGTCCAACTTGACGCAAGTCGCCAACGAAAACATCAACGCAGAAGCTACTTCTATCGATTTCAATAAAGCTCAATCTTTGGGTGAAAAACTGGAACTCGGAAACCCAGTATTTTGGCTTAGTGGGAGTTTTTTAACCCTCTTTGTCGTCCTTGCTTTCACCAACACCTCCGTGTTGTCCGAACTTGTAAACATCGGCTTTAGTTACTCAACTAAGTGGTTCGGTGCTTTCTGGCAAGTCCTACTACTACTCAATTTCATTATCGGCTTAGTGCTTGCACTAGGACGCACAGGCCACGTTCGTTTAGGAACGCTTGCTCTCCCTGAAATGACCACCTTTAAATGGATGTCTATCGTCCTATGTACGCTGCTAGCTGGCGGTGGTGTGTTCTGGGCAGCCGCAGAGCCTATTGCTCACTTTGTTTCAGCCCCGCCACTTTATGGCAACGCTGATCCTCAAGCGATGGCGTTCAACGCCCTATCACAATCTTTCATGCACTGGGGCTTCCTTGCATGGGCAATCTTAGGTGGTTTGTCTTCCATCGTGTTAATGCACCTGCATTACGACAAAGGTCTTCCTCTTAAGCCACGCACGCTGCTTTACCCAGTACTTGGCGACAAAGCAATCAACAGCTGGATTGGTAACGTAGTCGACGCGTGCAGCATCGTCGCTGTAGCCGCAGGTACTATTGGCCCTATCGGTTTCCTTGGACTGCAAATCAGCTACGCGTTGAGCGAACTGTTTGGTATTTCCGACAGCTTCGCAACTCAAAGTGTGGTTATCGTTTTCGCTATCGCAATGTACACACTGTCTGCATTGAGTGGCGTGAACAAGGGTATCCAACTGGTTAGCCGTTACAACATCATCTTATCAGTGTGCCTAATCGGCTACATTCTGCTAGTAGGCCCAACGAGCTTCATCATTGATGGCTACCTACAAGGTATGGGCGAAATGGTGGATAACTTCATCCCAATGGCACTGTACCGCCAAGATACAGCGTGGCTAGGTGGCTGGACGGTATTCTTCTGGGGTTGGTTCTTAGGCTATGGTCCGATGATGGCGATCTTCATTGCTCGCATCTCACGTGGCCGTACCATTCGCCAAATGATCGTCTCTATCAGCATCGTAGCACCGCTAGTAACGTGTTTCTGGTTCAGCATCGTTGGTGGTAGTGGTCTAGCGTTTGAATTAGAGAACCCAGGCGTAATTTCTAGCGCGTTCGAAGGCTTTAACCTTCCTGCTGTGCTACTGGCAATTACCGCTCAACTGCCGTTCCCTACTTTGATTGCGATTCTGTTCCTTATCCTGACGACCACGTTCATCGTGACAACAGGTGACTCGATGACTTACACCATCAGTGTTGTAATGACAGGCACTACAGAGCCAAACGCAGCCGTACGTACCTTCTGGGGTATCATCATGGGTGCAGTAGCTATCGCGCTTATCTCAATGGGTTCTGGCGGCATCTCCGCTCTACAGTCATTCATTGTAATCACTGCGGTTCCTGTATCGTTCATCTTGTTGCCGTGTTTATGGCACGCACCGAAAATCGCGAAGCAGATGGCCAGAGATCAAGGTCTCGCTTAATGCCTAATCCGATTTAGTTTCGGGTAGCGTATAAAATTAAAAAGCCACTCAAGTGATTCACCTGAGTGGCTTTGTTGTATTTATAACGTTCTATAAGGTTGTTGGTACCAGTATCTTCAATTACTGGAATTTTTCACCTGCAGCAACCATAAACGACATCTCAACCAATAGTTCTGGGTTGGCCAGTTCAGCTTTTACACATGCACGGCTTGGCGCACAGCCTTCAGGAAACCACGATTCCCAAACTTCATTTAGTGCGTCAAAGTTAGCAAAATCTGTTAGGTAAATCGTTACCGACAATACGCGAGATTTGTCACTGTCGACCAAACTCATCATTTCTTCAGCTTGTTCGAAGATTTGCTGAACCTGACTCCTAATTCCTGCCGTTGTATCCGTCTCTGGTACTTCCACAAAGCTTGCGATGCCATTAAATACAGTTACATCTGACCAACGTTTGGTCGGGTTAATTCTATGGATTTTCACGAGCGATTCTCTTCTTATAATTAGGGATTTACGTCAACGTAATCTAATCCAAATTCCTAATATTGAAAACATAAATTAGAAAGCTCTGCCTCTCCAGTGAGATCACCATTCTCTTATGGACGGCATTCAACTCGTGCCGACACCACAATTGAAGAGTCTGTCTTCCTCTCAACTTCAAAACAACCACCAGAGCTTGAAAGCTGACGAACTGAAAGCTTGTCTTTCCCTAGCTTATCAAACCAATATGGAGCCCGTGAACATTGTGCCGAACCTGTTGCTAAATCCTCCGAAATACCGATTTTCGGAGCAAAATAGCGCAGAACATAACTGTCATCTGAGCTTTTGGCTGTCACCATCACTGCATGCAGATCTTTAATTTTTTTATACAATTCAAAGTCAGGCGAAAAATTCTTTACGGCTTCCTCTGATTCCAAAATCAGCACTAAATCTCTTGTAGAAAAAGCTTCGACAACAGATTGATTTAAAGCCGCCAAATCAATAGAAACATCGTGTAACTGCGAGTAAGGTTTACCCTTCCAGCTTGGCAGCTCTATTTGAGACAAGCCTTCCTTTCTAGAAATCACGACCTGTCCATAATCACTATTTAGGGTAACCTCATTGAACTTATACTTTTCGATCAAACTAGTGCCTGCAGCCAAACTTCCGTGACCACAAAGGTTTATCTCACCATCTAAGGCAAACCAACGAATATCGAAAGCATTCCCTGATTTCACGACGAAAGCTGTGATTGGCAGTGCGAGTTGATGCGTTACTTCTAGTAATTCCGAGTCGGCTAACCATTGGCCAAGTTCTACGACCCCACAAGGGTTACCTTTCGCTGACTCCCCACCAAATACATCATATATAAGCGCTTTGATAACCTATCTCCTTATTCTGTCATCTAAAGCTCTCATTCAAAGCTCTAGTTTCTTTTTCTTTACACAAATCATTAGCATAGAGAACACTAAAAGTTGCCAAGCATTATGATTCATACAGAAAACTAATACTCTCATAGCGAAATTAATTTTGCACTAGTGCGGTCATATTCAGGGATTTTATTAAATGGAGTACTTTTATGCATGTTCAAACCTATGATTTAAAACAGAGTAATGTCGGATACAACCTAGGCGTGATTGGCGTAGCATTAGTGTTAGCTTGGATTGGTATTTACAAATTTACACCAACTGAAGCGATGCTTATAGAACCCCTAATCGCAAACCACCCAGCAATGAACTGGCTTTACAATCTGTTCTCGGTACAAGCAGTGTCTAACATGGTGGGTGGTGCAGAGATCATTGTCGCGATTGGACTGATCGTTGGATTTAAGAAACCAACAATTGCTTTCTATTCAGGCATTGCTGCAGCGGTCATCTTTGTTGTGACACTTAGCTTCCTAATTACAACGCCAAACGCTTGGAAAGTATCGGATGGCATCTTAGTCACTAACTTCTTTTTAGTGAAAGATATCCTGTTCTTGGCGATCGCTATTAGCGTAATCGAACGTAACAAACCTCAGAAGTAACCGTAAATCTATAAGCGGCCGTAACTAGAAGTAACCTTAAACCTTGAAATAAAAAGACTCGAAGCTGGCTAGAAGGACGCTGCCAGCTTCTAATGGATTAGATGTTTCTACTCAACTTTTACTTTCAACTCTTCGCACGCTAAGCCATCCAAAAAGCCAATAATAATATCATTCGTACTTTGCTTCGCGAGATTAGAGCCATAATCACTTAAATCCATATGTTTAGAGTTTGGAATCTCAACAACACAACTACCATATTGCTTTTGCTCTGATTCAGTCGGTAGTACCCCCTCTTTAGTAGGGTATTCAGTTGCTCGAATGGAAAGCACTCGGATACTTTCACTTTTAGGTAACGTGACTCGTTTATGGTCGAGCGTAATTAACTGAGAAACATAACTTTTATTTTCGTTACTCAACCATGTAGAAATATCGCCACCATTCGAATGCCCGACCAAGGTTAACTTGTCAAAATCATAAGTAGGGAAACGACTCGCTAGCTCATGTTGAAGTACGTTGAGAGTTTGTGCCCCTCGCATCCAATTCTCAATTCGTGTCTGATACAAGTCACCAGTCTTCGATAGAGGAGGATCACTTGGTAGTTCGTGATCGACATAAATGGTCATGTACCCCCTATCGTTGAGCATTTCTCCAACAAAACTATATTTGGTGAATGGAACTCGATTACCGGCACTAATAAAAGCCACGTCACACTGTTCTTTCGTTGTGCAACTATCAGAATCCTGCGGTAAAACAATCTCTAGAGGTATAGAGCGATCTCTTGTTGAATCAACAATGACCATTGACTGCGCTGTCGCAGACATAGATAAGGCACCTAAGAAAACACCTATTAAACACTTCATATCACCTCGAACTCATACACATAAGTAATGCAGCCATTAAGACAAGAGAAACTATGCCTCGAATCTTCAAAACTGCCCTGTCAAATTTGCGGCTAGTATTACTCATACAAGTTCACATCTCAAGCTGCCAGTGGCGAGAGTTTAGACTATAAAGCCCAACTAAAACAACAGGTTAAAATACCAATTAACTTCGTAGAATAAATGCACTCTATAACAAAAACTCGAACTCTTGAGACGCCTTGGTCGGCAATATCTCGATGACTTCATACTTAGCGATATTCTCTCGTAGAAAGGGATCCTCGGTCAAAATCATGTCTAACTGTTCCCTGTTACTAAGCGTGGATAAAATAACACCACCAGTTCGAGGGTTCTTACGACCCGACAACTGAAAGTGCCCGAGTTCATACTGCTTGTTTAAAAACTCAACATGTTCTGGAATGAAGCGATCTACTTCTTCCAAAGGCACTTGGTACTCAAGAGAAACAATAAACATAATCTTTCCTTACTATAAGATGAGTTAACATTGAAAGTATTCAGTTACACAGATAACGCTTTGCGATAATAATGAGCATCTTGAGCCTTCCCTTTGAACACGGCGTAACTTTCAACGCGCTCAACTAAATCAAAGCCTGTATTGGATAAGATTTTGTTTGAACCAACATTACCCACTAACGCATAGGCATCAACATATTTAAGGGATGAGTGCTCGGCCAAGTAGATAAGTAACTTCCTCACCGCGTTAGACGCAATGCCTTTTGAAGCAAAGGGTCGACCTACTCGATAACCTAGCTCCCCACTTCCAGCGTTCTGGTCGATATCACGAACATTGATTCGCCCACAAATAGTGCCATTAGCGTCTTTGATCAACATAGGAATCATCTCGCCATTGTCATACTCTGTTAGAAAGCTAGTGACTTGCTCGACAACACCCGTATTAGAATAGAAACGGTCTTCCCGGGCTGGGACAAATTGCTCAAACCACTCTCTATTTTCAACTTCAAACTCCAATAAAGCACTGGCATCGCTTGGGTGAAGTAAGTGTAAAAATACATCCATAATCAATACTCTGTCGCTTATCTAAAAAGCCGCACCTTATGATTCATACAGCTCAGCTTGTCTTATGAATCTAAGGTAAGTCTCTTAACTTCTTAGCAGGGTTGCCAGCATAGATACCTTTCTCGGTGATGTCTTTTGTCACCACACTGCCCGCGCCGATTACCACTCCTTCACAAACACTGACAGACAACACTGTCGCATTAGAACCGATGGTAACGTTATTTGCGATAACGGTCCGTCCCCAACTGTCTGGGTTTGGATCTGGTTTGCCATCTTTGAACAAGTCATTGGCAAACATCACCCCGTGCCCAACAAAGCAGTCACTTCCGATAGTCACATACTCGCAAATAAAGGTGTGAGATTGAATCTTACTTCTCTCGCCTATCACGGTGTTCTTTTGAATCTCAACAAAAGGGCCAACGAACACATCATCGTTAAGCTCACAGCCATAAACGTTGCTTGGTTCGATGATCGTGACATTCTCGCCACAGGTAATGTCAGTAATCTGTACCTTTAACACTCTTGGACTGGCCATACTTCCTCTCGACATTAGCGTCACAATTCAACATAAGCGATTGTGCCGTAGCCATTTAAGCACAAGCAAGTTGGAGTAGAGAGAGTTGGCGGTGGATCAAACATTCCACGAGTCTGTTTACTAAAACAACCCAACCAGCAAAACTGACAATAACACTCCACTAATAAAACTTGGGGCATGAAATGGGCGAGCTTTAGATTTTACGTACTCTTTCTGAAGATCTTCTTGATAAGTTTTAACAGCGAGTTTTTTAACGTAGTTATTTTGCATAATAAGCTCCTTTTCAATGAGTAAGAGAAGCTTAAGACTTGAAGTTAGGTTGAAGTAAAGCAAAAATTCAGATTAATTGGACACTTTAGTTTTGTTACTCGAGGACTACCCTGAACACATCGTTATTCACGCCGCCAACATCCACTAACTCTCCCGGCTTCATAACAAGCGAGGCGTTCAGCTGTCGTGTTGAACGTGGCTCTTTCATTTCTCGAATCACTAACATATCGACAAAGTAGCCTGAGTTTTGCTTTGATATTGAGCCCGAGAAAGTAACACTCTCTTTTCTATTGGCTAGCACCGAATTAAATGTTTTATCCTCTAAAACACCTGCAGAGATGGATGTATCACCATAAAATAGCGTGATGGTTGTTGGGTCGGGTACCAACTCTTGATTGGACGAACACCCTATTAGGGTAAGGCATAGCAGTAAAATGGCTCGAAATTGCATAAGCTGGTTTTCTTTATTACGTTAAGCGTCTGTTTTTCATATTAAAACACTTCAACCTTATAAATACCATATTTACGGGATAAGCTTAGGTGTGTCGCTTCGATGGACTTGAGTAATGAGGTGAACGGATCAGATCACGGCCTGTTGAATTTGCTCCCTGTTTGGAAACTAAAGCCGAGATCTGATCGCTATTATCGAGAAGGGTGCAATTAATTTAAGCAACCACGTCTTGTGGTGGCGTGCCTTCGCAGTTAGAAACGACGGCATCAATTTGAATTAGAGCATTCATTGGAATTTCTGAAACCCCTACTACCGTTCTTGCAGGCAGCTCAGCATTAAAGAATGCGGTGTAGATTTCGTTTACCGCATCAATATCTGAAATATCCTTAAGTTGAATATTAATTTTCACCGTATCGTCCATGCTATGGTCAACACTTTCAATTATCGCCTTAATATTTTTTAAACATTGTTCCGCTTGCTCTTTTACACCACCAGCAACAATTTCATTTGTTTTCGGGTCTAAAGGCAATTGTCCTGAAATATGATTGTAGTGAGAGAAAGCAACAGTATGCGAATAAGGCATGAATGGTGCTGCAACAGTATTATAGGTTTCAATAACCAGTAAGCGAGTGTCTTCTGGTAATTGCGGCGGTGTACCGTCGCCATGTGAAACGGATGTATCAATTTGAATTAAAGCACCCATTGGTAATTCAGCTGCGTTAACAACGGTACGAGCAGGAACGTAGCTTGGGAAGAATTTAGCACATACTTCATTTACCACTTCCGCATCTGCGATATTTTTTACGTAGATAGTCGTTTTAACCACATCATTCATGACATGTCCGATGCTTTCTAAAATAGCTTTAATGTTTGATAGACATTGGGCCGTTTGCGCTTCGATACCACCATCAACCAACTCACCTGTGGTTACATCTATCGGTAACTGAGCTGAAAGATTGTTGTAGTGAGAAAAGGCCGCAGTCTGCGTGGACACAGCACTTTGAGGCGCATTATCCGTATTCCTTGATACCTTAACTAGTGCGCAAGGTGCTTGTGGTTTAGTGCCTTCGCCGTTTGAAATAAGCGCATCCATTTGAACTAAAGCGTCACTGTTCGGCAGCGCAGCGACACCCACGACTGTGCGTGTCGGAAGGCTGTTGTGGAAGAAGCTTTTGTAAACTTCATCAATAGCATCGATATCAGAAATATTCTTAGCGAAAACATTAATCTTCACGACATCATCCATAACATGGTCGATGCTTTCAACAATCGCTTTAATATTATTTAAGCATTGCGTTGCTTGGTCTTTAATATCACCAGCTACTATTTGACCTGTTTTAGGGTCAACAGGTAATTGAGCAGAAAAGTTATTATAATGAGAAAAAGCGACCGTTTGTGTAGATACAGAATTAATTGGTGCGTTTTCAGTATTTCTTGAAATTTTAATGATATCGCTACTCATCGGAATTATCCTTTTAATAATATAGGAATACGTATTTATATTGAACAATCGTATTGGAAAGAATGATTAAAGTAGCGCCATGTTAAGTGAATTATTTTAGGGTAAACGTGATACCCGTCAGGCTATCACTTAACCATAAATCAGGGAGTTACAGAATAATTAGTCACAACACGACTAATTATCCGCAATAATAGGGCGAAACGAGTAATAAATTCTCTTTATCTTTTGATATATTCAACAATCATGAATACTCACTCAGATAAAGAGATGGATAACTTTCTAAGTTTAGAAAAGATTTGATAGGTTGTTCACATTAAAAGTCCTCAAATCCTCTTACTAGACTAATTATTGAGCTAACTATCTTATCTACGTGCATAAACTCTTAGGCTGGTTAACTAATTATTTTAGAGGGCTGATATTATATAAACACATTAATAATATATTCGAAAATCGAATACCAGCAGACTAATATTACCTACCATTAGATACATTTGCTCATCTTGATTAACAAAGGGGTGATGTTCTCACAAGCTATCCCTTTTCTAAGCCCGCTCTCTCAATAACAGCCTGAGTAAATAGCTCATAGCTGAAACATGTTATGCATCAGACAAATAACTCTTATGTTTCAAGGTCATTATCCAACATATGCCCGCCAAGATAGTATGCACGCAACATGACGATCACTTATCGCTTCATTACGTTTAAATCTATTTGTCGACCTCGAAGAGAGTTCAATATCAATGATTAAACCAATTTGTTTAATCAACTTGAGGATTAGAAAGTGAACAAAAGAACGAAACTGTTAGGTCTTAGCCTAGTTATGGGCTCCCTCTCTGCTATTGCTAGTGGTGGCTACATCACAGACCCAACCACTCACATTTCATTCAATTACGACAACGTGACCCTTGAAGTTGCTCAGCAAGAACTTGCAACATGCCAAGGTGTTGCTGAGTCAACACTGACAGTACCCTCAGAAACCAAGAAGGGAAGCGGCGTAAAAGGTGCAGCGAAAGGGGCGGCCGCTGGAGCTGCTGTTGGCGCTATATCTGGCGGGTCTGGCTCTGACGCTGCCAAGACCGGCGCGGCGATTGGTGTGGTATCCGGTAGAGTTAGTGGCCGACGAGCAGGGGCTCAGGCCGAAGAAGATAACAAAGCCATGTATGCGACGGTGTTGAGAAACTGCATGATTGATAAGAAATACCCCCCCTGAACTAAGGAGATTCGGCAATGAGAAAACTCATTAAAACAAGAGTGATAGCTGCCCTATTAGCAGGATTTTCCGCTCCCTCTATGGCTGATATTGCGTTCGGCTTAGGGTATCAGGAGGGTGATAAACTCTCATCTCAATACGTCGACCTGATGTTTCGTGGTGACATATTGGAGATTGGCGGTGAGTACCAGAACAGAAAGCGTGATGACCAGCTAGAAGACTACGACCAAAACGCGATCAGTGAAGGCATGGCGTTTTTAAAGGTAGGCGCAGGTTACAGCTTCCCGCTTAAACGCATCACGGTTCGCCCTTATTATAATTTTGGCATCGGTGGCGCTCAGCTCAGCGACGAGGTTGATGACGCGGCCAACCCTGACGCAACCTATTTCAACGCCCTCGGTGTATCGACTAAATGGAAATTTGCAGAGCTCAAAATGGAATGGAGAAACTACCAAGTGGACAGCGGCGAGTCAGAGGGTGAGGATCTACCTTATGACATTGATGAGGATACGTTTAACGTGTCTATTGGTATGGCATTCTAGCGATTGACTTTATGGGGCAACTCGTTATAGCGGTGAGGTCTCGGCTTCAATGCTTACTATCAGGAAGTGACATTAACTAGCCTCCAAGAGCAATGAAGCCTTCTACTTTCTCCCGCCAATCAACAATATAAAGAACTACACCGCTCTTGGAGTAGTGTTGAAGTGGCGCTTAAATTCGCGGCTGAATTGGGATGGGCTCGAGTAGCCGACTCGGCGAGCAGCATCGCTGATGCGAAGGCCTTCTAGCTGAATCAGTTCTTTGGCTTTGTTGAGTCTTACCTTCTTCAAATATTGAAGAGGTGATTCAAAGGTGACATTACGAAACGCATTGTGGAAGGCAGACACACTCATGTTGGCTTCGTCGGCAAGCGATTGAACAGTAATAGTTTGGTCATACTCTTCATGCACTTTAGATAGTGCTTTAGCAACACGTGCGTAATGACCGTCATGATGAGCCAAATCAAACAGCACTCGCCCTTCTGAACCGGTTAGGGCGCGGTAGACAATTTCGCTGACCATGGCATCACCCAATATGTTGGCTTCGATGTCGCAATGCAGCATTTTCACCAATCGAGTAAAACTTTCTAGCATTTGCTCTTCCATCGGCGTGGACTCTAAGCCGCTAGAATTCTGCTTGTGCTTATTGCAGTAGCTCTCAAGAAAACCTTGGTCTTCTAACTTTTTTACCAAGCTGTGCAAACGTTGAGAGTCAATGTTGATAGATAAACCAAGCAATGGTTCGCCATTAACAGGCAAGGCCTCACACTCCAACGGCATTGGCACACCGACTACAAGGTAATCACCAGCTGCGTAAGTGACTGGGCGTTCGCCAATATAGATGTTCTTTTTACCTTGCCCCAGCATTATGATGCCAGATTGGTAAGTAAAAGGCTGACGCTGATTGCCACCGCTACTTCTATATAACCACACGCCGTCAATTTCTGTTTCTCTGATCCCTTCAAGATCATCCCAACCTTTGTGTTCAACGTAAGACTGTAATAACTGCGCGAGTTCTTTCATAAGTGGCGACTTTCCATTCCAAGTGCTAAGAGTATGTAAGCTAAAGCAGAGGAAGAATATCAACTTTGTAGAAATAGGCAATTTATTTGGAGAAACAGCCCTTCATTACCCCGAATGACTGTACTAATATGCAAATATAGAAATTGAGCAATAAACCAAAATAACAAATTTAGCTTTACACAAGGAATCTCTGATGCAATTTACTTACGTTAACCCTACTGTAATCCATTTCGGCCAAGGTCAAATCAACGCTATCAGCCAAGCGGTTGATACTTCGAAGAAAGTACTAGTCATCTACGGTGGCGGTTCAATCAAAAGCAACGGTGTTTACGACCAAGTTGTCGCTTCTCTAAAGGATCACGCTTGGATTGAGTTCGCAGGTGTTGAAGCTAACCCAACGAAAGAGACGCTAGATAAAGCAGTCGCTCTTGTTAAAGAAGAAAGCGTAGAATTCATTATCGCTGTTGGCGGTGGTTCGGTAATCGACGGTTCTAAATACGTTGCTGCAGCGGCTAAATACGACGGCGACGGTTGGGATATCTTAGCGGGCAAGCACCAAGTTACTGAAGCAACTCCTATTGGTGCAGTACTGACGCTTCCTGCGACAGGTTCTGAATCTAACATGGGTGCTGTAATCACTCGTAAAGAGACTCAAGAGAAACTGGCGTTCATGAACCCTGCGGTACAACCTAAGTTCGCGGTTATGGATCCAGACGTAATGAAGTCTCTTCCAGAGCGTCAATTGATCAACGGTCTAGTTGACGCATGGGTTCACGTATGTGAGCAATACATCACAATGCCAACAGACGCGATGGTTCAAGACGGTTACGCTGAAACACTGCTGAAGAACCTACTTGTACTGGGTAAGCAATACGACGAGCGTGACAACGACGCATGGCGTGCAAACCTAATGTGGACGGCAAACCAAGCGCTTAACGGCCTGATTGGTACTGGCGTTCCTCAAGACTGGGCAACACACATGATTGGCCACGAGTTCACAGCACTATGGCACGTAGACCATGCTCGTTCTCTTGCGATTGTTCAACCTTCACTACTTCGTAATCAAATCGAAGCGAAGCGTGGCAAGCTAGAGCAAATGGGTCGTAACGTATTTGGCCTAGAAACGGGTGCGGATTTAGCAGAGCGCACTATTGCTGCAATCGAAGCGTTCTACCACAGCCTAGACGTTCCAACGATGTTCGACGGTTACGAAACAAACAAAGCAACTGCGATTGATAGTGTTGTAGCGCAACTTGAATCACACGGTTACCTAGAGCTTGGCGAGAACAAAGCAATCACGCCTCAGAAAACACGCGAGATTCTAGAGTCTGCGATTCACTAAGAATTGCTAAAGTAGAGAGAAAGCAAAGGCAATGGTCACACAAAGATGATTTTTGACATCTGACTGAACCCATTACTTATTTCTTTCGTACAAACAAAGCAGCGTTCATTTTGGGCGCTGCTTTTTAATTTGCCCTACAAGATGCTATTAAATTCTCATAAGTCCTTAATTTTATGTGCATTCAGATTTCTATATTGGTAAGGTAAACCTGTCTCTTTACTAGGTATGAACAACGATTTGAACAATCTCAAGGAAATGGTTAAGTTTAAGTCACTTAACAAGTGGTATGGTGATTTTCATGCCCTAAAGGATATCGATTTAAATATTGAACAAGGAGAGATAGTGGTGATTTGCGGGCCATCAGGTTCGGGTAAATCAACCTTAATCCGTTGTATCAATCAGCTAGAACCTTTCGAAAGTGGCGAGCTTTGCGTTTTAGAACAAGTACTTCCGAGTAAATTTAACACACCAGGCCAAGTCGGAATGGTGTTTCAGCATTTTCATTTATTCCCCCATCTTACCGTGCTTGAAAACCTGACTCTGTCTCCAATACGTACGCTGAAAAAAAGCAAACGAGAAGCCGAGAAGATTGCAATGCACTATCTCGAGCGCGTACACATCGCTGAACAAGCCAACAAATACCCAGTGCAACTTTCTGGCGGTCAACAACAACGTGTAGCTATCGCCCGTTCGCTGTGCATGAAGCCTGAATTACTGCTTTTTGATGAACCGACTTCAGCGCTTGATCCGGAGATGATTAACGAAGTGCTCGACGTGATGGTTGAACTGGCGAGCGAAGGTATCACCATGGTGTGCGTGACCCACGAAATGGGCTTTGCGAAACAAGTGGCCGACCGCGTTATCTTCATGGATGAAGGACAAATTGTGGAATCGAATACGCCACAAGCGCTCTTTGAAAACCCTCAACATGAACGTACTCAAGCGTTCCTAAATCAGATCCTGACTTATTAATGTTGATTCGAATTATTAAACCCGCCCTATCTGCTTTAGTACAGATTGTTGTACTGGTGGCTGCTGTTGTTTGGATTCTAGACTCTGGCGCACAAACCATGGGATACAGCTGGCAATGGGAGCGTGTGCCGGACTATATTGCTTTCTATGAAGATGATGAATGGTGGCCTGCAGAATTAGTTGAAGGGTTACTGGTTACTATCAATATCTCTTTGATTTCTTTGGTTGCCACACTGATCATTGGTTTAACGACAGCGCTATTGAGAAACTCAAATTCTGTGGTTGGACGCACCTTAGCCACCAGCTATGTTGAGTTGATTCGTAACACGCCGTTATTAGTACAAATTTATTTGCTCTATTTTGTATTTGGCCCCGTATTAGGGCTCGAGCGCTTTAGCACTGCCGTTTTAGCCTTGGCACTTTTCCAAGGCGCTTATACCGCCGAGATATTTCGTGCCGGTTTAAATGGTATTGCGAGAGGACAATTTGAAGCAGCTCAATCCTTGGGCTTATCAAAGACCTATACTTACTGGGATGTGATTCTTCCTCAGGTGGTGCAACGCACCTTGCCACCTTTGACCAATGAAGTGATCTCTCTTATTAAAAACTCTTCAATTGTGAGTGTCATGGCTATTTTTGACCTGACGACTGAAGCCAGAAACATCGTTTCTGAAACCGCGATGCCATTCGAGATTTGGTTCTCTGTGGCGATCATTTATCTTGCTCTTACACTTTCACTTTCTGCCGTTGCTGCTTGGCTTGAGCATAAGCTCGGGGCTAACTGGCGAACACAATAAGGATTTATCAGCATGAAGCTATTTAAAACCGCGATTACAGCCCTACTTGCGCTTGCCGTAAGTTTGCCTGCACTTGCTTCTGAAACGCCTAACCTCGATAAAATCAACGAACGTGGCTCACTGCGCGTTGGGATGTCGACATTTGTTCCTTGGGCGATGCGTAACAAACAAGGCGATCTCGTTGGCTTTGAAATCGACGTGGCGAAACGCCTTGCCCAAGATTCTGGTTGGAAAGTCGAATTTGTACCTACAGCTTGGGACGGAATCATCCCTTCTCTATTGTCGAAGAAGTTTGATGTAATCATCGGCGGTATGTCTATCACTGAAGCTCGTGCTAAAAGCGTGCTGTTCACTGAACCATACTCGCACTCTGGTGTTCAACTGGCGGCTAACAAAGAGCTAGCGGAAGGTTTTACTCAGATCTCTGATTTTGATTCTCGTCGCGTGAAAATTGCTGCTCGTCGTGGTGCGTTCACAGTTCAAGTGGCTCGTGAAACCTTTCCTAAAGCGAAAGTTCTACAGTTCGATGACGATGCTCAAGCATTCCAAGAAGTGTTAAACGGCAACGCGCACGCAGTTATCGCGTCTAGTCCGAAACCAGAACACGAAGCGATCAAAAACGCAGACACGCTATTTATTCCATTTGAAGAGCGCCTATCCAAAGGTAACGAAGCATTTGCAGTTCGCCTAGGTGAAACTGACAAGGCAGAATTCTTCAACGAATGGATCAAAGCACGTACTGAAGACGGTTGGTTGAAAGAGCGTTACGAGTACTGGTTCTCTACTCTAGATTGGCAAGACCAGATTGCTCAAGGTCAGTAATCAGAACTTTTGCTAGTGAATCGAGGCAGTGCGTTGTCTGCACTGCCTTCTCATCGGCAACTTGATTCGCTTTATTGATGATCTAAAACTCAACAAAACAGCCTACTAATTATTATTGTTTAAACAGGAATGACGTGAGCAGTACTAGCGCATTGACAACACCTAAGCCCAACGTTCATATGAAGCCTTGGTATCAACGCCTTAACCTTTTGGATGGCGTGTTACTCGCTGTCATGTGTGTGTTTGCAGGCTGGTTTTATTATCGCTCTGCTGTTGGTATTAACTACCAATGGCGCTGGGAAGATGCGTTTACACTAATTTTTATTCCGCCTTCTCAAGGCAGTATTCCCTATTTTTTCCAAGGCTTGATCGCAACGCTGCGCTTAAGTTTATGGAGTATGGTGTTAGCACTCTCTTTTGGCACATTGTTAGGTGTGGCAAGACACTCAAAGCTCGCTTTTTTCAAAACACCGGCACTTATTTTCATCCAGTTGGTTCGTAATATTCCGCCGCTGGTGTTTGTCTTTATCTTTTACTTCTTTGTTTCTAACCAGCTGATCCCATTGCTTGGTTTAGAAAGCATTTTACGTGAACACAACGGCGAGATTAATGCTGTTCAAGATTTCCTGTTCGGCCCAGCTAACCTTTGGGAAAACTTGGCGTCTGGTGTTATCTGTATTGGCTTGCTCTCTTCTGCTTATATTGCTGAAGTGATTAGAGCCGGTTTAGGAGGTATTCCAAAAGGCCAATGGGAAGCGGCCGATTCGCTCGGTTTGTCTGCATTGTCTAAGTATCGATTTGTGGTTGGCCCGCAAGTATTAACGGCCATCACACCGCCATTGGCTGGCCAAGCAATCTCCTTGGTTAAAGACACGTCGATTGTGTCTCTGATTTCGATCCAAGAGATGACTTTCGTTGGTACTGAAATGGCAAACTCCTCGGGTTTGATCTTCGAGATCTGGCTGATTGTAGGCTTCGTATATTTTGCTTTATGCTTTGCGCTTTCACGTCTTTTCAAAGTGATTGAGCAGCGCTCTAGTGCCTATCTCAACCATCAATAACACCACCAATCAAAAATACGAATTCACCAGGCTATTCATCGCCCTTATCAATTTCACCTGATTGGTTTAAGCTATTGACCAATCAGGATTTATCCCTTCATATTTCTTCTTAGAAACGCAGCAAAATACTCGGCTGATTACTATACTTAAAGTATCGAACTACGTTGATTCTTCTCAAGGACATCACTCAACATGGACAATCATAAAGAAAGAGCTTTTTACGCCGTTGTTGGCGCATTGGTTGGAGACGCCGCTTCAATGGGGCTGCACTGGCTGTATGACCAAGAGAGGATCTTACACGTGGCTGGTTTTGAGCCTGAATTTCGCTCACCGAATCGGTTCGATTATCAAGATAAAGGCTACTTTGCGCACCAAGGTAAAACCGCAGGCGAGCAATCGCAATATGGTGCTCAGTTATTGGCGATGGTCGACAGCTTAATCGACAACCAAAAATACGATGAAGCAAACTATATTCAACATTTCCGCTTCTGGTTTGATTTTGGTGGTAGTTGGCGGGGCTACATTGATAAAGCAACTCGTTTGAGCTTGTTGAACATTCATCAATTAGAATTGGCAAACGCCCCGATTACAGCGTGTGGCGCGGATGATACACAGCTCCCCGCAGTCTCAAAGATCATTCCATTAGTGGCGTGTACTTACACCTCTCACACCTTACCAGCGATGGTAGAGAGCGCGGTACGAGTAACCAACAACAACGACAAAGCCGTAGAATGGGCCCAAGCCATCACCCTATTGGTTCAAGCGGCAATTCAAGGCAACTCGCCCTTGCAGTCGGTAGAAATGGTGCGACAAACCTGTAGCAAGTTTGTACACGACCAAATCGACATGGCTTTGGCTGATCCCGAACTTTCAATAACAGATGCCGCGAAGAAGTTCGGATTGCATTGTGAACTGAGTGCCGCATTTCCCTTGCTGATTCGCATCATTGCGGGTGCTCAGAGCTATAAACAAGGTATTCGAGACAATATCTTATGTGGCGGTGACAGCTGCGGGCGTGCGATTGTTATTGGCGCGGTATTAGCGGCGTGTTTCTACGAAGAAGATGGTGGAATTCCAACCGAATGGCTAAAACAAGTCGAACTCAATGGCGGTGTGGTGTCTTTGCCTATTGAATGACTCCCACAATAACGAACAAGGCAAAAGCGCCTTTCTTGCTCTAGAGCTCGAAAGGCGCTTTTCTTTTCACTAGCCACCTAAAGTAATCACTTAAAAGAATGACTTAAATGAATGCTTAAACGACTGACTTAAAGGAATAGCTTCAGTTTTGGTCAATAAACTTTGCGGATCCCTACGACCGCCAGTTTATTGCGCTAACCAACCCTGAGAACTAGAACCTTCTCTAGAACTGATACGCAGCGGAAAGCTTGTAGTTACGACCTGGTTCATAGTCATCCAAGGTAAAGCCTCTTGCTGTACCCGAACGAGACGCGTGTGAGGTGTATTGCTCATCAAACACGTTATCGATACCAAAGGTGACAGACAATCCATCCACATTTGATGGCACCCACTGAGCATACAGGTTATGAACGTCATAGCTTTCTTTTATCGGCTGACCATCGAATACATTGTCTTCGTCTTTAACAAACATTGAATTCCAACCAAAAATCGTTTCCAACGCTTCAGATTGATAGTCCAGTGTTAGCGTGATGCTGTCGCCCATATCAATACTGCGTCCATTGCCACCCGCGACAGCGCCGCCTGTGTCTTTGTTTTTAGTATCTGAACGAGCATAAGAAAGCTTGCTGTTAAACATCTCGTAACCATAAGACAAGCTCGCCTCAAAACCCTTTATCTCGACATCACCTAAGTTGTAAATCAAGTAACTCTGGTTTGCGGGCTGATACTCTTCGGCAATGTAATCATCGATATTGGTTTGGAATACAGTTAAGTTTGCGCCAATAAAGTGGTTATCTAAACGTTTATCGAAGCGCACACCACCTTGGGTGTTCTGCCCTGTTTCAGCCTTAATGTCGTCAGCTAAGAACGCTGCGTCTTGGTAAGCAATAAAGGTCTCCATCAACTCGGGTCCTTTGAACAGCGAACGGGTGCTCGCGAACAGCGTCCAATCTTGGGTCACGTCCCATTGCGTTGCCAACGACCATGTTACGTCGTCAAAGTCATCGTTTCCTGTTTCGGCTTTACGCTGGTAATCATCAAAACGAACACCTGCAGTGATCGAAAAGGCTTGAGTAAAGTAGAACTGGTCTTCAACAAAAAGTGCGGTAGAAATTGCTGACTCATCCATAAACTTACTGCTGCCGTAATAGCTGCTCGATGACTTGTCCATGTAGTCAAAGCCATAAGTCGCGATATTATCAAATGACATCAGGCGATAGTCCGATTGGAACTTAGCATTCAGGCCAAAGTTTTGGTTTTTCGCCGTATTGTTAGATAAGCGGTTCGATGGCCAACGCGGTGCCATAACACTTTCATCACGCTGAATCTCGGTCTCTGTGTTGTACAGAGTGACGTTACCTTGATGACTTTCGCCACGTAGCTCATAACTTGCCGTAATAGTGTCACGGTCATAATCAGTTGGAATCAGGATGTCGCTAGACAAGCCTTCGTTAGCACCACCTGACATATCTGGACGTGGGCTGTAATCACCACTATCACGATACAGATCATAAGAGAGTTCAAAGCGGTGTAAGTCATTCGGTTCAAAACCAATCTTACCGAGAATGTTGTAAACATCGCCTTCTGACCCAAAGGTTTCATTGCCGGCGCCGTCTTCGAAGTTATCACGACTCATGTAATGACTGTAAAGCATCGCATCGACGTTATCTGACAACAAACCATACACAGTGAGTGAACCTTGCTGGCTTGCGTTGGTTGCGTAGCCGCCATAAACACGAGCGCCAAAACTCTCGTCATAACGAAGCAGGTCTTTGGCATCTTTGGTTTCAAACAATACTGAGCCACCTAACCCACTTTGCGTCACCGAGTTATTACCCACTTGAATATCCGCCGACTTCAAGATGTCTGGGTTTAGGGTTAAGTTACCAATATGGTGAAACATATTTGCGTGTTGAGAAGCACCATCCAGTCGAATATCTAAGTCAGTTTCACTTAGGCCACGAATAGTAATTCGTTGGTTGACCGAGTGCGTTCCCCCAACATCAACACCAGGTATTTCACGCAGCAGATCTGACATATGGTCAGCTTGCTTGAGTGACATGTCATCGGCAATGATCGATTCAGTGTTGCTTGATACTCTCGTTCCCCACACCACGACTTCATCAAAGTGCGATGTGTTCTCTTCTGCAGTTACAGGGCTGCTAAATGCGCTGGCAATAGCAATACAGAGGGCTGAAAGCTTAATTGTTGAGCTGACGGGGCTTTCCATAAATTCAATCCTAGATGTAAATGATAATAATTCTCAAATATGATAGAGTTGTAATTTATAAATGCACAGATGATTTACTTATGCAAAAACGCACAGATGTTATGAGGAACGGTCAAATGGGTGAAGTAACATCAAAGCAGACTAAACTTGCCGAAACGGCTGTGGCAAAAGCAAATGTAATAGCCAAAAAATCGACATTAACTAAGAAAATAGCCTTGACCAAAAAGCTAGAACAGACAGAAAAGCAGATTATCGTCACTCAAGGTCAAACCAAGCAGACCTCGCTTGCTGAGGGAAAGTTTCTTTCTTATCAATATAATGACCAAATTTTTGTGCATGGCGGCCGCTGTATTGAATTGGTCGACAGCAACATAGTTTCGACTGCTCACTCCGCTATCTTGATTACGATTCTTCTTGAGGGAAAGCTCACCTTTGGTTACGACGATCTCGAGTTCGA
>NZ_CAWPOA010000058.1:733700-744905 GCF_963889365.1 Vibrio sp. OPT20 | reverse complement strand
TCTCGATGCCAACTCTGGCCCACAAGGTGTGGTGGTTAACCTTGCCAAGCCTGCCAACTTTAGGCGCTCTTTAATCCAAGGTAATAAGATAAATAAGATCAACATCTTGGTTAAGCCGCAATGGGTCGAGCCTCGTTTAAGTGACCACTGTTCTAGCAAATCATTCCTAGATTCACACAAAGCGTTTTACAACGTAAAGATTAACGCTGACATCATTCAACTCACGAACGCACTTACCATCCAAGCCACACCAACCAACTTCCAAGACAAGTTAGTAGTCGAAACGCTCACCCAACAATTGCTCGCTCAAACCCTGTCGCAGATGCCGATTCAATGTTGTCAGCTATGTACTTCCGATGATGACCTCACAAATACAGAGAGCACAGATCCAGTCATCGCCTCACACAATACAAACTCGAGTGTAAACCTTGATATGGCCAGTACATCAAAGAGTTTCGATGCCAAGATTGAAGACATCATCAGCTACATTGAAATCAACCTAGATCAACAACTCAGCCTTGAAAGCATCGCGAGTAAGTTCTCGATGAGCATTTCCAATCTTCAGCGTCGATTTAAGCAATCTTACAACCTGACTATTAACGGCTATATCAGGTACCGACGTCTGGATATCGCGCGCCAACACTTAGAGCGTGGCTTGGTTTCAATAACCGAAGCGGCATATGAAGCGGGTTATCAGCACCCTTCTAACTTCACCAGCGCCTTTAAGAAAACTTTTGGTGTTCCGCCCCATGAACTTGCCAAAAACTTTGTATCCAAAACGAACTAGAGTCTGACATAAGACAAGCCAACTTCTAGGTCGGAGGCTATCGTTCCTATAAGGTTGGAACACACTGCGATAACTCATTCTTCAGCCAAACCACAAACGGACTTTCTGGCTCATCGCAGTTGTCATCTTGTGTGAGCAATATGTACTGATGACCGGAAGGTACAAAGCCAAACGGTGCGATTAAGTTGCCTCTGTTCAAATCATCAACCACTAATGGATAAGAACCAAGAGCTGCTCCTAGCCCATCAACGGCCGCTTGAAAGCAAAAATAGAAGTGTGCAAATGTCTGGCTTGAAATAGCTTGCGACACCATTCGGCTATCAAATTCACTATCTTTGGTGATGGATGCCCAGTGGCTCCAAGCGTTTAGTCGCGTGCTGCTGTGCAATAATTTCACATCGGCTAGCTTGTCTTTGACCTGTTGCCAATAATCAGGCGAGAACACAGGGCCAACCCATTCTTCGACTAACGGAATCTGTTTGTAGTGCTCGGTTACGTTGAAGTCGTCTCGGCGAATTGCCATATCTAATCCAGTTGCGCCTAATGTCACAGGCCCACCTGCGGTAGACAAGCGAACATCAATTCCGGATTCGTTATAGAAATCACCGAGTCGAGGCATTAACCAACGCATGGTCAATGTGGGTTCGCATGAGACTTCCAACGCTTGATGATTCAGCTGATTAAGCTTATGGACTCCAGTCTCCAAGGCTTGGAACGCTTGCTCTGTGTAACCTTTGAGTAGTTCCCCCTCTTTGGTGAGATATACATTCCTACCCTGTTTGTAGAACAAAACTTGGGATAAGTGATTTTCCAATACCTTGATCTGCTTACTCACTGCGCCATGTGTGATATTGAGTTTATCCGCCGCATCACTGTAACTGCTCGAATGCGCTGCTACGTGGAAAATATGAAATGCTTTCAAATGTCTCATGTGTGATGTTTTCTCACAGATAGGTGGAATTCATTTCGATTATAGGCAGCAATAAAAAACCATACAATGCTGGCTCATCAAATATAAAGAGTTGGAATCATTATGGAGTGGTTAAGCCTAGCAGTATTGGGACTATTGATTGTTATTAGCCCAGGCGCTGATTTCGTTTTAGTTTTGAAAAACAGTGTCAATCAAGGAAGACAAGCAGGGATTTGGACTGCAATAGGTGTGAGTTTAGCCATTTGTGTTCACATCAGTTATTCAATGCTTGGGATCAGTTACTTAATCTCACAGAATGAACAGCTGTTTGACATGATCAGATACGCAGGTGCAGCCTACCTTATCTATCTAGGACTAAAAGGTATCTTGAGTGCGGACAACAAGCTTGCACCTATGGAAGATGCAAAGCAAATCACCAGTGTTTGGCGCTATTTAGCCCAAGGTTTTTTATGTAACGTGCTCAACCCAAAAACCATGTTGTTCTTCTTGAGCATCTTCAGCCAAGTCATCTCACCTGATGCAGAGAACCAACATGTCGCACTCGGCTATGGGCTTTACATGATCGTTCTTCACGGCTTGTGGTTTGGCGTTGTCGCTATGCTGTTTACTTCGAGTACATTGCAAAAGCATCTATTGAGAGCAAAGAAAAGACTCAATCAAGCGTGTGGATTTGGCTTAGTGACTTTCGGAGCACTGTTGGCGATTAAATCTTAAATTGAAAACCAAAACAAAAAAACCTCAATGGCGAACTGTGCTGTTGAGGTTAATAACTAATGCTTGGAATTACTGACGCCACATATAGACAAACTGATCATTTTGCGAAGTGATTTCGAAGCCAAACCTTAGATACAGATCCCCAACTCGATTACCTTGCAGGTAACAAAGTTCGACGGGTTTATTGAGGCTGTCAGCCTTAGTTAAGCAATCTTTCAATACTTGGCTGCCAATGCCCTTTCCATGATACTCAGGTAGTAAGAAGAATCGGCAAAAATAGAAGTGCTCGCCTTTGTCTTGCAACAACACACTACCAATCGCTTTACCTTGATATTCAATGATTTCAGGGCGTTCTTCTGCCCACTCTTCGGCGTGTATATCTCGTTGAATTTGTTCATCCCAGCCAAATACGGCCTTGATTGGTTCAAACTCAGCGGCCTTCTTAAGCTCGAACAGAAATTCATAATCTGATGATTGAGCAGGTCTTGTTGAATACTTCAAAATACCTCCAACAATAATTGGCTATGGCTTCATTTTCGTTTAAACCGGGACATAGTAACCCCGATCAAACCAAAAGATGCCACGCTTAAATGTTCATTTTGGTTCTAGTTGGTAACGTAAGACTTCGTGTTTATCTTGCTCTGAATAAAAGGTACTCAGGAATTGTCCACCGCACTTCTCAATGACCTTTTGCGAAGCTATATTGCCCCTCTCACACGTAATAATAGCGCTTTCGGGCAATACGTGCCGTTGAACCCAAGACAACATATGACTTGCGATACCCCGCCCTCTCGCTTGTGGCAAAGTCTCGTAGCCGATATGTCCTATGACATCGTGAATGTACGGACTGGTGCCATGACGAACTCTTATCACTCCAAGAATACGTCCAGACTCGAAACAAAAATAAGTAGAAGCAGGCGTCCACCCTTCTGGCAAGCCCTCACCTTTTGAATAAGCAATTCGTCTTTCCAAATAGGCATCACTGCCATCAGAAATGCCCGTGTAAATATCTAACCCATCTTCAGTACAGGCATTCACATAGTGATGAAAGGCAGTTGAATGTGAAAGATCAGCTTTAACCATGTCCATATAATGTTGATTCCTAGTTACTTTTCTTCCGGGGTTAGCTATCAAGCCTAAGCTAAGTGCATGGTGTATTCTTGGTGTCCGGCATGCTCATCAGATTGTTCGCTCACAATAGAAAAACCTTGGGACAAATAGAACTGAATCGTCGCTTGGTTTTCTTTATATACATTTAAAGACAAGTTCGGACATTCAAGCTTCGCGTGTTGGATTAGTTGCTTACCAATACCACTGCCTTGATGTTCTGTACTGACAAAGATCGCCGCTAGTATCTCTTCGTAAAGTGAATAGAAGCCACGAACCTCACCATTGACTTGGTACACATAGGTCTGTGATGCAGGAATATATAGGTCGCGCATATTACCAACTTGCGACTCCCAGAACTCAGGAGCCACAAAATCATGCGCCTTGATCGAGGCGGTTAACCAAATGTCTAAAACGGATTCAATATCGGATGGGCGGTATTCTCTGATCATCTTAATTCTCTGAAATTATTGCGGTTTAATATGCGAATCAGTATGGCCGAGAAGCCACTTAAACTTATTGAAGATTTACGACAATTATTTGAAACAATGGTTATTGCTTTTTAACGTACTTCGCCGTAACCAACATTTCACCGCCACCATCCAACTTGCAATCTAGCTGGTGATCTTTGCCTTCGTTGATGCGTCGAATCACGGCTTTAGTGCCGATTTTCAGTACGCTAGAACTGCCTTTAATTTTTAGATCTTTAATGAAGGTAACTTTATCGCCACTTTCCAATACAACGCCATTTACGTCCTTAACACGCGCGGCTTCTCTTTCTAAACGCTCTTCTTCTGGATTCCACTCATAGGCACACTCAGGGCAGATTAGGTTGTTTTGGTCTGGGTAGACATATTCAGATTGGCATTGCGGACAAGGAGGTAAAGACATACGTTAATACTTCATTTAAATAGAATTTGTTCCATTTTAATGGCTCTTGTCAGGCTTAGCGAGCATAAATCGAACCAATTTTCGGTAGCGCAATTTAACGTAGAAAGAACAGCACCTAAAACGAACAAACACAGCCGTTAAGCTGTGTTTGTTTAAAGGCTTGGGAATCGGAACGGATTAACGTTCTACTTTTGGCGAATAAATCGAGTAAGCGGTGATTTGCCCTGCCACGATTGCAGAGAACATGAATAACGCCGACAAACCAATACTCGGGATAGGCAGAATCGATTGTTCAAACACCGATTGGCTGGCACTCACTAATACTCGGCTACCCGGAACCAAGATGATGATCCCTTGCACGATATAAATAGAGCCCGTGAGCTCCATCTTCTTAGCAATCCAAGTTCCGTACAGAGTAATAAGAACCGTGGTTACCCAAGTGCCCACAACCCAACCACTATCAAAACCGAGGTAGAACGGCCCCCACATGCCGAGAACCGCTACTGGTAAACCAAGTAAGATGTCTTTAGGGCGAGCATTGAACATTACACCGATAGACACGGAGATCAGCACCAAGCCAGATATGTGCATCCACATAGGTACCGCATTGGTATAGTCGATGGAGACCGCTTGTCCCCATATCGCTTCACCGATGTTTAGCCCCATGATAATCCCGACAAACAGCTTAATCAGGGTTAAGGCGCTCTGCCCTAGCAAGCTGGTACCAGAAACCAAGTCATTAAACGCCAAACATTCTAATGCGTTGGCTATGGATAAACCGGGGACAAACAAGACGATCGAGGCGATACACAACGCCCACACTGGTATCGGCAACCCTGTGCTCGCCAAAAACGCTACAAAGATACCCGTTAACAATGCCGAGATGAATTCAACTGCGATAGCGCGACGTGAATGAAGAACTTGCTGACATATCCACACCATCAAACCCAATAACGCAGAAAAGCCCACCGCTTCCAGCGTACTGCCCACCAGCATCAAATACGCAGGCGGAATCCCCATATTGGCTAGTGCAGTCACAAATTTAGAGTAACCGACAGGCTCTGGTACGGGCTCACTGCTCGGTTGGTTAATACGAATGATCGTATTGGCCAACAAACTCAGGTTAATTGAAGCAGGCTTTAGACGCTTTAGAATCACAGCGTTATTATCGTCTGGAAACTGATAATTAATCGCGGTTGGCGTTGCTTGGATCATCACATCCACACCATGCTTTTTAGCATAATATTGTGTATATTTTTCAAGCTTATACGGAGCACAACCACTGCGGTGAAGAGTATCACCAATTTCAACAATTTTGTTAATTCGGAACTGAGAAGGCATGGGTATTTTAGGGGAGACAAAATGTGCGGCAAATGTACCAAACGATAGACGGAATGACGAGGCTTTTGCGTGAATTATCAACTGAACTCGTTACTTTTTTCTGCAAAGGCTTAGAAGTCTCTATAACTCTACTCATTTGGGATTAGTCTACTGAATGTTTTGACCGGCTAATAAGTTAAATTTATGCATTCAGATTGTTATTAATGAACGCCGAAACACGAATAAAAATCAGTTTATGTTAACACTCCAAATACCTTAATTTTTATTAGATTTATGACAACTGAGCACCACCAAAGCGGGTTTATAAATTAAGGTGGATTTATCGAAAAAAACGGCATGACATTTACTATTATTTCTCTCCCTCCTTTTAACGAGATTTTAGTCACATTTTATTCACTCTCATAACGCCAGATATGATTGAAAAACTAGCGGAGTGGTGGTTATGCGAGCACTTAGAATAAAAATGAAAGAAAAAGGTTTCGTTTTCAGTTAGATGTGGCATTATCAAACTCGTTAAGACGATGTGCGTACATCGTATAATGGCTATTACCTCAGCCTTCCAAGCTGATGATGCGGGTTCGATTCCCGCTGTACGCTCCAGTCTTCTTGATGCCTCAGTCTTACTCTTAAGACAGTGTGCGTGCATCGTATAATGGCTATTACCTCAGCCTTCCAAGCTGATGATGCGGGTTCGATTCCCGCTGCACGCTCCAACTTCTTTTTAGTTTCAAATTCTCTTTAGTTACAGTACCCCTTTAGATCCACCATCTCCTCTTAGCTTCAAAACCTAAAACAATTAAAACTACGCACTTCATTGTGTGATTTTTTGTATTAAAAAAGAGCAATACCAAATGATATTACTCTTTGAATATTCTTAATTTAATTGATTACCTCAATCAAGCTGCCCTTCATCTAAAGCAGAAGTAACCCATAGTAGCGGCGCATTCCAGTTGATGGTTATCTCGTTCAACGTCCAAGCTCCAATATTATCGCTGTAACACGTTTGTCCAACACACTTGCCTTTCATCACAGCGGCAATAGGATCACTAAAACTTACCGAATTTGGGCCTCCAATTAACGCACCCGGTGCTGGTTTAGGTGAACTTTCATCAGCAGCGTAAGCCCAGAATCGATGATGAGGATTCTCTGCAGGTTTCGTTCCATAACCAGTAACATAAGAGATATTCATCGGGTTACCTCCGAGGACATAATCCATCGCACTTGCGGCCGCTTTGATGTATCGAACATCATTAGAAAAATCGTGAGCGTAAATCAAAAAGATGCTTCGGTTTACAAGGTTGGAGTTTGAGCCCCACGAATACTCTTCGACGGTATAAGGAATGTTATAGCCTTCATTGGCAACTTGCTTGGTATAAGATTCTGCCGTTTTAATGATGTTCTTACGTGCTTGTTCAATAACTTGGCTGTCCAGTGAATTAGGTACCACGGCTAAACTCACGGTGCCTGCAGGCGCTATATACTGCCAATACATATCACCATCCGCATTGATGTTCCCCTTCGGCACTTCAAGATAGTGTGGAGAATCAATCAATACTTTTTTATAAACCTCATCATTGGTTGTGATAAAGAGCTCGGCCGCAGCCCAGTACCGCTCATCACTCAATTCGATATCATCATACGGCCCAGAACCGGTGAAGTTATCGTATGCATATATATCTTGATGTTGATTTGCGGCGTTCCACGCTTTGACCGCTGAATCCAAACATAACTGTGAGAAATCACTGTCGATATCTTTCCAAATACGTGCGCACTGAGCACCGATTGCCGCCAAATTCAATGAGGCCGCTGTCGTCGGATAACCAACATAGCGTTTCTGAGTATCTTTATGTGGCGGTAATGGCATACCAGTCCAAGATTCATCTGCGATCTTGTGGAATGCCAGCCCTCTCGCGTTAATCTCGGTAAGTTTTAGCTGTTTACTCGCAGACTGATTACCAACAGGAACCGCGATAGGCGTGTCAGAGTCAACTTGCATGGCTAACATGAACTCTATGTTCCAGCGTGCTTCAGACAACAACGGGTTAACGCCATTGGTTGCTTCAGGGATTTTTACTTTACCCTCTGAAAAAGGAAGTGATTTGTTCTCTAAGAACTTACCTCGCTCGTATAAGTTCAGAAGTGTCCATGTTGAGATGCCACTGTTCACCGTGTATTTACCATGATCGCCTGCATCATACCAACCACCAGTCGCATCAATAGTCAGGTCGCAGCCAGGCCATTTATTTCCCCAACTATCAACTTTATCAAAACAGGTTGCAGTATCGGACATGTGGCCACCGGGCCTCGCAAGATCTTCACGTTGAACGAACTCTGGCTTTATTTCAATGCCGCTGCGATTTTGATAGAAGTAAGACAACGCATCGAGCTTCAACTTACTGTAAACATCATTTCGAATATCGAATGGATAGCTGACATCGTCGTCGACCTTAACCGTTAAACCTCTCATCGTGTCTGTATATTTTGAAAGGTTAACTCGGTGAATGTGCTCACCCGACGCTTTATTCAAACCGAATACTTCTGTTTTACCGAGGTCGAGGCTGATCCCTGATTGAGAGACTAATGTCCATTTCAAAGGTGTCGTCGAGGTATTTTCAACAAAGATATATTTATCTGATTTCGGTAAGAAGCCAACTTGGTTAGCTCGAATAGGCATCTTAGTCGCTACTTTTACAAATGGCTTACCTACAACAGAAACGTTATCAACACAGATGACACCAGTTTTCTGTGCGCCTAATTGAAACTGGAATTCTGTATCGGCGTCACTATCAAGTTCGTGTACAAAATCAAACGTATAGCTTTGCTTGTCTGTTGATATACCCACGTCACTTAGGAAATAATGCGTATAAGGAGGCCCTTCATGTTGGATCAAGGCTTTCATCTCAGTATCAATATTCGCATATGCATCGAACGATACTTGGTACCTTTGAGCTTGCTCTAAACCAATGCCACTGTGGCCAAAAATGACATCCCAAGAATTCTTTCCTGGGTTTTTTATATCAATACACGCTTCATTACTTTCTGTTGCTATGTTGGCGCCAGCATTCCACCAACCATCCATATTGCCTTTAAAGTGACTATTTCTAATCTGTTCTTCTGCGTAAATTGCTCCAGAAGATAAAACCATGACAATCGCGAGAGATAACGTTCCTTTTTTCATCATTATTCCTTAAAGATGTTTCATACCTCCAAGGAAACTAGCGAAATAGATTCAATAATGGAGAGTTAACATTCGCAAAAAATAGACTCGTAAAAATAAATATTATGATTTCTTGTGATGTTTAACACTAAGGAACAAGCTCATGAATCAATTGCATGGATAGACAAAACGATATTGTGCTAGTGCCTCTCAATTAAACTCAGATTTCATAAAAGTGCGGGTTTAATAATCTTGGTCAATATCCGAAAAAACAGTTGTGTTAATGTGCGCGCATTAGCAACAACCCATAAATAATAAAAAATGTTTAAAATCAATGAGTTAACAATTAATATCGATGCAATTAATGTCGCACTGTCAAAAGTCGAAAATGCGAACAAAATTCAGCTAGATACATTGAAAGGTTATGTGAACAGCGAGCCTGAACAGGCTGTACTGGCTTTTCGATCGCTTAATGAAGCAGAATCAATCGACGACAAGTTTAAAAAGATCATGGCAGAGCTACCGCACCTGAGCGGCGAAGCACACCACTTGCTTGAAACTTCTATCTTGCTACAGTGATTCTAGCTACAGATAAGCCTCAGCCAATACAAGTTAGTTCATGCATTCCTGAACAGGTTGAGACTTATCTTTAACTGGTCACAATGTTTAACCAATGACTTAGCGGTCACACAAAGCTGTGCTGATAGGTTGAAATGAATTGGTGATGTAAGACCCTCGCATTACTCCCAGAAGTTCCACCACTTTTTGCTGTTTTCTTCACGCTGCTGTTGGCCTTTCTCTGACCCTTTTCCTTCTTCTTTACGCTCTTGCTCCGCTTTCTTGTCTTTCTGCTTTTCTAATCCCGACTTTTCTTCGTCATTATCCATATCATCTTCAAGCTTTTCTTTCTTATCTTTGAGCTTCTCTTTACTCTCTTCGAGGGCTTCTTTCTCGTCTTCCAAATCGTCGAGTTCTTTATCTAATTTCTGCTTATCTTTTTTGTTCTTACTTTTTTTCGCTTTCTTATTTTTCTCTTCGATCATTGAATCAAGCTGCTTCTCACGATCATCAATTTCGCCTTCAACTTTTTTAGCCTCAGCGAGCGTTTTTACTTCTTCTAAATCGGGCTTACCTTTACCAGCCCACTCAGGTTTAGCAGCAATGCTGTGGGTCGACCACGTTATTAAAGCACCCGTTACTGCAAGTACTAGAACTGTCTTATTCATCCTTAAACCCCTATTCCTATAGTCTTTTAAAGCTAATACCTAAATAGCACTAAAACAAGGTAGCCATACCTAGCACTCATCCCTTTGAACTAGATATGGCTTGTGTATCACCTTATAGCGTTAGTGCTTTGACCATACCCGCTTCAGCGTGACCAGGAATATTGCACGCGAACTCTACGTTATTATCACCATGGAAATGCCAAAGTATCTGTTTCGCTTTGCCCGGCTTAACTGTAACTGTGCTGCCCGAGTCATGAGCGTGATTACCCATGTTTTTCATCATTTCACGATGCTCTAACTGCTCTGAAGCAGAACCAATCGAGAATTCATGATCAATCTTGCCTGTGTTCATTGCAACGAACTGCACCACGTCGTTCGGCTCAATATCAACCTTGTTCTTAAATGTGATTTTCATATCGTCACTTAACAGAACATGAACCACTTTATCCGGCTTTGCGCCTGTCGCAGGCATACCCACTTCAGACATGCCTTCCATATTCATCATCGAATGGTCCATCTTTCCATCCTTCATCATGCTGTGATCCATTTTTGAATGATCCATCTCTCCACTTTTCATCATTGAGTGTTCCATGCCTGAATGATCTTTACTTGAATGGTCAACAGCTGAATGGTCCATTTCAGCAAAAGCCGTTGCAGTAGTTAACATCAGTGCAATCGCAATAAGTGTCTTTTTCATGATCGTTCCTTAGATTAATTCAGTTATTTATTTGTTAGTTTCACATGTTCATGTGGTACGCCCTTACCCACTCTGTATTGGTAAGTAAGGGCTAATAATCAATACGTTATTTGTTTGTCTCGTTTTGGCTATGCGTAATCTCACGCTGTTTCCAGAGCTTAAAGATTGCAGGCAAAACCAGTAGGGTAAGCAACAGTGCCGACGCCATTCCGCCTATCATCGGCGCAGCAATTCGCTGCATCACTTCAGAGCCCGTTCCCTCGCCATACATAATTGGAATGAGGCCAATAATCACAGTAAGTACCGTCATCATCACTGGGCGAACACGCAGTCCTGCGCCCTCACGAATCGCAT
>NZ_CAWPOA010000058.1:700962-733649 GCF_963889365.1 Vibrio sp. OPT20 | reverse complement strand
CCGTTAAGTCTTCACTCTGAAGTGCTTGCTGGTTCTGCTCCGCATCCAATTTCTTGTAGTGCCATGCTTGGTTTAGGTAGACCAACATGATCACACCTATCTCAACAGCTACCCCGGCAAGGGCGATAAAGCCCACACCTACCGCAATCGAGAAGTTGTAATTGAGGACATGCATCAGCCATAGGCCACCAACCATTGCGAGTGGCAATGTCAGCATGATCATCATCACCTCACCGACACGGCGGAAGCTGAGGTAGAGCAACAACATGATGATGGCGATTGTGATTGGCACAACGACACTCAAACGCTCCTTCGCACGCTCCATGTATTCGTATTGACCAGACCACGCCAATGAATAACCCGCAGGTAAGACGATTTGATCTGTAACGATTTTTTGCGCCTCTGCCACATAAGAACCAAGGTCGCGACCTTCGATGTCAACGAACACCCAACCATTAGGACGCGCGTTCTCCGTCTTAATCATTGGTGGTCCATCTTCATAGCGAATATCTGCAACATCAGACAAAGCAATTCGCGCTCCATTTGGTGTCACTAACGGCAGGTTCTGCAGCTTAACGACAGAATCACGATAGCTTTGTGGGTAACGGACATTGATTGGGTAACGCTCTAGCCCCTCAACGGTTTCACCCACGTTCATGCCACCAACCGCAGTCGAGATAACCTGTTGCACTTCTTTAATGCTCAAGCCATATCGCGCAGCAGAGCGGCGTTTAATGTCTATCGTCACATAACGACCGCCCGCAACACGCTCGGCGTAGACAGAAGCCGTACCACTCACGTTGTTGAGGATGGGTTCAAGTTGCGAACCAATATCTTCAATCACACTCAGCTCTGGGCCAGCGATTTTGATACCGATTGGGGTTTTGATACCGGTCGCTAACATGTCGATACGGGTTTTGATTGGCATAACCCACGCATTGGTTAAACCTGGGAACTGAATCAGATCATCAAACTCTTTACGCAGAGACTCAGTAGTGACGCCGTCACGCCACTCATCTCGCGGTTTAAGCTGAATCACGGTTTCAACCATGGTTAACGGTGCAGGATCGGTTGCTGTCTCTGCTCGGCCAATTTTGCCCCAAGTGGTTTCGACTTCTGGAATAGTTTTGATGAGCTTGTTGGTTTGTTGCAACAACTCACGAGCCTTACCTATTGAGATACCCGGATACGTGGTTGGCATGTACATCAAATCCCCTTCGTCCAAAGGAGGGATGAATTCACTACCAAGCTTACTGGTTGGGTAATAAGCAGACGCCATTAAGCCAAGTGCGATAACAATCATCACCTTTGGATATTTTAGGCTGAGATTTAGAAGCGGCTTGTACATCGCCACTAGGCTGCGGTTTACTGGGTTTTTGTGTTCAGGTAGCACGTTGCCACGAATGAAGTAACCCATTAGCACAGGCACAAGCGTGATAGCCAAACCGGCTGCAGCGGCCATTGCATACGTCTTGGTAAACGCAAGTGGCGAGAACATCTTGCCCTCTTGGCCTTCTAACGCGAACACAGGCACAAAACTCAAGGTAATGATAATCAGAGAGAAGAACAGCGGCGCGCCAACTTCTTCTGCTGCCTTACCAATCACTTGCCAACGGTTTTTGTCAGTGAGCGGAGTCCGTTCAATGTGTTTATGAACGTTCTCGATCATCACTATGGCACCATCCACCATGGCGCCAATCGCAATCGCGATCCCGCCAAGAGACATGATATTGGCGTTAATACCCTGCCAATGCATCACAATGAATGCACCTAAGATACCAACAGGCAGACTTAGAGCGATAACCAGCGATGAACGAATATGGAACAAGAACAGCGCACACACCACGGCGACCACGATGAACTCTTCAGCCAGCTTCTTCCAAAGGTTTTCAACGGCTGAATCAATCAAAGTCGAACGGTCATAAGTCGCGACAATCTCGACACCATCAGGTAAGCCGGCTTGCAACTCAGCGAGTTTGGATTTAACTGAGTCGATCACTTCACTGGCATTTTCACCAAAGCGCATCACGATAACGCCGCCAACCGCCTCGCCCTCACCGTTGAGCTCAGAGATACCACGACGCATTTGCGGTCCAAGGTTGATGTCAGCAATGTCACCTAATAGCAACGGAGTACCTTTGTCGGTCACTTTTAGCGGCAGAGATTGAATGTCTTCGATGCTTGTCAGGTAGCCGGTTGTACGAACCATGTGCTCGGCTTCAGCAATCTCGACAACAGACGCACCTGTTTCTTGATTACCATCTTGGATTGCCTTATTAACCTGTTGAAGCGTTAAGTCGTAAGCACGTAACTTGGCAGGATCAATCTGTACTTGGTACTGCTTCACCATGCCGCCAACGGTCGCCACTTCAGACACGCCTTCTACGGTTTGCAATTCATACTTCAAGAACCAATCTTGCAAACTACGGAGTTCCGCTAAGTCGTGCTGACCAGTTTTGTCTTGCAATACATAGCTGTAAACCCAACCCACACCGGTTGCATCTGGCCCTAATGTTGGCTTAGCACTCGAAGGCAAGTTAGGTGCAACTTGGCTTAAGTACTCCAACACTCGTGAACGCGCCCAGTACATATCGGTATCGTCATTGAAGATGATATAGACATAGGAATCACCAAAGAACGAGTAACCACGAACTGTTTCAGCACCCGGTACAGCTAACATGGCGGTGGTCAATGGATAAGTCACCTGATCCTCAACCACTTGCGGCGCTTGTCCCGGATAACTGGTTTTGATGATCACCTGAACGTCTGACAGATCTGGAATAGCATCGACCGGTGTATTTTTAACGCTGTATAAGCCGCCAAATATGATGGCTACAGTAGCAACCAGCACTAAGAAGCGGTTGCTAATAGACCAGCGAATGATTGCATTGATCATAATGTGCCCTCATCCGTGCTATTCGTCGGTTCGAGAGATTTGAGCGTGTAGTCAGAACCTTGCTTCGCCACTAGAAACCGAATGGTTTGACCCTCGGCAAACTCAGATAAATCAAGGTCATCACTGGCTTGGAAATTCATTTCACCCGCTTTCCAATTCCACTCAGGGACAGGCTGATGTTTTACGGTGATCATGCCAAAATCTGACATCAACATGGTGATGTCACCCGTTACCCAAACTTCGCCGGCGATCTTGTGTTTGTTGACCTTGTAATCCACAACCTCGTACTGCCCTGACTCTGTCTTTCGCATCTCAAAGTCAATTGCCTTACCACGTTGCACGTCACTCATGTCTAAGCTTTCCGCAAAGGTGAAATTCATCACCATGCCCGGCCAATCCCATTCAGGAACAGGCTGATGGTTAATCGTCACCATGCGACTGGCTTGCATAACATCGGAAATTTCGCCATTTGCCCACACGGTTTCAGCTTCTTCCTCAACACCATTGATGCGTGACAGATCAGCAGATTGGCTCGATTCAGAATCCAACATGAAGTGCGCAGAAGTGACAATACTCTCACCTTGCTCTAGCCCTTGAAGCACCTCTATTTTTTCGCCAGCTTCACGACCAACTTCAATACGAGCAGAGCGATACTTGCCAGAACCTTCTGACATCACCACTCGAGTCATACCACCGGAGTGAATCACCGAAGATCTTGGGATAGTAAGAACGGCTTCATCGCTGATGGGTTTCAGCGCAATATTGGCGAACATATTTGGCTTAAGCTCGCCATTTGGATTGGAGAACTTCAAACGAACGCGCAAGGTTCGAGTTTTTGGGTCAAGGATTGGGTACACGTAATCGACATTACCCAACCACTCTTTGCCAGGAATGGCATCTAGCGTCATCACCGCATTGCTGCCTGACGAGATCCAGTGCGCTTGACGCTCAAACACCTCAGCATCAACCCATACTTCGCCTAATGGGCCAGCACTGATCACCGCTTGTGCAGGTGAAAGATAACCACCTTCTCGGATATTCAAACTTGCGATGACACCATCGGCTGGCGCTTTGACTTCAATGGTTTGTGAGGCTTTGCCTTTGCGCGTAATAGCGCGGATTTGAGTCTTATCAACACCCAAGGTAATCAAGCGTTCAGTCGAGCCCTTGATCAAACCTTTACGACCCGTTTTATAAGCACTGATCAACTCTTCTTGTGCTTTAACAAGCTCTGGAGAATAGAGTGTGAAAAGCACATCACCTTTGTTTACCTTCTCACCCACTGCGTTGATGGAGAGCTTCTCAACCCAACCAGCTGCTCTTACGTTGGTTTGCCACAATGTACTTTCATCGAACGCCACATAACCCACGGTTTCAATCCGAGGAGACAGCGCTTCGAACTTAACTTTCGCAGTTTTGACACCCAGATTATTTTCTACCGACGAATCAATAAACACGGTTCCGGGCTTATCTTTAACACCACTTGAGTCATCCGCGTAAACAGGGATTAAATCCATCCCCATAGGTGACTGACCCGGCTTGTCTCTCTGATAATTTGGATCCATCGGAGCCACCCAATACAGAGGTTCATCCTTGGCCTGTTTACTTACTTCGGCGTCTGTACTCGTTGCCATTGCTGACATGTTATGTGCTGACCCAACGACAAAGTGATTCACACTAAAACCCAATGCTCCACCGACCAATAAAGCGATAGTCGCTACTTTTACTGTATTCATTGTCTATTCCCTTATTGATTGGCTGTGTGTTTAGTTGCGCTTGAGTTGAGTTGTGGTTGGTTTACTTGGTATTCAAAGCCACTGACTAACGCCGCCAGTTTGCTGTTAACGATGTTGAGATCGGTGATCAAACGTTGTTGCTCTAACTTAAGCGCCAGCTCATCGGTCGTTGCTAAAATGACATCGTTAAACTGAGCGGTATTGTTTTGATAGCCCCTTTCAACCGCGCTGATTCGTGCTGCGGTTTGAGGAAGCAAGGACGTTTGATAGCGATCTAATCGCTGGATCAGATTTGATCTGTCCACCAGCAATGCATTCACTTGCGCGTTCATTTTGGAAAGTAAGGTGTCTTTTTGAGATTTAACCGCACCAACTTGATACTGAGCAGCCGATAAGTTCTTATCTTGTCGATTCCCCGTAAACAGCGGGATGTCGACAGTCAGATAGGCACTCACCAGATCAGAAGCTGGTTCACCCGCCATGTTATTGGCTTGACGGTGTGCATACATCACTTCCACCCCAAACTGCGGGGTATAAGCTTGCTCGGCTAACTCAACCTGAGTTTGATTGGAGGAAATACTGACATCGGAGATCTTAACCAAAGGATGGTCAGTCAGTAGCTGGTAGTGCTTAGTTGAATCGATATTGGTCGCTAATTTGCTTTCCAACAACGACCAATCGATTTGGTTAGTTGCATTCAGTATGCCCTGAGAATCAAGAACCTGAGAGCCTAGCCAATCAGATCCCAACCATTCAGAAAGCTGAGAGATTAAGCGGCGCTGAACTTGCTGGTTTGCCTGAAGTTTCTCGTCAAGCTTGCTCACTTGAAGCTGAGCATTAAGCAGATCTTGCGCTTCACTTTTACCAATCGAGTAATTGGTTTGTACATAGTTTTCAAGCTCAACCAACAAGCGACGATTTTGACGAATCACCGACTCAGCTTTTTGTTGATAACCTAACTCAAGCCAAAGCTGCGTCATGCTATTCGCAACCGTCAATTCTCTTGCTTGCACCTGCAAAGCTAAAGCATCTGCCTGTTGGCCTGCCTTTTTCTGTTGAAGGTTAAGCGTATCGCCACGCTCAAACTGCTGCATCAACCCTACCGATATATTGGTCATCGGATCTTCATCGAATTGAAAGCTATCGACAGGCAAACCGCCAAATCCAACTTTTAATTTTGGGTCCATTAAGGTCGAGCTGGCAATGCCCGTTTCTCGCATCGCTTGAGACTGAGCAAAGTACTGTTTGCGATTTCCATCTTCGCTTAAAGCAATCTCAATCAGTGTATTGAGTTGCTGCGTCGAGCTTGCTTGATCATGTGCTGAAAGGTGTTGAGCATTTGAAACTGACGCCGTGGTAGCCGCGAGCGTAGCACTTGAAAACAAGGCGATAGGCAAGGTAGCAGCAACCACTAAGCTCGTGTTCATGACAAACACAGAGGTTGTTGGTTTCATATTCACAATGAATGTCCATATCTAGCGCTAATTAGCGCATAAAAAAGAATGGCTTATCAGGTTTATCTAACTGATAGAGCTGTATTTTTAGATATAGATTTATGCGGAAGGTGGGCGTAGCAAAGATTGAGCGCGTGCGACTTTCTGGCCAATCGTGACCGATTGAAAACGAGCTAATGAAAAGGAAAGTTGATCAACGGCTTGAACAGCCTGAATTGGATAGGGACTTGCAGAACACATTGAGGCACAGCAATCGGCACTCGAACAATGGTTACCCATCATAGGACTGCCGTCTTCGCTCATTGAAGACATATCGAATTGAGCCATCAAAGCATGAGCACTCATGTTAGAGTCTTCAGGGTGTACTTCTTCACTCATCACATGACACCCTGCCATTGAATCATTAACCGAAGTATCGCTGTGGTAACAAGCCGACTTGCTCGACCCCATTTCCATCATCATTACTTCAGTCATCAAGGCTGAGGAGCTTGAGGCATAGCTAGACATCAACATCGCAATGATGCTGAAAACAATAATCCAAGTTTTTCGGAATGTGTTTGTCATAGCTTACCTTTGAATTTACAACGCAACTATAAACGTTCCCCTTAGGGTAAGGTCAATGCCATTGTGCCGATATTTACCTGACCGTTGAAAAAGTATTCATCCTCTCTTTCATCAAA
This sequence comes from Vibrio sp. OPT20, assembly GCF_963889365.1. Taxonomy (NCBI): domain Bacteria; kingdom Pseudomonadati; phylum Pseudomonadota; class Gammaproteobacteria; order Vibrionales; family Vibrionaceae; genus Vibrio; species Vibrio sp. OPT20. The sequence continues at coordinate 726,883 of NZ_CAWPOA010000058.1, read as the reverse complement.
ATGAGATAATTCTTCGACTTTGCAGTTTTTTCTTTAAAAATTATCCAATTAGCTAGCGAAACCTCTATCTGTGTATTTTACTTAAGACAGTGCAACCACGATTCACGGATGATAAAAATGGCTAACAAAAAAAACGTCGAAACAAACAAGAAAAATACAGAAATCAAAAATAAGAAAAGTAACGAGATAGAACAAAAGAAACCAACACAAAAAAAGAAGCGCAGACTGCATTCACATCTAAAAGTGAATATCCCACTTTTTCAGTCACTCATGATGATTTTGCCATCATTGGCTAAACACGCTGCTGCGGAAAGTATAGACAATTCCAGCGACGCTGCAGATCAAGTAACCGAAAATAACGTGACCGAAAAAGATGTCACCGATGACCATAGCAAGGCGGACTCATCAGCGGTTGCTCTCCAAGAAGCTCAGACGAGTGACAGCGACGTAAACTCCACCTTAAGTGCAAGTCATGCCGCCCATGGTTCGAGCTCTCACTTGGTTCCTTCTCATCATTTGTCGACGCTTTCTCACCCGCAAGTCCATTACATTCCTTCGGTATCGATGCCGACTATCTCCTCAGGGAGTAACGGTCAGCCGACTCATTCGAATGCGCCTACGACGCCCGCTTTACCTGTCACCTTTATGCCAGAAGTCATAAAAGGTACGTACGGAGAGCTTCATGTTGATGCAAATGGTCAATACACATTCGTATTGAATCCAAATTCTCCTCAATACATCCTGTTAAATCAGCACCAACCAGGTACTGACCATTTTGCGTTACATCTATCTAATGGCTCGAGCATCATTGTCCAGATACCAATAACAGGTAAGCAAGACACGCCAAGTATTTCTGGAGACTTAACAGGTGTCGTAACAGAAGATCACAATATTGATTCACAAGGCTTGTTACATGCGAACGGCAAAATCGATGTCATAGACCCTGACCAAAATGAAAGTTCGGTTACACCGGAAGTTATCTCAGGTAAATATGGTTCATTAACTATCGATGCTGATGGACATTGGCAATATCAAGTTGATAACTCGCTCTCTAATGTTCAAGCTTTAACCGCTGCCACTTCACTGCATGAAAGTTTCACAATTCACACCAAAGATGGCACACCGCAAACGATCGATATGACGATTGGCGGAAACGACGACAATGCCGTAATTACGGGTGTGGATGCTGGCACGTTAACTGAAGATTTAACGACACAAGTTCAAGGGCAGCTTTCGGTAACAGATTCAGATCTTGGAGAAGATCATTTTCAGGCATCACAAGTAACTAGCAATTTCGGTACGCTAAGCATCACCAAAGACGGTGCGTGGACATACAATTTAGACAACAATAACCCAGTAGTTCAAAAACTTGGCCAAGGTTCAACTGCGACAGACATCGTCACTGTTCACTCAGCTGATGGTACAGCGCATCAAGTTATGGTTACGATCAATGGCACCAACGACCATGCAGTAATCACGAGTAGTACAGCAAATTCACCAAGTTCGTTTTTCGCTATCGGGACAAGTAATGGCTCAAGCCAAGTTACTGAAGATAAAGATCTAACGGTTTCGGGCCAGCTCAACATCACCGATATCGACTCAAAAGAGGCGCATTTTTCTAATTCCGACCTCAAGGGGACACTGGGTACTTTACACCTTAAAGACAATGGCGATTGGAGCTACGACCTAGATAATAAAAACCCAAAAGTACAGGCTCTTGGTCAAGGCTCTGCGACAACAGACATCATAACCATCCACTCCGCCGACGGCACTCCTCATCAAATTGCAATTACCGTTAACGGCACCAATGATAAAGCCGTGATAAGCGGAACCAGTGCCGGCGTGGTAACCGAAGAGTCCCAACTTCAGACCTCGGGCATACTGACTGTTACGGATGTGGATACCGGTGAAGCGCACTTCGCTACTTCATCCACAGGAAGTACCTATATTGCAGGCTCGTTTGGTACGCTTCATCTGACTGATACTGGCTCTTGGACGTACGATCTTGATAATACAAATCCTAAAGTTCAAGCATTGGGCAAAGGAGCAACCGCTACCGACACCATCACCGTTCATTCTGCTGATGGCACGCCGCATCAAGTGACTATCACAGTAAATGGCACTAACGACGCCGCAACTGTCAGTAGCGCGACCGTTGCCATCGATGAAACCGACAAAGCGGTAACGACATCAGGCACGCTAATCAGCACCGATTTGGATAACCCGGATAACACCTTTACACCAGATTCGATCACGGGAGCCCACGGTGATTTAACCATTGATGCCAACGGGCATTGGGTGTTCACCGCGAACAACGCATTTAACCAATTAAACGTCGGCGATAAAGTCGAAGAGACTTTCACTGTCTCGTCTATTGATGGCACACCGTCGACCATAAAAGTGACGATTAACGGCACTAACGATGCCGCTACTGTCAGCAGCGCGACCATTGCCATCGATGAAACTGACAAAGCGGTAACAACCTCAGGCACGCTAACCAGTACCGATGTTGATAACCCAGACAATACGTTTACGCCGGATTCTATTGCAGGCACCAACGGCGACCTAACTGTTGACGCCAATGGTCATTGGGTCTTCACGGCCAATAGCGCGTTTAATCAACTGAACGTCGGCGATAAAGTCGAAGAAACCTTCACGGTGTCGTCTGTTGATGGCACACCGTCGACCATTAAAGTCACGATTAACGGGACTAATGACGCAGCTACTGTCAGCAGTGCGACCGTTGCCATCGATGAAACCGACAAAGCGGTAACCACCTCAGGCACGTTGACCAGTACTGACGTGGATAATCCAGATAATTCATTTACGCCGGGGGCTATTTCAGGCACCAACGGTGACCTGACTATTGATGCCAATGGTCATTGGACGTTCACTGCGAACAGTGCGTTTAACCAATTGAATGTCGGCGATAAGGTCGAAGAGACCTTCACGGTGTCGTCTATTGATGGCACACCGTCCACCATCAAGGTGACGATTAACGGGACTAACGACGCCGCTACTGTCAGCAGTGCGACCGTCGCCATCGATGAGACTGACAAAGCAGTAACCACATCAGGAACATTGACCAGTACCGATGTAGACAACCCAGACAATACGTTTACGCCGGATTCTATTTCAGGTACCAACGGTGACCTGACTATTGACACCAATGGTCATTGGGTGTTCACCGCCAACAGCGCGTTTAATCAACTAAACGTTGGCGACAAAGTCGAAGAAACCTTCACTGTCTCGTCTATTGATGGCACAGCGTCAACGATCAAAGTCACGATTAATGGCACTAACGATGCAGCGACAGTCAGTACCGCAACAGTCAGTGTGGATGAGACTGACAAAGCAGTAACGACATCAGGCACGTTAACCAGTACTGACGTAGATAATACAGATAATACCTTCACGCCAGATTCCATTGCAGGCACCAATGGCGACCTGACTATCGATGCCAGTGGACATTGGATGTTCACCGCTAACAGCGCGTTTAATCAATTGAACGTCGGCGATAAGGTCGAAGAGACCTTCACTGTATCGTCTATTGATGGCACATCCTCGACCATCAAGGTCACGATTAACGGAACCAATGACAAAGCCGTGATAAGCGGAACAAGTACCGGCGTGGTAACCGAAGAATCTCAGCTTAAAACCTCTGGCTCACTGACTGTGACTGATGTTGATGCCGGTCAAGCACACTTCTCCAATACCGATATTGCTGGGACTTTGGGCACCTTACACCTCACTAATTCGGGGACATGGACTTACGACTTAGATAACACCAACCCAACCGTTCAAGCGTTAGGTAAAGGAACAACCGCTACCGATACCATTACTGTTCATTCTGCTGACGGCACACCACATCAAATTACTATTACGGTTAATGGCACTAACGACAAGGCCATCATTGGCGGGACAAACTCTGGTGCAGTGACTGAAGAATCTCAACTTCAGACGTCAGGTACACTGACTGTCACTGACGTAGATACTGGTGAAGCACACTTCTCCAACACTGATATTGCAGGCACATTAGGCACTTTACATTTAACTGATACCGGCACTTGGACTTACGATTTAGATAATACGAATCCACAAGTTCAAGCCTTAGGTAAAGGCGCGACAGCGACTGATACTATTACTGTCAACTCAGCAGATGGTACGCCGCATCAAATTACCATTACGGTGAATGGGACTAATGATACGGCTGTAATTGGTGGGACTTCTGCAGGCGCAGTGACCGAAGAAACGCAGTTACAAACCTCAGGCTCGCTGACTATTACAGATACCGATACCGGTGAAGCACACTTCTCAAATACTGATATTAAAGGCTCGCTTGGGACATTGCATTTAACCGATGCTGGGCAGTGGACTTACGATTTAGATAACACAAACCCAACGGTGCAAGCCCTAGGTAAAGGCGCTGCAACAACCGATACCATTACAGTTACTTCAGCAGATGGTACAACTCACCAAGTGACCATTGCCGTTAATGGAACTAATGACAAGGCTGTTATTACTGGTACAAATACGGGAGCAGTTACCGAAGATCAAGATTTAACAAATCAGTTGAATGTTCACCCAAACTACATGCTTACACAAGGCAAGCTATTCATTACCGATGTAGATACGAATGAAGCTACATTTCCGATGCAATCTGGCATTGTTGGCGACCACGGGATCGGCTCATTTACACTTATACCAAGTGGCATTTGGCTATTTTCCGCAGATTCAAAACAAGCGGCTGTTCAGGCTTTAGGTGTTGGTGAAACTTTAACAGAGTCGACAACAATAACGTCGGTTGATGGCACACAGAAAACTATTTTGGTAACCATCAATGGTACCAATGATGCACCTGTTATCACCCCTGTTGCGACGCAAACGGTAACCGAGGATGGCAGTAAAACCATTACCTTCCATGCAACGGATATTGATACGACGGATACGTTGACCCCGAGTGTGTCAGCGACACACGGTAGTGCCTCGCTGAATGCGCAAGGTGAAATCGTGTTTACGCCTGATGCTAATTACAATGGTCCTGCTTCAGTTGTTCTTTCAGTGACTGATGGGCATACGACAACCAGTCAAACTATCAATGTTGATGTAACACCGGCAAACGATGCGCCTGTTATTAATCCGATTGTGCCAGTGAGCGCCACTGAAGATGGTGCAGTAGTCACAGGTCAACTCACCTCAACGGATATTGATACGGGTGATACTGCAACCTTCACAACCACATCAACACAGGGTGGATTTACACTCAATACAGATGGTAGCTACAACCTAGACCCAACAGATGCAAGCTTCCAACACCTTAAAGCAGGTGAGATAAGCACGTTCACTATCCCTGTTACCGTGACCGATTCTGCAGGTGCAACAGATACTAAAGATTTAGTGATTACGGTGACGGGCACGAATGATACGCCGGTCATTAGTGGTGTCGATACGGGGGCATTAAAAGAAGATGTGAGCGTTAATCCTCAGAGTAATGAACTGACTGCGACAGGTAAGTTAGATATTGTCGATATAGATACAGGTGAAGGTAGTTTTATATCCCATGGATTTAACAAAACGGCCCTACAAGGTCATTATGGTAAATTGGAGATCAGTCAAGATGGGAGCTGGAGTTACTCTGCCGATAATTCTCAAACAGCGATTCAATCCTTAGGCGAAGGTGAGCAGTTAACAGATACAATTAAAGTGACTTCGAAAGACGGTACAACGCATGATGTCGTGGTAACCATCAATGGCACTAATGATAAAGCCGTGATTGGCGGATCTAATACTGGCGCAGTAACAGAAGAATCTCAACTTCAGACCTCAGGCACACTGACTGTCACCGATGTCGATACAGGCGAAGCACACTTTGCGAATACTGATATCCAAGGCTCCTTAGGTACATTACATCTAACAGATAATGGCGCTTGGACCTACGACTTAGATAACACTAACCCAGCAGTTCAAGCGTTAGGTAATGGCGCAACCGCTACTGATACCATTACCGTTCATTCAGCCGATGGCACACCTCATCAAGTCACCATTACGGTGAACGGCACTAATGATAATGCTGTGGTCGGTGGAGTAGATACTGCAAGCGTCACTGAGAAAGCGGCTGGAGATAATATGTCACCAGATCATGCTCAATCCGGTATGGCGACACTTCGAGTTAGTACACTAAACGCTAATGGACATTTATCTGTGATTGATCCTGACTCTGGTCAGTCTGGCTTTGCTGATAATAATGTGGGGTATAACTATCACGGGACATATGGTGACTTAATTTTAAATCCAAATGGCGATTGGAATTACTATGCCGATGCTGGAAGTCTCAGTCACATTGGTGGAAGGCCCACAACCAGAGGCTCCGCTATCGATAAATTAGGTGAGGGTGAAACACTCACAGACACTATCACCGTTCACACAAAAGATGGAACACCACATAATATAGTCATCACTATCAATGGTAGTAACGACAGGCCTTATTGCTCTTCAGAAGTACAACTCAACGCAGGTACTGAAGATACGAGACAAACCATTACAGCTGCACAACTGTTACAAAATTCAATAGATGTCGATAAAAATGACTCTGGACTGCTTACAGTAGCAAACCTTCATCCAGATCACGGTTCGATTTTAGATAACCAAAATGGTACATACACTTTCACACCAGAAAAAGACTATAACGGTAAAGTTCATTTCACCTATGATGTCAAAGATGCACATGGCGGTGTCACTCATACTGGAGCTACCAGCAGTTTAAGTGCAGTTGCTGATAAAGCGGTTATAAGCGGTAGTGATACCGGAACGATTATTGAAGATCATAATGTGGGTCACAGTTCATTACAGCCTGTCGTTGCATCGGGTTTGCTGAGTGTGACAGATCCTGATGCAGGGCAAGACCATTTTCAGGTCAATCTGTTATTAGGAGAACAGGCGATTCACGATCCCTTTGGTGGTTTTTTACGCATTACACCAAGTGGCGCTTGGGGATATGAAGTAGCCAATAGTCGCTTGCAATCATTAGCTGAAGGTGAAGTAGAAAAAGTTGTATATCGTGTTTATTCTGCAGACCACACTGCTCACGATATAACAATAACGGTGACAGGCACCAATGATCAACCGACCATAACTGCGACGACACTTGCACATGGCACTGAAGATACACATTACCAAATGCAATCTAGTCAGTTTGGGTTCAACGATATCGACACAGGCGATACGCTACATTCCATAGCAATCACAGATCTACCACCAGCAACACAAGGTAAGTTTGTGCTTGATGGACACGATGTTACAACGGGACAACACATCCCTACAGCTGACATCAGTAAGCTTCAGTTCGTTCCTGCGCAAGATTTTAATGGCGATGTTCAGTTTAAATATACTGTTAACGATGGGCATACCGACTCTGCAGAGGCTACCAACACACTTCATATTGATGCGGTTGGGGATAAAGCCGTTATTACCGGTGTTGATACCGGCGATGTTCATGAAAACAGAAACCCTGATATGTCGCCAGACTTTGCCCAGCCAGGTATGGCGCATTTAACTAATAGTATGATTCATGTTGAGGGGCAACTAACAATCATCGATCCAGATACCGGCGAGAATAGTTTTGATTCTAAAGGTATTGGTTATACCTATCATGGAAAATATGGCCATTTGATTCTTAATACAGATGGTAAATGGTTTTATGGTGTTGCGACCGGCACTGCTGATGTAAATGGTGGATTAACAACAAATGTAGGATCGACGATTGATCAACTTGGTGCAAATGAGACACTCACTGATACGATAACGATACAAAGTAAAGACGGTACTACTCATGATATTGTTATCACCATTCATGGCGACAACGACCGTCCATACTGCTCTTCAGAAGTGCAGCTCAACAGCGGTAAAGAAGACCTCGCGCAAACCATCACGGCCACCGAACTCTTAGCAAACACTATAGACGTGGATAGCAACGACCTAGGCAAACTCACCGTTGCGAATCTTCACGCTGATCATGGTTCTATTCTAGATAATCAAGACGGCACATACACTTTTACCCCAACCAAAGACTATAACGGCCAAGTTCATTTTAGCTATGACGTGACAGATGCGCATGGCGGAACGACTCATACGGGGGCGTCTACCACACTCACCGCGACCCCAGACGGCGCCATCATTTCAGAAGTGACAACTGACCACGTCACTGAAGATGGTTCACACAGCAGCCACAATGCAGGGGTTACAACTGAGCTCGCGAATGGAAGACTACAAGTTGTGGATCCAGATAGCGGGGAGAATAAATTCCAGTACAGCCAGTTTGGTGAATCAGCAGTTCACGATCCGTTTGGTGGTATGTTACGTATTGATAGCATGGGCAATTGGGGGTACAGCGTTAATAATGCCAATTTACAACACCTTGCTCAAGGGCAAACTGAAACCGTTGTCTATCGTGTTCATAGTTATGATGGAACGGCATACGAGTTGCACATAGACGTTGTAGGCACCAATGATGCGCCAACCGTTACCCAAGTTGCGCTAAGTAACGGCACTGAAGACACGCATTATCAAATGCAAGCGAGTCAGTTTGGATTTACGGATGTTGATAGTGGCGATACGCTACATTCAGTTGCAATCACAGATCTACCACCAGCAACACAAGGTAAATTTGTGCTTGATGGACACGATGTTACAGCGGGGCAACACATCCCTACAGCTGACATCAGTAAACTTCAGTTCGTTCCTGCGCAAGATTTTAATGGCGATGTTCAGTTTAAATATACTGTTAACGATGGGTATGATGACTCACAAGAGGCTACTAACACTCTTCATATTGATGCGGTTGGTGACACAGCAGTAATCACTGGAACGACAACTGGCGATGTCGATGAAGGACATGGTACCTATCATGATCGGTCACCAAACTACGCACAGCTTGGGATGGCTAAATTAACCAATGACCCTTTATATACTGATGGCAAGTTAGAGATTATTGACCCAGACACTGGCGAAGCACAATTTGATACAAAAGGCATAGGCTACTCCTACCATGGCACTTATGGTCAATTAATACTAAATGCCGATGGTAATTGGCATTATAAGGTTACCGTTGGTAGTAACCAACAAAACGTAGCCACAAAGATCGATCAATTAGGCGATGGGCAAGAATTAACAGATACGATTACCATTTATTCTAAAGATGGTACTGCGCAAGACATAGTCATTACCATTCATGGTGATAATGATAGACCTTATATCAGTTCTGAAGTAACACTTTCCACAGGCACAGAAGATACAGCTCTTACTTTCACCAAAGCTGATTTATTAGCCAATACTGTCGACGTGGATGCCAATGACGCAGGTAAGCTTTCCATTGAGAATCTGTTAGTCGATCACGGCTCTGTAGTCGATAACAAAGACGGCACCTACACTTTTACTCCAACCAAAGACTATAACGGCCAAGTTCATTTTAGCTATGACGTCACAGATGCGCATGGCGGAACGACTCATACAGGAGCAAACACGTCTCTTGCTGCTGTTAATGATGCCGCCACATTTGCCGGTGACTCCAGTAGCATAAAAGAAGATACAAACATTCACCACAACGCGCATATCACGGGGTCAGCAACTATTCCAGATGCCCTTTCTTGTCATGGGCACCTGATTGTTTCTGACGCTGATGGTCATGGCGAAGCTGCATTAGATCTTAAGGGGCAACCGAAAATATCTCTGAATGGAACCTACGGTCATTTCGACATCACTAGTACTGGGATATGGGTTTATAAAGCAGACAACAAGAGTACGCAGATTCAAGACTTAGACAATGGACAAACACTCACAGATAGCATTGAAGTCACATCAAAAGACGGTACCAAGCATTCAATAACCGTCACGATTAATGGGACCACCGATGATCCTGTTCTACACAGCCTCAGTGATTCTGGTGTTCAACATAGTGGCCCAGTTGAAGGGAATCTACTTACTGGCTCTGGGACGGATCAAGGATTGAGTGGTGCAGCAACAGACACCGATTCCAACGCACATCTGGTGTTGCAAGATATTCAAATAAAAGACCCGGTGTCAGGTTATGTCGCGGTAAGGCCGGGGCAACCACATACTATGGCCGGTATCGGTACACTCGCGATCGAAGCGAATGGTCATTATACCTTCACCCCGGAAGCTGGCTTTACAGGTAAAGTGCCAAGTATGGTTTATCGTGTCGGCGATGATGGTGGTAACCCAATAGGAGACTCTTCTCAAAACTCTCTCTCTATTGAAGTCACCCCTCCTCTACAACATGCGCCAACGGTGACAGGGCAAACCGTTTCTACAAATGAAGACATCACCAGAACCATTACGACCAGTGAATTTGGTTACAGTGATCAAGATGGCGATGCGTTACAGTTCGTGACTATTAGCAGCATACCGAGTCATGGATTATTACTTCTAAACGGTAACGCCGTAACCGCCAACCAGCAAATCAGTAAGGCAGACTTAGACGCAGGCCATTTAACTTTCACGCCGAACAATAATGAAAACGGCGCCAACTATGCGCAATTTACATTTACTGCGAATGATGGCCATAAAAATTCGGCAGGCGCAACGATGGTAGTGGATGTCAATGCAGTCAATGATGCACCTATCGTTGGATCGAGTTTTATTAGTTCTTTAGAAGATAAACCTCATGCGTTCACCACCGCAGACTTTAAATATTCTGATATTGATGGAGATGCGTTAAACCACATCACGATTACCAATGTCGCCCATGGCGTGTTATCGCTGAATGGCACCACAGTGAATGTTGGTGATAACGTCAGCGCCTCCGACGTTTCATCACTCATCTTCACCCCAACTCACAACTACTTTAGTTCTGGTGTCAGCGGATTAGGGGCGGTGCAATTTACCGCAAACGATGGTCATCTTGATTCAAAAGAAGGGTCAATACTCATTAATATAGCGAGTGTCGCTGACCCTGCAACATTCAGTGGAGACTCCACAGGAGTGGCCAAAGAAGACATAACACTTCAAGCTTCAGGTACGTTGACGGCGAGTGATCCTGATGGAACAACAGGGTTTACCACGGTACAGGGTGGAGCTGGAATAGCCGGAAGCAAAGGCTATGGGCACGCTCATATTGATGTAAATGGTCACTGGACTTACGACCTTGACAACAACCATCCTATAGTTCAACAGCTTGGCGAAGGTCAGACAGACACTGAAACCATCACGGTTCAATCTGCAGATGGCACGCACCATGATATCGTGGTTACCATTACCGGCACCAACGACGCACCGATTCTCGGCGTTAACCAGACATCATCAACAGCAGGTACATTAACAGAGACAGATGTCGACGTGAACGACACTCATACCTTCTCTATTGTCAGTTCAACAGGGCAATTCGGTTCATTGTCGGTAGATCCAAACACTGGTGACTACATCTACACACCAAATACGTCTATCACAGGAATGAGTTATAACTCTGCCACCAACTCCTATCATGGTGTCGATGTATTCGAAGTAAAAGTCAGTGACGGCCATACTGAAGATTCGAAATTCATCACCTTTGATGCCTCGGGACATGTCACCATGTCACCAACGGGTAGCTTAGTCACCTCGACGACTGTTCCGCACCAACCTGTGGTAACTGCGACGCAACCAACCTTGCCTTCAGGCACTAACGTCGCGCCAACGAACACCGTTACTCTGGATCTCGCGTCAACAAGCGATTCAGGTTCATCGCAAACTGACAACCTGACCAACGACACTACCCCAACGATTACCGGACACACTGATATTCCATTCTCGAAAGTCACGATTTACGATGGTTCCACACCCGTTGGACACTCGGTATCTGATGCCTCTGGCCAATATAGTGTTGCCGTAAGCAGCTTATCGGAGGGCGATCATAATCTATCCGCCAAAGCATTGGCTCCTTCGTCAGTGCTACCGGCTACATCTTCGCTTCTTTCCGTCCATATAGATACACAAGTACACGTCGGTATTCAAACAGACCCAATTACCGCCGACAATGTGATTAATGCTCAAGAATCCAACAGCTCCATTGACATCACCGGATCCGTTTCTGGCGATTATAATGCAGGCGACATTGTGACTTTAGATGTAAATGGGACACAGCATACTGGCGTGGTCGATGCAAAAGGACACTATTCAATTGCCGTACCTGGAAGTGAACTCATTGCCGATGCTGACCAAAAAATAGAGGCATCAGTAGCGGTAACAGATAGCGCAGGTAATAGCGCTCATGCCACTGCAGATGTTACTTACCAAGTCGATACACAGGTTAGCGTTCCTACGATTACCTTTGAAAACGCAGGGGCAGACAACTTATACAGCAAAGCTGAAATCGCCCGAGGACAAGCAAACACGATCACTGCAACCGTTACGCCTCCTGGTGATGCCAAAATCGGTGAGCATCTTGTCGTTAACGGTCAGGATCATGTATTAGATGCTCATACTCTACAGCACGGAATACAAATTGAAGTTCATCCGGGTTCTAATGTACAAGCAACAATGACTGACGAACACGGTAATACCGCAGGTAGCCAAGGTTTTGCTGCAAGCGCTATTCCTGAACCAATTATTGTCAGACCGCCATCGGGAAGCCACCAAGTGTCTGGCACACTTGGGGTGCCACCACTATTACCATCGTTAACTCCGGTACCAACAGCACAAAGCGGTTGGCGAATCCATTTACCTAATGGACAATATGTCACCAGCCACCATGGGCAATATGGAACATTAACCATTGACCCTCAAACCGGCCACTTACATTACCAAGAGCAAGCTCAGGTTCATACGGGCCCACATGGCAGCGCTTCTGGTATAGGTCAACACGAAGATAAATTTGAAGTAGCATTACAAGGGTCAAATCAAGATGAAGTGGTCGCCCATGTGAACATCCAGATACTCAGTCATGGGCCAGGAAATAGTGGAAAGCTGACAGTTGGAACTGAAGTGGTTGATATGACGATCACACCTTTAGTCCATACATCGCACCCTGCTCCACCGCCACCGCCTCCTGTTCAACATGACGAGCCAGACATGGCTTCGCAAGCCGACTTTACGGTCACACTAAGCGATGATAGCAATCTAGATTTAACCCAGCAGACCCATCAAGAACCCGATCAGAAAAGCAGTCACCATGGTGCAGCCGCTTATCTGGATGCATTGGGCATTAAACCCGATGCGACATCGACAACGGTTCACGATCAACCTGCGGATATGGATATCGTACTTGCACAAGTCGACCAACCAGATGCAGTAACACATGACCAAGCGCACTTGGATATGTCAGACGCGCTGGAACACCATGATGCAAACATCAACCATAACCAAGATGATGAGCACCACCACCACAACGATATCGATGGGTTACCGGACATAGATCCTAACTCATGACTTCAAGTGTAAGGTGCCTAATGCCTAGTGCTTAGTGCTAGTGCTAGTAACTTACCGCTTAAACTCTAGGCAAGCACAATCGGGAGCATTAATTGCTCCCGATTGTTTCTCTCTAAAGAACATACAAACTTGAAAAAACGACAATCAAAAAGGGAGCACATAATGTGCTCCCTTTTTATTATTTGCTGTTGTTATTCGTTTACTCTCAACACTCTATATAACGATTACCTTTCACCAAATGCGACACTGACATTGGTGTAGATCGGTTTCCATAAATACTGGAAAACGGACTTCTCACCGGTTGTAATATCTACCTCGCCCGTCATACCTGGCAAGATAGAAAAGCTCTCCGGATTATCACGGAAATAGGGAACATCCACCGAGACGACGACTTCATAATAGATTTCACCGCGTTCACTTTGACTTGTGGTCGGTGAAATACTCTCCACCGCCCCTTTTAGCGCCCCAAAGCGGCTGTAATCAAACGCATCAATCTTGATACGAGTCGGCTGCCCTACACTCACAAAACCAATATCTCTTGGTGACAAACGCGCTTTAAAGTCGGCTTTCCCACCAACAGGAACGATTTCAACCACAGTGCCACCTGGCTGAATAACACCACCGTTTTGCGTGCTTGGCAGACTTTGCACCAAGCCTTGTAGCGGTGACACCAACATGGTGTTGGTCAATTTAGCTTGGCTTGAACGTACTCTGGCGTTCAGGGCTGACAAGTCAGAGACTGCTTTAGAACGATCATCGCTCACTTTAGCTTTCGCCTCCGCCAGAAGCTGTATGATTTTTTGGTCATTACTGTCAGCTTGTCTAATCAATACCGACTTCTTACCACGAGCTTCTTCGATTTTCTGTTCGATACTGGCCAATTTTTGTCGCATTTCAAGCACACGTAAACGTGAAATGTTACCCGCTTTATAACCCTTCTCCAGTATGTTCAACTCTTGCTTAGTCGCATTTAACTCTTTCTCATAACTCGGCAAGGCCTTTTCTACGCTACGAAGCTGCTCTGCAATTTGCTCGCTCTCTTTCTCAAGCACCACACGCTTTTGGTAGTAGAGGGCTTTTTGCGCGTTCAGCTGCGCTTTTTGTTGGCTGACGATCTCTGGGTAATCGACCTCAAACTCAGCAAGGTTAGGCTCACGTTGCTCAAGCAGCGCATTCATACGTTCCACACTGGCTAGAAGCGTCACTTGTTGGGACTTTAGCTCTTCAAGGGCGGTACGCTGGAAAGTGGCATCAAACTCAACAAGCGGCTGGCCTTTCTCAACCAACTGCCCTTCTTTAACGAGAATTTGCTTTAACTTCCCGCCAATCGCGCTTTGTAATACTTGCTTCTCGCCTTCTGGAATCACAGCACCTTTGGCTTTGGCGATTTCATCAACTTGAGTGACTACAGACCAAGTGGCAAAAGCAATAACACATAAGGCAACCGACCATGTGGCCAGCGCCAATGTACGAGCCGTATTTTGTGATTCAACAAGTTCACCGTAGCGCTTGCCCTTCTCGATAGATTGTTTAGTCATTAGCTACTCCTTGCTCAGACTCTGATTGTTCTTGTTGGGCTGCATTTTGTTGAGCAGACGCCTCTTGAGTTGACGACTGTAGCTCTTGAGATAACGGTTGCTCAGATAACTGCGGTTCTTGAGAAGCTTGAGGCTCTGAAGGCTGTTCCTGCTTCGAAGACTGCTCCGGCTCTAATGGACCGGCATAAACCACTGCACCTTCATTTAATACCACCACTTTATCGGCAAGCTTGATTAAATCCGGATCGTGGGACGTGTAGATCACCGTTGCTTTTCCTTTTTTCGACTGCACAAACTCACCAAATATACGTTTAGCATTTGGGTGAGCATCAGGCACAGGATTATCCATTAAGAACATTGGGTAGTCATAAACCAGCGCTTTTGCATCAATGAGGATCTGCGCGACGCTGCCAGACAACATGTCAAAAAGGCTGTCCGGCTGAATACTACTGATGGAAGTATCGAGCCCACCTGATAATGTCTCGAACCAACGCTTTCCGCCGACCATTTCAATTGCAGAGATCATTTTCTGATCTTCGACTTTGTGACCGTCGTTTAGCCACTCTCGAATACTCAGCGTAAGCAAATCAGGATATGCGGCTCGAATGAAACACCAGTGGCGATAAAGCTGCGGATCGTATTGAACGAGGTTAACGCCTTCAAGCTCAACCATGCCGTTTTGGATAGGCTGCAAGCCAGACAGCACTTCAATTAATGTTGATTTACCGCTCCCAGAAGGGCCGGTAATCGCGACAATTTCACCGGCTTCAATATCAAAACTCACACCATTCAAGGCAGGGCGACTCTGTTTGGGATAGCGCAGTGTCACTTGGTCTAATTTCAAGTTAGGCGCTACCACAGGTAACGGGTGATGCTGGTAACTGAATTCACGCTCAGACGGCTGAGACAAAATACGGTTCACTTGCAGCTTGGATTGATTAAAGCTATTAAAACGCATCGCACTGTTTGCCAACACCTGAGCAGGACCCGTTACTTTAGATATCAACATCATTGAAGCAATCAAACCACCAGGGGTCATCACTTGTTCAAAAATAAGTCCTATTCCTAACCCCATCACGGCGAGTGTCGACCCCACACCAATGAAGTAGTAAATCGAGGTGTACCGACTCTGGAGAACCGATTGATTAAAGGTCACTGTTGAAGCAAGAAGATTGGCCTTTTTGAAACGTTGAATCCAGTGCTCTGAGAATCCAGCACTGCGAATAAAGGCAAGCTTGGATGACAGCTCATTAGTCATGTTTTGACGATTCGTACCTGCCACTGTCGATTGCATCGAGCGCTTGCTGCTAGAGCGTATCGAGCGTTTTGCTAGCAAGTAATAAAGAATTAAAGAGACGACTGGAACCAGTACCAACCATCCGCCTAAAACACCTATCGCAAGTACAAAAATAAGAATGAATGGTAGGTCAAATAACGCATTTCCTAATGGCCCCGATAGCACACCTGAAATACGCTCTGACAACATCACTTGGTTTTGCTGACTAGAAGAAGCTGTTTGCTGATTTTGAGCATAGCTATTACGAAGCAGACGCTGCACGAGGGATTGAGAGATCTCACGACTTACTCGGTTGGAAACTGAAGCAAACACTCGGCTACGTAATGTTCTCAACCAACCCATCATCACAAACAACAACGCTGCGCCAATGGCGATACCTTGCAGCTCATGCCCTGCATCACCGCCAATCACATGGTCATAAATCGACATCGTGATGAAAGGAACGGCAAGCGCAAATAAGTTAGTGATAAAACTGACTAGCAGCAATTTAGGAATAATGGGGCGAAACGCATGTAGCCGTTCGCCAACCCAATCAGGAGAAGCCTTCTCTAGTGGTGGACCTTCGATAACGATGCAAAACTGAGGGACATCGGTGATGTCGTCATTGGCATTAAAGGCAACAAATTGTTTGGATTCTAAATGACCAGAGACAAGCTCATTTTCACCAAGCACCAGCAAGACCAATTTATGTTCACCAACGTCATCTAGGTTGGCAACCAAGCGATAAGGCAGTGCAAGCCTGTCGAACAAGGCAAACATATCGTCGATTGATTCAATGCCATTTTCATCGACCCATTGATGTGCGAACAACTGGATATTAGCATTAACTTCCAACTGCTTAAGAACGGAAAGGCTCTCGGTTTCTAAATGGTTCATCACCTCTTGTCGACCGCTGGTATCTGCACGGTTGTTCGTACCTGAAGGGTTACCAATATCTAAACGATTCATACGACGGCCTCCTGATTGCTCTCGCTGTCGACCGTAATAGCTCGACTTTCCACTGTAATGATTCGATTAGCCAATTCGCGAAGCTTCGAATGGTAGCTCACCATCAGTATCGTGCGTCCTGCCGTTACTTCTTCTTCCAATACCTTAGCTAGATTCCCAAGGGCGTCTAAATCAAGTGAAGAATCCGGCCTTTCCAACATAATTATGGGTTTATCACTTGCCAATTGAGCCGCGATATTGAGCATTTTCACGTTACCCATACTCAACAAAGAAGCACTCGTATGGCCAATTTGTGTCTCTAGTCCATCGGGTAATCGAGTGATTTCCTTGGTTAAACCCAAACGCTTAGCATAGTCACTGGCACTTTGCGTTTTCTCAGGGTCAAAGCCACACAAGTTATCAAGAATGGTCCCCGACACCAGTTGTCCTTTAACGCCACAGTAGGCTGCAATGTTGGTTACCGATGCGATTGAAACGGCAGCTCCGTTAATGAAGCACTCCCCCGCTTTTAGATCATCAATACCTGCAATCGACGACAATAAATGACTGTTAGTGTGGCGATCCTCACTCTCTAACAATACCAACTCACCTTTATTCAGTGTGACATCTGCATGAGAGAGTTCACCGTATCTTTCAACGGTCGCTTGCTTAATTTCCAACGTCTCAAAGTCAGATAAGTGGTTCTCAATTTGCTCAGAATCTGAAGATTCCGATAATGATAAGTCACTCAATTTTTCTATTGCCTGATTGGCACTGTGTATTGAATTAAGCTTGATTCGAACTCCCACTAAAGCACTTAAAGGTGCAACCGCTCTGCCAGATAAGATAGAACATGCCGCCAAGCCACCAGTAGTTAACTGACCATCCAACACCCACAAGCTCCCCGTAATTACGAGTAAAACTGACGTGGCTAATGCGGCAAGCTGAATACATTCTTGGGCAAAGGCGTTCTGTTCTTCTTCTCTCGCTTTAGACTGAGAGCGAACGTTATTGAGGGATTTAAACTGATTGAAGATTCGAGACTCAACGGCCTGGCGTTTGATTCCCTGAATGGTTTGGCTCAGTAAAATCAAGAACGCTTTTCGCTCCTGCTCATCTTGGGAAGCCTCTTCACTTAAGCTTTTAACGCGAATAGAAGATAGCCAAACGATTCCAAGAGTAATCAGCCAAACTGCCAAAGGTATCGCTACCAGCTCACCGCCGATGTAAGCCACCAAGCCCAAGAAGATCAAGGCAAAAGGCAAATCAATAAAGCCTGCAATCACACCACCGGAATACCAATCTTTGACTTTGGATACAGAACCAAGCCCCTCTTCCACGCCGCCAACACCAATGTGGCGGAGATGGCCTGATGAAGCCGTTGTTACTCTTTCAACCAAAGTTTGATAGGTCGCTTTCTCGGTATTGCTGGCCGCGGCTGACAAAAGCCAAGTACGCACAAACCGGATTAATGCTTCCATGGCAACAGCCAACGCTGCACCCGCCAACAACAAAGTGGCAGTACCGTAACTTTGGTTAGGTAAAATACGATCGTAAATTTGTAAAACCGTTAACGGAACGGCGAGAGAGAGAAGATTTATGAGTAAAGAAGGCAGTAGGACTTTCCCCACCACCCCTTTGTTTTTCATTGAACTTGCGGGCATACACAATCCTTATCCATGCTTATGAAATAAGATTGGTACACCATGTTGAGTATTGCAAGGTAACGGACTGATTTAACGTGTTTTTCAATATAAATATGACACAGATCTTTCTACACAAATCTGTGGCTATACCTGTACCTTAAAAACGCTCCTTACAAATGCTCGTTACAAGCGCTCCTTACAAACAATTGTCGTAATCCGTTATCGCCTGCTTTAGCTTTGAAAAGTCTGAGTTACATAAATACGGTTTCAGCGCTTCAAATTTATCTGAGGGCCACTCGTATATTTTGAATGAAATGAGTTCGTCAATAACGGACTCATCAAAGCGGTATTTGACGACTTTAGCTGGAGAACCACCGACAATGCTGTATGGAGCGACGTCTTTAGTCACCACACTATTCGCTGCAACTACAGCGCCTTCGCCAATCGTCACACCGGGCATCACCATCGCTCTCATGCCTAACCAAACCCCATCTTCAATGTGAGTATCGCCTTTGCCAATGTAGGCGTCGTCGATGACATCCATAAATGGATACAGTGAAAACCAATCGACTCTGTGTGTATGGTTGCCGCCCATTAAAATCACAACCTCTGCGCCAATACAGACATAGTCGCCGATATAAAGCTCGTCGATTTTCCATCGAGGCTCCCACTGGCGGCTGACTTCGTCGCCGTGTAAATAGCGCACTACCGATTGTTCAAAGCCGTTATCCCAGCAATCGCTGTAATAACTGTGTTGACCTTTTACGTGAATATTGGGGTTGGTTACGACTTCATGCAGCAACTCGAATTTGGACCAATGCTTCTTTTGCATTTTTACCTCTGAATGATCTATTTAGTTTTATTCGTTTCAATATCAAAATGTTCGACGATGCAAATTCAAGGTACACAAACTAACGCCCCACAAACACAGGGTTCACTGGGATGAATAGTGAGTATCACGCTTAAATCATAGCAAAGTCGCTAAAACTAAAGAGACGTCAGTGGATTCGAGGTTGCTTAAGAAGAGGAAGTAATTTCAAAGTTTTGCTCAGCTTGTTATCGATAACTTGGTGGGATAATTTACAGACGTAGTGTATCTGTTTAATCGCGCCAATTTGACAGGAAGATGTGATTAATAAGGTTTCAAATTTCGTTTCGTGGAATACGGAATAAACAAGAGCCTGCGCGATTACACAGGCTCAAACTTAGACTCAGCTATAAACTTCGGCTCTCGCTTGGAGCTGGGTTCAGCGATTACATGCGAGCAAGCTGTACTTTTCTGTCTTTATTCACCACGCAGAAGTTACCGCGCTTAGTACGACACTTAGAGCATCGTTCGCATTCAACAGGGCTTCTATCCCCTTCCTTCCAACGCTTAACTAAATGTGGTTCAGAAAGCAGCGGTCTTGAAAGCGCGAAGTATTCAATGCCCGTGTTATTTGCGATGGCTTCAATGGCATCGAAATCCGTTAGGCCGCCAACCGTGATCACCGGAATATTAACGTCTTGGCTGATAGCATGACCATATTCGTGAAAATAACCTTCAGCTTGAATGATGAATCCATCGTGCGACTCGCCAATCATGGTGTCGGCTTTACCATGGATGTTGCCTGACACCACGATGCCATCAACACCCATTTCTTCTAATTTTTTGCACACGAGACGTGTTTCATCGAAGGTAACACCACCGTCAAAGAATTCAGAGGCCGTGAGCTTAACTAAAATTGGGAAGTCGTCGCCCACCAGCTTGCGCGTCGCGGTATAGATCTCTAACAAGAATCTCATGCGGTTTTCTAAACTACCGCCGTACTCATCTTCACGTTGGTTGTAGTAAGGGCTTAAGAACTGATTAATCAGGTAAGTGTGAGCGGCATGAATTTCAACACCATCAAAACCTGATTTTTGTGCTCTCAAAGATGCTTGAGCAAACGCATCAACAATGTAGTCGATCTCGTCTTTGGTCATCGCTTTGCCTAGAGTTTGAGTTCCTTTTTCTGGAACCTCACTTGGTGCGTAGATTACTCGCTCGCCAAGATCATGAGTGGTTTTGGTGCCACCATAAGCCAGTTGCATCACGATTTTAGAGTCGTTGTCGTGCACCAGTTGAGTCAGCTTTTGATACTCTTCAATGAATGAGTCGTTATACATCCCCATCATGCCCGCATTTGGCTTTTCTTCTTCAACGATGTTCGCGTAACCCGTTACGATCAGGCCGACTTCACCTTGAGCCAACTCTTCATAGATAGCGTACAGTTTATCTGTCATATGCCCATCTTCGGTGGCCATATTTTCCCACGTTGCACTTCGCATAAGGCGGTTCTTCAATGTCATGGTGCCGATGCGGGTTTCTGTAAACAAAGTGCTCAAGTCTTATCCTCATTAAATCTTTATTATGTTTGCCCATTTTAAAAGACAAAAGAGAACCACTTCTTATTCACAAAGTGACTCTCTTTTGTCCATTACTGAATGGGCGTTGATTTATGCGGATAGTACAGAGAATAAGGCGAGGAAAACTTAATCTAGATTAAGAGAGCAGTACTCTCACATGAGAAAGAGATAGAAAGCAGCAGAAAGAGATAAAAAAGATTGGGAAATAGAATAAAAGAAAGTCGCTCAGTTTTAATAAGCGACTTTGTTCAATTTAATCTGGACTAAGTCAATGGTTCTTACGAGAGGTGTCCACCTGCGAATTGCTGCCTGCTAACAGCTATTTAAACTCATAGGTGTAAGATGCACCAACACTGTTATTTTCACCGAAATCGTCCTCAGCAAAAATAGTGAAAAAGTTGAATGATTGAGCATCACTCAATTTGTAGCTTGCACCGACGCCAGCCCAATACCCTGAATAATCATCAGACCCCATCGAACCACCACCGAAGCCCATGATAGACCATTCATCAGTAATCGTTTTTAAACCAAACGCACCAATGTAGCCACCGTGTGTTGAGCTCGGCATCAATACATAGTCAGAACCAACGTTATCGTCATCGAAAACAGCTACTTCGCCGTCATTATAGCTGTAACCAGCCATAGGGAAGATTTGCCAACCGAACGGCTCAATATCGAAATAGCTCAGTGGTATAAATGTGCCAATACTGTAGTTGTTCTTATAAGCATCGTTGTCATATTCAGAACGGCTAAAGTTGAAGTTCACGATACCCATCGGCAACAGCCATGAACCGCCTAATCGCCACTCTTCTCCGTCCGCATTGACACGAGCATTGATCATTCGCGCTTCATCTAAACCAATAGAGCCTGAGAACTGCAAATCTTCGTTATAAGCAACGCCCGCTTTGGTCACGATTTTAGTCGGATCGTCAGGGTGCTTCTCTTCAGCAAAAGCACCCATCGATCCGAACGTTGCCGTAGCAACAAGTAATAGATTACGTAATGTCATCAGAAGGTCGCACTAACCCCAACAAAGTGGATACGGCCGTCGAAAGAACCGTTAACCAATGTAATCGGTGTATTGGCTAGATTACGATTCATGTCAACTGATCCTAAATCAGCGTATTCGTAGAACACATCGATCAAGATATCATCCCAATACGTTGATGCACCTACTGAGTAACGGTATTGCTCCCCTACCGGTAGATCAACCCACTGCATTGATGGATCGTCTTGTGGCGAGGTTTCGTAAGAGAAGCCGGCTTTTAAACGCCAGTCTGAATTCAATTGATAGTCAGCACCAACCGCAAACTTCCACACGTCGTCCCAATCGCGTTCAAGTGGAACACCACTAATTGTGCTTCCAGCAACACCAAAATCAAGAACTGTTGTATCCCACTCACTCCAACGATGTAATTGCACACTAGCCAATAAGTCGAGCTTTGGGTTAAGTGCGTAACTAGCGCTGATATCAACGATCTCTGGCAAAGCAAGATCCATAGCTAGAGAGTTAGAAAAATCTTCTACCCCTCTTAACTCATTATTAAACTCGTGCTCAAGCTTTGACCGATAGCTAGCACCCAACTTAAGTTTATCCGACGGCGTAAACATTACACCTAGGTTATAACCATAAGCCCAGTCAGTGTCTTGCTTTGCTGTAAAAACAGAGGATGACTGTTGTAACGCAGCCCAACTTAACTGGATACCGGCACCAACCGACCACTGGTCATTCAGTTGGTAGCTTAGTGACGGGTTCACTTGCATTGCGGTGAGAGTGATATCTTCTAGCAGGGCGGCGCCTGCCCATTCACTGCCGTAATCGAGGCTAGAACCACCAACAGCGCCAAGCGCGATACCAAGGTGTAATTTGTCTGTGACTTGATGCGCGTGGAAGGCGCCAAATGAAGGCATGACCGAATGAGCTTTACCATCTTGCTTGTCGCCGTTGTCTTGATATTGCATCTCAAGATCAAACGCCATGGTATTGATCGTGGTTTTGCTTTCGCCCATATGAGACATAGTGGCTGGGTTGGTCCACATCGCCGCAGCCGAACGAGTATAAACACCGTCACCGGCACCAGTAGTACCGGCATTGGCGACAATAGCTTCTTGTAAAAACAAACCACTTGCGAAAGCATTTAAGCTTGTAAAAATTGCGGTGGCAGCTAGCGAGTAAGTAAAAGTTTTGTTCATCAGATTGCTCATTTAGCCTTAGACATTAAATTGCTCTAAGGTTACCGCAAAGCCCCATAAACAAATGGAATATCCGTTATTCCTGTACAAACGCTATTTGAACTTTCTCGCGACGTATGGACGTGGCTTGTCTCGATGAATTTCACGTTGAGCAGCGATTGCTCTATTCTTGCCTAACCCTACCTTTATCTGATACCAAGTCTCGTAGAACACGGCCATGCCAGGACTTGACCACCAAGTCTTGTTGTAGAGTTTCTTATTAGCAGCGACAACATCTGGCGACCGATTCGCACACTCAAGTGCCAATGCATAAGCTTCAGCATAAGGGTCTTCGGCAATCTTGGTTACCAACCCATAGTCTTTTGCTTTTTCACAGTCGATCTCTTTAGCGGTCATCGCCATTTCTAAGGTGTGATCTTTACGCATTAACTCTCGAAATGCGATGGCGCCTCCCATATCTGGAATCAAACCCCATTTCGCTTCCAATATAGAGAAGGTCGCGTCTGGGCTGGCCACCCTAAAATCACCACCACTGGCTAATTGAAGGCCGCCTCCCCAACAACGACCATGAATCGCAAAAATAACAGGACATGGGATCTCTCGCCAACCAAGCGAAAAGCGCTGCGCAGCATTGGGTAATGTCGGTAACCATTTGAACAAGAGCTTCATCGCCCCTACTTTACTGTTCAATAACGATTTAACATCTAAACCAGAACAAAAATCTGAACCACTGCCTTTAACAATAACAGCTCGAATATCTCTGTTCTTCTTGAGCTCACTTATCATGTCATTAACGGCTTCAAACATCGCCATATCAATAGCATTGAGCTTATCGGGTCGATTCAACACAACCGTCGCAATTTGGTTTTCATCGATAGAACAAGTAATACGATCGAGGTTTGGCATGGTGGCTACCTTATAAGTGGTCAGACCTTTAGGTTATACATTTTATTAACATATGCCAAACTTGCACATTAAGAAGCGAGACCTGTGTTGCTTAACACCGCCCCCTTACACAAACGACATCAATAAAAAAAGCAGTGATGGATCGCTCCATTCACTGCTTTTCATTCGTATCTTTTTCGCCAATAGCTTTGATTACCAGTAGTTTTGAATACCAATAGCTTTGATAGTCAAGGACTCTCAGTTTTGGGAGAAGCTATGTTCTTCGAGATTTCAATAACAAGAAGATGAAGTAGCTACCACCAATAATGGAAACTAACGTCCCTGCAGCGAGTTGAGCTGGGAATACCACCACTTGCCCTAACCAGTCTGCGAATAGCATGAGTGCAGCACCAATTAAAAACGACAAGATGATCTGATCTCGAACCAAACGAGCCCCCACCATTGCAGCGATATGCGGAGCTAACAAGCCAACAAAAGCGACAGGCCCCATGGTGGTTGTCACGACCGAGCATAAGATCGCAACAATACACAACAGTGCCACGTAAGCGATATTGATATTCAACCCTCTGGCACTCGCGAACTGTCGTCCAGTCGCAATTAAGGTCACCCAACGACTCAACAGCAGAGCCACACCAATACAAGCCGTTATCACTATGGCCATAATCATTGCTGAATCAGGTTCAACACGATAGGTAGACCCTGCTAACCAAGCCAATAAAGTGTATTTCCCCTCACCCACTCGCGTTAAAGAGAATTGCACCAAAGCTTCCAAAACTGCGGTTAATGAAATACCTGTGAGAATCAAGATCGAAGGTGCAAACTGATGCTTCTTGCCAAGGAATAGCAATAAACACAGTGCAATCGCACTGCCTAAGAAAGCAATCCAAGGACTCAATGAGTGAATCGAATATCCCATAAACAAGCTGCTGAAAATCAAAGCTAGAACCGCACCTGCGGACACACCAAGAATGTCTGGGCTTGCGAGCGGGTTGTAGACCAGTCTTTGTAAAATCACACCAGCCACCGCCAAACCGCCACCAGCGAATATCGCAGTTAACATTCTCGGCCAACGAATAGACCATTCAAATGCGTCTGGGATAACAAAGTAGCTCATATCAGAAGAAGGCTGTGACAATGTACTCAACGCCAACAACCCGAAGATCATCGAGCCGAACAAGAAGTAAGCCAAAGATGAAATAGACTTTGGCCCTTTAGGCATTGAGAAAAACAACTGATCTTGAGCAGACATTTGCTTTCTCGCAATAATGATCAACGCAGGAGCACCAATCACTGCGGTTGCCGTCCCTGTTGGAATCATGTCCAAAGACCATTGCGCCAAGAAGATCGCCAAGCTGTCGGTGACACAAAGTAATAGCGCACCTAATACACAACTCGCGATGAGTTCAGATTTAGCCTTTAGAAAACCTAGATGCCTAGCGATGTTCGGAGCAATCAAGCCGATAAAGCTGATCACGCCCACTGAGGTAATCGACACTGAAACCAACCAAACGCCGATTGCCATTAGCACAAAGAAGGTCGTGCCAATATTGAGCCCGCGCGCCGCAGCCCCTTCAGTGCCGATGGAAAGCAAAGTCAGAACTCGCGGAGCT
>NZ_CAWPOA010000058.1:611609-700907 GCF_963889365.1 Vibrio sp. OPT20 | reverse complement strand
AAGAAGAATATGGCAAAAATCGGCAACAGCTTAGGCATCAACCAAAGCACTTGTTCCCAGCCATTTTGCCCTAGGTCGCCCGCTCCCCATACAAACAGATTCTGTGCGTACTGGTCGTTGAGTAGAATAATCGCCGTTGCAAATGCCCCTAGCAACAAGTTGACCGCCATACCCGCCAATACAATTGGCAAGCCGCTCATGTTTTTGATGCCAACAATGGAAACGATAAGCCCCATCGCAAGCAGCGCACCAATTAGAGCAAACCAAACTGAATACTGAGCGACCAACATCGGCGCAACCACATTCAGAATAACCAGACCAAGCCATGCACCTGACGATGTACCTAAGGTTAGCGGCGACATCATGCGATTTTGTGTCAATTGTTGAAACAAGCTGCCGATGGTGCCAAGTGTTCCGCCAACCAAGATTGCCATCACCAA
The DNA here is from genome assembly GCF_963889365.1 of Vibrio sp. OPT20. Lineage (NCBI taxonomy): Bacteria > Pseudomonadati > Pseudomonadota > Gammaproteobacteria > Vibrionales > Vibrionaceae > Vibrio > Vibrio sp. OPT20. The sequence continues at coordinate 700,467 of NZ_CAWPOA010000058.1, read as the reverse complement.
GCGAGGTAAGTTGACATAGGCTAACGCCATCAACTCGAATGAATCATCGACCATTGAGTTGAATGTAGTGATATCACTGATCTGTGAGACTTGCTGGAGCAACTCACTAATAGGGCCAAATTCCGACTGCCCTAACCATAAATGAACAAGGGCAGCACAAAGCAACGCAGCCCCCATCATAAAACCACTGGATTTCATTACTGCTCCGCTAACGTCAGCAGCGATTGCGCCATGGCTTCTGCGTTATACAAAATCGACATGGCACCGCCGTAACTCCAACTTGCTGCGACTGGGCTAAATTGACCATTGCGAACGAAAGGCATGCTCTTCCAAACCGGAGAACGATCTAACTTGTCTTGATACGGGAAAGGTTCAAAGTAAAGTGCAATACCGTTCTTCACGTTCTTGAGCTCGGTCATGCGTTTTTGACTGATGCCCCACTGACTTGCAGGCAGATCCATCGCATTATCAAAGCCAAGCTGCTCAAGTGCATATTGTGGAATCGAGTTATCGCCATAAATGAACACCGATGTAGTGCTCGCAAAACGGAAAGAGGTCACTTTCGGTTTGTCGCCCGGATACGCTTTATCTAACTCAGCTTTTAGAACAGCGATACGCTCATCCATTGCGGCCAGCTTTTGGTTCGCTTGTTCTTCTTTACCAAGCAACTGGCCGATCTTCTTGAAATTCTCAATAGCAGCCGCTGCATTGCTGTGCTGTTCGCTGTACGTTTGGTAGTAAAGCACGGGCGCAATTTCAGAGAGTCGATCCTGAAGATCTTTCTGCGGTGAAGCGATAAGAATCACATCAGGGTTTAGCTTCTTCAAAGCAGAGAAATTAGGCTCAGTTCGAGTGCCAATGTCCGCCACGCCTTCTGGAATCGCAGGTTGAGCAACCCAATCGGTATAACCTGCAATATCAGGTACTGCTACTGGCGTAACACCGAGTTCGATAACTTGTTCTGCAATGTCCCAGTTCAGCGCCGCGACTCTAACCGGTTGAGCTTCAAGAGTTTTAACACCCTCACTGTCTTCAACTTGAAAGTTGGCCATCGCTTGAGCTGATAACAACAAGCTCAATGAGACAATGAACGAACTCACTTTAGGAAAACGAGAAGTAAAATAGTTGGCTTTCATATAATCACTGTCACTTTTTAAGTGTTTATTTAACGACAAAAGCAGCCTACACAGGCTGCCTAGATTTATGTATTCAAATGAATTAGAACTCGTAGTTCACACTGAGTTCTACTGACTGCTCTGCACCGAACCAACAGTTCGATTGGTCGTAGCAGGTGTAGCACTCTTCATTAAACAGGTTATTAACGAGCAAGTTAGCCGTTGCACCTGACAGAGTTTCACTTGCTTCCCCTAGGTCATAACCCACAGAGATATCAACGACAGTGTAAGACGGCACTTTCCCTTGAGTATTCGTTGCATCCATCTCCATGTCACCCATGTAACGAGCTCCCGCGCTCCAACGTGTACCCGCTAAAGCACCACCATAGACATAGTAGTTACTCCATAAATTAGCGGCGTGTGTCGGAACATAAATTGGCGTCGTTCCTTCTAGATCCGGGTTTGCATCTTCCGTTACTTCCATATCGACGTATGTATAGCTCGCGTTCACATCCCAATCTTCCGTTACAAACCATCGGCCTTCGACTTCCACACCTTGAGAGCGTACTTCACCTAATTGGATCTTAGAGCGATATGTCGGATCTGATGGATCTGCTGCAATTGAGTCTTTCTTAGTAATATAAAAGTATGACGCAGTAAGTTGCTGTGCCATGTCAGCAGAAAGATATTTCACACCGAATTCGACTTGCTCACCCAACTGAGGTTTCAACGAGTTACCGTTAATATCAGTACCAGCAGCTGGCTCAAAACTCGTCGCGTAACTTACAAATGGAGAGATGCCATTATCTAACTCATACAAAGCACCTACGCGGTAAGAGAACTGATTGTGATCCGCTTTTTCTGTGCCATCGCTTGTTGGGTAAGTGCTCGTTTTATCGTCACTCGCTTTGAACATGTCGTAACGTCCACCAGCAAGTAAAACCAGCGCGTCATAGCGAACTTGGTCTTGGAAATATAATCCTAACTGCTCGGTAGTAATGTCGTGGGATTCACGGTAATTCTCTTGTAGCTGACTCTTATCAAGCAAGTCATTATTTGGGTTGTATGCGTTAAATCCGTAGAAACCAGCGTTCGCGGTGAACTCTTGATACAAAGAGTCGCCCGTCAGTTTTAGGTAATCGAGACCAAACAATAAGTTATGCTCTAGCCCAGCAACCTCGACGCGACCTGATACTTGGTTGTCGATAACAAAGCTTTGAGAGTCTTCATCCGTGCTATACACATTTCGAATTAAGCTACCAGTTGCGGCGTTAAAATTCGTACCGCGATGGTAGGTGTTTTCTTGATATAGCGACGCATCGGAATAACGAGCGTTCTGAAGGAAAGTCCAGTTGTCATTGATTTGGTGGTTAATTTTGTAACCTAACATCAAGACTTCACGTTCAAAAGTACTCCAGTTCTTGTCGCCCATGGACACAGATGGATCACTTGCCTTCAATACTTCGAGCGGCATTGCAGAGTTAGTACCCATTGACGGATCATTCTGATAGTAAAGATTGAAGTTAATAAGTGTTCTATCAGATACCTGCCAATCTAGCGATGGAGCAATCACATAACGCTCTTCTTCAGCGTTATCAACTTGGCTGTCTTGTTTACGAGCGAGTGCAACTAAACGATATGAAAAGTCACTGTCACCTAACTGACCTGAAGTATCAATTGACGCTTCCATCAAGTTTCTTGAGCCTGTAGATACACCCACTTTTGTCGACCCGTCTTCTTGCGGTGCCTTCGCGATCATGTTGACCATACCACCCGGCGGCATCGATCCATACAACACAGACGTAGGGCCTTTAAACACTTCAACTTGCTGAATCGCAATAGGGTCGATCTGAGGTTGCAGGTTCCATCCAGTCAGGAACGGCAGAATCAAGCCATCGTAGTAACTCTGATTGTTACTAAACCCACGAATCGAGAACGTATCGTACATGGTTACTGATGCGCCCTTTTGCTCAGTCACAACACCCGGCGCGTATCTAAGCGCTTGGTTAAGAGACTTTACACCTCGTTGCTCTAACTGTTCTTCATCAATGACTGTAATACCTTGAGGTGTTTCTTCTGGCTCAAGTGCCGATTTAGTTGCTGTATTACGATAGACTTTACCCATAATAGTGACAGTTTCTACATTCGAATCTGCCGCAGTAACGGTTTCTTCCGCCAATGCTTGCGCTGAGAACGCAGTCAGCAACGCTACTGCCAATGATGAATACTTAAAACGAGTGTGAGTGGTCATAATTCCCTCGGTACCAATGCTTAATATAAATAATAATAAATCTCATTTGCATTGTATGTATCTAGAGGTGGGATAATTAACAATTTGGTGCAAATTCAAAAAGAACTTGACCTATTTTTAGTAGAAAACGGTCAATTGGTGATTTAAAAGACAATTGACCTTATTGATAGGAAGGCTTTGCTAGAAGAGAGTGAGCGGGAATATGACTACGATTTAATAATAGGAACCCAGTACTCCATTTCAGCGTCAGAGGCATGTGCTTGATAGGCAAACGGGTACACTTCAAGCTCATATCCATCGACGCCACGATAACCTGAACTTGGCATCCAATTCAGCACAAACCAACTCAAGGTGTGTCGTAAATTCTCAATTGGACCACAGTGCTTCACTACAGCATAAGTTTGCTTAGGAACCGTCAGTACCGCTAATCTTTCAGAAATAATACTCGGTAATTGCGGGATTGAAATTCCTTCCTGAAGCTCTACCCCTGCCCAATAGTGAATATTCGTCCCGTCAAAGCAAGACTGAGTCAGGTCAACCACGCCAATGAACTGGAGCACGTTGTCGTCAGGGATCTCAACTTCACCTTCTAAACGTGACCATAGCTGAGGGACTTTCTGAGCGAAGTCTTGCGTGAGTGAAAACAAACCACTGATTTCTGATGTCATACCTTTCACTAGGAAAGACTCTCTTTCATCAATGCGTACTTCCACAAAGCTTAACGCCCCTTTTTCAGAAGTACTCGCTGTTTCAGATACTTGTATCGGCTTTCTTAGCCCGACTCTTTTGCCTGCTTTTCTATACTGGCTTGGGCTTGCCCCAAACATCTGCTTAAACGAGCGGCTAAAGCTTATTTCTGAATTGAACCCGAGCCCAAGAGCAATATCTATCACGCGCTCTTTTCCATCAAGCAGGTGTTCTGCAGCTTGGCTTAACTTTAGCTCTCTCACATAGTTAGCCACAGTAAGCCCAGTCTCTGATTGAAACACTCTCTGAAGCTGCCAACGAGACCAACAGCTTTGTGTCGCAATATCTTCTAACGATAGCGAGGAGCTAAGGTTCGAATGGATATAGGTCAAAACGCGACTGATACGACTAAATGCAGGTGTGTTCATATTTAAGCTTTCATATTCTCTATAGTTGGCAGCGACATATTCGATTCACCAATACTTTTATCATTTAAAACGGCTTTTATCACTCAAAAAAAGAAGCAGTCATGTGTGTTCTATAAAATGACCAAAAGACAGAGGCACCGAGTAGATGCTCCATTTTGTATGGTTATCCTCGATTATGTCCGTTATGATAACGCTACTGATTCTCATTTAATGGTTTATGATGCTTTCCCAGCTGCACAATATTATCACTCGTCGGAGAGCCCCGTCTCTACATCAGAAAATCTTCGCTCACTCAAAACAAGTGACACCTTATTTAAGTGGAAGCTTTGGTGTTCTGCATAGCAAGAGCATTGCAATAACGAATGATGATAGCCATAAAGAAATCAAACGAGTTTACGATGGCCTTGCGCAGAGCCACCCTGAAGCAGGCAAAGCCTATTGGTTAACCCGAACGTGGGATCTGGTTTGCTGGCAACCAATCTACGTGACCTTTATATCTATCTACGGCCTTCACTCACTGCCTGATATTAAGAACATCGGCCAGTTTAGGTACAAAGAATTTGTCACAGGCTACCGTTTCTTTAATGGTGATCATCAACACGGTTCACCAGAAGAACTGATTCCACAAGCAGGCGAAGCGATTCTTGCACTCACAGAATTTTATCGTAGCCAGATTAGTGAGTGGACACGTATTCGTCCGGGGTTTACCAATCATCTACTTGCTGATCTATTACTAGGCAGCTTGATAAAACTACAGCAGCACGAGCCGAGCCTAACCAACGATTATATCACTGAACAAGCTAAGCTTTGGTTAGAAGCATGCCAGTTACCTGAAAATCATTTAGACAGCCTTAAAATAGACGCTGATTCGGAGATGCTAAAACTGATCAGAATCAGCTGCTGCTTAGTTTATAAGTGCGACTCTAGAAAGTATTGCGACGATTGCCCAAGACACCCCGACAACAAAAAAACAGCTCAATAACACCCTCTATTTTTAAAAGCCAATAAAGCTCGTTTAACTTCACTGAAGCGCTTTATTGGCCTAGGCACAGGACTGACATGTTTCAGCTTTCAAACATCAAAATTGTTCGTGATGAACGAACCATTCTCTCAATCGAAGACCTCACGATTCCGACCAACGAACTGACCGTCGTTCTTGGCCATAATGGTTCAGGTAAATCTACACTCGTTAATTTACTCTCAGGGCAAATGTCTCCGGATCATGGCAGCGTGGAACTAGACGGTGCTTCCCTCTCTTCATTCAAAAGCAAAGACTTAGCCAAGCAGATTGCTTATTTACCGCAAAAGCTCCCCGCTTCTGCTGGCTTAACAGTCGAAGAGCTAGTTCGTTTAGGACGTTTCCCATGGAGAGGCGCACTAGGTCGTTGGAATTCAGAAGACAAATCGATTATCCAACAAGCGATGGAAAGAACCGGTGTCACTGAATTCTCACAAGCATTAGCGGATGATTTGTCCGGTGGTGAACGTCAACGAGCATGGGTCTCTATGTTACTGGCTCAGCAGTCACCAGTATTGATCCTTGATGAACCGACCTCTGCATTGGATGTTCATCATCAGTTTCAGCTAATGGGCTTACTATCTGAACTCAACAAAAAAGAAGATGTTGGGGTGATCGTTATTTTACACGATTTGAACCTAGCGCTTCGTTACGCGACGCATATTGTCGCCCTGAAAAAAGGTCAGATTGCGTTCGAAGGCAGCGCGGATAAGTTACTCGATGAAGAGGCTTTGTCAGCACTGTATGAGTCCCCTATCCGATTGATCGATCATCCAGTTCCAGCCAATACTGCAGCAAGTGAGAAGGTTGCAGTCGTCTGTGAATAATTCGGGCATTTCAGTTTAAATCTAAGTTCTAAGCTCTAAGCTCTAAGCTCTAAGCTCTAAGCTCTAAGCTCTAAGCTCTAAGCATAATAAAGGCCATTGAAATCATAAACTTCAATGGCCTTTTCGTTTTTCACTAGCTAGCTAAATAATAAATAACTAAATAATAAATAACTAAATAACTAAATAACTAAATAACTAGCTAAGCTGGGACTCTCTCGCTTCTTGGCTACTGAAACCACGTAAAATATTAAACAGGGTAATCAGTGTGAACAACATGATGACAAGCGATAGATGCCACGCTTCTCCTAGCCCTAATTGAACTAGTCCCATACTCACCATTGAAGACACCACCATCTGCCCTCCGCCAGACATCGCAGCCGCCGCGCCAGCGTTCTTCTTATAAGGCAACATCACCAACGCCTGAGCACAAGGTAACGCTATACCATTGCCAAGAATCATCAAGAACTGGCCGAGCATGAGATACAAAGGCTCAAGTGGACAAAAGAAAAGCCACAACGCTGCAGCAACATGTAATACAGGTGTGCATAACAGAGTTTTCTTGTTGCCCAGCATAGGGCGAATACGGTTACATAAGCTTGTTCCGCCCAGCATGCCTAATGCAGGAATCACCGCCCACATCGCGTATTCATCTGACGTCATGCCAATCTGGTTTTGCATGATAAATGGCATCACTGATACGGTGGTGATCATCAAGCTAAAGTTAAGCCAGCCAATACTCGCAAAGCTCATAAAATAACGAGAAGTGAGTAGCTCTTTGTATTGAGAAACCATTTTCTTCGGTGAAGGGATAGCCGAAACCTGAGTGACAGTTTCCTTAAACTTGAACGCCAATACCACCCAAGCCAATGAGACATAGCCAAGTAGTGATATAAACACCATACTCCAGCCAAAGTGGAAGTTAATAAACCCACCGATAACAGGCGCGATCAAAGGTGTTATAGAGGCAACCATCGCAATATAAGACATCGCCAAAGGTAAGTCTGCGCCGTTGAATCTATCGCGCGTCGAGGCACGAGCAAGTACAGCGCAACAGCCAGTTCCTAGGCCTTGCAGAAATCGCCCCATCACCATATTGGTAAACGAGTGGCTGAAGAAAATGATCATCAATAGTCCCAGCATGGCGATTAATAACCCGCTCAGCAGTACTTTCTTGCGCCCGAGAGCATCGGAAATAGGGCCATAAATAAACTGGGAAGGCCCAAAACCTAATAGGTACACGCTTACCAATAGCTGGGCTTGCTCTAGTGACACATCGAAGTCTTTGGCGATCCAAGGTAGTGATGGAAACACAAGCCCCATACTGAGCTGACCGATACTGATGACCAAACACGCAAGTAAGATCGATTTAAAATCAAATCGACGACTCATCGTTTAATACGTCCGTTCGAAGAAAAAACGTGCGTATCTAACTCACAACATAAAAACAGAGAAAATAGCGGAAACGCTGCTGGCGAGTTGTTCATAATGCTCCGACTGGATCAAATAGAGAAAGGCACAGTAAACATACGTGAGCTTGTATAATCATACAATAGACGTTCAACTAAATATGTGAATAGTCACTTTTCAGTAACCTCAACTTTCCGCCTATCGACCACAGGCGCTAGACTAACACTAGACGCTCATAATCAAGGGACTTCAATGAACACTCATCACCGTATTTTTCCATGTGCTTTGGCGCTGCTTGCCCTTGCTCCTACAACGTCAGCCTTTGCGTGGCAGGCAGAGAAGATCACCGACGGACTCGTGATCCCTTGGGGGTTGGCTTATATCAACGACAACTCCATGCTAGTAACAGAAAAATCAGGCGTCATTAAACACATTGATTTAAAGACCGGCGATCAAAACACATTGTTCAGGCTGCCAAATGTTTGGGCGAAAGGCCAAGGTGGATTATTGGATATCGCACCCTCTCCTTTTGAAAGCGGAAGGTTCTACGTCACTTATAGTAAAGAGGTCGATGGTGAAGGTGTAACGACACTGGCTTCTGCTAATTACAGTAATAATGAAATCACTAATTGGACAGACGTGTTTGTGTCGAAATCCAGAACGGACACAGGGCGTCACTTTGGTAGCCGTATCACCTTTGATGAGAACCACCTGTATTTTTCAATCGGCGATCGTGGTGACAGGGACAACGGCCAAGACACCATGACTCATGCTGGCTCAATATTGCGATTAAATGCCGATGGAAGCACGCCAAGCGATAACCCATTCACTGACAACAAAAAGGTACTCAATGAGATTTGGAGCTATGGCCATCGTAATCCACAAGGGTTGTTCTATGATGCCCCGACTCAAAAACTTTGGTCGATTGAACACGGCCCGCGCGGTGGTGATGAAATCAACCTAATAAAAGCAGGCGCCAACTATGGATGGCCAGTCACCTCACACGGAAAAGAGTATTGGGGGCCAATTAGCGTTGGCGAGTCTAAAACCAAAGATGGTATTGAAGCGCCTAAAAAAGTCTATGTTCCTTCAATAGCTCCGGGGAGCTTGATTGTTTACCAAGGCGATAAATACCCAGAGTTAAAAGGAAAGCTGCTGGCTGGCGCACTTAAGCTTACTCACATTAATATTGTGACAGTCAATGAACAAGGTGAGGCAATCAAGGAAGAGCGTATTTTAGAAGACTTAGGCGAAAGGATAAGAGACATCGAAAGTTCACCAAGCGGCGACATCTTTTTCAGTACCGATAATGGCAACCTGTACCGCTTGAAAAAGTAGCCTAGTTCTCGTTCAAGTAAAGACATTTTCCTTACAACGACAGTAATAAATATAAGCCGTTAAAAGTGGGCTCAACACCCAGTTAGCGGCTTCTAATTTGCAAAAATAAATGCGCTAAAACAGTGCATTCACTCCAAATTCGTCATCAATTTCGACCACCATTTTCACAAAAATGACAACAAATCACCATACAACTGTAACTCCATGATATTTAAGGAATGCAAAGTTTGACTACCCCCAAGTTTCTGCAACCTTTCACTATGGATTCGATTGACTATCCCCTGATTTGATTTAGACTTCATCTCGGCTAGAAAGAAAGTTCTTTGTATATAAACATTTCGTTGGATTACTAGTAACCCCGTTGTGTTGTACGCAATAGCAATAAACTTTTCCGCGCTATCAGTGCCACAATTGGCTCATAATAAAAATTTAATTTTAGGATATCATCATGTCTAACACAGTTACTGGTAAAGTAAAATGGTTCAACGAAACTAAAGGCTTCGGCTTCATCGAGCAAGAAAACGGCCCAGACGTATTCGCACATTTCTCTGCAATCACAGGCGACGGTTTCAAAACTCTTGCTGAAGGCCAACAAGTTGAGTTCACTGTATCTCAAGGTCAAAAAGGCCCTCAAGCTGACAGCATCAAAGTACTTTAATTTAGTATTTTAAAGCTTTCTAAAAATAGCCAGCCTCTGCTGGCTATTTTTTTACCCGCTATTCAGAGATTTAAGGTAATATTCCCCCTCACTATTTCTACCTAAGACACCCCCTCAATGGCTCTTAAACCGACAATCTACAAGTTTCGTATCTCTTTAACCGATATGAATCGCGACTATTACGACTCTTTTAATCTAACGGTTGCACAACACCCTTCTGAAACAGAACAGCGCATGATGGCTCGTATCATTGCTTTCTGTATCAATGCATCTCCTGAACTTGAGTTCACTAAAGGGTTGTCTAGCATTGAAGAACCCGATTTATGGCAGAAGTCGTTAGATGACCAAATCTTAGAGTGGATTGATGTGGGCGAACCAGATCCAGAACGCGTTAAGAAAGCGACTCGCTTATCTAAGTCTGTGAGCGTGTTCAGCTTCAACACTAAATCGAATGTTTGGTGGGAACAAAACAAAGGTAAGTTCGGTTACCTGAAAGCTCAAATCGTTCGTCTAGACAACGATGGTATTGAGCAACTAGCAGCGATGACACAACGAACTATGGACCTTTCAGTAATGCTGTCGGGTAACTCTGCGTTCGTAAATAGCGACACGCAATCTGCAGAAGTAACGTGGGAAGAGCTACAGAGTAATGACTGAGATCCAAACTCAGACTGAACCTCAGCGCCAAACTAAGCTCGAAGCGTGTTTGCAGCTCGCAGGCCTCGATTCAGTCAAAGCGCTGACGACTGGCTATGAAAAAGAGCTGTCGTCATTTATTGATGAAAACCATGCTCTGTTTAAGCACGCTTGCGAGAACAAGCCGGACAACTCTGCACGTCAGACGTTGCTTGGCCTGTTAACCAAGGTACATATCGATGCAAGCTATCGCTTTGAAAGCAATAAAGAAGCGAATGAGGCGATGCAAAATGTATTCGATACTACAGTTGGCACTGAGCACAGCGACAAGTTTCAAAACTCTAACGCTCAGCAGTTAAAGTTAATCACTCATTTGTGGTTGTTCATTCAAGGACGACTAGGAATGGATTACAGCCTTGCCAATGATCATGCTGCTGTAGCCGCTACGCTGTTGTCTCGCATATCGAGAAGCAGTGATGATGAGATTCGCGTAGAGTTTATGGCCAGTTTTTATGATGGCTTGAATATCTATCAAGCTGAGAACAAGCCGTCCGGTTTTGTTCACCACTTTAAGCGTTTGTTTAATCTTACTTAAGCATTCCACCAGCTGCTGTACCCAAATTTGCGCTTTATAGATTCTGTAGAGCGCATCTAATTTCCGTTCCAACCAACCCCCATCGAAAATGCAGATTCCCTATTACGCTCGTTCCTCACTTTAGGGAGTGACGAAAGTGACTAAGTCGCTCATTCTGCAAGATCAGCAGCGTTTGCTTCTAAAAGGCTGGCGTAGAATACACACTGAACCCCCACCCTCGTATTTTACCTCACTCGCCGTCATCCTCGAGAAGGAGGAACGACTGAATCGGGGATCTCCCGCTAACCACACTAATAAACGCCTAATCAAAACAGATTCCCTATTACGTTCGTTCCTCACTTTAAGGAATGACGAAAGTGAATGAGTCGCTCCTTCTTCACTCTAGGGAATAACGACATTCGCGGTCTTTGCAGTTTACTTCATTACAAGTACAAAAAAGCCCCGCATAAAGCGAGGCTTAGAATATTTTCAACGAACATCAATTTACAGAGGCTAAATCGCGTTCATCCAGTGACGAAACGTATTAACGCAGGCCGTGTAAGAACTCGTGGCGCGTTGCTGGGTTTGATCTGAAAATACCACCCAGTGCTGTCGTTGTTGTTTCGCTGGTTGCGTCCATTACACCACGAGATTTCACGCAGTAGTGAACCGCATCCATGGTTACAGCAACATCATCCGTTTCTAGTAGCGTTTGCAATGCTACAAGGATTTGCTGTGTCATGCGCTCTTGAACTTGAGGACGTTGAGCAAAGAAACGAACGATTCTGTTGATCTTCGAAAGACCAATAATCTTACCTTGAGGAATGTAAGCGACTGCCGTTTTACCATCAATGGTCACTAAGTGATGCTCACATGTGCTGGTGACGGTAATGTCTTTTACACGAACCATTTCACGAACACCCATCTTGTTTTCGATCACGGTGATTTTAGGGAAATTGGCGTAATCCAAACCAGAGAAAATCTCATCCACATACATTTTTGCAATACGTTGCGGTGTTTCTTCCAGACTGTCATCTGCAAGATCAAGTTCAAGGAGAGTGAGAATCTCACGCATATGGTGTTCGATTCGTTCCTTTTTCTCTTCTCGGCTAACCTGATTAGGACGCATTGGTGTCTCTAATCCGCGGCTTGCTAGCGCATCTTTAACCAACTTCGCTGATTCGCTAAGACCTGACATTGAACTTCCTCTTTTAATACCCCTTCTGGATGGCAAACAAGGATACTCGGAATTTTGAATAAATACACCCATATTTTAAGGGAGGTCATTATTTACGGGGCTTAAACTATGCTAAAGTGGCTGCAATTTCGTTGGCAAACAACCGTGATTTGATAATTATTGAGCCACCATTGCCAACCACTAAATCAAAATAATAACGACCAAAGGATTTCAATTATGGGCTGTTGCGACGCTCCGGGCTTGATGCCAATTGAAGAAGCACTAGATAAGCTGCTATCGCCAATTAAACCTATTCAAACGACCTTATCATTGCCATTAGCAGAAGCATTGGGTTACGTACTTGCTGAAGATATTCTGTCCCCTATTTTCGTCCCTCCTTTTGATAACTCAGCAATGGACGGCTATGCACTGCGCTTAGCAGACTTAGAGAACGGTAAAGTTCTTCCATTAGCAGGCAAGTCTTTTGCGGGCCAACCGTTCGAAGGTGAATGGCCAGCAAACACCTGTATTCGCATTATGACAGGCGCAAAGATCCCGGAAGGTTGTGACGCCGTAATCATGCAAGAAAATACGGCCGAAACTGAGGCTGGTATTGAGATTCAACAAGACGACATCAAGCCGAACAATAACATTCGCCCTACTGGTGATGATATCAAGCAAGGCGATATCGTACTTAGCCGTGGTGAGCGTTTAACACCTCGTGACATCCCAATGATTGCTTCATTAGGTGTGAGCCACGTGACAGTGTTACATAAACCTAAAGTCGCTTTCTTCTCTACTGGCGATGAGCTAAAGCCATTAGGTCAACCGCTTGAAGACGGCCAGATCTACGACAGTAACCGTTACGGTATTAAACCATTAATCGAAGCATTTGGTTGTGAAGCTATCGACTTGGGTATCATCCCAGATTGCCCTGCAACGCTTAAAGAAACGTTCGAGAAAGCACAGCAAATAGCAGACGTGGTTGTGACTTCTGGTGGCGTGAGTGTTGGTGAGGCGGATTACACCAAAGATATTTTGGAAGAGATCGGCCAAATCGGCTTCTGGAAACTGGCAATTAAACCGGGCAAACCGTTCGCATTTGGTGAGTTGGATAACGCGTGGTTCTGTGGCTTACCGGGTAACCCAGTGTCGGCGATGATGACCATGTATGTTTTGGTTCAGCCTATGTTAGCTAAATTGGCTGGTCACGCAGCATGGACAGCACCAGAGTCGATTCCTGCTATCACTAAATCTGCATTCAAAAAAGGCCCAGGCCGTACTGATTACCAACGAGCTATCTACTCGATTGAAAACGGTCAGTTTGTAGTAGAAACAACAGGTAACCAAAGTTCAGGCGCTTTCCGCTCAATGAGCTTAGCAAACTGTTTTGTGGTACTAGAGCGTGAACGTGGCCGTGTTGAAGTCGGTGAAACGGTTCAGATTCAACTGTTTAACTCGACGCTTTACTAACGAGGCTTGATGATGGAAATACTGTCTGATGCTGAGATGCTTCGCTACAACCGTCAAATCATTCTTAAACAGTTTGATTTTGAAGGCCAAGAGGCGCTGAAACAGAGCTCAATCTTGGTACTGGGTGCCGGCGGCTTGGGTTGTGCCTCTGCGCAATACCTTGCGACCGCGGGTATTGGTAAGCTGACACTGATCGACGATGATATTGTCGAGCTTTCAAATTTACAGCGACAAGTACTTCACACCGATGCTGATATTGGTAAGAAGAAGGTCGATTCTGCCGCTGAATCGTTACAGATACTGAACCCTCACCTGACGATTGAAACTCTTGACCACAGGCTTGATGACCAAGCACTTGGCAAGTTGATTGAAGCACATTCACTTGTTCTTGATGCCAGTGACAACGTTGAAACGCGCAATCAACTCAACCGCTTGTGTTACGTCTCTAAAACGCCACTCGTATCAGGTGCAGCGATTCGCATGGAAGGTCAGATTAGTGTGTTCACTTATCAAGACGCAGATGCACCGTGCTACCAGTGCTTAAGTGCCCTATTTGGCAACGCTGCTCTAAGCTGTGTTGAAGCTGGTGTGATGGCGCCTGTTGTTGGCATGGTGGGCGCGGCTCAAGCTTTGGAAGCTATCAAGGTTATTGCTAAGTTTGGACAACCAAAGCAAGGCAAGCTTTTAATTCTCGATGCCATGTCTCATAGCTGGCGTGAAATGAATTTAGTGAAGATGCCTAATTGTTCGGTGTGTGGATAAGCTAAGTCCTATCCCCTCTTATCGAAAACCTAAGCCTTGACTAAAAGTCAGGGCTTTTTTAGAGCTCAACATCAGCTTCTCAAATCGCTTTATCAATTTGAAAGACTCTATGAGAGATTAATTTCATTTGAGTTCTCATTTTGAGAATACAATAAAAACCCCAGCACCCAAAAATATAAACAATAAAAATCAACAAGTTAAAATTGGCACGTAACTTGTAAAAGTATCTAGACCTTCCATCACAAGGATGTAGATATGAGAATTACAACGTTAAGTTTGCTATTAAGTGCGCCTCTAGTCGCCAACGCAGCGCCATTCGATACCTGCCCTAGTCAGGCATACCTCTTTCAGTCGAAACCCGTTGAGGTTTGGGGTGTAAACCTAGTAACAGGTTCAACCACTCTGTTAGAAGACGATACGGGCATGAATGCCAATATCAATGGTGTTGGTTTTGATTTCCAGGATCGTTATATTTATGGCTATGACACCACCAACAAACGCTTGGTGCGCTTAGGCCAAGACTTCCAAGCAGAGGTCATCAACACAAGTGGCTTACCCACCGATCACACCTTTTATGTAGGCGATGTTTACGACCATGTTTACTACCTATACCGCACAGGTAAGGGACTGTTCACCGTTGACCTATCGCCTTTAGATACCGACCCAAACGCGACCGTTACGGTTAATAAAATAGCTGGTAGCCCTGCAACCGTAAAACTGACCGATTTTGCTTTCCACCCAAGTGATGGATCTTTATATGGTATTGATAACAACTCTGGTGGCTTATACAGCTTCAACCCTACAACTGGTGCCGAAACCTACATCGGAGACACCGGCGAGTTAGGTACGTTCGGTGCTGGCTATTTTGATGTCAACGGCTACTACTACGTATCTCGAAACCAAGACGGTAAAATTTACCGTATCAATCTGTCTCCAGACAATGCGACCAATATCGCTGCTGGGATTGTTCCGGCGGTTGAATTTGTATCGAATGGCCCAGCTTCTGGTCAAAATGATGGCGCTCGTTGTGCGAACGCGCCTGTTGTAGATGAAGATTCAAACATCGACTTCGGTGACGCGCCAGATAGCTACCTAACGTTACTGGCGAGCAATGGCCCCCGACATGAACTCGATGGCATCACATGGTTAGGTACAACTCCTCCAGATGCGGATCTAGATGGTTATGTCACACCTCAATCAGATGAAACTGTCGGGGTGGATGATGAATGGGCAAACGGTGGTATCGGTTTGGTTACCGCACTTGAAGCCGGACTTGATTCAAAAGTTGTGATTGAAGCTTCAACAACCGGTTACCTTTCAGCTTGGATCGACTGGAACCAAGATGGCAGCTTCGATGGTGCTAACGAACAAGTATTTACCGACTACCAATTGGATGCTGGTGAAAACGATCTGTTCTTAAATGTCGATATCAACGCACTAACGGGGACTACTTGGGCTCGCTTCAGATTCAGCCAACAAACCAACCTGAGCTACTTTGGCGGATCTACCTCTGGTGAGGTGGTCGATATTCAAGTCGATGTTCTTAACGATGGTGCCACCGCTCGTTACTTCCCAAGTGCTTCTGGTTACGCAACGCTCGCGTACGAAGATAACTGGCCTTATAAAGCCGACTACGACATGAACGATGCTGTTCTTATGTATCGCATTACTGAGATCCTTAAAGATGGAAAAGTCGTTAAGTCCACTATCGACGGCCGCCTAGCTGCTGTCGGGGCAACGTACAGAAATGGTTTTGCTGTTCGACTTCCTAACCTAGACCCGAGCTTAGTGAGTAATGGCAGCTCTTACATGAAACACAACGGTGTATTCACTGACCTTGACCTAGAAGATGGACGTAGCGAAGCAATCTTTGTTATCGCCAATGACCTGACAGAAAAAATCAGCACTGGCTGTACCTTCTACCGCACCAGTAATGGATGTAAAGAGGATGAGCAGTTCTCATTCCAAATTGGTATTACTTTAGCCGGTGACGGTGTGAGTACTGGCAGTTGGACCGATATGCCTTACGACCCGTTCATTTTTGCAACGCCTGGGTATTATCACGGTGAAAACCTACCTCTACATCCAGGGCGCAGCTGGGAGGTTCACTTGCCAGACCAAGCTCCAACCGAGGCATTTGATACCACGAACCTCTTTGAAGCTGGATTAGGCGTCGATGACAGTAATCCATCAACAGGTAAATACTTCAAAACAGCAGAAAACCACCCTTGGGCTCTCATAGTAACTTCGGATGACGAATGGGAGTGGCCTCTAGAGTACGTCGATATTGTTACCGCTTACCCAGAGTTTAAAGAATACGCAGAATCCGGCGGTGACACGAACCAAACATGGTACCAATCACCTGCAGACAACCAACGTTACGAACCATAAGGAGAGGCGTTATGACTATTCACACTAAACAATATCGAGACAATCATTGCGTTGATTCAAGCCGCAATCTCTCTGAGGAAGAACGTATGTCTGTACAAAGCACTTGGAACATGAAGAAGTCACTAGCCGTTATTTTAGCTGCAGCTCCATTAGTATTAGCTGGCTGCGGGGGCGGAGGCGGTGGTGGCGGCGGAAGTGCATCTACTCCATCGCCATCTACACCCTCGACACCTGCAACCCCGTCGACTCCGGTAACAGCAACACCATCGCCGTCTCCCGTGACAGGTGCGGTAGCAGCGCAAAGCTATACGATGAGTGATTTAGTGGTACCTGACGGCTTTGACTACAGCTCTGTTGACCAATTTGATCTCGACATCGACATCAGCAGCATTTCGACAGACCGTTCTTTTGTGACCGTTTATAGCCGATTTAGTACAAGAGATGACTCAACCTTGAAGCCGGATTACTCCAGTAAAGTCATTGCAGGTCCATTAGATAATGGTGTGTTCGCCTCCAACTTTGCAGCACCGGTAAACCATGAAGCACTCTTGATAGAGATTTGGTTCTACGATGGTCAACCTCCATTACAACAAGTGGTTTCCAGCGGTGATTCTCAGATTGTCTGGCAGTAAGCCGTTTAACAGCAGGTAACTTGTCGTCAGCGATGTCTATGACGAAACCGATTCAAAATTGATTCTTTGTAGGTAGAAAGTGAGCAGAAATGCTCACTTTTTTATTTTCGCCGATGAGCGGTTAATTCAGATTTCTTAGCCAGTAACATTCACTTTACCGCCAATCTCACTTATATTTTCAATATAACCTTCAAAGACTTACTCTCATGAAACAGTTTAAAATAGGTCTATTTATATTGATGTGCGGTGTGGGGGTGCTATTGGCCCTCTCCTATTTCCCGCTAACATCTGAGACGGGACAACGCATTCAAGCCAAAGTAATTTCGAACACGCTCACTCAGTCCTTAGATGGGCACAGGCGTTATCTTACGGTTCAGACAAAAGATAATGACGTATTTCGGGTCTCTATTGCTCCAACCACAGACTGCCCTATTGATTCTGTGGTTGCGCTTGATACATTAAACAATCAAATAACCGGACAAAGCAGTTATCAGTTCATCCACTGTCGAGCCGCACAGTAGCGATCGATACAACAACGGTATTCGCAAAAGCAACAGTAATCTCTCTAACACTGTATTTGCTATAACAGCAAGAATCGCTAAAACAACAAGAATGGATATAACAATAATGAATCAGCCACTCATCTCACCACAACAACTTCAACAACGTTTGCTAGCAGAAGACAACATCATCCTCCTCGACGCCAGTATCGAGTTTCAAATTCCAAGCGAGTCAGAAAAGATCAAAGGACAAATGATTCCTGGGGCTATTCGTTTTGACTACGACAAAGACTTTTGTAACAAGCACACTCTGCTTCCTCACATGTTCCCGACCGAAAAACACTTCAACACACGTGCTCAAGAAATTGGCATCAATCAAGACAGCACGATTGTGGTTTACGATAACGCCGGAACCTTCGCTTCGCCCCGTGCGTGGTGGATGTTTATGGCAATGGGACACAACAACGTATACATCTTAGATGGTGGTTTACCTGCGTGGATCGAAGCTGGTTACGCGACAGAGACTGACTATCGAACCGAAGTGAAAACGGGCAACTTTGAAGGCCATATTCAAGACAACTATTTTGTCAGTGCTCAGCAGATTGAAAGTTACTCAACTGACAAGAGCGCAAACATTGTAGACGCGCGTTCTCAAGCTCGCTTCGATTCAGAAGTTCCTGAACCACGTGAAGGCTTACGTAGTGGCCACATCCCAAACTCAGTTTGCTTACCGTTCGCTCAAGTATTAAATGATGGCAAATTAAGAACTCAACAAGAGTTAATTGAGATATTTTCCACCATAGAGATCACCCCTTCTCAACCTATGTTCTTTAGCTGTGGCTCTGGAGTAACAGCCTGCATCATATTATTGGCCGCTAAACTCGCTGGCTATACAGGTGAAATAGGCGTTTACGATGGCTCATGGACTGAGTGGGGCGCTAACGAGGAGCTACCTATCGCCGTAACTGAAAAGTAATTCAACTTCACTTAGTGCTACTGTTAACCATACTGCTAGAACATACGACGTGCGCATAACAAGCTTATTCACAGTGAGAACAAAACCTCATGGAGTAAGCTTTTTACTCTGTAGCTAACGGCTACCTCCGCTTGAAGCCAGAGCTCGATTAGCGTTACTGCTATGAACGACGACTGTTTGCTAACTATAAACTGTGATTAACCATAGGTTATTCGTCATCAAAATTCTGAATACTAATATTTCGCTCAAGAATCTCTGCTCGTAGTCGTTACACTATTTAATCATTAATACTTTCATTATTGATATTTGTATCCTTCGTTGCATGAATCACGCTGACAATCCACTAGTTTGTCACTTGCTCTCTGTTTAAGTAGTAATTAACAAAAGGCATCTCATGGCTCTATTTAAGAAAAATATCTGGTCGCTGTATGTTCTGATCGTACTGCTTACCCTGATACTTTTCGCTGTGTTGGGCGTAAGCAAGTGGCAAGCAAACAGAGACGATTTCACGGAGCAACAGCACATTCAGGTAGAACTTTTTTCTAGCTCTGTTAGCTCGCTGATGACCAGCCAAGAAGCACTACTTGAAGTTGTAGGGCACCAGTTAGCCCAACAATCTGATTTTACTCGCACGGCTTCTATCCAGATTCGACCAATATTAGATAAGCTACTTGATACTCACCCCGCGATAGCCGCATTTGGGTTACTTAATCCTGAAGGTGATTACCTTGCAATTAGCTCAAACCTACAGCTGTCCGATCAGCATAATTTGCTTAACGACTCATACACCAGAGATTCATTTCTCGAGGCCATGTCTAGCGAAAAAATGGTGTTGGGACGTACCTATTTCCAGGACTCACTTAACAGCCTAGTAATTCCGCTAAGAAAGTCGATTTCAATCGATGGTAAGCACGTAGATGCAGTCATGACTGCGGGTTTGCGTTTGGACAGTACGATCGTATTTGAAAGCAACGCACACGCAGGTAGCTACAACACGTTAACCTTGCTTAGAACAGACAACTATCGTCAATTTTTTTCTAGCGACATCGAATCTCTTGACGCCTATTTGAAACCTGTTGCTAACGACCTGATGAAGCGCATTACCAAAAACTTTTTAGAACAAGTGAATGTCAGCGTCAAAGAAGCAAAAACCGGTAAAGACACGTACTCTTTCAGTATCAGTGACGACACATACCACTCGCTCGTTAGCGCTAAATACATTCCAGACTACAAGCTTTGGGTTGTCGGCCGCACAGATCTATCGCACGTCGATGGCATATTCGTAAAAGAGTTTGGCATTCTTTTTGTTGCCTTTATTTTTCTTCAATTTGGTTTCTACTTTTTAGTAAAATCGATTGCCAAGAACGAACAACGTACTCGAAGCCAACTCATCTACCAAGCGAATCATGACCCGTTAACCTCTCTACCCAACCGTTTATACATGCGTAGAAACATTAGTAAATGGATTGAAGATGAGTCAGAGCCGTTCTCACTATTGTTTATCGATATCGATAACTTCAAGTGCGTCAACGATACCCACGGACACGACTTCGGTGACAAGGTGCTCAAGCAAATCGCTTTACGTTTGATGAGATTCCGCTCTCGAGTCAGCCTATTGGTGCGCGAATCCAGTGATGAGTTTTTATTCTTAACGCCTTTATCGAATGAAGTTGAAATTAAGCGACTCGCCAAGCGAATTATTGAAGTGCTGTCTCAACCTTATGAAGTCGAAAGTGCGCAATTCTTGCTAGGTTGCAGCATCGGCGTAGCGCGTTTTCCTGAGCACGGAAAAGATCTTGATAGCCTGTTACGCTCTGCCGACATTTCCATGTACAAAGCGAAGCAGCAGCAAAACTCGTACAGTATTTTTACAACGGAGATGCAAGACGCCCACCTCTACAAAATGAAAGTAGAACAAAGGCTACGTATCGCAATCGAGAAACAAACTCTGTTCATGGTCTTCCAACCACTGGTCCGTGCTAATGAAAGTATTCACGGTGTAGAAGCACTCGTTCGCTGGATTGATGACGAGCTGGGTTTCGTTCCACCAGATGTCTTTATACCTGTGGCTGAAAACACTGGCTTAATGCAAAAGCTCGGCACTTTTATTATTGAGTCCAGCATTATGCAGATCGCCCATTTGCACCGAACGACGGAACAAAAGATCGGGCTTTCGATCAACATATCTGTTCGACAGTTTTCTCACCGATCTTTCTCTGAGCATTTATTTACAACGCTGGAGAAGTATCAACTCTCTGCAAGTTGTCTAACATTAGAGATCACTGAAAGCCTGTTCATTGAAGACGTAGACATAGTAAAACCTATTTTCGAGGCCTTACACGAAAAGAATATTAAAATATCTTTAGATGACTTCGGTACAGGCTATTCATCACTAAGCATGTTGAAAGCACTTCCTATTGATGAGCTTAAGATTGATAAGAGCTTTATTGAGAACATTGCTGTTGATCAACAGTCTCTCACCATGGTGCAAAACATAATCGCAATCGGTAAAAACTTCGGCATGGTGGTATTAGCAGAAGGCGTGGAATCGAACGAGCACTTCGCAATTCTAAAGGCATGTGGATGTGACTTAATGCAAGGCTACTACTTCTCTCGCCCTATTCCTTATGATGAACTATGCGAGTATCTAGCACCAACTCAGGTTGAGACAATAGAACTACCAGAACCAACGGCATAGATGTTGAGTTATCTATCTAGTCATCAAATAACGCGATGAATCAAAAAAGGGAGCCTAAACAGGCTCCCTTTTTTATACACCGCTCAACATCGCGGCCCAAAAAATAAAAACACAGACAATGAAAACAAAACCCATTACGACTTAACTGTTATCACAACTCGTCGATTGCAACCTGTTGCCTTGTTGTCCACAACCTTACAAATGGGTGCGCTTTCGCCATACGCATATTCAACGATGCGACTTCCTTGGTGAAGATCTTTCTTCAAGTAGCTCGCCACTTGTCCGGCACGGCGAGATGACAGGGCTTTGTTGTAGCTTTTACTGCCTACACTATCTGCGTGACCCTCTATATAAATCTTGGACTTATCACTCACTAAGCTAAGGTACTGACCTAATACTTGCTTGTGGCTTTCATCCAATTGATACACATTAGTTGGGTAATTAAGCACCAGGGATTGCGTCGCTTTATCATAGAAACACACATCATCTTGAGCTCCGATTTGAATCACTTCACTCTCTCTATTGATCACCTCATTTTGAGGTTTCTCATTTAGCTCTACCAGCTTCCCAGTCACTTGTGTCGTAACAGTATGAGAAGACACCAACATTTTCGAAGTGACGTATTCGCCAACATCACCCAAGCAGTTTGCATAGCCCAATGGAGACATTAGCATCGTAGATAAAATCACTAGGTATCTCATGTTAATCCTTTAGTTTTCCGGTTTCTTCATTAATCAAATTCAAAATGTACTTGTATACATCTTCGCCATCTTTAGCGTGATAGATGTTCTTCTTACCAAAGCAATCTCCAAAGCCATCGGTTTCTGCCACTTTATAATTAATACCAATGACACCCATCGTGACTTTCGTTTTCTCAGCTTCAGTTGGCGCATTACTTTGGAAACGATTTCGTTTCGCTGAAATGGTTGAGCGCAGCTTTTTACATAACCCCTGATCCACCAATTTTTGCAAATAACTATCATCTCCATCTTGACCATCCGATAAAACAATAAACACTTGCTCAGGGTTTAGATTGGTTGCTTTGTTCGCCTCTTGAGCTGCAGCAATGATTCCATTCCAAGATGACGTTCCCCCTGCCGCTTGTAATTGAGTACTCATTAATTGAGACCGAAAATCGTCATAGTCTTCAGTCAATGGGATATCATAAAACTTGTAATACTTAGAAAACTTAACGTTCTGAGTATAGATTCGCTCAATCTCGTATCGACTCATCCCCCACTTTGGTTCGAGAATTTCGTTATACACAACGGGCTTGTCAAACATTCGCCTAACCGTTGTCGCAGGAGAGTTTCGAGCGTAATCATAAGCGTATTTCTTTCGCCATGAACCGTAATAACCATAGGCGTTAACTCGTACAATCTTGTCTGTTTTTTTAACATGAAGCGGGTTGTACCCGAGTAAAGCTACTCTGCTTTTTTCTTCCGTGTTGAACTCTTCAATGTCATCGACGACTCGTTTAATGGTCTCTTTCACGACATCGAGCTTCATTTTTCCGTTCTTCCATGGGTTACCCATAGAACCACTAAAGTCACCGATAAAGTAGACATCAACAGGCTGAGGGAGATACTTGCGCGTAACTGCTCGCCCGCTCACCGAAAATTCTGGCTTTAAGTTCATCTCTTCGTACGCGATCCAAGACGTATATTTGGCAGTCGCACTCACCACAAAGTCACTAAACGGAGCGAGTTCACCACTGGCTTGAACACAGCCATCTTTGTACTCACACTTACTTGTATACACCGCAACATCAACATCATCTGTGTTATCAACAACGTATCTATCGACTAAATAGCGTGCATACTTTACGTTCTTTTCTTCGTCCTCTTTAGGACTCGCGATGAGAGCCAAGCTAGCGACTTCTGCGGCTTCCAATAACCTCGTGTGTGCTAGCATTTGTTGAGACATCTGCATCGAAAAGGCCATAAAAATAACCATCATAGGCAATAGACCAACGAACAAAATACCGGCGACACCTCGGTTTTTCTTTATCGATTTCACCTTAAACCCTCGCAAATGAATAAGATGTACTTACAAGCCGAAAAACCTCTCCGTTGGCGATCCCAATCAAATTAGTTGGGATTTCATAACAAAGAGACACCTGATACATAGGTAATCTGCGCCCTCGTGATGTGATAGGGAGTATTTCTATCGCTTTTTCTTTGGTGATATCACTCATGTCCGGAAAGTCACATCCGTGTATGCTCCCTTTAGTCAGAGTCTTTTGAACCCTTCGGTAATTCACTTTCCCTCCAGATAAAGCCGTTTCTTCTAGTCTTATCTCGTCGATACGCATCCCAAATTTGGTTTTATCAAAGTTTGGAATCATTCGTTTCATCGAAGCAGAAGCAATCACAAACGCGTTGTGTTCTGTTTTTCGACAGTCACCCGCACAAATATCCATATTGGCATTAAACAATTGTTTTCGTTCAGCAAAGATGGTGGTCAATGAATAAGAAGCTCTGTCGAGTTGACCCTTTTTATTAATGGCTAGCATATGGTTCACGACAACAACAAAGATCCCTGACGCAAAGACCAAAACCATCGCCAACTCAACAGCAAATGCACCTTTTTGTTTAACTTGCACAACCTGCTCCCTGACCAATTTTGAATGAACATCTTTCATATTCTTGAATAGTGATAATTTCACGCTTGATAGGCATATCTGGGAACCATATCGATACAATCGGATCATAGGTGTATTCCAAAGCGTAAACAGCCAATGCCATGTCTTCCGGTTCATCTTTCTTATCTGGGCATTTATCAGCGGAAGCGTAAGTATCCGTGCATTTCAAAAATCCCTCGTAGTCTCGAAAATAGTTAACATGAATAACTACACTCCCCTCTTTGACTACGTTGCTCCACAAAGATCCGCCCGCTTTGTCCAACTCGTCTTTGATCATTTGGCCGTAGTTAATAGAGTTACTACTGCTCGAGTCGCCCGCTTTTTTTGTTCGCATCACCGCTGTCGTTAATGCGTGATCAGTCATGCTCATTGAGAAGGTCAAAATACAGATTTCAACCCACCCAAAGATAATAGCCAGAAAGATCGGAATACCCATGGCAACTTCAACCGTCAACGACCCCTTTTGCTTTCGTTTAAACGATTTCATAGTCGGACATACCTTTTCTTGGTGTAATCAACAACGAATGCTCCCTTAATATCAATACTATTTAAGAACGCTTTCGCTTCATCTAAGTCATTAAAATCACCAATGCAATAGCGCTTCCACAATCCATGTGTATACGAATAAACAGAGCCATAATTTGTTTTTAAGTAATTCAAGAAATCCGAAGGAATCGCCGTATACGTCGCTAACACTTGTACTCGATAAATAGGTTTTGCACCGGGTTTAAGTTTTCTTGGGTCAAGCACCGAGCCATCGACACTGTGTCTAGAAGTTTGAAACTCCCCAGTCGTATCCAATTTACTGACTCGCGATGTCGGTGCGACAAAGCCACCTGAATTAACTTGAGAACCAATAAGCTGTTGTTCCATTTCTATCGTTGACTGTGTCACGGCCTTCTTCCCTTTGCTTTTAGATATTGACCTCATTAATGCAGATAGCTGCTTGTGAGCCTGCTCATCACTATTCGAATGTTTTAGAACTTCCAACGCGATATCCGGTCGCTGAGATTTAACCGAAGATAGAATCAAGTTAGAACTCACTCTCTGGTCGTTTGGATTTGACAGGTAAAGGTCATATAAAATGTCCGTCGCACCCAAATAGTCAGACTGCATTATTTTTACAACGGCGATATTGTTTCCGGCTTCTCTGTCTGAGGCTCCTTGCTTGCGACTTTCCTCAAAATGCTCAATAGCTTCGGTAAATCGCTTTTGTTGCGCTAATATTTTTCCGGTTAAAAGTTGATATTCATATTCTGCTCCACCTTCATCCCGATAATTTTTTAGCTCTTCTAATGCGTACTCAAAGTTTTTTTTCTGATAGTAAATTCGAGCATTGGTTAGAATGAATTCCGGATCATCAAGGTCACTTTCACTAAAGGTGCTTCGATATAATTCAGCCGATTTGATATCTTTAAGATCTAGATACAAATTAACAAGCTTTACTTTATATACCGAGTCAGATTGGATATTCGCCTTATAAAACTCTATAAGCTTTTGTGAATCACCCGATCCAATAAGCAATTGTTCTTTGGTATCAAGTTGATTATTAACCGTTGTACAGCCAGAGATTAAAACCAACATGATTACGGTTAATATATACTTTCTTATCACATCAACATCCTCAAAATACCAGGGGCAGCAATTAGCACAACAATAGGAACCATGATAAAGGCGATAAGTGGGATTGACATTTTTGCCCCCATCTTTCCAATCCGTTCTTCTAAATCCATCATGTTTAGCTCTCGAATATCAGTAGCTAAGGTCGATAATACGGGACCGACAGAAGAACCAAATTGGAGGCTCTGTACCAAGGTCATTACGAAACTTTGTGACTCACTGGTTGGTACGAGTTCGTAAAATTCTTCCAATGCCTTTTCAAGACCCACCAGGCGCGAGCGTTCGACTGTCACTCTCACAACATGAGCAAGGTTACTGTCTACTGAGTGAAGTTCTTTCGCCAAGTACTCTAGGCTAGACTCAATAGTCATACCGGTATGGACACAAACATTCATAAGATCGAGTAAAAAAGGTAACCTTGAACTGATGTGCTTTATATTGGCTTTGCCTCGAGCAGACACATAGGAATCCGGCGCGATGACAAACGCTAATAAGGCCCCCAATAAATACAGCAAAGAAAATATTACTTCGGTTTTACCGTTAAAGAAGTCAAGACCAATTAATACTAGGCAGATACTAAAAGGGATTATTTTCAATAAATAGTAAGCATCAGCAAGGAAGTCATTGTAAAAACCAGCTGCGACTAACTTCCGTTTAGTTTCATGCTTATTGAAACTAAGCCGAGACAAAATAGCCTTAAATAAATCCGTTCGTTTCTTTTCTTCACGTGTTGAACCAATTATTTTTCGAGTTTCTATATTTGCTCTCGTGTTATCCCAGAAACGCAAGCAATACGTTGCTAGAACCATAGAGATAATAAATATGACACTCCAAACAATGGCGGTTTCAAAGTCCATCAATTGACACCTCGCAAAATCAGCCAGATGCAAAAGAAACCTAATAATTCGCTCACTAGAACGTAATAAAAAATAGGTTGTCCCGCTTCCTCAAACATAACAAAGCTGTAGTTCTCAGGGCTTGTAAACTTCAAGATGATAAGAAAAATTACGGGCAAACAGGCGATAATTTTGGCAGAAGCTCGCGCTTCTGAGGTCAATGCATTTTTCTTTTTCTCAACAGCTCGAGAATCAAACATTAGTCGATTAATTTTATTGATCACATCTTTGAGCTGACCACCCCGAGCTAGGTTGATTCTTATCGTTGAAGCGAAAAAGAAATACTCTAAATAAGGAAAAGTATTGCTGCTACGCTCAAGAACATCATCAGGGTCTTCACCAATAAGTAATCGCTCAGCCATAAGCTTGAACTCTTTGCCCACATCATTATCAAGCTGCTTACCCACGTACTCGAACGCATGAATGATGCTTTGACCAGAAGAAATAGCGCCGCTCAAAATGTTCAAAGCGTCTGGGAAGTTAGTTTTGAAACGATCCATCTGTCTTTGCTTTAACTTTGTGTAAAAAACAAAGAACAAGATCGGTTCAGCAAGGAGTAAGCAAACGAAATAATCCTGACGCAAGAAAAACTCATTGATCGCATAGACTGCCGATGCTGTCACAGACACAAATAGGATTAACTTCAAAGACATATTAGGTTGAAAGACTTTGATAGTCTTCTTGTAACTTTTCCTCAACCGGGCTTTGTAACTCTCTTCAAACTGTTGTGAATCAATAACAGAGCGAACACCTTTAACCCCTTCAAATTCAGCTTCCATCTCAATTAAGCTGCTCAATTTTTTGTTTTGACGAGAACGATGGATAAGGAAGTAAAGTAGCAAAGCGCTCCATGAAACAATCAGTATTAAGGTCATGTAAATATCTCCTTTACTGCTTGTTCTAAACCAAAGAATTTTGCACGTTCATAAATCACAGAACGAGTCGATAAACCGGGTGTTCTGAACTCACCTTCCATCTTTCCATCTTTGAAATTTGAAGTAGCTTCATAACGAAAAATGTCTTCCATCACCACGCTATCCCCTTCCATCCCGATAATTTCAGAAATGTACATCACCTTACGGCTGCCATCGTGGAGGCGCTTTACTTGAACGATAAGGTCCACCGCACTAACGATGGTTCTACGTATTGCTGATATCGGCAAACTCGCCGTAGCCATCATCACCATGCTCTCAGTACGAGCAATGGCATCACGAGGTGTATTGGCGTGCAATGTCGACATAGAACCATCATGCCCTGTATTCATCGCTTGAAGCATTTCAAAGGCTTCACCACCACGACACTCACCAACAATAATTCTGTCCGGGCGCATACGAAGGGCATTAATCACAAGGTCTCGAGCGGTGATTTCTCCTGTTCCTTCAACGCTAGCTTGTCGAGTTTCAAGCCTAACAATATGAGGTTTTTGTAGCTGTAGTTCAGCAGCATCTTCAATAGTAACAATACGTTCAGTTTCGCCAATGAACCCAGATAACGCATTCAACAATGTCGTCTTACCTGAACCCGTACCACCAGAGATCAATATGTTGCACTTGCAGTGACTGGCTATAGACAACAGCTTTGCCATTTCCACAGACATGGCACCAAACTCAGCTAGATTCTCAAGCCTAATTTTTTGTTCTTTGAACTTACGAATAGAGATAGATGTACCATCTATTGCAAGCGGGGGAATTACAATATTGACACGACTGCCATCCATCAAACGAGCATCACAAAGAGGTTTCGATTCATCAATACGACGACCTACATTCGAAGCGATTCGTTTAGCGATGGTGTTCAGTTGCTTCTCATTAACAAATTGAATGGGTGACTGTTCAACTTTGCCATTGATTTCAATGAAAATATCGGAAGGTCCATTGATCATGATATCCGATATGTCATCGTTATCGACCAAAGCTTGCAGCGGCCCAAGACCTTTCAACTCATCGAGTAATGCTTTAACTAGATCAACGCGCTTAAGAGAACTGACTTGCAATTGCTTTTTGTCGATCAATATATTAACTGAATCTTTAAGCTGTTCTTCTAGCTCTTGATTACTGATTTCAACAAGCGTCGCGGCGTCCAAAGCATCGAAGATTTCATCTCGAAGCTGGATGTAAATTTCTTTTAATTGATTCATTTTCTAAACAAACTGAAACGTGATTTGGTTTTAATTTTCTTGCCTGTTAACGTGGCAACCATACTCAGAACGGCAGTCGAGGACTTAGATTTAAGCAGCTCATTGATACCCTGCTGCACCACTATCTTTTCTAGTGACGGCTCGTACATAAAATCAATGCTATCTTTGGCTTTGATCCTCTCTTTTGCGCTTGCGAGCGTCACCATGAAATCTTTCGCTGGTCTATTCAGATTGAAAATAATCTGGTGTTCAGATTTACCGATCTTCTTCTTCAACGAGTTATATGAACGCAATGAGGAGACTGAAGGTTCGCAAACAATGAAGATACGGTGATATTTATCTGACAACTCCTGATCATGCATCTCTTCGTAGCAAGACAGCGGCGCTGAATCGATAATAAAGTTATATTGATCAATCAGTTGACTCGAAAGGTTGTACAGCGTCGACGCATGATCAGAAAGGCAGGCAACATTCTTCTCTAGAACCAAATAATCAAGTTTCTCTTTAACGCCATGCACATAGGTTTTCGCTATCGCACTGTCAATGTCGATCTGATTTAAATCGATACTATTGTGCTTAGCTTTCAAGCCTTTTACACCAATATAAATGTCGCTGTTTAGCGCTCCTGAATCATGATCCACCAAGAGTGTCTTTAGGTTTGCTTGCTCTGCTAAGGAATGTGCTAAAACAGAACTTACGCAAGATACTCCAATGCCGCCTTTGGTTCCTAAGACCAATATACGTTTAGCTACTCGCGTTTTTTTAACGGTGCTTTCTCCTTCTTGCGTCGCCTTTAATGCCGCGAGTAACGCATCAAGCTCAGAGTCCCACAAAACATAAGTAGCACCCAGAGAATGCACTTGGTTACGCAGTTTTATAGAGTCGACATCGCAGAGAACAAGCAAAGATATGTTCACATCTAAGCGAATGGAAATCTCAGACACTTGCTCAATAACGTTGGATGCGCTGCGAAGATCAAGTACAACATGATTGAGCTTGATGTTTGACTGATTCCAAACACCATCTAAATCAATATCAGTCACTTCCAGCGGTTTAGGAAAGCCTTCAATCGCATATAGATCATTAATCGATTCAGTTAAGGCGCTATCGTCTGAAACAATGAGATCGGTAGCCTCAACTGTCGACTTCATTTTCGAAGACGAATTACGAAACAAGATATCCAAGTCCATAGCTATTTCGCCTTCTTAATTGGATTGACCAAGCTAATATTACGATTGTGTTCGACACTACAGCCAAATTGATAATCTTCCCTTTTTGAGAACACCATCACGCCACAGTCACTGCTTTTAATTCGGACATATCGACCTATGATTAGGATGTTTTTTTCTTGGTCATGATCGGCAAGCTCGACTTTGTATCTGTCTTTCGAGATGGACTCTGACTTAAATCGATCGCTTAACTTCGCGACAAACTCACTCACATTAGGCTTATATCTAACCAAAAACGTCGCCTTCGGCTCTCTTACGTTGAGATCTCGAATAAAAGCCACAGAACGAGGCATCGAATCTTCATCAGTCGTCATGTCAAATTCAAAGCGTTCCTCTAGTTGTTCAATAACACTAGAGTTCGTACTATCCAGATGAGTACACGCAGAAGTGAATAAAGCTATTAAAGTAATAACGATCCATCTCATTAATTGAACCCTCCTTGGTTGATTGTATCTTCCAACTCAGGCTCATCGAGATCTGAGAGGTCTATTCTTAGCAATCGTTCGAGATCACTGGTACGTCTAAAGCTTGGTAACTTAACTTGTTCTTGCTCTACAGGATCAACGAGATTGACAGTCGCAACAATGATCAGCTCTGTTTTAGAGCGGTTCGTGGAAGTGTGGCTAAATAGAGCCCCAAGAATTGGGATATCCCCCAAAATAGGAATCTTGGTGAGCGACTCTCGCTCTTCTGAGGTCAGTAGTCCTGCTAGCACAAAACTTTGACCATCTTTCAAGTGAACTGTTGTTTGAGCTCGTCGAGTTCGCAAAGAAGGCACAGAAATTAGACCTGTCGTAGTTTTGTTCGATTCATCAATAGAACTGACTTCAGGGATCAAGGTTAAACGGATATTTTCCGTATCAGTAACCTTGGCAACCATGGCCAACTTAACGCCGTACTCTTTATAAGAAATGGTAATACCATCTTGATCTCGTACCGCAATTGGGATCTCACCACCCGCGAGAAAACTGGCTTGTTCGCCCGAAATAACAGATAAGTTTGGCTCTGCCAACACGCGACCGATTTTGTCATCTCCACTTGCGGAGATAACAGAAACGATATCTTGAGCCGTAAAGTCAAGGAGCTTATTAACAAAAGTACCCGGTTGGCCACTATCACTATAGGTAACACCTAACTCAGTAAGAAAAGAACTCGAGACTTCAGCAACCGTCAGCTTAACGTTAATTTGTTCAGTGGTGAGAACTTTTAAGTTATTAATTACCTGGTCATAATTGTACTTTGCCGTGTACTCTAGCTCGTCTACAGCCTCACCGTCTGCATCCTTTAATTCATAAGCTGCACGGCGACGATCTTTCTTCAGCATTTCCCCGACGAGACGATTAATCTTTTGTTTGATCTCTTCACTACCAACAATGCCATCCAACACAACTTGGTCACCTACATTTGACACCACAACATTTTCATCAGGGAATCGAGCAATGAGCGTTTGCTTCAGTAACCTTAAACTTTGGTTAACTACCAATTCTGCGTTATAGATTTCGTTTCCACCGCGATCGTAAACAATCACCGAGGTCGTGCCTTGGCCAACGCCGTAAACCACAACCTTGTTTTCATCGATAATTTTGTAGTCAGCGATTTCTTGATTCGCCACAAATACCGTTGATATCTGTCGCTTCAAATTAATGGTTTTCGCAGCACCTTGATCCAAGTTCATTAATTCTGATGCGAGCAATGGACATGAAAGAATCCCGCACAATAGCAAGGCTATATTTTTCTTCTTTAAAGTCATGTTATTCCTTACCACGTAATTCTCTGACACCAAACTGAGTTTCTAAAAGGTCACTACTGCGGATAGATAAATAGCGATTCTCGATTTCTGATGGAATGATATTCACATCACCGATTTTTTGAGCCATTTCGAGCTTCAAAACACTGCGCATATTTAATGCAATGACTAGACTGTATTTTTTATCTTCGGCATCTTCAGAATCAGTATCTTCACTGCCTATTATTACCTGCAGCACGCGAGCTCCGCTAATAATCACTCGGCTAACGAGATCACCGATATCACCATATCCGTTCTCAACGAGATTTGACTTAGAGGAAGTTGTGGAAACGAAGCTCACTTTATCTCCGGGGGTAAGGGTTGCGGTCTGTACTACTCCAATACCGGTTACTTCATAAAAATAAGGTAATTCACCGTCATTTAATGACAGGTACATATAGTCTCGATCTCCAGGGTTAGAGATCATATCTTGTGTTAAGTAAGTACCTTCAGAGATGTCCTCCTTAAAGAGAGCACCAGGTTTAACAATAAGGTCATCTTCTAACGTATAGTAGTAACCATCTAAATCAGATATATGGACAAACTTCTTGTCATAAAAATTAGGAGTTAGCGGTTGAGAACGCTTTATCGCTTTCTGAGTGACTAAAATACTGACCTTAGGTTCTTCTTGCTCCTGTACTTCCTGTGGTTCTTCGTCAGTTGAAATATAATTAGTATTGATATAAATCAGTGTTGAAAAAATAGACAACGCAACGAGAAATAGAATAATAATTCTGTTCATATTAAGCCTAAAACAGGGGCTACAGCCCCTAAAAATAAATTTAAATTCTATTAATTAACTTTAAGGCGTGGCAGTCGGAGTCACCGAAGTCAAATTATTTGTCACAGCTGTAAGCGCACCTTTAATAGCTTTTTCTAGTGCTGGTGTATTAAATGCCGCAAGTACTAAAGCCGACATCACAACAGCAATAATTGCATATTCCACAGCGGTAACACCGCGTACATCATCTTCGAACTTCATTTTTAGTTCAGCTAGCTTTGCTAAAGTTTTGTAATACATAATAATCCTATAAAAATTATATTGACCATTGGTCTAATTGAAATTGCGAGTAAAATTTACCCGATACAAATACATAGATCTAATTAATATTTATTATGATCGCATAACATAAACTTATTACAGCCAACATAAGTGTTTTTTATGGATCTATAATAATTCACAGTATGGTTTATATTGATATAGATGACGATTACCGATACCCTATATTTATGAATATAGATTTATTACTTTATGCCACTTTAATTTTTGTAAACTTTTTAATATTAGTATGCGTGTGTTTTTTCGATGGAAAGCATAGAAAGATACCAAACAATCTCAGTAAGACTGCTTTAATATTTAGCATTTTTGTCGCGTTGCATAACGGTCACTTGATGTCATCTTTACCCATTGCAGTTCTCTGCTTCGTGGTGCTCTTGATATTTTGGTACCTAAAAGTGATAGGCGCTGGAGATGTGAAGTTACTTTGTGCCTTAATCATTGGAATACAACCCGAATTAGTTACATCAACATTGATTTTTATAGGGTTTCTTGGTGGTGTGGTCGTTTCAATTATGTACATAATAGGAAAAGTGGTAGGGTTTGATAGCTATAAAAAAGGCATCCCTTACGGGATACCTATTGCTTTAAGTTGTTTTATTTTTAGCACAGTATCAATATTGTCTAACTAATCACATAATATTATGATTCAATACAGGTGTCGAAATATCACTAATTTGAAATAGCTGTTGAATCTTATCTTTAATTCCTAATGTCTCTAATTCTTGTGAAATCTCATCACTACACCAAACATACATGTTCACTTTTTGACGTAATGGTATTGTTTTACAATTATTATTACATATTGACCACTCAGGAAAAATAAGAATAGTACCATTTGTTTCCAATTCATTTTTTAAGAACTGACATGAGCTTGTTTTTACCCAACTTGATACATGTGAAGAATCAATATTATAGTCATTAAGCAATTCTTGAACATAAGATTTAGGCAGAGAACTACAATAAACAACTCTCTGTGGGTAACACTCGTGTGGGTCAAGTGAATTAGAATGTGCGATAACATAATTCACGGTTTTTAACTGATAAGATTTTCCATTATCTTGTGAAATTCTATCCATCGTGAATATTAAGTCGTAGCGAGACGAGTCCAGTAGAGAAGACTTAGTAAAACTATTTATGGACAAGTCTATATTGTTCAACATTCTAAATTCATTGATTACTCGTTCCACCATATCGAAGCAAAAAGATTCAGCAATCGCTATATTGAATTGATCTCGTAACTCCACTTTTTCTAGATCTTCAAACAACCTTTCGTACATAGACATTGTTTGATCTGCGTAATCGAGTAATACTTTTCCGTGTTTGGTGAGTAAAAATCCTTCTTTTCTATCAAAAATACTGGCCCCAATCGTATTCTCTATCTTTTTAATATGTTGAGAAACCGCAGGCTGTGTCATAAATAGAGACTCAGCTGCAGCTGTAAAACTTTTGTGTTTAGCAACGTGTGAAAATGTTCTTAAATATTTGACGTCGATAGACCTGTTGACGTTTTTCATGGTGCAAACTACCCCGATGTTGCGTTATTTTATTAATTATTCTTATTAAAAATCAGCGTAAAAGTAACAATAGTGTCATTCAGATACAAAAAAACATTATTTATATAGTCATAAATAATGTTTATATCCATCTAAATAAACAAATAAATTTTCCGCACCAACAACTGATTCACAAATCCCTATGTGCTTTTACAAACAACATATTTCACTTGTCATTCGTGTTCCAGAGTCCTTACACAACACACTCTCCAGACAAATGACAATCAACACAATTATAACCAAAACTTATGCACCCACCACCTTAACGGTACGTAAAAGCTTTGAAATTTATGTAAATAATCGACATTTATAAGGCTAAAGTTCAAAAGTCACTCAAACTGAGCATTGTTCGTTTCTGTGATCAAGATTACGCACAAATGAAACTAAACACCTATAGATGTAGCTCTTGATGCAGAAATGCGACAGATAACTTCATTTTTTGAGTTAAAATTTAGAAACAGGTAAAAAAGAGAGCTAATCAATATAGCTCTCTTTTGTCATTTTATTCTATCGCTTTGCTCTCAATCGGAAGAGTAAACAGAGTATAATAAGAACTGGCAATGAAGAGCTTCCTCCTGATGAATCGCTCTGTGTTATTGGCACAGAGGGTTCATTTGAAACATTTGGTAAAACTTCTATATCAAACGAACCAACCCATTCACCACCGTCGGCCGATAAAGCCTTATATTTAATAGTGTCATATAACGCTAACTTACGTTGAGTAGGCGCATTATAAATAATCTTACCATCGACAATTTTTGCAATTCCATTACGTGGAGATTCCAATATATACAACGAGTGAACACCGCCGTTAATATTAGGAACCAAATTGATTTCATCTCCATATTTTACTTGCAGAGATTTAGTACCCAAGAGTGATGCTTGCTTTCTTCGCACATCAACCACTACAGACTGTTTTGTATACCCTCCGGACGAGTCCTTCACCAGAATAGAAAATTTGTATTGCTCACCTTCCAAAGCATCTCTAGGTATCGTCACTTTAAGGGCTTTAGATTGTGCGCCACCTAACAACAATCTTGGTCCTTGTACTTGAGACCACGTGATTTGATGCTCCGAAGAATCGACATCAATAATATTAGTTACTGTGAATATTACGGTTTCACTAGGCTCAGACTTTGCGTTTAGCCGATCTAGAGTAAATTGCGGGGCGTCATTCACTGGGTTAATATCAACTTCGACATGAGCAAAGTCCGTCTTATCCCCAAGTC
The DNA here is from genome assembly GCF_963889365.1 of Vibrio sp. OPT20. Lineage (NCBI taxonomy): Bacteria > Pseudomonadati > Pseudomonadota > Gammaproteobacteria > Vibrionales > Vibrionaceae > Vibrio > Vibrio sp. OPT20. Next base: position 664,765 of record NZ_CAWPOA010000058.1, on the reverse strand, counting down.
GACCTACCAAACGGTATGTAAAATTGTCACGACCAAACTGGTCAGACAGCGGAAAGTAAGTTCCATCTTTAATCACCCCTTTAGTCGGCTTCTTCCCTAGTTCTACAACATAATTATTAGGCTTCGGTAGATTGATATCATTCGCCAACAGATTGAGCATAAAAGGGATGTCTTCATCGGTCGATATCCTATCGTCAACAACAATAGGTTTGTCTTGCGCCGGTAGTTCAAAAAGTACTGCAAAAGGAAAATTCTGACCAAACCCACGGCTCAAACCTCGAGTTTTGTAATCAGAAATGGCCCCCGAAAACTGTCTTTTTCTTTGTCCGTCTCCTAAATACGCATCTAAAAACTGTGTTGAGTATTCAGGAGTACCATTTTCAATCTCTAGGACAATTAACTTAGAGCCTAAACCAAGCTTAATTTTCTCGTCAAAAATGATTTGTCCGCCACCTTGCTGAGCAACACCTCGGTGTAACAATCGAGCTGCGTTCTCGTCAATAACTGCATTGCCGAATCTTGATTGATATGGGTATTCCACCAAACGATAGAACATAGGCATCGCTATGCTTGTTGCTTTCGCGTAAAAATGAATCCCTGCTATGTCTTGTTGGCCGTTAACCACATCAATAGAAAAACCTAAAACATTACTATCCACGTTGTAACGTGGGTAAGTTCTTCCGAATGAGGTTACCCAAGACGATTTATTGTTTGAATTAGGCACCAATAAAGAAAAACTCGCTTTGGTATCATTGCTGACAATATTGGTTATCGATATATCCGTCTTTCTTCCTGCAGTAATCGCCGTTAAGGAAGGTTCAGAGTCATCTGAGAGGTTAGTAACCGATTCTCTACCCGGGAAGACGTCACCATCATCCCCAGACGAAAATCCACTCTCAAGCAATCCCTGCCCATCAGCTTGGAATACCTGCACTTGCATTGGGCCGGAGCTGTTGAATTGGTTATCTATATTCACTGCCGTTACTAACAAACCCTCTCCACGAAGCGCTTGGTCGTAGTTATTTTTACGTCTATTTTCAATGTAAGCACGAGGCCCAAATTGCTTGAGGTAAGGATCGAGGTGAATAACGCTTTCGCCCTTGATTGTGTCTATGTCGACACTACCGTTATTAGAGAGTACTTTTGGCTTTAAAAATCCTGACGCCTCTTTGCTCCACGCCAACATGTTAACCGGCGTTTCACCAGCATACTGGTCACTAGGTTTACTGCCCCAACTACCACCTCCCATTAGCCCCCAATGTCCAATCGAACCATCATGCTTATATGAATATAGATCCGGCAGCCCTAACATCAGGTGTCCAAGTTCATGAGCAATAACACCCATGGTTGATTGGTGGTCATCTTGATAATCTGCGAATAGGCAGTACGCGCTAATACGCTTGCCATCTATCTCAACAGTTCGGTGAGCAAACTTGTGCGGCCAAATAGTGGGCGTTTTACGTGTACCACTAGATTTGTCATTGCCAGCAAACACAAACATCACGGACAGTTCTTGTGGGGAGATACTATCGTCATTGTTGTAGTCATATTGAGAAAGATTAAAGTCAACATCTAACGCTTCATACGCCTTGGTGAACACATTATTAAGTTTACTTTGGCAATTACTTTCAGACTTAGAGTGACAATTTGGATGATCTATATCCAACGTGACATTAATAACGCCATCATTTTTTGTTCCTTCATTTTCTTTGGCCGGAACAACTTTATAATTCCCATAACTATTTTTAAGGAAATAATCTTGAACACTTTGTTGGTTTTCACCAAATATCGTCGACTGAAAGTCATTTTCTATCTGTTCGTTTGAAAAGCTAACTTGTACTACCAACAAAGCTTGCTCAGTGATTCTTTTTTTCGAACGACTTTTTAGAAGTGAGCGTTGATTTTCTATTGGGGTAAATCTTTTAAGGTTTGCAGCAGGTGAGTCAAAAGATTCATTGATGTGTATTGGATCAATTTTCAGATTTTTTATGTTTGATTCTATTGGCACTTCAGCTTCACTCGAAGCCAAAACCCCAGTAGAAATAACTCTGCCAGCCCCGTCATTAGTTGTTTCATACTTGGCAAAATACCATTGATTATCAGTATCCTGAACATATATGTGCCCCTCATGGTCTTGGTACCAAAACATATGCTGGGAGCCCATTAATCGCAGTTCTTTTGTACTGCCATCAATAAAGGTCATCGTGTGCCAGGTCGGCGCAGGTAAAGTAGTCGCTTGTACAGAGTAAACAGCGATGAGCGCTGTAATAAATGTACAAATTAATGTTGTCCTCATTAGGATAATCTCGTTAGTCGAATTTCTCAGAAAGAGATAATTCATTTATTAAATGAAACGAGACCTTATCAATGAGGCATTATATTAACCAATTAACTTTCTAACTAAACCTATAAGTAATTTTTATAACCTTAAGAATATAAACTTTACTTATAGGCACATAAATTTATTATAAAAATAAAAGATAGGTAATAGATAACTCTATCTTTTATTCGTGTAACTTTTAATTAATCCGCCCACCTATTTAAATAATAGATCTTTTTAAAAAAACTATTGAGATGCTTGTTTCATCTGCTCATCTAAGTTAAGTACCGTTAAAGCATTACTTACACTAGTCGCAATCACATCAACTACGCCAGTTCTTAACGCACCTAATAAAGCTAATGGCTTACTGTTCTCGGCAGCGATGGCGATTACATCAGCGATAGGGCGGAACTCTTCCAAGGCCAAGCCAATCACACGGTCACTCATGACTGTATTCGCCGCTTTACCGTGAACGTCGAAAAAGTCATAACCCGCAAAGTCACCGACGACACCTTGTAGTAAACGAGATTGAACGACCTCACCCGCGGTAAACCAGCCTAAGTCGACCATATAGCTGTTTTCACTCATATCACCGATACCCACTAATGCGACATCCGCTTTACGAGCTAGATCGAGTGTTTGCTTAACAGTACTGTTTTCCATGAACGCGGATTTTTGTGCTTTGTTTTCAGCATAAGCAGGCGCGTACAAGGTTTCAGAAGATCCGCCGTACTTTTTCGCTAGTTGTCTGCATATATGGTCGGCGTTAAACATACCGCCTCTTGGGTGAATGCCGCCGATACCACATACGAATTTACAATCACGTGGGGTAATTACGCCAGTATGGTGAGCAACCGACGATACGTTTCGACCTTGGCCAACCGTGACTACCATACCGTTTTTCAAGGTGCTAGTCAGATAGTTAGAGACTAAACCAGCCACTTGCAGTCGTTGCTTCTCTTCATTCGGTTGGTCTAATGCAACCAGTGCACGCTTAACACCAAACCTTTCGATGAGACGTTGTTCAATTTTGGCACTGAAGACAGGGTGATATTTCACGGTAATCTCTACAATCCCTTCGTCTCGGGCTTGTTTGAGCATTCGACCAACCTTTGCACGAGAGATAGAGAACTTTTTAGAGATCTCTTCTTGTGTAGCGCCATCTTGATAGTAAGCAACGGCGACTTCAGTGAGGAGATCAGTGTTTTCTTCGGAAACATCTTGGATATTCTTACTCATATACCACTCAACCAATATTTAACAATTATTTTACCTGCTGTACTTCCTAATATAGGAGAGCTCAGTAAGTGATGCACAAGCTTACACCCTGAACATATGTAACAACAAGGAACATTTGCTCAGCATCATAACCATAGTTTCATTGTTGATTAATTCACCTCACTTTGTCTGTTAAACGTTTGCTTGCATACCCCATGATTACTAGAGCGAAATATATTTGACTGAAGTCACCATACGGCACTATTTACCGTTGACTTTGGGGCTAGATCGGATAAATATGGCTACATCATTTACTCATCGAGCGAACAAATGTTCTGTGCAAATGTTCGTTCGGAGAAAAATTTAAATTAATGTAAGTTAGGCTCACTGGTACAACCATGAGGAACTTCATTAGTTCGCTTGCAAATGCCCACACCTCTCCCATTAAAGGGGTGTTCTGCGATACATAGGATGATCAAAATGAGCAATAAATTAGAGCAACTTCGTAAACTAACAACTGTTGTAGCTGACACTGGCGATATCGAAGCTATCAGCAAGTACACTCCGGAAGATGCAACAACTAACCCATCTCTAATTCTTAAAGCCGCTCAAATTGCTGAGTACGCACCTCTAATCGATGCTTCTATCGAATACGCTAAAGCGCAAAGCGCTGATAAAGCACAACAAGTTCAAGACACTTGTGACATGCTTAACGTGAACATCGGTAAAGAAATCCTTAACGTTGTACCTGGCCGTATCTCTACTGAAGTAGATGCTCGTCTTTCTTACGACATGGAAGGCAGCGTTGCTAAAGCTCGTCAACTTATCAAAATGTACAACGACGCTGGCATCACTAACGACCGCATCCTTATCAAGCTGGCTTCTACTTGGGAAGGCATCCGTGCTGCTGAAATCCTAGAGAAAGAAGGCATCAACTGTAACCTAACGCTTCTATTCTCTTTCGCTCAAGCTCGTGCTTGTGCTGAAGCGGGTGTATTCCTTATCTCTCCTTTCGTTGGTCGCATCATGGACTGGTACAAAGCGAAAGAAGGTCGTGATTTCGAAGCTTCAGAAGATCCAGGCGTAATCTCTGTTTCAGACATCTACAACTACTACAAAGAGCACGGTTACAAGACTGTTGTTATGGGCGCAAGCTTCCGTAACATCGGCGAGATCCTTGAACTTGCTGGCTGTGACCGTCTAACTATCGCTCCTCAACTTCTAGCTGACCTAGAAGCAGCTGAAGGCGAAGTAGTAGAGAAGCTAATCGACTCTAACGGTACTAAAGAGCGTCCTGCTGCAATGACTCACGCTGAGTTCCTATGGGATCACAACCAAGACCCAATGGCTGTAGAGAAGCTAGCTGAAGGCATCCGCAACTTCGCCGTAGACCAAGGCAAACTAGAAGACATGATCGCAGCTAAGCTGTAATCACTACCGAATAAATAAGAGGAACGAATTTCGTTCCTCTTTTACATCTATCCACGAATTTTTAATTTCGAATCAATTTTGGAAGCAATTATGAACCGCAAACATCTAGCTAACGCGATCCGTGCTCTAAGCATGGACGGCGTACAACAAGCAAACTCTGGTCACCCTGGCGCACCTATGGGCATGGCTGACATCGCTGAAGTACTTTGGCGCTCTCACCTAAACCACAACCCGTCAAACCCAGAGTGGGCTGACCGCGACCGTTTTATCCTGTCTAACGGCCACGGCTCTATGCTGATTTACTCTCTGCTTCATCTAGCAGGTTACGAGCTTTCAATTGAAGACCTTAAGAACTTCCGTCAACTGCACTCTAAGACTCCAGGTCACCCAGAGTACGGCTACGCACCAGGTATCGAAACAACGACGGGTCCTCTAGGTCAAGGCATCACCAACGCTGTTGGTATGGCGATGGCTGAAAAAGCTCTTGCGGCACAGTTCAACAAAGAAGGCCACGACATCGTAGACCACTACACTTATGCATTCATGGGTGATGGCTGTCTGATGGAAGGTATCTCTCACGAAGCATGTTCTCTAGCAGGTACGCTAGGTCTTGGTAAGCTGGTTGCTTTCTGGGATGACAACGGCATCTCTATCGATGGCGAAGTGGAAGGTTGGTTCTCTGACGATACTCCTAAGCGTTTTGAAGCTTACGGCTGGCACGTAATCCCAGCAGTTGATGGTCACGATGCTGACGCTATCAACGCGGCTATCGAAGCAGCTAAAGCGGATCCTCGTCCGACTCTAATCTGTACTAAAACTGTAATCGGCTTTGGTTCTCCAAACAAAGCAGGTACGCACGACTGTCACGGTGCACCATTAGGCGCTGATGAAATCGCAGCAACTCGTAAGCAACTAGGTTGGGAGCACGGTCCTTTTGAAATTCCGTCGGAAGTTTACTCAGAGTGGGATGCGAAAGAAGCAGGCGCAGCTAAGGAAGCAGCGTGGAACGAGAAACTTGCAGCTTATGAAGCAGCATACCCTGAGCTGGCAGCTGAATTCAAACGCCGCGTAAACGGTGATCTTCCTGCTGAATGGGAAGAGAAAGCATCGGCAATCATCGCTGATCTTCAAGCTAACCCAGCAAACATCGCATCACGTAAAGCATCTCAAAATGCACTAGAAGCGTTCGGTGCTATGCTACCTGAATTCATGGGCGGTTCTGCTGACCTTGCGCCTTCTAACCTGACTATGTGGTCTGGTTCTAAGTCTCTTGAAGCAAATGACTTCTCTGGTAACTACATCCACTACGGTGTACGTGAATTCGGTATGACGGCTATCATGAACGGTATCGCTCTGCACGGTGGTTTCGTACCATACGGCGCAACGTTCCTAATGTTCATGGAATACGCTCGTAACGCTATGCGTATGGCTGCTCTGATGAAAACTCAGAACATCCAAGTTTACACGCACGATTCTATCGGCCTAGGCGAAGATGGTCCTACTCACCAACCGGTTGAACAGATCGCTTCTCTACGTCTGACTCCAAACATGAGCACATGGCGTCCATGTGACCAAGTTGAGTCTGCTGTTGCTTGGAAACTGGCAATCGAGCGTAAAGATGGTCCTTCTGCACTTATCTTCTCTCGTCAAAACCTTGCACAGCAAGATCGTGACGCTGAGCAAGTGGCAAACATCGCGAAGGGTGGTTACATCCTGAAAGATTGTGCTGGCAAGCCAGAGCTAATCATCATTGCAACGGGTTCTGAAGTTGAGCTAGCGGTTAGCGCTGCTGCTGAACTAACAGCTGAAGGTAAAGCGGTACGCGTAGTATCTATGCCTGCAACTGATGCATTCGACAAGCAAGACGCTGAATACCGTGAGTCTGTACTTCCGTCAGACGTTACAGCACGTATCGCAGTAGAAGCTGGCATCGCTGACTTCTGGTACAAGTACGTTGGCTTCGGTGGCAAGATCATCGGCATGACAACGTTCGGCGAATCTGCACCAGCAGGCGAGCTATTCAAGATGTTCGGTTTCACTACTGAAAACGTAGTAAACACAGCGAAAGAGATTCTTGCTTAGTCTGTTAATCCGTTAGCTGATTTCTAAGCACATAATAGAAAGCCCTACTCTTTTGAGTAGGGCTTTTTTGTATCTGTTGCCTGTTAATCTGTTATCTGTTCTTTTGGCTCACAAAAAAGCCCTGCTAGCTTCGCAAGGCTCTTTCTTGTTTCTTAATTTCTCATTCGGGTTTGAATTTGGCAGCTATTTCTCTTCGAAGCGCTTCGCCAAGTGATAGAACTCATTCACTTGCTCTTTTAGCTCAGTGGAGTGGTCTTTCACGGAATGCGTTGCCACTAAATTTTGCTCTGCAGTAGACGCGATAGACTGCATATGTAGGTTTACATCACTCGATAGCTGACGCTGTTTATGCGCGGAGCTTTCAACCGACTGCATTAAATCGTTCATCGATTGCATTAAAGTTTCGACTTCAGACAAGCGATCTGCACTCACCTTCGCAACATCGCCACACGCGTCCGTTTGCTCTCGGTTCGCCAGAATATCCTTTTGCCAACCTTCAATCGTCGCTAGCATGGTGTCGATACTCTCTTTGATCTGAACCGTCGCCTTTGACGTACGACCCGATAGCGCACGTACTTCGTCGGCAACAACGGCAAAGCCTCGTCCTTGCTCGCCCGCTCTAGCCGCTTCAATTGCTGCATTTAGTGCCAACAAATTGGTTTGTTCGGCGATTCCACCAATCTCTTCCATTATCTTGCTTACGCTCTGCGCTTGATCGCTCAATTGGTAAGTCGTTTGGGTCGCCTTTTCAGCCTGTGAAGCTAAGCTTTCTAAATTTCGATGGGTTTGATTAATGCTCTCTTTAGCACCAGCACAGGTTTGCAAAGTCACATCAACAATCTGGTGCGCTTCTTCTGTACGAGAAGAGACCTCATTCGCGGTGACTTCAACCTCTTCAGTCGCCTCTCGCACTTGAAGAATGTCTTTTGTTTGTTGATCTAAAGCTTCAGATACTTCAAATGACGTGGCATTCAGGTTGTCCGCCAAATCCTGTAGTGGCTTGGCAGAGTCTGTCATACGACCTAACACGGTGCGGATTCGTGCAGACAATAGTTTTAAGTGAAAATCGGCAATAGAGAACTGACTATTACCTGAATAGACAAGGCGACTGACACTATCGAATTTAGATTGCAGCTTTTTTAACTGCAATGGAGTATCAATGAGCTCTTGTCGGAAAAGCAATGCTAATGCGGAAACAGGAAGTAAGCTCAACAACCATTGCGATACTTGCCCTACTTCGATCAGGTTTGAAATCAAAGGGGCTGCTAAAGAACCTAGTAACACTGCGTAACGAACACTGTCACTGATCTGTAACGACCATTGACGACCCGATATCTCTGCCTTCAATAAGCTTTGGTAAGCCTTATCCGCGACTTGTACCCATTCGTTTTTAGGCTTAACACGAACCGATTGGTAGCCACTCACCTTCCCGCCATCATAAATAGGGGTAACGTAAGCATCAACCCAGTAGTAACCACCAGATTGGGTTTTATTTTTTACGATACCGCGCCATGCTTTACCTTGCTTTAGGTTAACCCACATATCGGCAAAAGCCGCTTTCGGCATATCATTATGCCTCACGATATTGTGGTGTTGCCCTAGCAACTCTTGTTGGCTGTATTCTGCGATACGACAAAAAGCATCATTACTGTAAGTAATCACACCTTTAAGGTCGGTAGTCGAGACAAGTTGTTCGTTTTCGCTTAGAAGCGTTTCACGAGATTGAGAAGATGAACTGACAGTCATTTATATTAACTTTTGTTAATTATTGTTTTAGGCGAGGAATATATACAATTATTAAAGTTATGACAAAATGTGAACGTCACATTTTATGTAAATGCCTGCTATTTATACAAAAATACGCCTGACACCTCACAAAGCTCAAAGCTTCACTCCTTTTCTTTTCTCTTCTCAAATTCACGGTCATGACTCATCTAAGTTCACTGCAGTGGTAAATTTCACGGTTCTCATTGAAACAGAGGTATGGAACTTGCGAATGTTTAAATCTTTGCGCAGTACTCGTTCAACAAAATCTTCGTAGGCTTGAATGTCTTTGACCGTCACAATCAACATGAAGTCAAAACTGCCCGATATCTGATAGCACTGCGTGACCTCTTCTGCCTTTGAAATAGAATGGCGAAAGATTTGGTAAATATCCCCTCGATCACGCTCCATTTCCACGGATACAATCAAAGTCATCTTACTGCCGGTCAGTTCTGGGTTGATGATAGAAACATCACCGACTATCACACCCTCTTCTCTCAGCCGTTTCACTCGCTTTAGGCAAGCCGGAGGTGATAACCCAACCATCTCAGCCAATGTTAGGTTTGGGATTCGGTTGTTCTTCTGCAGTTCAACGAGAATATTTCTATCTATACGATCAATTTCCATAATTTCTCAAAACTCTATTTTTGTGACTGATAATTTCAAATATTACGACAAATAAAAAATTTGAGTCGAATATTGGTGTGGATTTTGAAATAACCATCACAATAATCAGGGTAAGATCTTCTCATTCCAAACAATCGAACCATGGTCGTAACTATGAAATCAATCTATCAATTTTTTAAAGAACTCCTCAGAGAGATTTTCGATGTCACCTCGACTCTTTTCCGAATCATGATTCCAATCATCATCGTGATAAAGGTCGTTGAAGAACTTGGCGGCGTCGTGATTCTTAGCGAATGGCTAAGCCCAATAATGGAAAGCGTCGGATTACCGAAAGAAATGGGCTTGGTATGGGCAACAACGATACTTACTAACATCTATGCGGGACTGATTATTCTTATTAATTCAGATGCTCCCTTAACAGTTGCTCAAGCCTCGGTTTTAGGCAGCATGATGCTACTAGCGCATTCATTACCGATTGAGGGTGCAATAGCTAAAAAGGCAGGCGTGAGTTGGCTGGCTACCCTATCAGTGAGAGTCGGTGGTAGCTTGGTGCTGGCATGGTTACTCAATCTCAGTTATCAATACGGGGATTTGCTCAACTACCCAGCAACCGTGCTTTGGCAGCCTGAAGTATCTGGAGACTCGAGCTATCTTGGATGGGCTATTGAGCAGCTAAAGAGCTTTGCCGTTATCTTCATCGTGATTTCAGCACTATTACTGCTACTCAAGATTTTAAAGATTCTAGGCGTTGAAAAGCTCATGGCAATATTGTTAAGACCATTCTTGAGACTGCTAGGAATTAGCAAGGACGCAACCAACTTAACGATAATCGGAATCACGCTTGGTCTTTCGTTTGGCGGCGGCTTATTGATCAATGAAGCTAAAAAGGGACATATCTCGGCGAGGGATGTTTTCACCGCAATCATGCTGCTCAATCTACTCCACAGTTTGATTGAAGATACACTTTTGATCATGTTAATTGGGGCTGATTTTTACACCATATTTTGGGGAAGGTTAGTATTCTCAGTGCTGGTTATCGCCTTAATATCAAACGTCATTAAGCGCATGAATCCACGTACTTGTGAACGTTATTTTTATCGTGATGTCTCTCAGTCATAAGTAAATCGCCAACGAGAATAAAAGGAAAAGAGCTCAAATACGGGCTCTTTTTTACGACTTGGGGCTCCTATCACCTTCGCTATTGTTAAATTTCACGCCCTTGAAACACTGAAAATCATTCTCAACACCCCAATTATTGATATTTCGAGTGAAAATAATTTCAGTATGAGTATTTACTAAACACTCAATTATTAAATTCATTTTTCTAAACACAGATAATAAAACACATATATTATTATTATCACTCCATACCTTGTATAAAGCGCTCTCAAGATAATAACCACTTCCCAACCAATGTTGTTAAAAATCCAAACTATCAACTATTCATTCAACAAAATCCACTAAATAGCTGATAATAAAATAAATAACACCCCTTATTTGATATTAACTTTAAATGTTGAAATCGGAACGAACAATTACTTGTAATAATTATCCATTTGATTGGTCAATTTTATAAATATATTTTGTTACATAATCAAAACTGATGGCTCTTATGAATATGTTCCTTATAGCAGCGCCTGTTACAACTGAGACTCATACAACTAAGACTCTTACAAAAATACCTAGAAAAACAATGGCTTTAATGGTTCTCATTTTTTCCTCACTGTCACAGGCTTCCACTATTGAGAACGACGAACTATTGCTGAAGTCATTGATTGAACGAGGCGTTATCTGTCCAGGCTTAACCTATGAGGGCAATCAAGAAGCTTTGCGTATCTATCTCAACGCTAAAAAAGTAAAGAGCACTCAGTTTGATTCAAAAACTAGAAAAGAGACAACTAATACAAAAGAAATAGAAAATATAAAAGAGATAGAAAGTACGAAACATACAGCAAACACACGTCAGTTAAATAAGACACCACAAGAGTGTATTAGGCCAGACTCGGACAACTGATTCGAATAAGGCAGTTGATACTGATATCGACATGGAAATATAAAAAGGAAATATAATGAAAATGATGAGAAAAACATTGTTGGCTTCAGCAATGCTTACTCTATTTAGCGTCAGTAGTTATGCAAAAACACCTATTGATTTAGGCGTTGTTAATGAAGACAAACTTATTGAAATGCTAGTTAGACAAGGCTTAGTCGACCAAAATGCAACCGATGTGGCAAAACACGACGCACTTGACCGTTACTTAAAAAATAAGATCAATTCCGGTTTTAAAGGCGACGCTCAATTCGGTAAAAAAGCACTTGAGCAACGAGCGAAAATACTCAAAGCCATCGAAAAAGGATCCGGTGTTAAAAAAGCGAGTGTCTTTGCTTTAGAAGTCGGCACCAAGCGTACCGATAAAGTACTCGCTCTGTTAGTCGATTTCCCTGATTTGAACTGGGATAATAACAAGCTGACCGAAGAGCACACGCAGATGCTCTATGAGAGCTACAACCCAGAGCATTATCAAGAGCTGTTGTTCTCAAATTCTGGCTACACAGGGCCCAACGGCGAGAACCTAATCTCGATGCGCCAATATTACCAAAGCGAATCAGGTGATAGTTACAGCGTTGCAGGTCAAGCGGCAGGTTGGTATCGCGCCTCTAAGCCTGCGTCATTCTATGGTGGCAACTCCCCTACCACCGACAACGACTTAAACGCACAGGAACTGGTTCGTGAAGCACTGAATCAATTGGCTCAAGATCCGAGTATCAACCTAGCCGATTACGACATCGAAGATCGTTACGATTACGACGGTGACGGAAACTTCCGTGAACCCGATGGTGTGATTGATCACCTAATGGTATTCCACGCATCGGTAGGCGAAGAAGCCGGTGGTGGTGTATTGGGCCCTGACGCTATCTGGTCGCACCGATTCAACCTTGGTCGCACACATGTGCTTGAAGGTACCTCTAGCTCGCTTCCCGACCGCTTTGGTGGCCAATACGCGGCATTTGATTACACCATTCAACCGATTGATGCAGCAGCTGGTGTCTGTGCTCACGAGTATGGCCATGATTTAGGCTTACCAGACGAGTACGACACGCAATACACAGGCAAGGGTGAACCAGTATCTTACTGGTCAATCATGTCTTCAGGCAGCTGGGCTGGCAAAATTGGTGGCACACAACCAACGGCATTCAGCTCTTGGGCAAAACACTTCCTACAAAAATCGATTGGTGGCCGCTGGGTTAACGATGATCAAATCTCGATTGATGACCTAGAAGACAACCCACAAGTTTATACACTGTTCCAAACCACGGATAACAGCCGTCCGAACATGATTAAGGTCGATCTTCCTGAAAAGCAAATTGAAGGTCTGAAACCCTTTGAGGGAGAGTATTCATTCCACTCTCAAAAAGGCGATGATCTGAAAAATAGCATGACTCGCAAGTTGGTGATTCCAGCGGGTGATTCTGCATTGCTTTCGTTCAAAACGTGGTATGAAATTGAGAAAGACTACGACTTCGCTCGCGTGCTAATCAACGGACAAGCAATAGCTGGCAACATCACCTCAATGGATGACCCATACAATACTGGCCTCGTTCCTGCTATTGGCGGCGAATCTAGCGGGTGGATTGACGCTGAGTTTGACGTTTCACAATGGGTAGGCCAAGAAGTAGAGCTTTCGTTTGAGTACATCACCGATGGTGGCTTGGCGATGGAAGGCTTCTATCTGGATAACCTCAGTGTGGTCGTGGATGGTGAAGTAACCTCAATAGACGATGGAGAAAGCAACTCAACCTTCGCCCTAAATGGCTACAAGCTAAGTAATGGATTCCACCAAGCGCAACACTACTACCTACTGCAATGGCGTAGCCACATGGACGTTGATGAAGGTCTAGCCAACATCAAACGCATGGGCCAACTCATCTCATTCGATCCAGGTTTGATCATTTGGTACGTAGACGAGTCGCTGACTGATAACTGGGTAGGCAAACACCCAGGTGAAGGTTGGTTAGGCGTGGTCGATGCAGACCAGAATGCCATGACTTGGGAAAAATCCGGTGAAGTCGCTCAAACTCGTTACCAAGTTCGTGATGCTGCGTTTTCACTCAAAGATCATACCCCAATGCGTCTTGTGAACAGCGACGATGATGTACTTGAAGATACCAGTTTGGTTGGCAATGCTAGCTTCTCTGACGACCAAGATTACACCACTCCACAAGCGCCTGATTCAGGACGTATCCTAACGGAATTTGGCTTAGCCGTTGATATTGTGAATCAGAGTGACAACAACGAATACGGCGTGGTTCGCTTATCTAAAGTAAGCCAACACAATGTCGCCCCTACTGCGAACTTCGAGCTCAATGTCACTGGCCTGAACGTTTCTGCACGTAACTTCAGTTCTGATCAAGACGGTGAGATCGTCAGTTATCTATGGGACTTTGGCAACGGCACAACAAGTAACGAAGTGGCACCAACTTGGTCTTACGAGCAAGCCGGTGAATACACGGTGAACTTGACTGTTGTTGACGACAAAGGCGCTACCGATTCATTTAGCTCTGTGGTGAGTGTTGAATCTCCAAACGCCCTTCCAGAAGCGAGCGCGAAGTACATTCACTTGGGTCGTTGGGTAACCATGTGGTCTACAAGTTCAGACAGCGATGGTCGTATTGTTGATACCGAGTGGACACTTCCAAACGGAAAGGTGAAACGAGGTCGCACATTCACTTCAATCTTCCCTTCATACGGAGAGCACGAGGTGACACTGAAGATAATCGATGACCAAGGTGGGATTACGACTAAGACAATTTTGGTCGACCTGTAGCTCATCTTGGGTCTTAGGTCTTAGGTCTTAGGTCTTAAACGATAGACCATCAAAATAAGTACGCGGCTCTATCACGCGTACTTACAAGCAAGCTTAAGCACTGTTGTCTTCGAGCATGAGCCAAGACAGCAGTTTTAAGGAAACGTTATTATTTAAGCCGTAAGCAAAAGCCCTACCGATTTGGTAGGGCTTTTTATTTGTCGTAGTTCGAGATACTAGGGTTCTAATCACAGTAACGAATTTACTGAACCACCATTCGATGAGCCATCACACAGGCTGCTTTTGAATACGCGATTTACGAGCACTAAATGCGAACAGCAAGATAACAGCTAACACGAATGGTAATACGTAGATATTGAGGTTCTGCCACCCTGCTGTCGATTCTAGCCAGCCAGAGAGCATCGCTGTAATAGTCACACAGCCAAAGACAATAAATTCATTAAACGCTTGTGCCTTAGCTTTATTCTGCGATTGGTAGGACTGACTAAACAAACCTGTTGCCGCGATAAACATGAAGTTCCAACCCACACCAAGCACAACTAGAGCAGCTCTGAAGTGCCAGATAGATTCGCCATGAATGTTAATCGCGATACAGACGACGAACAGAATCCCGCCCGCCAAGATCATCATTCTTGAGCCAAACTTCTCGATAAGTGATCCGGTAAAAAATGCAGGTACAAACATCCCCAACACGTGCCACTCAATCACGCCAGCAGCTTTAGTAAAGTCAAAACCACAGCCAATCATTGCCAATGGCGTTGCAGTCATCAAAATGTTCATTACGGCGTAAGCAACCATGGCTGCAAAGACCGCACCAATAAAGTTCGGCGCTTTAACGATCACACCTAAAGGATCGGCTTTGGGAGCCTGACTATTAAAAGAGACTTTAGGAAACTGAATGGTTTGTAAAATGAGTAACGCAAGAATGTTCAACCCAATCAAAGAAGCAAAAGCACCAATGTACAAGCCATCTGCTGACCATTGTTGAGACATAATCGCCAAGTTTGGCCCCAATACTGCTGCTAAAACGCCACCAGCCATCGATATAGATATCGCTCGATGACGGGCATTTTCATCACACACCTCGATTGCAGCAAAGCGATAAAGCGTGCCAAAACCTATGCCTATCCCAAGTAAGAACGTGGCGAAACAAAACAGATAGAAATTTTGCTGAGACAGTGCGTAAGTGGCAAGGCTAGCCCCTGTAATGCCAACCACATTACCAATGCTAAATCCTCGCTTTCTCCCTAACTTACCTGAAATTAGAGACGCAGGAATAGTGGCTGCCATTAAACCCAAAAACTGCAGTGCAACCGGCAAGGTAATCATGCTCACACTGGGCGCAATCTGCTTGCCGATCAAGCCAATCACAGAGATCAGTAATATGTTACCCGTCATCAACAAGGCCTGACACAGTGAGAGCAGCCAAACATTTCTATTCATCTTCGTTCCTAAATATGAGCACAGTTGGTCAATAGACCAAATAATCAACAAAGTCGCAACACTTTGTTACTCATAGCAACTCTACAAGTCGACCAATATAAATAGTTACCACCACATTGACTTTGATTAGCGTTACTTAAGACGCTAGAGTTGAAATTATCATTACTTAAGATAATAATAATTTTCTGTTATTTATAGGCTTTAGCATTTGAAGGTGAGTATGATCAATCCACTTTGGCTCAATACATTTAAGACTCTGGTTGAAGTTGGACATTTCACCCAAACGGCTGAAAAGTTGTACATGACACAACCAGGAGTGAGCCAGCACATCAAGAAGCTTGAACAAGCTTGCAATTGTGACCTGCTCTCTCGAGAAAATAAGAGCTTCGAGCTGACTGAACAAGGTCGGATCATGTATCGCTATGCGCTCAAGCTAGAAAAAGACCAAGAAGATCTTTTTGAGTCTCTGAGTTTTGATAATCCTTATGCTGGGCAATGTCATCTATCCTGTTCGGGTTCACTCTCTTTACGTCTGTATCCCAAGCTTCTTGAACTTCAGCAGCAACACCAAGATCTGAGCATTAACTTAGAAGCAGCTCCAAACAAAAAGATATTGAACGACCTGATCCAAGGCACAACCGATATCGGCATTGTTAGGCACTCCCCAAACGACAGTTACTATCAGAGCCAAGTCATTGGTAAAGAAGCACTCTGCCTCATCGTTCACAGCAGTCTGGCTCACTTAGAGATAACACCACAAGTACTGCACGACATTGGCCTTATTGCGCATCCAGATTCTGCTCACTACCTGTCTTTGTATTTCGACCTGTGTGGAGACAAGGATCTCGCGAACATTAACGTTAATGAAATACCAAGATCTGGCTACATCAATCAGCTTCACCAGATCTTGCTGCCAGTATCGAAAGGGTTAGGCTTTACCGTCTTACCGGCTGGCGCAGTTGAGCACTTCCCAGAAAGAGACAAGTTGCACGTTGTGCCACCCAAAGTAGAGGTTGAGGAAATACTGTATCTGGTTCAAAAACGAAACAGAAAACTGCCGCACCGATACGATACAGTTATCGATCTGATCAAACAAAACGTGAGTGGTTAGAAGCGTTGATTAGTTGATTAGTTGATTAGTTGATTAAATTTAAAGCCTTTAACCCAAAAGGTTAAAGGCTTTAATACTGAAGTACTTGTTATTCAGACAGTAATAGCGATAAGACAGCAACTGTTATATGCCGACGAAGCAAAGCGGCTTATTCCAAGGTGTTGAGAACCTCACACGCTCGCTCGAAGTCATAATTATCTAACGCACTTTGCACATCGTTAAGCGCAACAGAATTTGGATACTCTGTAAGTAGCTCGGCCACGTATTGCGTTGCATCGTTATCATAAGCTTCCAGCAGCGAGAGCAGCTTAACCCTTTGGTCTTCTTTGACCACGGTCCCCATCGCACTCGCTTCACTCATCCCCTCTGCATGTGGCTTCACAATCAGGCTTTCCGTTGCTGTAATAAACTCAACTAACCTCGCCTCACCTTCTCTGAGGGCTTGATCATCACACAAACGATTGTGAGCTTTATCTTCTAACTCCCCCATCAAATCAGCTAACTGAAGGCCACCAATCGACGCTGCCATGCTTTTCAAAGTATGCAGGTTTCTTTCAAGCGTAATCCAATCGTCTTGTGCCAAATTATCAAACGCATCAACCATCATACTTGGCGCACTGCTATGGAACTTCCCAACCAGTTTATTTTGTAGTTCCGAATCATGATGAGTGAGCTGTTCAAATCGTTGCTGAGAAAACACACTGATCACATCAATGCTGTTAGGTTGACTTGTTAGACCTTCGAGTTGTTCTTCCTGCCCATCTAACGACGCTGCCTTCCCTTCTACCATCACCTCCGGCACGATGTATTTGATGATCAAAGAAGTCGCTTTATCGATGATAATCGGCTTGTCTAAGAAGTCCGTTACACCTGCGTCTCTTGCTCTTTGCTTCGCATCAGCAAACACATTGGCGGACATCGCGATAATAGGAACCTGAGTATCAAACTCACGGATCTGACGCGTCGCTTCAAAGCCATCCATCACGGGCATTTGAAGATCCATAAGAATCATTTCATAGTCATTATTTTTGGCTAGTGATACCGCCTCTTTTCCGTCCTCGGCCAAGTCAGCATTCAACTTCGAACGCTTTAAAAATGCCAAGGCTAGGTCTTGGTTTAATTCATTATCTTCAACCAGTAATACCTTTTGCCCTTTGAACTCGATGTGATAATCCAACTTGAGCTCTTGTGATTTAAAGTGCGCCAGTTCTTCTGAATCTGACCTAGGCAAAGTGAGAACGAAAGAGAACTCACTGCCCTTACCCAAAACGCTTGCGACTGAAATTTTACTGCCCATGGCTTGCACGAGCTTTTGACTGATATTTAGCCCTAAGCCAGTACCTCCAAACTTTCTCGTGGTAGTACTATCTGCCTGACTGAATGCTTGAAAGAGCTTGTGCCTATTTTCTTCAGAAATGCCAATCCCTGTATCGGAAACAACCACCTTTATACTCACGCTGCGATCATTGGATTCGAGATGAGTAACATTCAAAGTCACGTTCCCATGCGATGTAAATTTGATTGCGTTACCAATCAGGTTAAGAATGACTTGGAATAGTCTTAACGGGTCGCCAATCAACGGAGTATCTAGCTCTGGATCTATCGACATAGACAACTTAAGTTGCTTCTCATCCGCTTTCGATTCCATCAACTCAATGACATCTTGGAATATCGTCACGGGATCAAATGGGATGCTATCAATGACAAGCTGTCCCGCCTCTATCTTAGAGAAGTCGAGGATGTCATTAATAATGCTTAACAGTGAATGCCCCGAACGGTGCACTTTCTCAATATAATTTCGAGCAACAGGATTAGATATTTCGCCAATGGCCAGATAAGACAAACCAATTATTGCGTTCATTGGCGTTCTAATTTCATGGCTCATATTGGCTAAGAATTCCGATTTAGCTTGGCTTGCCAGATCTGCTCTCTGTTTCTCTTCTTCAAGTTGTTCGTTTAGGCGTTTCATTTCTGAAATATCGAACGCCCAAAATAGTGTGGCTATCTCGCCATCTAGCTCAAACAAATAATAGCTGACGAGCGCGACGAAACGGGTTCCGTCAGATTTTCTTAGCACCAACTCTCTGTTTACCACCTTTCCGTTGAGTTTAAGCTCCTTATGTACATCGTCCCGAACGGCTAAGGAATCATGAATAGCAGCCGCATCGATAGAGTCAAGATCCAGATCTTCAACCCCAAACAGGCGTTTCGCAGTATCGTTGGCATAGCGAACCTTCTCTTCTAACACAACACTAGCGGCAATTGGAGAACTATTGAGCATATTGTAGAGCTGTTCCTGAGCCTTCTTAAGCGCCTCTGTTGCATCATTAGCAATGCTTATCTGCTTCGAGAGTTTTCGATTCCAGAAAACGATAAGTAAAACGATCACCAAAGCAAAACTTGAAATGGTATAAACCAATTCATAGTCGACTCTTTCTATCGCTTTTGGTGCTGCCCACTTCGCCGATATCTTTTGACGTTCTTCAGCAGAAATGCTCTCAATTGCCTTATTCACAATGGAATAGAGCAAAGGTTCAGACTTAATGACATGTAAAGTTGGAGAAAGGAAAAAATCAAGTCGTCCGATAATTCCGACCTCACGATGACCAAATGAATCAATGAGATAGTTTAGGACTTCGATAGTATCGATCATGCCATCTAGGGTTTCATCATCCAGTCGGTTAAGCCCATCTTCTGTGGATTCTACTTTCACCCATTCAATATTCGGGTATTTCTCGACAATCGCGTCGGTATTTGCTGCGTTCTTCAAAATACCGATTTTCCATCCTTCAGCTTCTTCAAGCACCAAGCTACTTATGTCTCGTCTCGATGCAATAGCTAAACGGCTTGAAAACAGGCTCTTGACTGCTTTAACGTTGTCTCCTAACGAACGGTTCTCTTGAGCTGCGGAGACCAGTTCTACTTCATGATGATCAACCAAGCTACGGGTCTCTGACCAACTTGCAACGTCTACATGGTTGATACTTAACCCTGTTTTCTGCTCAATGAGCGTTAGATAATCGTCAATCATACCGATGTATTCACCGGTATTGGATACAGCCTCATAAGGCAACGAGTTCGGATCGATACCTATCCGAACCTCTGGATTTTCTTTGATCCACTTCCTCTCTTTTTGGCTTAGATTTAAGATCTCTCCAGTCAAGTTACTCGCTTGATAAACATCCGCAATATAGCGTTTCGCCGCATCTCCAAATGAACTAAATTGTTCGACCGATGGAAAATAAACATGGTTTCGCTCTAACGTCTGAACATCAAAGTAGAAAGTCATCGAACCAGAATTGGTGCTCCCTCCTTTGGTTCGATAATTTGCCACCTTGGTGACCGACGAAAAATGAGAGGTGTTTTTCGTCTCTCCATATTCATCAACTAGGTTACCGATATACCAAGATTTGATCGGGCGATTATTGTTATCTGCTTGTGCCGTGATCACCTGAAACGACCTGTCCGTGTCGAAAATTTCAAAAACTTCGGTTAACTCTTCAAAGCGGTCATTGACGATAAAATACGCGGATATTTGCGCTATGATATTCGCCTTTTTAAGCACTTGGCTTAGATCATTCTGAACCTGCATCTCGATAATTTGACTTAAACCATCATCGGCCTGTTTAAGTTTGTTAATCGCGGCATTGAAGCTGTCTCTGATTTCCTCACTCTTAAAGTCAACATAGATCGGATACTCAACTTTATACTCGTCATGTAACATTAGCTCTGCCATTTCAATAAAACGAGTATTGGTGATAAACCACTCCAGAACTCTTCGTTCAACCATTAACAGGTCAACATTTTGAGCCCTCAACTGTGAGAATGCTGATTCAAGACCTTCGTAATCTTCGACACGACCAATGTCTAACTTACCCTTCAGTACTTCAACTGAATTTTTAATTGGTGAGGTCTCGTCGAACAATAACGCCCCTAGTGATAGGTCGTTCTGAGATTGAAGTTTGAGCTTGCGGCGAGTCAGAGAAACAGGAACAAACTCAACATTAAGAACTTTATCACTTAGGAAATGTGCATTAGGGTCATCAAACTGAACGCCAGAAACAAAGGCAATAGAATTATTGTTATCGATGGCCTTTCTAGCGGCACTAGGAGGGAGAGTGACAACGTCACCCAGCTTATACCCCATATCATTAAGAGCACGTTGAATAATGTCGTGTTCTAGCCCGACCGCGGTGCTGTCTGGATACATATACGGAGGGTTACCAAAGCCAAATACGCCTTTTAGTGGAACTCGATAAGGAGAAGTATCTAGCCACTTTGATAAAATCTGGTTCTTATTAGCAACGTCAAAGGTTTCAATTTGTTTGTTGATTAGCGTCAGTAGCTCTGGTTCGTCATTTCGAATCACCATCGACGCCTCTAACTTTTTCCAATGCTCCAAAACATAGTTGACCGCTAGATCATGAACGCCAATCTTTTTCGCAAGATCCATAGTGGTGATAGGTTCACCGACCATGCCTTCAACATCACCAGCCCCTAACGCACGCACTGCATCAATAACGTTGTCAAAGTCCACTCGTTCAATAGAGCTCAACTGGACGCCAGCTCTTTGTAAGTCTATGTTTTCATTAACCATAGCAATGCGGCGTTTATTATTTTGATCTAGATTTACATCGAGTTTTTTGTCGACAGGGACTATCACAGCCACCTGATAAGGAATATAGGGATCACTTGCAAGAAAACGTCCACCTTCACTTGGGTCGAACTGTTGGAATGGGAACACGTCGCCTCGCCCATCTAACAAAGCATCTTTGGCCTTAACACGTGAGTCCACGCTGATAAATCGAGTATGAACACCAAATCGATTTTCAAGATCTAATGCCCAGTCTTTTATGATCCCAGAGACCTTTCCTTCATCATCGATAAATGAGTATGGGTAATGGTCGGTAAGGGTAACAAAGGTAATCGTTGGTTGGTTTTCTAACCACTGATTTAACGTTGCATCGGTCACTTCGCCGGCGTTTGCACTGCGAATTGTCAGTGGCCACACCAATAAGCCAATGACAAGAGATAATAAAAAACGATTTAGCGACAACATCAAGCCATCACTCATCTCTAAATTTCTCTTTAATTGCTAGAATCTCAGGTAACTTTAGAAAAAACATATCGACGATAGTCGGGTCAAAATGCTTGCCTTTCTGTTCTTCAAACAAGCTCAGTGCCTCATCGACACTCCAAGCTTTCTTATAAGGACGCTCTGCTGTCAGGGCATCAAATACGTCAGCAACGGCCGCAATTCGTCCAACCAATGGAATATCTTCGCCGGCTATCTGGTTTGGGTAACCACTGCCATCCCACTTTTCATGGTGATACTGCGCGACTTGAATGGCCATACGCATCAGTTTGGAATCGCCCTGCCTACCAAGGATTTCAACACCGAACTCGACGTGTTTCTGCATGGTAGTCCATTCATCGGCATCCAATTTACCTGGCTTCAGTAACACACTGTCAGGAATGCCAATCTTGCCAATATCATGCATTGGCGCGGCATCACGCAAGGTCTCGGCATCTTCGTCTGTCATGCCCAAGGCTTTGGCTAATATCTCGCAATAATGGCTCATGCGCATAACGTGCATGCCCGTCTCGTTATCTTTAAATTCAGCCGCTCTACCCAATATGTTGAGCGTTTCCAGTTTGCCGAGATTGATCTCTTGGGTTTTCTCTTTCACCTGACTAAACAACGCTCGTTGCTGGTCATAAAGAGCAATATGGGTTTTTACACGTTGTAGTGCAATTTCAGGTGTAATTGGCTTCGTTAAATAATCAACAGCACCTAAGGACAAGCCTTTTACTTCGGCTTCAGGGCCAATCTTCGCGGTAACGAATATAATGGGGATATGCGCAGTATTTGGCTGAGCTTTTAATTGACGACACACTTCGTAGCCATCGATGTCAGGCATCATAATATCAA
The DNA here is from genome assembly GCF_963889365.1 of Vibrio sp. OPT20. NCBI lineage: Bacteria > Pseudomonadati > Pseudomonadota > Gammaproteobacteria > Vibrionales > Vibrionaceae > Vibrio > Vibrio sp. OPT20. The sequence goes on along the minus strand of NZ_CAWPOA010000058.1, from coordinate 642,011 downwards.
GGAGAATAAGATCTGGCTGCGGCACCATCTTCGCTATTTTGATACCGATAGTACCGTTAATCGCGACCTTAACTTGATAGGTATCTTTGAGGATTGCCGTTAACACATCTAAGTTACTTGGGGTGTCATCCACGACTAACACTATAGGTTTACGACTCATTGACACCTCGTATAAAAATCAAACAGTTATCAACATAGTGTAGATGGGTTTTCGTACCTCTCAACATGAAAATGACAAATGATTGTTAAAAATGAAGAGTCGATCTTCGAGTGACATCAAACTAACGGTTTGATGTCAAAAATACGGCAGAGATTAGCGTATAACACAAGAGGGAATATGCTTTCTTGGACATATGAACCATACGAAAAGAGCTCCTCATATGGGAGCTCTTTTATACAACGGCTAGAAAACAAAACAACCCAGTTATTCAGTAATCTAACGACCAGAATAATACATACAGATTCGAACACCATCGAACTCACGAATCTCAAATGGGATCTCGTAGATCGATTCCATCACTAACTTTTCAACCACTTCAGAGACCTTACCCGACTTAACCACTTGGCCCTTCTTCATCGCGACAATGTTATCTGAGTAGCAAGAAGCGAAGTTGATGTCGTGAATTACGATAACCACCGCTTTATTAAACTCATGCGCCAAGCGACGCAGCGTCTGCATGATTTCAACCGAGTGTTTAATATCAAGGTTATTCAGAGGTTCATCTAAAAACACATAATCCGTATCTTGCGCCACAACCATCGCGATAAACGCCATTTGACGCTGACCACCACTCAACTCATCAAGGTATTTGTTTTGAATGTCGGTAATGCCAAGGTGCTCTAGCGCTGTATCTACGATCTTATGATCTTCGTCTTTCAAGCGACCTTGAGAATGTGGGAAACGACCAAAACAGACCAACTCACGAATCGTAAATCGCATATTGATGTTGTTTGATTGTCTTAACACGGCAAGATGCTTGGCTAGCTCTTTGGTATCCCATTCAGCCAGTAATTTATCGCCGATAACGACCTCGCCCGCATCACTTTCGGTTAATCGACTCGCCATAGAAAGCAGTGTACTTTTACCCGCACCATTTGGGCCAATGATAGAAGTCACTTCTCCTTTCGGGAACATAGCACTGGCATCATCAACCACGAGTGACTTGCCATACTTCTTAGTTAAACCTGTTAATTTAATCACTACTTACTACCTTTACTGAATTCTGGTGCGTAACAACAAGAACATAAAATACAAACCACCGACCAAGTTAATGATCACACTCACTGTGGTTTCAAACGCCATTACTTTTTCGATAAACCATTGGCCTGAAACCAAGAGCACTACCGCTAACAAACTGCTTGCGATGATAAGCACACGATGCTGATAAGATCGGAATATCTGGCGAGCTAAGCTCACGGTGATCAAGCCAAAGAACAGCACAGGGCCAACCAAAGCCGTCGATACCGCGACCATCACTGACACAATCACCAAGGTAATTTGAGTCAGTCGCTTGGTGTTCACCCCTAAGCTTGTTGCGTTATCGACACCAAGCCAAAGCACATCAAGCTTAGGCGCTAACAACCACAGGCCAAGCAAGCTCAAACCTAATGGAATAAGGCTAAGGTAAACCAGTTCGCCTTTCACGTTATTGAAGCTTGCGAACATCACATTCTGCAGCACCGCGAATTCATTGGGATCAATCAACATCGCAAGGAAGTTCGCTAAGCTCGAGAATACGCTGCCACACACGATGCCTATTAAAAGCAGTGTGAATACGTTATTTCGCTTGCTCTTAAAGTAGAAATGGAACAGAGCAAACGAGAACAAGATCATCACAGTTACAGACATCGAAAAGTTTGCGATTGAATCAATCACCCAGAAGCTAGCACTGCCAAACACAAACAGAAGTACCGTTTGAACCAGCATATACAAGCTATCAAAGCCCAAGATGGATGGGGTTAGAATTCGATTATTAGTAATGGTTTGGAACACCAATGACGATGCAGAAATCGCCACCGCCGCCAACACAATTGACAGCAGTTTAGGTAGTCGCAGAGACAAGAAGAACTCATAGTTATCCCACGTAAGTCCCTGCCCCACAAATACTGCCGCCATACACAAAGACGCGATGGCCAGAATCGCAATTTTTACTGAATCACGCATTCGACTTGTCTCTCATGATTAGGTAGATAAAAATCAAGCCACCAAAGATGCTGATTACCATCGAGATTGGAATCTCATAAGGGAAGATGACGATTCGAGCTAACAAGTCACAAGCCAATACCAAGATCACGCCCCAATAGGCTGTCCAAGGCAGAATCTTCTTCATGTTATCGCCCATCATCAGCGACACGATATTCGGCACGATAAGGCCAAGGAATGGGATAACACCGACGATCATCACTACAGAAGAGGCACAGATAGCGACCAATGCAACACCAATGAAGACGATCTTCTGGTAATTCAAGCCGATGTTTTTCGCAAAGCTCTCGCCAATACTCGCCGCACTGAACTGACTCGCGAAGTAGTAAGCCAACACACAAGCAGGCACTGCGAGGTAAAGAATTTCATAGCTGCCTTGCAACACACTCGCAAAGTTCGCCATTGTCCATGCCGACATGGTTTGTACTAAGTCGTACTTATAAGCAATAAAGGTTGTTAGAGACGAAACAACGTTGCCATACATGATGCCAATCAAAGGCACCAACACCGCATTCTTGAACTTCAGGTGTTGTAGAAAACGGACCAATAGCATGGTTCCGAGAACCGCAAACGCGAAAATGAAACCTAAGTAGCTCCATTGCGCTGCATTGCCTAGCACTAGAATGCCGACTATGTAGCCCAACATCGCACAGTCAATGGTGCCCATAGTCGAAGGTGCGGCAAACTTGTTCTGCACGATCTGTTGCATGATCAAGCCAGCGACACTCAAGCCCGCACCGGCAAGCACAATTGCGAACAGTCGAGGGATTCGACTAACAACATAAATAGAGTTGGCGTGTTGGTTGCCATTGAAGAAGTCGCTAAAACTGATCTCAGCGACTCCAATCATCAATGACATAACGCATAACACAACAAGAAATACAGCAGCTGCAATGGGTTTCAACATAGAAATAATACTAAAGGTAGGGCTCGTTGAGTCCGTATGAAAAGTGAAAAAGGGCTTATAAGAACACTCTTATAAGCCCGAAAACCTGATGATTAGTGACTATTGAATCGTTCGTTCAATATCACCCAACATTCTGTGAATCGCTGTCACGCCACCACCCGCCAAATACCAAGCACTTGAATCAAGGTAAACGATGTTGCCTTGCTGCGCTGCAGGTGTCGCCGCAACTAATGGGTTATCAAACAGTTGTTGTGCGCGACCTTCTGATTTGCCAATCGCTTTTTCGCGATCAAGAACGTAAAGCACTTCAGGTTTTGCGTCAGCAATGTATTCGAACGAAATTAGGTTGCCGTGAGTCCCTTTAATTGGAGCCACTGTCGCACTCTTTGACTCCTCGAAACCAAAATCATCAAAAATGATCGAGAAGCGACTGCCCTTATTGAACATCGCAATGTTGTTGCCGTTGTTCATCAGCATCATTGCTGAAGTTTCGTCAGACGCGACTTTGTCGTTTACCGCAGTGATAGACGCTTGAGTCTCTTTGATGATCGCTTCTACTTCAGCTTGCTTACCAAAGATATCACCTAGCGCGCGCCAGTTTTGCTGAGCATCAGCCCAGTATTTATCACCTTCAATAGAGAACATGACCGTTGGAGCGATTTGTGCCAGCTTGTCGTAAACCTTAAGCATGCGGTTTTCCGCGATAATGATGTCAGGCTTCAACATGTAGATAGCTTCAAAATCAGGTTCACTCAATGATCCTGTATTTGCTGTCGTTTCTTTGTACGAAGCCAGGTAATCGGGCAGCAAGCTATGAGGCGCACCAACTGGCTGTACACCAATTTGATCAAGCACATCCAAGCTACCAAAGCCAAGTACCACAACGCGCTGTGGTACTTCAGTAAACTGCGCCGTGCCCTTTACGTGTTCAATGGTCACGGTTTTCGCTTGAACGGTCATCAATAATGATGATGCAAGAACGATGGCAAGCCCGCTTAACAACTGGCGAACTGAATTGATTGTTTTCTTCATGTTTCTTCCTTTGCCATTGATACTAACCACCACTCATGACAATGAAAGTCACATTACTCATAGGCGAGTATGGTGCGTACACAACGGCTAAATAACGATAATTTAAAGTCTGTCATTGCTTTGATAACAAACCCGTAACGCAAGTGAGAACTATTATCAATTATATTTGCGTTAAACTGGCGACACAACAACTTTATTATTCAGAAATGTAAAAGTGAGTATTCATATCTTGCTTAGTCAGGAGAGATACTAGGGATCAGAAATAACAAAAAGACGCGAAGAGGAAAATGATCATCAATCTGAAGAATAAACTGATGGGGGAAAGTGCTCGAAAACCCTGAAATTACAACGCTAAACTCCAGAATCACAACGCTCAACCTCAGAGTCAAGAATTGAAATTTACAATGTAAAGATTATATATAACAGAGGCTTAATCATCACTAAATTAGCTGAACAAATAAAACCACTAATGACAAAGAGCACAAAGCGGTGCAAAGCCAAACATCGGTCAGGTATCATGGTGAATTATCGGTCCTTCGCTCATTTAACTCTCAACAAGCGACGGCAAATCATTCAAAAATATTTTTAAATTTAATTAAAAATAGAGTTGCAATTCAAAAAACTAGGCGTATAGTGCGCCACTTGGCTCTAATCTATAGAGCTGTTAATGCTAAAGTAAGTCCAAGTTCCTCAAAGACAGTTCTCGATTTCCTCGTTACACCATCTCTGCGTCAGCTTTCACCTAGATAGTCATTCAATAGCTTTTAAATTCGATCCTCACTACCGATCTATCGTCATTCGCTCTTTTGCTAGCGAAGTCAAAATAGATCGATCACTTAAATATAAATGTAATAAACACAAGGCACAGTTATGTCACGCAGAACAACACGACAAACCCATTGGTACCAACTATCACGCGACAAATCAGTCAATAAACTAAAAGGTAATAAATGCTCAAGATTAAAATAGACTTACACAAAGAAGAAATTTCATGGGTCACAGAGATTCGACAGCTCAATAGCGATATACTCCACCGCCACATATTGCCCAAGCTACAACATCACAGTTATCTCATCGATTTTGAATTTAATGAACGAGAAAGCATCGGAACTATTGTTTCAGGCAACGGAAACACCCTAGGACATTTCACACTCCTATAGCATTTCCCATAGGCTACAAAAAGAAACACCGTTTAGTCCCAAAGATGTAAAAGATGTCACCCTCAATTCGCTCTAGCAGAACAAAATAGAGTAGAAGTAAAACAGAACAGAAACCTAGCCCTTTTTGCATTTCACACGCGGCTAACGCTAGCTAGGTTATCGTACTTCTATTGAAACCAACTTATATCAAACTCTGAATCACCAATGAGTCATTATCAGTGCATTCATGGACTAATAAGTTAACGGTATCGACCTTAACTTCTGATCAAGAGTATATAAGTGTTCTGCAGCTTGCATGTGTTGAGGGTAATCACTGAATTTCTCACGATTCTCCTCATTCATCTTACATGTCTCATCCACCAGCATTAATTTCCAATACAGCTTTGTTGTATGCAGCATCGCCAGTAAAGGTTTGAATACCTCTTTTTCATAAGCTTGAATCAATTCTTCAATCAACTCATCACGTTCGTCTTCACTTGCGATTGAACCATTGGTTGCCGACAACACTTTTTGATACTTCAGATTTTGTTGCAGCTTATCCATAACCGTTTGGTTTTCTTCCGCTAACTCAACAAGTTTCGACTTAATGATATTTACCCAATTGGCTTGGCTCAGTACCGCGTCATCAACACTGGTAAAGTCTTCTCTTATCTGTCGCTCCACGTCTTTTTGAGCTTTCTTTAAAACGGCGCGCACCTTTTGAAAAGGCAGCTGATATTCCTTACTTAGATCGATAATCAGTTTATGAAAACCACCATTTGGAAGGTGTAAGTTTTCCTTAAACGTCGCCATTGCAGCTTCTTGCTGATCGGTAAGGTGAGTCATTCTGTTTCCTATTCTTTATCACTTATGGTGCTGAGCCCGCGATCATACCACTATATAACCTCGTTTTTTCGGTAACTTGATAGGTTACACCTAGCTATGCCGTTAAATTCTCTCAACCCTTTCTCTTTTGGCTATCTATTAATCCATATGGCATGAAATGGTAAATCTATCTCTGCGAAAGTTCGTACATTACGTGCTCAGGGTATATCGCCAGACAGGAGTCATTACTTACATATGAAAGACAACAGCGAGAAATGAGAAACCATATGACCTATTCAGAATACAAAGAATCCGATCTGCATAAGTGCGTTAGCGTTGGTGCAGAAGCAACGGTATCAATCGCCAAGTTTACCGTTAAAGCCACTACCCTTTTATTTCGATTTTTCCGCTGGCTTGTCGTATCGGCTTATACCTATGTGATGAAGTAATTCTGTATTGGAGTCGTTGTTTTCATTACGACTTATCCAAATACTCAAAAGCGCGCCCTATTAGGTCGCGCTTTTTTTATGCTCCGATTTTTGTAGCCAGCTTTTCTATGTCCGTTTTTTCTAGATCTAGCTTGTGATGCCTAAAGTACATAACCAATTTTCTATCGTCAGTGGCGTTAAATGGTAAAACTATGAATCGAATAAAAACCATACTACACCTGTTCCAACAAAACAGACTTCTAACTTATACAGGTACTAAAATGAAAAAGATTGCACTTAAAATTGTAGGACTAACGGTTTTGGCTTCTGCGCTAACTGGTTGTATCGGCAGCAACGCCGTAACAGGGAAAGTGATGAAATTTAACGTTGAAGTTGTCGATAACCGCTATGCTCGTGCAGGTGTAAACTTCTTATTAGCGCCTGTGTACGGTATTACAACCGCAGCCGACTATGTCGTATTCAACTCACTTGAATTTTGGACAGGTAAAAACCCAATCAGTGGCTCGCCACACGTATTTGATACAAAAACAGATACACACTTCGAAGTGAACGACGACCTAGACCCAAGCCTGAAAGAAGCCCCTGTAGGCCCAATTTCAAACAATCGCACGATTGAAACGGGTGAGATGATTAAGATTAACGAAAACACGGTTCAAATGGACATCGTCTATACCTCTGGTGAAACGGCAACTCTGACAGGTATCAAAGAGGGTCAAAACGTTAGCTATTACATGGATGGTCAGCTTGTGTCACAAACGACCATCGCTGAATTAGAGAAGATACAAGGCACTGAAGCTTAAGGTTTGTAGCTCACACTAAGGCTTAAGATTCGTAGCCCATAGGGAGTTCAATCTCAAAGCTAGGTTTGACTTTAAAAAGCGTAGAATAGAACAAACCCGGCGATTGCCGGGCTTGTTTGTATGTGCTCTATTATTTGTAAATGCTCTATTGAGACTGTGTAAGCCGAATACTCACCAAACTTGCCACCATTATAGCCAAGTAAAAACTCCCGATAATGGATTCCATAAACACGAAGAACTGAGCAATAGGTAATGCCGGTGATATGTCACCATAGCCAACCGTAGTCAACGTGATAAAGCTAAAGTACATCGCATTAAACAAATTGGTTAGCCAGATTTGCTCTTCTAACCCATTAAAGGCGTTGGGAAATATTTCTAAAATCAACAAGTAGATGGTTGACCAAGCGAACCCCAACAACAAGTAAATACAGATTGACCCAATAATGTGATTGGGCGTCACCGTTTTGGCTTTCATCACCTGTTTCAACGCCGAGTAAATGTGTGAAAACAAGAACACAGCCAACGCTGATAGCGTCACTATCGACAGGTTATAGCCTTCCAAAAACGAAAACACACCAGACACTAGCGCCGTAATCAATAACAGCCCATACCAAGAGCGATACAAAGCTCGCTCTTTATGGATGCCAACAATTGAACTCGCCAGAGTAATGATGATGAGAAATAGGATTGTTTTCTGGCCTTGCGGATAAAACTGCTGCATCACCGCGCAACCAAAAAACAACACCAACAGTGCATAGAATAAGAAGTAGAAGTTGTCGTCTTTAGAGACTGGCTTCATCTATTGTTCCTCTGCCTCTGCTGGTTTTTTCTCAGTTTCTTGTTGGTTTTTCTCTTCAAGCCCAAGCCACGCCATCATCAGCTCATAGCTTAAACTCAGTATCACAGCACCAACAAACAGACCAACGATGCCTGACATCGCCATTCCGCCCAACGCACCAAGCAAAATCACCAACATTGGAATGTGAGAGCCACGGCTCAGAAGTACTGGCTTCAAGATAGCGTCACTGCCGCTTACCAAAATACACCACACTAAGAACAAGCTCGCCGCCAGTGTCGATTCAACACTGAACATGTAAATAATGGCAGGTAACAAAGCAAGAATCGGCGGCAACTGAATAATAGCGACCAGTAACACCGCTAGCGCCCACAATGCCGCGGCTGGAACACCCGCGATAACCAAACCAATTGCCGACATGATAGATTGAATCACAGCAACACCAATCACACCTTGCACAACGCTGCGCACAGTCGATTTAGATAACTGCACGAGCTCTACGCCTTTGCCATCCGTTAAACGAACCACTAAGTGAGTCACACCGGTTTGACATTTATCGGCGTTACTCATGAACGCACCTGCAATGATGGTTGAGATAATAAATTGGACAAAACCACCGCCCAATGAACCTAAGATCGATGCCATTTTAGAAGCAAATACCTTAAGTTCGTCTGCATACGTGATAAACACGCCCTCTATATTCGAAGAAGCATGGACCAAGGCGGCATAAACTCTTTCGCCAACTAATGGGATATCTTGCAAGGACTCTTTGGGTTTCGGCAGAGACAAGGTTCCGTCCTGTAGCCCTGTCATTAGGTCCGAAGCACTGGTGTAAATACCGGAAGAGAGCGCAACTAAAGGAATGAGCAGTAACAGTACTCCGATAAAGCTCAGTAATGCGCTGGCTTTTCCTTTCGACATTCCCGTCTTATTTGAAATGGCGACAGCAACTGGATAGAGCGCAGTCGCAATGATCGCCCCCCAAATAACCAATAGAATGAATGGGCGCAAAATCGAGAAACACCAATACACGAGCATGGCAATTGCTGCGATCTTGATGGCAGCGTCTATCGCCTGTTTTGAAAAATCATCGGTTAACTTCATGAGACGTCCTTGTAAGACATAATTAAGGCTGATTTTGTAGGAACTTCCAATTCCGAGTTTCTAGGAATAAAGAAGCCAAAATCATATATATACCAATTAACACTAATTGGAATATGCGTATAAGAGTGTTGCTATCGATGTCGCCTGAGCTCATCAAAGTGCTACCGACAAGTACTAACAACGTACTAAATGCAGTGGCGAAAATCGGCGCTTTTTCGGGAACCGTGTAGATCTTGGTAGCCATGAGAATGGCAATAAGTCCTATAAACAAAGAATAGAAGACAATGTTGGGTACTATAGAAAGAATTGAAAAAGCCGCTATCGCGAGCAATCCCCCGATACCGTTACTTATCACTAGAAAAGCACTCAACTTTATCGACTTCTCTGACGTAATCATCAACGATAACAGCGCAATGAACATCATTGTCAATAAAGCTTCAGATATTTGAAAGATAAAGAAAAAACATACCACTGGATAGGAGATAATCATCGCCCTAAAGGCTGCATACCAACGCTGTTTCTTTTCGAGTGGCGCAGCAGCGAAGCCTGAGAACTCCGATTTAGGTTCAGGGAAGAAGACATGAACCAGCGCAAAAATAGTCACCGACACTACACCAGAAGTCGCTAAACCTGATGCCAACAATACAGAGACTCCGGGGTTATCAATCGCCATAAAAGGCAGCATCAAGACAGCAATCAACAATATGGTGGCGAAAAGGTTCCATTTAGGGTCGACAAACAAGTAGTAACCCCACAGCATCATTAACCCCACCAAAATCAGCAATGGAATTGGGTAATGGGTAATTCCTCGCGACAGCAATAAACCTAACCCCATCGTCACCACAACGGCCAAGAGCAATTCGTAGACCGTTTCCTTATGGAGGTTTGATTTATCAATTAAGAACTTAGCAGTGAACACTGGCGCCACAAACGCAAGTGGCCAGTTTATCCACGCCGCCAAGAAAACAGCCAACGTGACCCCGACAGTAAATCGCAGGATACGTTGCTGTGTTTGTTGGTCAGGAATCGGCTTATCGGACATAAGACAATACGCTAATCAGACGAATCCATACTTTGCCTATCGCGTTGAACACAAAGTTATCGCCGCTATAAACAATCACATCCGCTTGGCCACCCACTCGGAGCATGCCTGTCACTTCTTCATTATCAAATTCAATGGTGATAGGAAGCATCTGTGTTTGGCGCAACCAACCCGTTTGTTGGCTAGCTTGCGCAAGCTTACCTGCTTGATCATTTTGCCCCCAATCAACACCCCAATCGATGCTACTTACGCGCCCTTTTACCACTTTGCCCGGTGCGAAGTCTAACGCCACTTCAACTTCATCACCGACCGTTACATTACCAAGGCTATTTTCACGATAATAAGCTTCAATCCAGATATCTTCCGTCGAAACAAAAGTCATGATCGGTTGACCTGCTGATGCGTAAAAACCCTCAGAAAGGCTAAAGTTAGAAACGCCACCTTGTGTCGGTGCTGTAATCACGGTGCGCTCTAGGTTCAACTGTGCCTGTTCAAGTGCTAACAACGCCGCTTTCACTTGGCTGTTTTCCTGACCTTCTTTACCCATTTGTTTCTTAGCACGGTCAAGGTCAGCTTCTGCATTGACAACCGCCGCTCGAGACGTTGCTAATGCGGCTCTCGCTTTATCTGCATCTGATTTAGAAACCACACCTTTATCAGCCATCTCTAAAACACGCTTGGCTTGTAACTTGGTGTTTTGTCTTTCAACAATCGCTGAAGTGAGTTTCGCTTGCGCTGAAGCAATACTCGCGGTTTGAGCACCGACATTTTGGCCTGCAATCTCTAAATTTTGCTCGGCTTGTTGTACTGCAATTTTGTAATCAGACTCATCTAAAATAGCTAACTTGTCACCTTGATTAACCAGTTGGTTTGGTTGAACCAGTATATCGAGCACTTTACCCGACACCTCAGGCTTGATTGGAACGATATAACCTTTTACACGAGCATTATCAGTAATAGGGATGATGCGGTCTGAAATGACACTGAAGAGCAACATGAATGCAACAAACAACAATAGGTAGTTTGTGACCTTTCTTACTTTGTCTTTTCCATTTTCTTGCTGGCCAACTTCTTCATTGGCTTCTTGCTTATTCCCTTTGGTTTCTGACATGGGACTCCCTTCTAGATAACTAACATCAACAAAATTAATACTTTAAAAATAAACCCAGCGATGGAAAACTCAAGTAAATAGGGTTAGATTTAGTAAACAAAACGTTGCAAATGATATGCACGTCTAATAATGCAACAATATATACAGGATTGTATTCCAATGACCACTAGTCACTACCAAGTCCCGGTAATTCAAACGAACTACGCTAAAATTCTGGTTCAGGTTTTTTCTGACTATGGTCTTGATTTACATCTGTTGCTTAAAGATTCCGGTTTACCACCCGACCTTATCGAATCAGAAAGTGATTTTGTGCCATCGGAATCCATTAAGCGTTTAATTTATCTTACATCGGCACAACTCGGCGTATCTCGGTTCACCGATATTCTTGGACTCGCATTTCGACGTCGAATCATCCCAAATGTCTTGCATCAATTTACCGAATTCGAAACCATTGGTGATGCACTAAAACAGATCAATTCAATCTTTGCCTACGACTCCCCAGGCAGCAAAGTCGAGTTTATTCAAGAACACAGTCAGAGCTGGTTTTGCCGAACCGCCCCCGAAGACAATTCCCCTATGTTTCAATGGGGAGAAGCTTTTGCGATTACATATATCATTGAATTAATAACCATTTTATCCCAATCCCCATGGTTACCTAATAAGGTGCGTCTGCAAGGACATGACATCGATGTCGTCAAAACACTGGTGCCAAGTAGCTGCCAACTGTTTGTTGATCAATCGTCGACAGCTGTACTTATTCCTGAAGAAATATTACAACTCCCAATTCGCCTAACCTCTAAAGAACTCAGTGCTAAACCGACACTGATTGAATGGCATACCAGCTTTACCGATAGCGTTTATGAGCTTCTAAAGCCGTACATGAAAGAACAAGATCTCTCTCTCGAAGAAGCCGCTGAACTACTCAACTTTTCGGTGCGAACGTTCCAACGCAAACTCAAGAACGAAAACACCACTTATCGAAAAATCAAAGAGAATCTGATGTTTTCGGTAGCTTGCGAATTGATGGAAGAAGGCCACACGCTGACCTACATTTCTAGCCAGCTCGGTTACACCAACATCTCGCATTTTTCTCGTGCATTTAAGCGTGTGTCTGGTCTTACGCCGAAGATTTACCAACGCTCAATCTCGGCTTAAATACCGCTCTCACCGATTAGTTAATTGCAACACACGCCTAACCAAGGACAATGGGCGCTGCACTGCCCGAGCTAGAGCTAGAGCTACACACTCTATTTCGCCCATTACCTTTGGCGCGATAAAGTGCCTTATCCGCACTGCGGTAAGTCGTTTCAGCTTGCGCTTGTATTTCAGACACGCCACTGCTCACAGTCAGGTTCAGTGTTGTTCCTTTGGCAATCACTTCTTTCAATCGATACATCGCCTCAAACGCTTCTGCCAAATTAGTTTCGGGCATTAAGATAGCGAACTCCTCGCCGCCGACTCGCGCGACGATGTCGGTGTCTCGACTGTTATTTCTCAACAGTTCAGCGACCTCTTTCAGCGCTGAATCACCTTGGTCATGACCATGATTATCATTGATGGCCTTGAAATGATCTAAATCGATCAGCGCCAAACAAGAATGTGTATAACCATAGCGCTCCGCTAAGTTTGAATAATGGTTAAGATCTTTATCAAAACGGCGACGGTTCCAGCACCCTGTGAGAGAATCTGTGTCCACCAACATTCTTAATCGACGTTCTAATACTTTGCGTCGACTAATATCGGTAAAGGTCACCACATATTTATTATTGTGCGACAGTATTTCAGCTAACTTTTCGACAACCACATTCACAGTAAAATGTTCACCAAGTCGACTGACTCCACTCAACTCACCCTTCCATCTCTGGTTTTCCTTGAGTGAGCGAGTAATGGTCGATATTAAACTGCTGTTATTCATAAAACAGAGATCAGAAATCGGGCGAGACTCGACTTGATTAAAGGCATAACCTGAAACTCTAGAGAACTGTTGATTGACTTGTATTACCCTCAATTGACTATCGAGGATGATAAAACCAGCGACGCCATCAATGATCGCTTCAGACAAGCTATTCTTGCTTTGAGCCATTTCATGTCGATATAGGCGTGCAGTAATGAGGGTGCTGAGCAAAAACAACGCGCACACAGAAAAAGCCATGACTGCCGAAGAAGCCATACTCAATAACCACAAGCTAACTGCCATATTAAGGGCAAGTGTAGACACCACGAATAGCGGCATTTTTCGGTCAAAACTTAACTTATTCATAGTCTGCTCTAGTGATGGGCGAATGACTATGATGGCTAAGTTTCCACTAAGATATTTACCATTTTACGACACATACAAATTCAAATTATATGAGTACCATTAAGATCAACAACTTATGCTAATTATTGAGTAAGAATAGCAAGCTACCGCCACTGAGTGAGCTGCCATAATTGAAGTTAATTCCAATCCCGAAGTTGTCAAAAAAGTAAGAATCGTAAGGCACATCAAATACTAATCCGGCCCCGAATTCATAGTAATAGTGCGTATCTAAAGGAGCAGTCAAATCACCCGCGACATCGATTCTTGTTAAGTTATAGTGGATTTGAGGGTTATTAAGCGACCAAGCATCGAGCGCTACATTTTGCCTAAACTCGAGTTCATTAATGAATCGCATCCCTTCTGGGTTACCGATATCGCCATCGTTCGCTTCGCCCCAGCCTGTTCCATAAAAGTAACGAACTCTGGAAGACACATTCCAACTACCCCACTCCTTTGGTTGCAAGTATTGAAGTTTGACTGAAGGTTCTGCAACAAGCGCCCATGCTGATGTATTCAACGCGTAGCCGTCTAGCTGAGATTGAAATGCTTGAGAGTAGCTGTTGTTGTATTCGTATTTATTGCGGTAATAGAGCAAGTGAGTGCCTAAGCCATAGGCGATAGACCAATGCTGGTTTAAATGGTTTTGCCCTCCGAAAAAGCCATACAGGCCCAATACCGAGTCTTCATTTGGGTTAACACGACGGTCAGGAGTCACATCTGATGAAATCTCAATATCCTGTTCAGAAAGCGCATAAGACCCTCGCACAGACCAAATAAGGTCAAAGTCAGGGTCATCCGTTTTAATCACGGAAGAGTAAGGGATGGAGCCCACACTCACTTGGCTTCGAGTATCGATGGTTTTATCTGAGCCAAAACCACTGTCGTTTAAATTGATAAACGAATTAGGATCAAAATCCACAAAGCCAATTGAAATGGCATCGCTGTCAGTCAGCGCAATTGACACAGAAAATATCTTCTCTAAGCGGTTCTGAATCAATTCATTGGATGCATAGGCCGAGGAAGAACTGAGGCCCATTAAGAGCAGAATAATAGAACGGGGATAGTGCGATAGGGGTGAAAGCATTAAGTTGACTCCATTCAAACTTATGCTTCAAGTGTAATTGGTAACTTAACTAATTCAATCAGAGAGTTAACGGTGTGGTTGATACTGCTCTCAGTTCCAACTGCAAGAGCGTTGCTAAATCGATGGCTCCCCAAAGTTCTTCTACGTCTTGGATTCTAAAATGAATAATCATATGCGCCTCTGTCTAAATTGGAGTCTTATCTTGGATCATTCTTAAAACCCTTACTTACCATAATGCGCCAAACTGACTTTAAGACCTGTTTCGCATATAAAACAATAAGCGGTTGAAAATTATAGGATTAACTCCTAAGTTTTTTATAACCCTTTACTCAGGAAGTAGTAGATGAGCAATATAGAAAAAGTATATGGATTTAATACGCCCCAACGACTCTTTGTCGGATACACGCTTGCGGTACTCGTCGATTTAACCGTTCTTAATTTTTTTGATGAATACTGGGACTTCGTCAATATCGAGTCTTTCACCATCTCATTTGCAGCTGCGATTCTGCTCCAGCTATTGCTCAAATTGTCTATCGGTTTAGAACATAAGCTGGCTGATTACTTCAAATCTAAAGCGGGGACTGCGCCTAAGATTTATCGCGGTTTATCCAGTTACGTGATTCTAGTGGGCTCTAAGTTTGTGATGCTGGAAGCCATCAATATCTTGTTTGGAGACAAGGTAGACTTTACAGGCCCATGGAATGGTGTGGTGGCGTTCTTCGCTGTGGTATTCACTATTTTGGTCGCAGAGATTATCGTTTCAAAGATCTACTTCGCACTCGATGACACGCCCAAAACAGAAAAAGCATAGCCGCTTTTCATACACACCTAAGACTACAGACCTAAAACAAAAAAGTGAGCCTATCAAGGCTCACTTTTTACATCTATTCTTTACGTTTCAGCGATTAACAAGCAGAGAAGTTAGATAAAGACTCTCGCTCTAACACCAAACACCCAAGCGCTACTTTCATTGGAGAACGCAGGATCTTTAATGTATTGAATATCAGGTGTCACTTGGATGAAATCGTTGAGTTGCATGTTGTAGTAAATTTCAGCCGTCCATTGCTCTGTATTACCACTTATTGCTTTCGCATCAGCTGCAAAAGAATCACCATTCACTTCTGCCCAATTAAGTGCCACGCCTAAATTGTTGGTTGGTTTTCCTAATCCAAAGTAACCCATACCAACAGAAATCGATTTATCGTAAAGGGCAACATCCCCTTCAGAGAAACCACCACGTACAAACGGCATAACTGGATCAGTCATGAACTGACTCCATGAGAAGTTAACGCCCGAGCCACCTTCCGCAGCAAGGCTATTACTGTGGCGAGTATCGTCACCAAAATCCCAAAACGTCACATGGAAGTTATCGGTGTAGATCTGCTCTTGCGAAGCCGTCCAACCTAATTCCAGTGTTGTGAAATAAGAAGCATCGCTACCAAAGGCAGTATCAAAGCCATCAAACATATCATCTGATTTACCCTTTGCGTCCGCGATACCACCGACCACATAAAAATTCTCGCCCAACATATGACCGGCAGAAAGGGCCAATACACCGTCATCCGGCAAGCCCATCGCACCTGAGCCTGTCGAGAATGCCAAGTTAGTAAAGCCAGACCACGGGCTTGCTAGAGCGTAAACATCCGCATAGTTCGTTACATCCTGCCAACCGACGACAATGGTGCCTTTGCCATCGTTGATTTTTTGCTTCCAATTTAAGTCCGTAACACGGAACCCTTGGTCACTGTATGCAGGGCCAATTGCACCAACATAGCCAAGCGGGCCGAATGAATAGTCTTTTGGCGCAGTATCACCATAGGCATGCCTATGTTCCACCTTCCAAACCAGGCTACCTGAGTTCTGTGTGTCCTTACCTAATAGATGCCATGAACCGTATAATCGTGCCACACCCGACGATGCATCAACGCTATCGCCGCCAACCCCATCCCCAGAGGTCAGCCCCAAAGCAAAGTAATCTGCACCAAATGTAAAACCATCTTCAGCTAATGACTCCCTCCAAGATTTCTTTTGTGCTTTCTGCTCTGCAATTGTATTTTCAACAGAATCTGGGCCTTCAAAGTTAGCGCCGTAAACAACGCCGCTCATTGGACTAGCCGCCATCACAATTGCCATACTTATTTTAGAGAATCTTGAGTTCATCATGTCACCAGTGCTTTTTAAGTTAGTTTTATTTTATTCATTACTCACATTGAAAATTGTCATTTGATGACAACCATTAATTTTCTTTTTCATAATAGTCTTCGATCATCGAAGCTTTCATTTCATAACCCATGGTGAGGTTACTTTTACCATCGACTAGGAAGACCTCTTCAGTCACTTTGTTGGAGCTAAAGTCACCTTCTACCCACACTGGATACTGAACGTTCTGTACCTGAAAGCCTTCAGGGAAAGACACGCGCACAATCTGGTTTGCAGGTGGTGGCGGCATGTGGATACACGCACCCGCCACAGGCACTAACAGAAACTCTGTTGCTGTCATTCCCTCTGAGAACTCCAGTGGAACGATGAAACCGGGAACTCGTACTTTCTGGCCATCAAACTCTGTCGTGATAGCTTCGGCGTTTGCTTTCATGGTTTGCATGTATTCGTCACGCAGTGCGATCATTTCGTCTGCGTCCACGCCCTGCTCTTTTAGCGTTTGTTTGAATAATAGAACCTGTTGTTGAGCTTGCTCTTCCTCTGATGCACTCATTGCTATCACACCTTGTAATAGACGCATTTGTTGATCGGTGAGATCCGGCATTTCTACTTTCATTTCGTGAGACTCTGAGTTCAGATCTTGCCACTCAAGATTCATCGCAGTTTCAGCAAAAGTAGGAAAAGCAACGGCCGTCAGTGATACCACCGACAGGATAAGAGAAAGCATTTTTTGCATAAGGAACACCTTGAATAGAGGTGACCTACCCAAATAGATCACCCATTAAAGCTTAATTTTTAACTAAATTGTCGAACTGAGTTACAGCGTGTTTTTGTAGACTTTACCATCTTTCATGATGACTTTAATGGTGTCGATTTCAGGGCTGCGCGGCTCTGCATCAAACCATTTTTCGTTTGCCCCAATCACTGACAAGTCTTCAAGTGGGTTGCCTTCAACAATAATGATATCGGCGTATGCGCCCGCTTCAATCACGCCTAACTTACCCTCTGGGTATGGGTCCATCACGCCAGATAACTTAACGATCTCACCGTTTACCGATGTCATCCCTTTCAAAGTGAAGAAGTTGCCTAACTCTTTACCCGCAAGGAAGATCGTGTGGTCGGTTTGTTTGATACAAGAAACCACGTCACCAACACAGTCTGTGTGGAAACCCCATTTAGGTTGGTACTTGTTGACGTTCGATATGTAGTCTTTGAATGCTTTGGTTGCCGACTCCGCTTTACGCTTAGAGGCAGGGTTCGAGTTGATCGCTTCGATCTGCGTCAGGTAAGGTGAAAACGCGGTCATGTTAGTTGTGATGTAAGCGTCTTTATCTTCCATCTTGTCAGCGATATCGCCATCGAACATGAAACCGTGTTCGATTGTTTTAACACCCGCATCCAAGTTACGCATGATCGCTTTTTTACTGTAGGCGTGCGACATCACGTAAGAGCCATACGCATCAGCAATTTCCACGGCAGCTTCAATTTCTTCCGCAGACATCGCATTCAGCTGCCAAGGGTCAAATGTTGAAGCCACACCACCCGAAGACATGATCTTAATTTGCGTATTGCCTTGCTTGAAGTTTTGACGAGCAGCGGCTTTGATTTCTGTAATACCATCGGCATTAAAGCTCACGCTATTTCGAGCCATACTGGTTGATGAACCAAAGAAGTGTTGGTTAGCCGTGGTTAGGTTACTGAAATCGGCATGCGAACCCGTCGGGCCAATAAATGCGCCTGATGTGTAAAGTCGTGGGCCCGGCAACATGCCAAAATCGATTGTTTTACGTAAGCCAGTATTCAAGCCACCAGCATCACGCCACGTGGTGAAACCTGATTGAAACGCGGCGTTCGCGTTCACTGTCGCTCGCGCGGCTAACTCTTCGATCGTTCGGTTGTTTTCGTGGTCGCTTAGGTTACCGCCGTTAAGCAATAAGTGTCCGTGGCCTTCGATTAAACCTGGCATTAACGTTTTGCCTTCGCCGTCGATCACCACAGCATCACCTGCCTCTAGCGGGCTCGCAGAGATTTGTTTGATAAGATTATCTTCGACTAATACATGATGGTCTTCGTACAATTTGTTTTCAGTACCATTGAATACATCGACGTTAGTAAATAGCGTTGATGCGGCATTTGCAGAAAGAGCAAATGAACACGAAAGAGCAACAACAGAGAGTTTTAAGCCTGCATTTTTCATTTATACACCTTGATTCCGTTTATGAGTGGAGTCCACTTCCCATAACGATTCCGTAACTACTAATGAGTGTCATGAGGTTTCAAAGGTGTTTTTGTTAGCCGCGATAATCACAAAAATCTAATCAAAATTCCGGGAAAAAATCGAGGCAAAAACAACTCATCAACATTCAATAACTTAGTAGTGATACTGCCAGTGTTCAAGGTTGATAAATGGCCATTTGGTGACAATAAATAATTATGCGTTCAGGCTACGGTTTCTGCTTACTGGCTGGAATTTTTACTTACTGGCTAGAGTTTCGCTGCGGAGCGGTTATTGCCGAAGCTCTTACTGGTAGCTTGGTATTGCTGCTTACCGACGTTAGCTGTGCTCTTTTCGGTACTGTCTTGGCGTCATGTTCATCTGTCGTTTGAAGGCACGGGTAAAGTGGGAAGAATCGGAATACCCCATCTTCGCGCCCACTTGCGTGATCGATAGATCGGACTGCTCTAGCAACTCCAAGACCTGCTCAAGAACCATCTCTTCAATCAAGGTTTTGTAGACCACCCCTTCACTTTCCAACCGACGCTGGATTGTTCTGACATGAATATTCAGAATCTCAGAAGCTAAGCTAATTGGGAGTTTCCCCATCGTGAGATAAGGTTTAATAACAAGCTTAAAAGCGCTCAGGAATGAGCTAGGTAAAGGCTTAGTGAGATCTGATACTTGAGCAATTTTGGGTAAAACAATGGGTGCAAGCATGATGTCTTCAGGGATCTCAAAGGCTGTGACCGGTCTATACGTATAAAACTGAGCACTGCCCATTTGTGGTAGAGATTGAAAGCATTCGAGATCGCCATTCTGAATGCCAACCTCAGACGGCTTCCAACGACCTTGCGTTAATACTGAAAGTAACTCGTTGATGAAAATAACAGAGAACAGTTCAGCGAACTTAAACCAAGGTGCGTTAGTAAATGGCTTCTCGCGAACCAACCACCACTTGCCTCCGGATTGCTTGGTATAGACATTCGCACCATTGGATACGAGCTTCAACTGCTCACCAAATTGGTCTAGCGCACTTTTCAGCGAGTCTTGCTGACTCAGTTTAGCGACGAACCTTGGCACATAGGTTTGCTTGCAAAAACTCCACATAAACAGCGAAAACTCTTCTCTCGACGCAGATTCCCCCATAATCTTGACCACGTTCTTAACCGTTGTCTCAGGGAGATAATCGTAATGGTCATTACTGGTGAGAATATCATTAGGGATTTGGGCACTGCGTAGTAAGGTGTAGATTTCACCATCAATATGTTTGAACAGTTCCGCGAACAATTCGACTTCTTTCTTATCGACAACTGTCATTATCTGAGGGGTATTTGGCATCCTTTCCCTTATCTATTCGTTCACGAACTCAAATTATCACCTTTTTTAAGATAGCAGAACAAACGCCGCGTTACCTAGACCTACTAACCGGATGTCTCCGTCAAAATAACGAATAAACAAACGGTTAGTAGCCAAACTCGTGTTTACTGACTTGGTAGATTACTGAACGGCTAAGTCCGCTCTGCGTACCCAGAATGCTCGTATATGATCATAAATCAGATTAAACACAAACGCGTAAATGGTAATAAAAATGGTCACGCCGATATCCATTAAAAATGCCTGCCAAATCCCCACATCAAGTAAGTAAGCCATCACTGGGATCGTCGCCACCAGCAAGCCTGCCTCAAATAGCACAACATGAAAAACACGTAACTTGAGTGAACGCTTTGATTTTTCACCCGTGAAGTAGCGATCAAAAATGCGGTTGAAACAGTAGTTCCAAATCATCGCGATGGTCGCAACAACTATCATGGTTCCTGATAAGGCATTCACATCATGATCGGTAAATATCGCTAAGCCTATAATTGATAGTGTGACGGCCAATACTTCAAATAACACAGAGTGGAACACTCTTTCTAACGTACTCATACATTCCTCTAAATAATCTATTACGTGTTGGATTGGTCGAGATTATGTCACCTGAAATAATAAGAGAAAGTTAACAGCCATCACGAATAGTGATAGCCTAGGAGTTATTACCCCCTTTGGTATTGAGCGAGAGATAACATGTACAGTTTTGAGCAATTAAAAGTCTTCGTCACTGTGTGTGAAAGTGGCTCTTTCTCTGCCGCCGCTCGCAAACTGAAACGCGCTCAGTCTGGAGTCAGCCAGTCGATCGCCAACCTAGAAATTGCCATCGACCAAGAGCTGTTTAGCCGAGATAAAAACATCCCCGTTTTGACCAACACAGGTAAAGCATTATTACCTGTCGCTAAGTCGATTCTCGACCAACAAAAGTACTTCGACCAAAAAGTAGAATCGCTCACACAAGAAGATGAGCACGAACTGATCATTGCGGTTGATGAAAGCATCATAGATAAGAATTTCATTAAGATAATCAGCTCACTGGCCGATCAGTTCCCAATCACACACTTCGATATTATTACGACCTCAACCTTCGATGTTGAAGACCTGGTGAGACGTGGCGAAGCGCAGATTGGCATCATCTATGCGGATGGTGAACTTAAAGTGGATATGGACTTCTTCTTACTGGGCCAAGCCCGCTTTCTTACGGTTAGCTCCGCCACCCACGAACTCAGCCAAATGTCGGTAGTACAAGACTCAGATCTAAAGCGTTACCGCCAATGTGTGCATCGCAGTTCAAAGCAGCGCGAACTGTGGTTCACCTACGGTATTAGCTCGATGCTTTGGTATGCCAACAACCACAAAACGATCATCGATCTCGTTGAACAGAACGTTGGCTGGGCAAATGTGCCTGAAATGATGGTGATGGAAGGCATTCAAAAAGGCGAACTTGCAGCACTGCCAGTGGCACACGAGCATGGTGGTTGGATTACTCCAGTGGGTTGTTTGGTGTCTCGCAGCCATATCAATGGCCCAGTGTTAACAAGTTTACTTGAAAAACTAAAAGGCCACTCATTAGAGAACAATCAATGGCAAGCCAACTAATCTCCCCCCAATTCTTGAGTTCAGCCTATTTCAGCAACTGAATCCTAAGTCAATGACGGTTGTGTTTTCTCCAGCACTACCTCATTTCCGCTTTTCGTGCCGATAATTTTCTTTGTCGTGTGGATAAAACACCCTAGTTGATATCCCAAAGTGACATAACTAGTATGCGATCCCAAAGGGTTTGTCTTATCAAACTGATATCGACAAACCCAAATCGCTCTTTAACACCACTGACCCAACTTCAAATCTCCCACATAAGTGCCCCTGCCCTGCAACCACTTGTGAAAGCTTCAAATAGATCACTTTTGAATATTGATTCGCACCCAGTTTATGAGCCCTCTTCGAGTGCTTTTTTATATCTAAATGAACCTTTTGGAAAATTTGTCGTGAACGTTTTAAGAAATATTTGCCCTGAGAAAATGGGCAAAGAGCGTAACAAACGAGAGTATGATTTACGCGTACTTAATTGTGTCAGTGAAAGCGAGTATGAATCGCGTATGGCAGTTTGGAATAGCTTAACTTTGGTTGCTACTCCGTCTGTTTCAGAAACAAAAGGCTTCATCGATGAGGCTTTCAACAAACTTCAGCAAGACTTGAAAGAAGCCAGCCGCGAGTTATCGATAAACTACACAGACTTCATTGCAATGGCGCATGAAGAACTCAACTACATTAAGGTGTTTGTTGCTGATAAGACCGCACAATACGGCTGGTATGCCGCGATCGTTCTTATGATCATCGGTACTGTTGCTTTATGCGCTCAGTAAACCAAACTGTGTATTAAATAAATTGCCTTAAAAGCTCAAGCGATAAACATAAGCACATATCTGTGCTTATGTTTTAGCTAGAAAACAAACAGTTAAACTCATTTATTTTCTAGTCTAAAAGCCTTCACTCTCCCATCAGAGACAACAGATCCCGCGTCGCTTGTTTTGGATCTTCAGCGTGACATATCGCAGATACCAGTGCTAACCCATGAATACCGCTCTCAACTAACTGCGGGATGTTCGATTCGTTAATTCCACCAATACCGACAATCGGTAGCTTCGTTGTCTCCAACGCCATTTTAATTCCATCATAGCCCCAATGTTTCTTTAGATTCGTCTTGGTCGGTGTGGCAAAAAGCGCACTGAGGCCAATGTAATCGATCGGTAAGCTATCGGCTTCTTGTAACTGCTGTTCAGTTTCAATTGATAACCCAAGAATCTTATCTGGACCTATCAACTGGCGTGCTAACTCTGCAGGCATATCCGATTGCCCTAAGTGCAAACCATCGGCGTCGACAGCCAATGCAACGTCTACCCGATCGTTAATGATCAGCGGTACACCAGAACCTGCCAAAATCGACTTTACGGCTTGTGCTCGTTCAATGAAGGCTCTTACATCTCCGTGCTTTTCTCTCACTTGAACCATAGTGACGCCACCCGCAACCGCTTGTTCAACCACAAACTTAAGCGTTTCTAAATCTTGTTGGTCATCCGTTACTAAATAGAGCTTATAAGGGTTCATTTCGTACCTTTGGAGTCGATGTCTAAAATTGGCGTTGTACTATTTTACCGACAAATCGCATCATGTGCATGGAAGTTAATACTAAATTAGCTCAATTACACACGAACCATCAAATACGCAACTCGTTGAAAGCATGCCGAAAAACCTGAACTTTTTAACTAAAGCGTTACTTATTACACAAAGTATTCACTTCAAGCATGCCCAGAACGCTGTTTTATGAAATACTCCGCTGTGAAGGAATCAGGTAAATATAGGGATAGTTATGCGCCACCTTTCTATAGCGCTCAAGATCAAGCTGGGTTATGCCATCTGCTTGCTCTTTTTCGTCATTTCAGGCTTTGTGAGTTACAAAGGTATCCAAACCTTGTCGAACGGCTTTAGCCAATACAGTGAGCTCAGCCAAAAAGCGACATTATCTAGCAACATTCAAGTGCAATTTCTTCAGATGCGTTTAGCTTCTGAACGTTACTTAGAGTCATTGGATGAACAGTACGAAACGAATTATCAATCAAGCAAACTTGCGATTGATGAACTGCTCAACAACTTAATCCAATCCAACACCAAAACCGATAGCCTAGCTAGCCTGCAATTAGTGCAAGACAGTGTGGCGGCGTTTGATGTGGCTTATGGTTCAATGAAACAGAGTGAGCTTCTGATAGACCAACTGGTCAACGTTAAGATGGTCCAACGAGAAACCAACGCACTGAAAGCTGCTCAGAGCTTGTTGTATGAGTCTTACAATAACAATGATCCAAACGCGAGCTTATACGCGGGCATGTTGATGGAGAATTTCCTCGCAGCCAAGATCACTGTACTGAGTTACTCAAACAACAACGACCTCAAAACCTATGAGGCGGGTAAAGATATCTTTGAATATGCGCTACCAGGTATTGAAGGCGACATTGAATCTCTTAAATCATCCCCTTACCAAAGTGAACTGATTGAAGATTTCTCTAACCAGCGCGAAGCGTATGCAAAAGGCTTTGAGCAAGTTCATCAACAAATGATCGAGAACACGCAAAGAACTGCGACTCTTGCCTCGATTGGTGACAGCTTGGCTATCGCGGTAGCCGATGCTCAAAGTATTCTAGAGCAACAGAAACAAGCATTAACGCCAGAACTGCAAGCCAGTGAAAAACGTTCAGTTCAAATCATCTTCTTGCTAACGGGTGTGGCTTTGGTGATTGGCATGACGAGCGCTGTGTTGGTGACTCGTTCTATTACCAAAGGCATCGCACAGGTTAAACAGATCACCAATGAGCTTTCTCAGGGCAACCTGAATGTTGAAGTGAACATTGAGAGCAAAAACGAGATTGGCGAACTGCTGACCAACATGGAGATTACGATTGAATCTCTGCGCGATATTGTTGGCCAAGTGAACCGCTCTAGCGTGCGTATTGGTGAGATGTCGGAGTCACTCAATCAAGTGACAAACAACAGCTCGACCAACGCAACACAATTGAACAGTGAAATGATCAATATCTCTTCTGCCGTTGATCAATTGGCTTCCAGCACTTCAGAAATTGCTGCAAGTGCTAACCACGCGTCTCAAGTTGCTAACCAAGCAACCGAGAATGTGGCAATGGGACTCAAAGAAGTAGACAAAACACTGCATGAAATTGGCAGCGCCGATGAAAGCATGCAGGTCAGCAGCCAAAAAGTGACTGACCTACACAAAGAGTCGATGAACATTGGTGCCATTCTTGAAGTAATTAAAGGCGTTTCTGAACAAACCAACCTACTGGCATTGAACGCTGCCATTGAAGCCGCACGTGCTGGTGAGCAAGGCCGTGGGTTTGCCGTGGTAGCCGATGAAGTGAGAACGCTCGCTAAGCGTACTCAAGATTCTGCGAGCCAGATTGACGAACTCATCACCTCGTTACAGCGTGGCGCTAAAGATGCGTTAGAGTCGATCAAAGAGAGTCACAGCACGGTTTCAGATGCTTCGACTCAGGCACAACAAGCCTCTCAGAACCTGCATGTGATTAACCAACACATCCAAGATTTGAATCAGGCCAACAGCCAGATCGCAGTATCTGTTGACGAACAAGATTGCTTAACCAAGTCGTTGGGTGAAAACGCGCAAGGTGCAAACACCATCGCACAAAGCAACCAAGAGTCGGTCAGCAGCATTTCTGGTGCCGCGAGTGACTTAACCGAGGTTGCTCATCATCTAGAGAGCCAAGTAAATCGATTTAGAACCTAGCTGACTTTAAGTCTCTGTTATTTCGAGCCTCGTTTATTGAAAATATGGCGAACACGGTTTATATAATAAGAAAGCCCCCAGCACATTCGTGTTGGGGGCTTTTTAGTGAGCTAAATACTTATAGCCAGATTGAGGCTACTGAATCTTTAAACGTTGAATCAGTGTCTCTTCATCTAATTGATACAGCTCATCGAGTAAGTTCATCTGCAAGCTACCCGGGCCGCGTGAGTTCTCAGCTGCGATTTCACCAACCACACCCAACACCGCTGCGGCAGCCAAGCCACTGTCATCACCGACTGCAGCGAAAGCGCCCGTCAATGCCGTTAAGGTACAACCCATGCCTGTCACATAAGGCATCATTGGATGACCGTTGTTTAACGTCACAACACTGTCTTTCGTGACAACGTAATCCGTCTCACCAGAAATCACCACATTCGCACCGTATTCAGCGACTAAGCATTGCGCTGCGCCTAATGCAGCATCACTGCTATCTAGCGCATCAACGCCTTTGCTCTGTGCTTGCTCACCCGCTAGCGCAATGATCTCAGACGCGTTGCCACGAATGATTAGCTTATCCGCTAAGCGTGCGATTTCTCGAGAAGTCTCGGTACGCAGCGTGCTTGCGCCACAACCTACAGGGTCAAGCACCACAACCTTGCTGTTTGCATTCGCTTGTTCAACCGCGAAACGCATTCTTGGCGTCCAAACACTGTCGAGCGTGCCAATGTTAATCACCAAAGCGCCAGAGAAAGACATCATCTCAGCCAGTTCTTGCTGCGAGTGCGCCATGATAGGCGAAGCGCCAATCGCTAATAACGCATTGGCCGTGTTGTTCATCACGACGTAGTTAGTGATGTTCACAACCAATGGCTTTTGCTCTCGTACTGCGCGCAACGATTGGATGATTTGTTCAGTTAGCATGGATAAATCCTTATTCGTAAAAGTCGCTTTTAAGCCGAGGTTGAGTCATTAAGTGCATTCAGCCCTTGCTGCCAGAAAGCCACTTCCATACGCGTTGCGGTTTTGAAGATATGAACGATGTTCTGACCGCGCTCGCTGTTGATATCAATTTCAGCAAGCAGCTGATTGAAGTATTCTGCGCCCGTTGCCACGCCAGATTGGAACTCTTCTCCGCCGTAAAGCTGAAGCCAGCTCGCGTATGGGTTGCCTTCTAAAACAGTATCGCTGCTTTCTAACAACGCTTTACCGATCACAGCGTAACCAATGGAACACGGAGCCAGTGCCGCATAAAGATCGACAAGATCACCCGTCATGCCTGCATCCAGAACGTAGCACGTGTAAGCAACTGTACCGAAATCTTCCGGTTCGTTTTCTAGGTCAGATTCGGTTAAACCCCACTGACCACAGTAAGTCACGTGGTGAGAGATTTCAGAATCTAGCAGAGCATGAACACTTGGCAGTGCACGACGCATATCAGCCAAGGTTTTCGCCTTGTAAATCGCCAACGCATAAGCGCGAGCATATTGCTTCAAGAACAGAAAATCTTGTTTCAAATAATGCAGAAAACACGGCTGAGCAAGAGTGCCGTTTGCCAGCGTTTTAACAAAAGTGTGCTCTGTGTAGTCTTGCCAATCTTGTTGACAGGCTTGGATTAAGTCTTGGTATTTCATGAGATTCCTTAGT
Source organism: Vibrio sp. OPT20 (assembly GCF_963889365.1). Classification (NCBI taxonomy): domain Bacteria; kingdom Pseudomonadati; phylum Pseudomonadota; class Gammaproteobacteria; order Vibrionales; family Vibrionaceae; genus Vibrio; species Vibrio sp. OPT20. Next base: position 614,519 of record NZ_CAWPOA010000058.1, on the reverse strand, counting down.
CAAAAGTCGGCACGTAGTCAGCGGCTTTTGGTAGTGATTTGATGATGCCTTTGTCGAACATGAACTGCGCATAGTTATCGTAACGTTTTAGGTCAACTGCTGAAGGGCGAAGTGCAAAACGAGTCAGTGTGTCGTTCCATGCGCGCTGGTTAAGTTCGTTGTTTAACGTATCTGGTGAATACGCAACAAACTCACTCCATGACTCTTGCGGGTGGTTCACGATGTAAGTTGTTGCTTGCTCCAATGCTTTGTTGAACGCTTTGATCGCTTCATCGTCGTGCTGCTTTGCGTTCGCAACAAAGATCAGCTCATCGTAAGCTGGCACACCGTGCTCTTCTGGGAAGAACGCTTTTGCTTTAAAGCCTTCAAGGGCTAACTGGTTGGTTTCGAAGTTACGTAGACCACCCCAGATTGCATCTACCTTGCCTGATGCCAATGAAGATGAAAGTGCCCAACCGACATTGATGGTTTGCACGTCTGTAAACGCAACATTTTCTTGTGCTAGCATGGTGCCGATAGTCGCTTCTTCGTTACCCGCAATCGCGATACCGATCTTTTTGCCTTTCAGATCCGCTAACGAATCGTTCTTGCCATTATCCAAAACCATCAACGTATTCAGTGGCGTTGCGATAAGAGTAGATGCACGAACCAGAGGTAAACCTACCGCTACATCCATGGTTAAACTTGGTTGGTAAGTTACCGCTAAATCGACCTTACCTGCTGCGACAAGTTTCGCTGGCGTGCTTGGGTCTGCTGGTTCTTGGATTTCAACCTCTAAGCCTTGGTCAGCGAAGTAGCCACGCTCTTTAGCAATCACAATCGGCCCGTGGTTCGGGTTCACAAACCAATCCAACATCAATGTCAGTTTCTTTTGTTCAGAGTCCGCTAGAGCATGACCTGAAACCAATGAAGCAAGCAGTGCCACTACACCTATCAATTTTGTATTTTTCACGGTTAACCTTTCCTTTTGAATATTATTCTTATGTTGAGCGAAGCCTTATTAAACAAGTGTTATTGAGCAAGCCATCATTGGTTCTCCCAAGGGATAGCTTTTTTGAGTAATTTGTCTGTAACGAAGTAGAGCGAGATAGACAGCACCGCCAAGATAAACAAGGCCGCAAACATCTCATCAATGATCATTCGTGCGTTGGCCTGTAGCATTAGATAACCCAGCCCTTCGCTCGAACCCACCCACTCCCCGACGACCGCGCCAATTGGGGCAATCACCACAGCCACACGAATGCCAGACGCTAATGTTGGCAGCGCAGCAGGCAGTTGGATATAACGCAGCAATTGCCATTTCGATGCGCCCATCGTTTTGGCAAGATCGAGATAGCCTGTCGGAGTATTTCGCAGGCCGTCGTAGCAACAGGTCGTCACAGGGAAGAATATAATGATCGCCGCCATCACCACTTTTGAGGCGATGCCATAGCCAAGCCACAACATCAATACTGGAGCAATCGCAAACACAGGAATCGCTTGGCTAGCGATCAAGATAGGCAACAACCAACGTTTCAGCGGCTCGAACATCAACATCTGTAGGGCGAAAAACAGCCCCATGGATAAACCGAGCAATAGACCAAGTAAGATCTCCTGCGCAGTCACCCAAGTGTGTTTGAGTAGCACATCGTAACGTTCAATAAGTTTTAAAAAGACTTCTGCAGGCGCTGGCAGAATGAAGCTAGGCATCTCAAAGATAACCACCACCATTTGCCATAAACCGAGAATCACAGCACTGCTGATCAGCAAACGCATAACGGGATTCATCTGACGCGGGCGCTTAGTCGTGATCTGTGTGTTAGTTGAATGAGCCCCAACTTCACTTCGCGTTAGATCATTCATAATCACGCTCCAACTGGTCTAAGATCGCTTGTTGTAACTCAGCGCATTCACCGTCTAACACTCGTGGTGTTGATGTGAGAGGCACAGATAAAGACTGAGCATTCGCAGGTGTGCCTTGCAACACATACAAATTATCCGCCAAGCGCACCGCTTCTTGTGGATCATGGGTGATCAACACAACGGTTTTACCTTTTAGCAGTTCACACGCTAAACTTTGCAGCTTGTGTCTTGTTACCGCATCCAGCGCAGAGAACGGCTCATCCATCAGCACGACTGGCTTGTCTTGCATTAAGGTGCGAGCCAAAGCAACACGCTGGCGCATGCCACCAGACAACTGATCCGGCATAGTAGACGCCTGATCAGCCAAACCAACCGCAGCTAACAACTCTAGTGCTTGATTAGTTTGCAGTGCTTTATCAGAGACTGGACTTTGAAAACGATGACTCAGGCAAACATTGTCGATGACCGATAGCCATGGCAGTAACAAATCTTGCTGTGCCATGTATGCGATGCGATCCGTTAAAGGCAATTCATCAGACGTTGCCAATGTGCCCTGCCACTCCACCTTATCGTCCAGTAAGCCTGCCAGATAACGCAATACCGTGGTTTTTCCGCAGCCACTTCGACCTAGTAATACCGTCCACTTACCTGCGTTTAAGCTAAGCGACAACCCAGATAAGGTTGCGTGCTCACTGTCGTTATAACGTAAGGAGGCATTGCTGAGCTGAACACCAACCGTATTAACGGACATTACCGTGTCCAGCAAAGAAGTGATTTACAGGGCCATGACCTTGACCGACTTGTAACTCATCAGCGTGAGCAATCGCGCGAGAAATGTATTGTTTGCCTAGGTCAACAGCCTCTGACAGCGTGTAGCCTTGCGCTAAGAAAGAAGCAATAGCAGAAGAAAGCGTACAGCCCGTACCGTGGGTGTTTTTAGTCGGGAAACGCTTAGCACTAATCAAAGCAGACGTGGTTGGGAGAATCAGTAGATCGTTACTGTTTTCATCCTTTTCTAAATGACCGCCTTTGAGAAGAACGGCTTTAGCACCTAGTGCGCGTAAATCT
>NZ_CAWPOA010000058.1:593882-611555 GCF_963889365.1 Vibrio sp. OPT20 | reverse complement strand
CAATCATGCCCTGCATTTCAGCTTCGCTTTCAGGTACCGGCTTGCCTGTTAACGCTGCGCCTTCAGGCAAGTTAGGGGTGATAATGTCTGCCAGCGGAATCAGTTCTTGCTTTAGCGTCGTAATAGCAGAGTTTTCTAAGAGAAGGTCACCACTTGTCGCGACCATTACAGGGTCAATCACTAAGTGCTTAGGTTGGTACTGTTTGATTTTATCAGCAACGACTTTGATGATTTGCGAATCAGCCAACATGCCGACTTTCACAGCCACGATATTGAGATCAGTAAAAACCGCATCTAACTGGCTAGCGACATGGTCGAGTGGAATAGGAAAAATAGCTGACACACCTTGCGTGTTCTGGGAAGTGATCGCGGTAATTACCGAACAAGCAAAACTACCTGTAGCAGACATAGCTTTAATATCAGCTTGGATACCCGCACCGCCGCCACTGTCTGAACCTGCGATCGTCAATACAATCGGAGTGTTCGTGCGAATCGAACCATCCACAGAATGCTGTGAAGCTGAGGCTTTTGGCGTTAAATCTTTTGAAATAGAACTGTGTGTCATTGTCGCTCCTACTATCTTACAAGACGTAGGAGAACGAACACCGATCGAAGGAGAAGTCGCAATAGGCTCATGAAAGCTTTCATGGGTGCAGACGTAGATCGAGTGCTTATAGTTCCCTACGCCAGTGTTAACTGAATCAGGTTCAACGGGTCTCGACTAACGATCTCAGCAAACACCAAATAAGGTATATGCCCCCCGACTATTGATAGCGATAGTAACAGCACTCTCACAACTGAGATACTGATTTTATTCAATTATAAGAATTACGCATGAATAAATTTCAATTAGGCTCAACAAAACAAATACTTATAACGTTCCTTTAGATGGCTTCGACTGTATCAACAAGCACAGCACAATCAGAAACATACCTAACCAACCTATAAAAGGAATCAGCTCACCGACAACGCAGACGGCAAGCACCGCTGCAACTACTGGTTCAAACAGAGTCAGCAGGTTGGCACTGCTCGCGGTGACATGGCGTAAGCCAAAACTGAACGCGACATAGCCCAAGCATTGTGGGATTAGCGTCAGATAACTGATGACTAATACGTTGGTTTGCGAGGAAAACAGGTTCTCACCAGTAAACCAGAGCGTTGGCAGCAGCATCATCGCACCGAGGCCAAAAATACTGCCCATCGCCGCTTGTGACTTAATCCCTTTGTCGATCAATGCTTTGGTCGCCCAAGAATAAATGGCGTAACACAACCCAGCAACCAACCCTAAGCCAATGCCCAATAGCTTTAGATCCTCACCGGATTCATTCGCCGATGAAGATTCTGAAAACACCAATAGCCCAATACCTACCACACCAATCGCAAAGCTAGTGAGCCAACGTTTGTTGATATTATTCTTTTTGCTAATCAGACACTCTAACAGTGCCGAAAAGAAAGGTGCGGTCGCAATCGAAACCACGGTTCCAATCGCCACACCTGATAATTTCATTGAAGAATAGAAAGCTAAAGGATAGACCGCCAAAGCCAAAGCACTCACTGCCAACAGCTTCTTGTTCTGCAAAAGCTTGTCGAAAGCGAATAGGATTTTTCGATACGCCAAGCCCGCTTGCATTAAGCCACCGACGCCCATAGAAAAAGCACCAATTGCTAATGGGCTTAGATCAGGCGCAAAGCTTGCGACGGTGCCTGTCGTGCCCCATAAAATGGAAGCAAACAAGATGGCTAAAGTGCCCGTTTGGAATTCGTTAACGCGATTGATGGCAAGATTCATTTCTATTACCCAATTTTCAGTTCTGAAATAGATAATAGTGAAGATTGATAAAAGTTAGTTTGCCGAAAGGACGCTATTGTTGTTTCTAAAGACTGTCTTTCATTGAGCCTAGAAACGCCCTTGGAGACATCCCAAAGTGCTGAGAGAAGCGTCGACTGAAAGCAGACACATCACTATAGCCCACATTTTCGGCAATCAATTGAACCGGTAAATCGGTATGAGTTAACAAGGCCTGAGCTTTCTCCATACGATAGCGAGTGATGTATTTAAGCGCACTGATACCCAGACATTCTTTGAAGCGTTTTTTAAATTGAGTGGGACTCAAACAGGCCGTTTCTGCAAGCTGTGAAATGGATAACGGTTGCGTGTAGTTATCCGCTATCAGCCTTTGTACCGCCCGGATTCTTGGGTCGATGCTCTTGCTCACTTGTTGTTGCTCTAACAGCAGTGAAAACACATCCAAGATTGATGATTCAATACCGCTATCGACCTGATATTCCAACTGCTTCTCTACAAACAACAGGAAGCTCATCAAAGGTGGCGTTATCGTGAAAACCGAGAGCTCATGCTCCAACAAGTGCTGCGGCAACTCCGCCATATCCGCGACAATAAACCGCGCCGCCTCATCCGCCTTAAACGCATGCGCTGTGGTTACTGGAATCACCACACATTCGCCCACTGCCACCTTGCCGACATACCCCACCATCTCGATATTGATACTGCCTTGGATCGGCAATACCAATTGGTGATGATCATCATGAGCATGGGTATTAAATTGCTTGGTGTAAGATCGAATGCTTAAGCTAGATTTCATAATCAACGCCAGAGTACATTTCGCTAGGTTAGAGTAAGAGATACAAAGTTACATTATCACTTCCCTAGAGTCACACTCAATGCCCATCAAATTCATGCTTAACTAGGTGACATGATCAAAAACGGCCTCTATAAATGAGAGGCCGTATTTATTAGAGTGGTAAATCACGTTAAAGATTTAAAACGATACTTGGTTATCCTGACCAACCACTACCTGAACACTATTTTGAACATCATAGATTTCAAAACCATCAGCAACCGGATCAGCATTGTCTTCATCACTGTCGTACTGCGCAGTACAGGTATAACCCAATGAGTAAGTACCTGGATCAATGAAGCCCAGAGAGAACTTATAGTTAGTCTGTGCTTGATTCATTGTCACTGACGCTGAAGTGATCGGTTTCACTTCATCACTGCCGCCAATCGGAGCCATGTCAGCTTTGTCGACATTACCTTCATACAAGTACACCGACTGAACGAATGTATTGTCACCACCGTTACAAGTGTCATAGGTAGAAAGAGCAACAGTGCCTTCAATGTTTCCTGTCTCAACCGTATTGATAAGGCTTACAGACGTTCTTTGAATAGTGTAATCAGGGAAAGTCGAACTGTTCTTTAGGCCACGTCGAAGATCGAACTCAACAACAAAGTCGTTACTTTGTTGGTTCACATTAAATGAGTTATTAAAGTAAAGTACGCCAGCGTTGTCTTCTTTACCCACGCCTTGCGGGCACGCGCCTTCACCTTTCACCGTTAGCTCACGAGTCATATCATCGTTTTCTATCACGTAAGATGGATCTGTTGGATGATCGCCGTCATTTGCGAACACACACAACTTATAACTGCCTACCGGAATGACCTCATTTTCAATCAAAGGAAGCGCCTCGCTACCTTGGTAATCCAACAAATTCACACTTAATGGAATCGGATCCTCACCATCTGGCAATGGATCGCCATTTTCATCAACGTAGTCGCCGTTTTCGTCCGTTTTATACACATCATAAATCAGTGGCGAACCTCCCTCTTGAGGAAGCAAAGCGACCTTACTGAATGTCACGGTGACGTCTTTAACATCATCAATGGGCGCATCACTCACGCTCAAGGTAATGGGTGTCGTGCTGCTTGATGAACCTGAATCACCGCCACAACCAACAAGCCCAGCCAGCACAAGGCTCGCTAAAGCGGTTTCCTTTAAATACTTCATAACTCATTTCCTATAAATCACTGCTCAATAAAGGGCTTAGTTTGTTGCCCTCTTATTCTTTTCCTTAATGTGACTCATAGATAAACCGCGCTTATGGCCAAAATCGGTTAGCCCTATTATTTAGGGATTTCTTCATCCAAAAACTCTGTTCATCAAGGTGCACATATCAGGTCGCACATAGGTTAATTAAGTCTAGTAAGTAAATTGTCAGTAGTCGCACGTATTTGGCAAGGTTGCTGTCAATTGTGTTGGAATGGTCGGTATGTATAGGGTCGGAGAGGATGATTGAGAGCACTCAAATCAAAGTCAAAAATCGCCACCAAGATCAAAAAAGGCCGTTAAGACAACCTGTTGCTGAACTTAAACGACCTTTTTATTGAATGTGGATTAAGCTAATTCGATATTAGCTCATTCAAATTCACTTATTTTTGAAGTTGCTCTTTAGCGGCTTCAACCTTAGAAAAATCTAGGCCAAGCTCTTCAACTGCTTCTTTGATTAGCGCAGGGTTTTGCATTACCTGGCCCATCAGCATTTGAAGTTTGTCTTGAGGTAAACCAAGTTGGCTGATTGTCGCCATTGCTGCAAGAGGGTTCTCGGTCAACGTCTTGAATATCTCGCTGATCTGCTCGTCGCTAATATTGTTCTCTTTCAACATTGCTAAAATCGGGTTCATTTTTTTGCCTTTGAAACACTAAATTAAGTAGGAGCACAGCATACCATCTAGCTGTGCTCGATTGTACTAACAAGTGACGCTTTGGTTTAACGCGAACCGCACTTTTCCCAAACGCAAATAATGCTTGGGCTTAGCGAGACTCTAATGGGTAAGAGCGGTAGCTCCACATACCATACGTTCTAAGAGCGTCACGGTAGATGCCTAGAAGCTCACCACTGCTCGCTTTCTTAAGATCTTCTAGCGGCTTGTCTGGGTAAGAAACCGTATCGAAGGTAATGCCCTGAGGGCCCGTTTGCCAGCTCGCAATTTCAAACAGAGTTTGACCACGACGAACGTGGCTCGCCGAACTAATAATGGTCGCGTGCTTAATATCATGACGAGCAAGCGCGTAGCTACTGAATAAGGCATTTCCTACCGTGCTGGTCGCGTAGTTCTCTTCAATGATACGTTCTTTGCTTACCCCTTTTGAGATAAGCCAATCCGCCATTAACTTGCCTTCAGTCTTATGGTTCTTCGGCACGCCGCCGGTTAACACGATCATCGCGTCTGGGTTAGCTTTCGACATTGCTAATGTGGTTTCAAGACGTTCAATCAAGATTTCATGCATAGAGCCATCAGGGTTAAGCGCGTAGCCCAAAGTGACGATGGCACCGTGGTCGCTCAATAGTCCCTTATCTGCAGACTCTTTAAGAGGTGTTTCTAACACGCGGTCAACCGTTGCAAAAATACGTTTGATGTCTTCTGCTTTACCTTTGTTCAGGCTTTCCAGTTTCTCCATGTGCTTGTTGGATTCACCGTCATTGCCTTCAAATCTCTGCCAAACCGCTAGATACGCATGAAGGTCGACATCGTCTGGCGCAACCGTCAACGCTTGCTCAAACAATTCAATAGCGCGCTCTGCATTCTTGTTGTAGATCTGAGCGTTCGCAGCCGAGATCAGCAAATCGGTACGGTAAGGTTCTAACTGGTACGCTTCTAACAATCGGTTGGTCACAATTTCCATGTTGCTTGGCATTTTAGCTGTGAAGCCCGCGTGTGAAATTCTTGCCGGAGACTTAAACGCCTGCAACGCATCAAGAAGTAGTTGGTCGACAACTTGTCGCTTAGTCACCAACTGCGCGTAATCTGCAGAAGCCTGCACTGCGCCATCGTTAGCAGCAAAAGAGTAAGGTGTTGCGCCAAAAGCGAGCATGCCACCAAGAGCGAGGGCGATAATGTTCTTTTTCATGGAAAGATCCTGTGTCGTTAAGTGTTCACATCAGATTTGCTCCCCAATGTAAGTCCCTAAGATTAAAAAACTGTGAACCACGCCAGAATCTCCGAGGTTAATATTCATTTGTTGCATAAGATGTGGCTGCAGATCACGATTTTATGCGCCAGAGTAGGCTCAAATATCCAGATAGCTTCGAGTTATGAGGAACTCCCTTGATTACTTGGGAATATTTAACTTCGCATCCCACCTGCCTATTCCATCTAAACCCCTAAGTTTCGAAGCTCAACATCAAACCTAAATGTGCATTTTATGTTCATTATTTCAGCAACTTAAAACGCTATCTCTCTACAAGTCGACGCTCATTCACGTTTGCTCAACCAAGTTCAAAAAGCACAGAGTGTGATATCAAATCAGTCAATTCACAGAAAATTCAAAAATCAATCATTGAACGATCGTTCAAGTGGTGCTTTAATAAATGACCAATACAAGGAGTTACCCCATGCTTAAGTTCTATTTTCACCAAACACCAAACCCAATGAAGATCGCTCTGTTTTTGGAAGAGACAGGCCTAGATTTTGAACTTGTTCCTGTCGATACCTTAAAGGGTGAGCAGCATTCACCGGAATATCGTTTAATCAATCCAAATGGCAAAACGCCTGCGATTGAAGACGAAGGACAACGTGTATTCGACTCTAACGCTATCTTGCTCTACCTATCTGAGAAAACAGGCAAGCTAGCTGGTCAGCCAGAAGACAGAGCTGAACTGCTCTCTTGGATTATGTTTATCGCGAGCGGTCTTGGTCCTTATTCAGGTCAATCGGTACACTTTCGCCATGCCGCGCCAGCAGGCCTAGATTACGCGGTAAATCGTTATCTACGTGAAGCACAACGTCATTACGAAGTGTTAGAGAAGCATATGGAAGGTCGTGAATTTATCGTCGGAAATGAGTACACCATTGTCGATGTCGCGGCATGGGGTTGGATTGATAAAGCACCTGTCGTGCTTGGTGAAGAAGGCCTAGAACCTTACCCGAATTTGAAGCGTTGGTTTAACGCAATCAACACCCGCCCTGCTGCATTGCGTGCCCGCGAAACCGGTAAAGACGTTGAATTTAAAACCGAACGTGATGAAGAAGCGAAACGAGCACTGTTTCCTTCGAATTATGCGAAGTAGAAAATTTGAAAGTTAACGCTCTACTGAGTGATAGCTAGAACTCAAACATAAAGAGCCGCTAAACAGCGGCTCTTTATGTTCAAATCATATTGAAACGTCATGATTTTATAATCTACTTATCCAAAACACATTTCTGGACAAAACTGTCTTATAGGTCTTACTAAATTAGCACTTAACGGATTACCTGAGGTATAGCAAAGCCTTTAGTCGGTAGGCCGAAATCAGTCACGCACGACAGAACGACTGCAACATCTTATTTATCAAAGTGAAATATTGATGTCATCATTGCATATTAATTTAGCGCATAATTTTTATTCCATATATAGAAGGACTTATGAAAAAGACTGGGATTTTTGCCACGATTGGCGCTCTGGCTATCTTCGCTTTGCCCGCTCACGCAAGCAATATCTCTGAAGGCGATGTTATTAAGCTTGGTCTCCATGAGTTAAAACCAACTCAACCATCTGTGGGTTATGATCAAATTATGTACAAGCTGGGTCGTTACCAATTTGACCAAGAAAAGATGTTCGATGAAATCTGTGAAGCCAATGGCCAAAAAGGCATAGCGAGTATCAAAGACCAAGCACACCCGAATATTCCTTCGACTTTCACCTGTGAAATGGAAACAGGTGCACGTAAGCAAGACATGAAGACAGTGGTTATAGCACCCAACGATGAATACTACCTAACTGATGGTCACCATACGTTCAATGTGTTCTACCGTATGTCGCAAGGTGGCGCATCATTCAATGTGAATGTGGTGGTTGATAAAGATTATCGCAACCTCAAAAACATGGATGCGTTCTGGAACCAAATGGTAAAAGACGGTAATACATGGCTGTTTGATAACAAAGGCGAAGCGATTAGCTATCAACAACTTCCAACCTCTCTTGGGCTAACCAACTTTGCTAACGATCAATATCGCTCACTGATGTACTTTTCTCGTGATGTGGGCTGGAACAAGCCAAATCAGCCAGTCCCGTTCTTAGAATTCTACTGGTCTAAAGAGGTACATAAAGCGATTGATACTTCAGACTTTGATCTAAATTCTACCGAAGGTTACGCAAAGGCAGTCAATGCGGTCAGCAACCATATCCTATCTATGGATACCAACAACGTTGGTGGCTCAGAGCTTTCCGTTAAGCAGATGGGGCAGTTTAGCGCATATAACCAAAAAGGCTTCGATAAACTGTTCAAAGAACGCGGTAAAATTGACTATATGCTGCGTTACAAAACAACATCTACCGCCAATGGTTTAAGCTATGACTTAGCAGCGGCATCATCTCCTGCACTAAAGCAATTAGACCAATTTACCCTTGAAGCAAACTCAAGCTTTAATGATTACCCAGCAGCTTCTGCTGATGGCATTGTCAATGCAATTGTAGAGATCCCAACAGGTACTTCCGCTAAGTGGGAACTAAGCAAAGACAATGACAAGCAAGTTATCTGGGAACACAAAAAAGGCGCACCACGCGTAGTTAATTACCTTGGGTACCCAGGTAACTACGGCTCTATCCCACGTACTGCACTACCAAAAGAGTTGGGTGGCGATGGCGACCCGTTAGATGTGATTGTTCTTGGTCAGTCTGTACCACGTGGTGAAGTTGTTCCTGTACGTCTGATCGGTGTGATGAAAATGCTAGATGATGGCGAGCAAGACGACAAACTCGTTGCTGTTCTCACTAACGATTCACCATTTAAAGATATTGCTTCGCTAAACGAGCTAAACGCTACCTACCCGGGCGTCCAAGACATCGTTGGTCTATGGTTTGAAAACTACAAAGGCCCAAGCGGTGGTATGGAACTACAAGGTTGGGGCGACGACGTGGAAGCCAACAAGATCCTTGATGCAGCTAGAAAACACTACGCTGTGAATTAAACTTCGGTTTGATTATTGGAATTTGATTTAAGCCCTCATAGCGTTGCAATGAGGGCTTTTTTGAAATAAGTGGCTTCGGTCTAGTAATTAATTATCACCTAACCACTCAAGACCTATAACAATATCAAAATGGGGTATCAATTAGAGCAAATCGCAATGCCCACATCAAAAGCATGGGATCCATATCGCACTGGCTGACTATTCCTCGTGTCCAATTGTCTTAAAGGTGATTGCAACCAATTTACTATAATGAAAATAGGCGTATATATTCCCGAAACATAACCTGTTTGGAGAATAATATGTCGATAGAAAGCGTTGTTAGCTGGGCTAACAAGCTAAAGAAGAATCTCTGGTGGCGTCACGCTCTCAGATTGGCAGCAAATAAAGGCGAACTTGATGACGGTGATCTGCAATTACTGTTTGCTCTTTCTAAAGAAGAAGCAGGTTTGCAACCACAAAGCGGTGCTTATGCGGCCAGCATAGCTTTGCTAGATCTAGCAGGCTTTGGCGAAGAAAAGCATCCAGTAAAATTGGCATGCATTAGCAACGTTGCTAATGTTTCAGCGCTTGCCCCAAACAAATCTATTGCATTTGAAAGCGAAGGACTGACCGCTGTTTATGGCGATAATGGTTCGGGTAAATCTAGCTATGCAAAGATTTTAAAGAACGCTTGTCTTACTCGCGGTAGTACTCCAAAAATCCTCTCGAATATCTACGACGCACAAGCCGGTGAGCCTGCTGCGGACATTTCTCTTTTGATCGGTGAGGACAAACACGACATCCCATGGCTTCTCTCCGGAAGCTCACATGAAGATTTAAAATCAATTCGAATTTTTGACAACACTTCGTCGGCGCATTACATCTCTGACGAGGACTCGATTGATTACAAGCCTGCGGGAATGAAATTATTATCTCAGCTAATGATGGCTTGTGATTATGTAAGAGCCGCAAACGAGTCGGAGAAAAGACCATATAACGTTGCCACTCCGTTACCTCAATGTACACCTGGAGGTAGGACAGCTGCGTTTGTATCTGCTTTGTCTGGCGCAACAAAACCAGAGGCCGTTGATGCCATCTGTCTGAGCAAAGAAGAAGATGAATCAATCTCAGCATTAAAATCAGAGCTTGTTAAGCTGCAGACCAGTACACCTGAGCAGCTTAGAAAAGGGTTTAGTGACAGTCGAAAAGAGCTAACCCCTCTTAGTGCTTACTTTAATCAACTAAGATCCAAACTCGATGAAAAGCAGTTTGAGACGATAAAACTCAATTACGATGACTATCAAACCAAACAAGCAGCAGCAGAGATAGCTCGTAAGCAGGCAATTGAAGGTCACGAATTATCAGGCATTTGTTCACCTGAGTGGAGAGAGATGTGGAATCACGTTCAGACATTCGTACTAAAGCATAATGCTGCATTATCATTCCCAGCAGCAGCGGGCGAAGCCTGCCCTACTTGCTTGCAACCTGTCTCGGAAGCATCTGCAGAAAAACTAAAGCTATTTAACGACTATCTACAAGATAAAACTCAGATGGAAGCCAGCAAGGCCAAAGTTAAATTTGATAGTTCAATTGCGGCTCTAAGGCTACTGTCATTCGACCTAAAACCTTATGAGTTCATTCTAGGCAAGGTGGCTGAATTTAATCCAGAAATCAGTAAGAGTTTTATCGCACTGGAAGAATCGTTCAAGATTCTCTGTTCGAATCTTACTAAACAGGTGCCGGACTTCTCTATTGTTCCAATTGATTACAAAGCGCTAGATTGGATCAACGGACAAATTGTCTCTTTAAAGACCAAAGAAGATGCCGTTAAAACTAATGAAGGGTTAACTAAGCAGATCGCTACTGCGTCACAGGCTATTAACGAACTTGATGACAGAAAGCTGTTTACATTATCTAAGCAAAACATTCTCCACGAGATCGAGCGCCTGAGGATGATTGGTTTATATAACGCTGTCACTCAATCTTGCTTATCAACAATCATAACCACTCAAACAAGTAACATTGCCAAAATGGGTGCTATTGGCGAACTTAGCAAAGTGTTTGAGGCTGAGTTGAAGAAACTTGAGTTTAGAAACTTCGATGTAGGCACTGAAACTCGCGGCTCTCGCGGCAAGCAAATGTTGAAGTTAAGTATGACAGGCAAGCGAAACAACATTTCTGACATCGCCAGTGAAGGCGAGCAAAAGTGCGTTGCTCTGGCTGGGTTCATGGCTGAACTTATTGTTGATGACCGAAAATCAGCGATTGTTTTTGATGACCCAATTAACTCTCTCGATCATAAGTGGCGAAGAAAGTTTGCTGCCCGCGTAGCAGAGGAAGCACAAAGCCGTCAGGTCATTGTATTTACCCATGACATGTCATTTTTAGTCATGCTCGGAGAGGCTACTAAAAAGGCCAATTCGAAGTACTCGGCTATTTCAATTGTTAAACGTGGGAAGCTTGCTGGGTTTCCTACATCTGAGCCGCCGTGGGATGTTAAATCAACAGGCGATCGAGTCAAAGATCTAAACAAAATAATGGTTCCTTTGAAGCAGCTTGAAGATGCCGGAGATGTTGACGGCTACGAAGCTATGGCCAAGTTAACGTATAACAAAATGCGTGAAACATGGGAAAGACTAGTAGAAGAATGGCTATTCAAGAAAGTCGTTGAAAGGTTTAGTCGAAGTGTGAAAACACAAAGCCTCAAGGATGTTGTCGAAAAGGGAGGCATCACCCCAGAAGACTATGCTGCCATCGAGGAAGGCATGTCGAAGTGCAGTACTTTTATGTATGGACATGATCAAGCGCCTGAGCTGAATGAAGGCGTCCCTGACTTTGCGGAAGTTGCAGATGATTTCGAGAAGCTAAAGGCTTACTTTGCTGCGCTAAAAGCGCGCAGAACCAAAAAATAGCGCTTAAATGATAAAAAGCCCACTTCGCAATAGGTGGGCTTTTTTAAGGTTCATCGCGAATTAGAAGGAACCAAAAACAAAAACGCTAGTAAGTGATTTGGTTTAATCGCCAAACAAAAAGAGCCGCTAAAAAGCGGCTCTTGATTTTCAAACTATTCGAACTCGTTCAGATTACTCTTTACCGAATACGTTGTTCTCTTGCTCTTGTACACGGATGAAAGTCGTACGCTTGGTTAGCTCTTTAAGCTTTGCTGCGCCTACGTATGTACAAGTTGAACGTACACCACCAAGGATGTCAGAAATTGTGTTGTGAACAGAACCACGGTATGGAAGTAAAACAGTTTTACCTTCCGCAGCACGGTACTTAGCAACACCACCTGAGTGCTTGTCCATAGCCGACTGTGAAGACATGCCGTAGAACTTCATGTATTGCTTACCGTCTTGCTCTACAACTTCACCGCCTGACTCAGAGTGACCTGCTAGCATGCCGCCTAGCATTACGAAGTCAGCACCGCCGCCGAACGCTTTAGATACGTCACCCGCACATGAACAACCACCGTCACCGATGATCATGCCGCCAAGGCCGTGTGCTGCGTCGCCACACTCGATGATTGCAGAAAGTTGAGGATAACCTACGCCTGTTTTAACACGTGTAGTACAAACAGAACCAGGGCCGATACCAACCTTAACAATGTCTGCGCCAGCTAGGATTAGCTCTTCAACCATGTCACCCGTTACAACGTTACCCGCAGAGATAACTTTAGTCGGGAATTCAGCACGTACTTTCTGTACGAACTCAACAAGGTGCTCTGAGTAACCGTTAGCGATGTCAATACAGATAAATACAAACTCTTCGCTAAGAGCCATGATCTTCTTAACTTTCTCGAACTCAGCTTCAGATGTACCCGTTGACACAAATACGTTGTTCAGAGTTTTCTTGTCTGCTGTTTTAGCAAACTCAGCCCACTGCTCTACTGTGTAGTGCTTGTGTACTGCAGTCATAACACCGTGCTCTGCTAGAGCAGCTGCCATTTCAAAGCTTGCTACCGAATCCATGTTAGCTGCAATTACTGGAGTACCAGACCATTGACGACCGCTATGCTTGAATGTAAAATCGCGGGTTAATTCAACTTGAGAACGGCTTTTAAGGGTAGAACGCTTCGGGCGGAAGAGTACATCTTTGAAACCTAACTTAAGTTCTTGTTCGATACGCATGGTGTTTTCCTTGATTCATAAAATTATGTGTCTCTCGCGAAATGCGTAGTAAAACCGTTGGCAGACGGGTTTACTTTTCTTCGGACACAAAAAAACCGGAGCGTTGGCAGACGCTCCGGTTTTCAGCATTATAGGTCGTGATTTAGTAACAGCAAGTCTGATATTTCACTTTTTTTTATGCTATCCTCTCAAAGATTCCATATCCGCTAAAACTCTCTCAGTTACACTTCCCAACTAAATTCTTATTAATTAATAACTTAGCGAACCATTCGCGCAAACGCTGTTGGTTTATTGCGCAATCGTTTTCCTTCATATTTCACGTAATATCGCCCTCATAATGCAAATATGTGAAGAAAGTTCCTCGAAATTACATAAAAACCACACTTTTCTCCAACAAAAAAATGCCTTTTTTCTTAAATAAATTCGATTTTTTTCTAATTTTTATCTGTTTTTGACCAAATAGGGCAATCTCGTGACGTTTCTGTTTTGCGGTCAATTGGAAAAGTAGAGTGATCACGACTCAATCTAGAAACCTAGATTCACTTGGGTTTGAGAGTCGAGCCCTCGCACTCCATTAAATGAATCTTTCAAGCTTGGACTTTATAAATCCATTCTCTATTCACCCATAGCATTACCGTTCCAAAAGCACGTTTCGTGGCTGCCCTTTCGTTCATTTAACCTGTAAGACTCTGCAAAGCGCTCAGAAAAAGAGGATTGGTTGACGTGAAAAACTGGAGAAAAGATAAGATTTGAAGAATAGAAAGCAAAAAAATGGCTAAGGTGGTTAACCTTAGCCATTTTTATTCGCTGATCAGACCGATGCTAATACGCACATAGAAAAGTGCTGTTTAGTGAATAGAGCAGTGTTAGTTCTTTTGAGAGACTAACGCTTCTGCAGTCGCATCTTGAATAGACAAGAACAATGAGCTGACTTGTCCTGTTGGTGAGCGCATCGGGTTCAGCGTCACGTTCTGATACATGAAATCGGCTTGTTGAGTTACAGGGCGAACATTGCGGCACTTAAACAGATAAGGCCTTTGTTGCCATGTAATGAAACTGCGACAGCCTAGGTCATATACTGGCTTGGTTTTCAGCCTAAACCACTCTTCTGGGATCTCAGGGAACAGTTCAAAGATCGACTTACCGATCGCATCATGCGATTGCTTACCGCTATGGTGCGTCATAAAGCCATTCCAAACTTGTACCTGAAAGTCACGATTAATGACCACCAGCCCCATATCGACGTTTTGAACCATGTCGACCATCCAGTGGAACTGTTCAAATTCAGCAGGAAGATTCAGCATATTAAAACTCCTCCATTAGGTAGGCCAATTTGTTGTCTAGAAGAGGCAGAGACTCATCAACGAACATAAACAGAAGGTCACAACGTATAGAAGTGCCATCAATGTTGTAGCTAACTTCAAAGGTCATGGTCTTTTTGAACGAGCCGCTGGTATTTTCAATCACAGAATCAATCGAGATGTGTTGACCTAGCAACACAGGAGAGCTCTGGAAGAAACGAACTTCTGACTGCTCCCCTAACCCATTCAAGAATGAACCGACTAAGATGTTCGACACATCCATCAGTAGCTCTAACTCTTCTAGCTGCTCGCTTTCAGTTGGTACCTTCATGAGCTTCTTAAGATCGCTCACACTGGAATCACTCAACAAGACTAATGCTTCGCCTGCAATCCCTTCTCCACTAAAGCCTTGGCAAACACCCGACACTTGGTCGTTGTCGGCTAGGTCACGAAGTGCCATGTGCAATTCACTCACTTCGAAGATGTTGACGTTCGGCAGCGGTAAATGAACAAACACATTAAAGTGACGAGCCAGTGCATCAGCGGCACGGCCTATCGCAACGTTCGCGACTTCCATATAGATATCGCGTCTGCGAAGTATTGGCAGTTCTAAGGCGGTTGGAGTAATGATCTGAGGCTGTTTTGGCGGATCAACATGCTCACGTAAAATAGCTTTTAGCGCTTCTTTATCGATCGGCTTTTGTAAAAACGCTTTGGCGCCGAGATCCAACACCTTCTGTTGTGCTTTTGGTTGTATGTCACCCGAAACAACGACAACAGGCGTGGTATCACCCAAACGTTGCATCTCTTCCAATGTGCCATAGCCGTCTAATTCCGGCATGGTGAGGTCGAGGAACATCAATTTAAATTGGTTTTGAGCTAACTCTTCAAGTGCATTAAGCCCATGAACAGCAAAAGTTATATCTGCATTTAGAGAACTAGGCAGTGATCGAGCCATCTGCTTCCTTGCTAACGCAGAATCATCACATATAAGAACTGGGAACGACATAAATGCACCACCGACAAATTAAAGCTAATTCGGACGAGTGTAACAGAACATTATAGTATCAGGTACGGGGTGAATGAATTTATGTGTAGATTATTAGTAAGAATGATGGAACAAGCAGGTGAGCTATTATCTGGCATTATTCTTCATGAAAAACAATATGCTACAAAGGTAATAACCGTTCATCATTATAGAGTAATAGCACTTTTTGATAGAACAATAGAGCTAGTTTATGAAATGGTAGCCTTAATAAGTGAGTTTATTAAGGCTCGGTTTGCTCATTCATTTATCGGCTTTATGTAGCCATGATAAGAGACGTAATGTGAATAGCTAGAACTGATATGAAGGCCATAGGATCAGTAATGCGAAACGTATAACCACAGCAAACACCAATAAAGCGATACCCAAACGATACCATTTGTATTCCGCGATACTCATTGGGATACGCTTATAAAACATCGTAATCACGCCCTTCCAATCGCTACTGCGTCTTCCGTACTGCATCATGCTCGTCAAAACAAACAGTGCGCCAAGCACTAACATTCCTTTTTCAGCCCAGAACAATCCAACTTCCATTTGTGTATTCCTTGATAAAACGGTGAGCAACTCAAATCATTCTAGTCACCTTTGCCGTAGGTTTCTGTAAGACCAAGGTCTAACCCACTCTCTACTTACTTGAAAGTACTTATCTGAACGAATTTAAGTGAACGTAAATCGCTGAGCACACTTAACTGAACAGCGTGTTCATATCGAGTTCAGCTTCGCCATCTATACTCATGTTTCCACTAACAGGAGAAATTCAATGAAATCACTGAAAAAGTCGCTTTGTGTATTAACTGCTTCAGCTCTACTCGTTACCGCTCCGTTTGTGAGTGCTTCATCACCACAACAACCGCCACAACCCGCAGTGAGCCCACTGCAAATGGTTATTGCTTCTTTGAATCTTACCGAAGAGCAGCACGCGGAAGTCATCTCCCTTGTTGAAGGCTACCAATCTGATAGAACACAGATTGACATGGATAGCGCGATCGAGCTCAAGAAGAAACAGATCAGCCTTGTGACTCAACCTGATTTCAATGAAGCCGAGATGGGAAAGATCATCGACACCGTTCAAGCAACCGAGAAGTCGATGGTGATGCAAGAGATGCGTCTTAAAAACAACATTTATAATGTGTTAACTGAAGAGCAGAAAGAGCAGTTCAAAACCATGATGAAGTCTGCGCTCTCTGGTGGAAAGTAGTCGAGTAGAAACTAGCTGTCCTCAATCCTGATATTGATTCACTCCCCCGAGAATCAACTGAGATAAACTAAAGCCACAGACATTGCTGTGGCTTTTTTGCATTTCAATTGAGCTTAAGAGTAAGCAGAACAATCTAAATCTGACGTCTTACTGCTCTTGTTAAGCACAACCATTAAATGAATCAGCAATAGAATACCTGTCACGCCTAAACCCACGCCGATTCCGCCCCAAATCCCTGCCAATTCAAATTTTGGCATCAAATACCAAGCTGCAGGTAGGCCAAATACCCAGTAACCGATGGCAGTCATCACGGTTGGCATAGAGACAATCTTCATGCCTCTTAGCAGGTTAATCGCCAGTAGCTGCCAAGCATCAACAATAAAGCACAAAGCAACGACCCAGATAACAGAAGCCAACAATGAGGTCATCGCACCCGTACCATCGTCTAACTTGAAGATAGAGGCGATCATCTCAGGCCATATGATAAACACAGCCGACAACGCCACACTCAACACAGACACCAATATAAAGCTTTGAATTGAAGTTCTTTTTATTCCTTCGTAGTTACCCGCGCCAAAATCACGACCAACCAAAATCGCCGCAGCTTGTGAGAAGCCGAAATTGAAGTTCCAAGTAAAGCTTAAGCATTGCAGCAGGATTTGGTGCAGAGCTAGCGAAGCAATACTGATCGTGCCCGCCATTAAGGTGCCACCGTAAATCAAGCCATGCTCAAGTAAAGCTGCCAAGCCGATAGGTAGACCCATCAACAACAATGGGTTCATCAACTTGATTGAGTACTCTTCTGTGTTTAACCAAGGGGCAAATTGCTTAAACTCGTCACGCTTAAATACCCAAACCGTATATCCAACCATCACGATAAATGCCGCGATAGCCGTACCAAGCCCCAAACCTGTTAAGCCCATGTCTAACTGGAAGGTGAGAAAGTAGCTCACGGGCACATTCAGAATTACGGTGATAATCGACATCACAAGAATGGATCGCACGTTGCCAAACGCACTGGTTAAGCCACGAAGTACCAACAAGATAAGCGAAGGCAACATCACCCACTTCAAAGCATGGACATATTCCATGGCTAAAGTGATCACTTCTGGCGGCTGTTTTGCGGCTTCTAACACCAACGGAGCAAACCAGAAGCTGGCCATTAAAGTCACGCTGAGCACGAATGCCAACATGGTTGCGCCTTTCACCGCCAATCTAATTTGAGTATTACCAAACTCTGGGCGAGCGACGCGCTGACCATAAGCGATCGCAAT
>NZ_CAWPOA010000058.1:583366-593825 GCF_963889365.1 Vibrio sp. OPT20 | reverse complement strand
CAAGTTCGCGACACAACCTACAGTGCTGCTCGCAATAATGAAGATAAAAAAGTAGATAGAGGCGCCTAAGCCACCAGCCGCAAGGGCTGACACACTGATACGCGACATCATCCAAACATCAGTAAGGACTAAAGCCATAGAGATCAGCTGTGAAATGATCAAAGGGAATGCAAGAGTGAGTATTTTTTTCATGAGCGCCTCAGTTAATTTCGCCCAAAATACGATCGATGAGGCTGGCGTTCAATTGATAAATTTGCGACTCTAACATTCCATAAACTCATGCGAACGAATTATGACCCCATATCCTAGCTTGCCACCCTCACATAATGGCTTAAAAGCCTTTGAAGCTGCTGCAAGGCTGATGAGCTTTACTCTGGCTGCCGAAGAGCTGCATGTGACACAAAGTGCGATCAGTCGACAGATCAAACAGCTTGAAGATGAGTTAAACGCATCACTGGTTATTCGCAAGCATCGAGCTATTGAATTAACGGTACAAGGTCATGATTTGTATGTCGCTTTGCGAGAAAGCTACGCCAATATCGAAGCTATCATTGCCTCTTGGAGTGAGCCGAAGCAGAAACGTATCGTGATCAAAGCGACCTTAAGTTTCGCGACGCGAGTATTGATCTCTAAAGTCAGGGAATTAAACGAGCGTTATCAAGATCATGAGATCGTCATAGTTCCTGTGATTGAGGAAGACGAATCGATTAATAGTAGTGAGTATGATCTACTGATCTTCCACACGCGTTTCAAAAAACGCTATGACAAGGCACCTGACATCACCTTCTTGCGTGAAGAGTTTATGGCACCGGTCTGCTCGACTAGCTTAACTAATTCGACCAACTTAACGAATAAAGACACCGACCTCGATTCGATCTTAACTTTACCAAGACTCCACCCAACCTTAGATCATCACGACTGGAAAGTGTGGTTGGCCGATGTTGAATTCCCACCAAAGAAACCCGTCAGAAATACCAGTTTCTTGTCTTTAGATATGGCACTCAGTGCCTGTTTATCCGGAGAAGGGGTTACGGTCACGGATCTATTGTTAGTACAACAAGATCTCCAGCGAGGCTTCTTATACTGCCCTAAGAATGCAAAAATCCAACACAGTGCTTGGACTTACTTCATGCACCAACGTACTCACACGCCTATCATCAATGACCTTATTGAATGGCTTAGGGAAGAGACAGTAAAAGAGATCGAGTTGCTTAAATCACTATCCCATCAGAACCATTGGTTTGGTGTTATCCAAGATTATTAGGGGATCGGTGCCTCAGTTTTAAAAATCGCATTAACCTTATAATTTATAACGTTTATTTATCGATTCGAATGACCTATCTTACGCCCTATGAACCAGTACACAGATATTGGTATCTTATTCTTAGGAGAAAGTCATGGAACAACAACGTCTAAAAGTCGCAATTATTGGTGCGGGGCTGAATGGTTTGGCACTTGCATTATCACTGCGTAAATTTGGTATTAAAGCTCGAATATACGAAAAAGCAGCACAACCACGTGCTGACGGTACTGGCATCATTATGTGGCCAGAAGGCATGCAAGTACTTGCGGCACTGGTTGGTGTCGATAAAGTCAAAGCTACGTGTAACCAAGTCGATACCATCTCGACATTAACGGCGACAGGGTTGCCCATCAACACACTTAATATGAGTGACTCTCCGAGTAAAGCTAACGCGCCAATTGGTTTATTTCACCGCAGCCGTTTATACCAACTGCTATTAAATGAGCTAGGAGATGACTGCATCGTCACTAACCAAACCTGCACTGTTGTTCAAAACGACGATGAGCCGCAGATTCTGATCAATGACGAACCCATTGATGCGGATATTATTGTGGGTGCCGACGGCGTGTTCTCTCAAGTGAGAAAGTTTGTCGCGCCTGATGTGTCACTAAGACAACCGAACGTCTATTGCTGTCGTGGTGAGATTGATTTCAAAGCATCAGAAATCAGCGATGATGAGTGTTATGTTTTTGCGGGTGATAAATCTCGAATCGTAACCTACACCTACGATCGAGAAACCCAAGGTAAATACTGGTTTGCCGCGTGTGTCGTTCAAGAGGGTGAAACGCTTTCTAAACAAACCGTGTTAGAGCAGTTCTCTCACTATCCTAGCTATCTACTGGATATGATTCGAGATACACCTGAATCGAAGATCTTACCTTCTCCACTCACCGATGTCGCCCCATTTGATACTTGGTATCGCGGCAATGCTGTTCTACTGGGAGATTCTTGTTGCGCTGTGCTGCCGACCATGGGTATCGGGTTCAGCTTGGGTATTGAGAACGCTTACGTATTGGCACAAAGCATTGCCTCTAATTTTGAAGGTACAGAGCAAGCATTCAAACGCTATCAGCAGCGTGCTCAGCAACGTTCGCATGAACTACAAAACATCACACACCGACTGAGTGAGTTGACTTACAAAGATGAGTTCAACCCAATCGAAGTAGCGGGGCTTTACCAACAGTTCGCCATTGCCAATAGTCGTTCGCCTTTCTAAACATTTGGCTCGTAAAAACGCGCCAGTTGCAAACGACTCGTTTACACAACAATAAGCCGCAGCAAATGCTGCGGCTTATGCTTTCTTTCTACCCGTTATGTTTCACTTTGTTGAGCAAACATTAAAGCTTAAACATACGCGCACTGCGTGGCGGTAGATTGAATGTATGGTAGCGAGAAGAAATGGTTTCTGTCGCGCTGCTTAATACGTCTTTGTATTGAACATTCCAATTGAATTCATGCTGGTAAGTATCAACTGTCACGCCACGCGTTTCACCACACTTGTTAATGCCAACAACGCCTTCTTTGCCACGCTTAAACAGCAAGGTACATTGGTCGCTCGAAATCATCGCCATCGATTTACCTTGCATCGCGTTATGGAAGCTGAGCATATTCTTCATATTCGAGCTATTCCAAACATTGCCCCAACGACCGTTATCCTTGTCTTCAGAATCCGGTAGGTCATCGCTGTAGATCAGTGGCGTGCCACCATCTTTACCAAGGATGTAAGCGTAAGCAAGCTGCTCGTCTTGTGGATCCATAATTTGGTAACGGAAACCGTCATTGGTTGGAATATCATGTGTGATCGCAAAAGTAATTGAACGGTTGTCATCGAGTGCTTGGCCGTACGCTTTTGGATCATGCAGTTGGTTCAAGCCACCGCCCATAGAGAATGCAGTTCGAATCGACGCAAACAGCGGGAAATCGTACGCGGAGTGATTAGTATTATTCAGGTACGGCGCTAAGAATGACTCATAGCCGCTGTTCCCTGCTCCACCGCTGGTAATCACCTCGCCAAACACATGCATGTTCGCAGTAATTTCAGACGTGAATACCTGATCGATTTGGTACTGGCTCATGTGTTTTACCGCATCAATACGGAAACCTTTGATCCCCATATCTTTTAGCGCTTTCAGATATAAACGTTGCTGTGAAACCACCCAGTTGTTTGGATCAAGGTCAGGTAAACCTACATCGCCATCGGCACCACACAAACGCCAGTACTGAACGTGACCAGGATCGTTCCAATCTGAAATACAGCCAGCTGCATGGAAATCGTTAGCCGAGACAAAACCTTGTGCTAAGCTGCCAAACAGAGTCTGGTCAGCATAGTAACTTGAACGGCTCGCATAATCGTTTAGCACTTCAGTGCCTGGGTAATCCAAGTCACTTCGCTTCCAGCTTTCATTCGCCATATGGTTCAACACCACATCGGCATACACATCAACACCCACACCTTTGAGTGCGGCAATCATTGCGGCTAAATCTTGTTTGTTGCCGAGAGGTGAATCAATGGTACGAAGGTCTTGAGGTTGGTAACGCGCCCACCATTGGCTGCCGCTAGACTTCATTGCAGGTGCCACAAGCACCTTCTTATAGCCAGCTTGTGCAATTTGATCGGCGTTGGCCGTTACGTCCGAATACTTCCAATTGAAAGCATGCAAAATAGTGTCAGCATAAGTAGCTGAGCTAAAAGAACAAACGGCAAGTGCGGATATGAGTAGGGTATTGATTGGTTTCATAGAACATATCTCTCATTATAAATTCACAAGAATGATATGAATAAGAACGACAATTAAAACGACGGATAAATCAGAGTTGAATTAGCGTCACCTTCTGTTGATGATGATTTTATAAAACTGAGCTGTCGCCGATCTTATGTGAGATAAAAACGAACAGAACTGAAATGAGAATTAATTGAATCAAGTTGACCAGAATAGGACAAAGACTTTGGTCGGCTCTTCTAAACTACGTTATGATTCCTTTTCCCCTCAACCAATTGATATTTTTATGCCTTCTTTCTCTTTTTCACTGATCCCTGTAGGGGTTCGGTTCATGATCCTTTCTGCTTTTGGATTCGCACTGATGTCAGCTTGTGTGAAATACGTTAGCAATTACGGCATACCTGTATTTGAAATTGTTGCAGCAAGGGCTTTGGTGTCGTTGATCATCAGTTATATCGATGTGAAGCGCAAACGTATTTCTATCTGGGGCAACAACAAACCTCTGTTGTTTGTTCGTGGCGCTGTTGGTACCGCAGCCTTGATGTGTGTTTACTACGCTGTAACCACTCTTCCGTTAGCAGAAGCAACCATTCTGCAATACGTGCATCCTGTCTTTACCGCGTTACTTGGCGTACTGTTCCTTAAAGAACGCGTCCAAAAGTCGACCATGATATGCATTGTATTCTGCCTAGCGGGATTATCGGTAATGGTACAGCCAAGCATGAACAGCGGTGCGAGCAGCGAGTTGCCGCTATTCAGTATTATGCTAGCGTTATGTGGCGCGTTTGGTAGCTCAATTGCTTATGTGATAGTGAGAAAACTTAGCCAGACTGAAGACAGCTCAGTGATCATCTTCTACTTCCCACTGGTCGCTCTGCCAATATCGACCGCCCTGATCTGGAACGACTTTGTATGGCCTAGCCTTTTCTTAACCATGATGCTGGTTCTGGTCGGAATTTTCACTCAGATCGGCCAATATGGTTTGACCAAAGCAATGCAAACTCAAGCAGCTGGTAAAGCTTCAGCTTACTCATACGTTCAGATCGTATTCTCAGCACTATTAGGTGTTTGGGTGTTCAATGAGATTCCATCAGTTTGGACCTACCTAGGTGGTGGCCTTATTGTGACGGGTGCTCTTATCAATGTGTTTGGCAAACAACTGTTGGTGCCGTTT
This sequence comes from Vibrio sp. OPT20, assembly GCF_963889365.1. Taxonomy (NCBI): domain Bacteria; kingdom Pseudomonadati; phylum Pseudomonadota; class Gammaproteobacteria; order Vibrionales; family Vibrionaceae; genus Vibrio; species Vibrio sp. OPT20. The sequence continues at coordinate 588,628 of NZ_CAWPOA010000058.1, read as the reverse complement.
AGAGCTAAGTAGATAACCAAATAACAGAGCTGAATACCAGTTAGCCAATCAGCGACTAAATAGATCGAAAAAGGGCATTGCGGATTATTCCACAATGCCCTTTTCTATAAATGTTCTAGCGCGTTTTCATTCAGCTAACCAACTTTAATAAAGCGGCGTATTACGTGATTAACTTGTGGCATTTCGTAACTTGGGATCATCACTCAAATACTCAACAAACTCGATTTCAAAGCCTGCAGGATCCACAAAGTAGACGTTTTTTCGATAAGGTTCTTCGGCACCGGGTTTGGCAATTGGGAAGCCCGCATCAACAAGGCGCTGAGTGACACTTTCGATATTATTGGTCACATAAGCGAAGTGCGCGAGGCCAACAGAATGCCCTACCAAATCTCTATTTTCACCTTCACCGTGATCGCTCAACGCGATGTATTGGTACTCGTCACCAAAATGCAGCCAGTTACGTGGCTTACCTGACCACTCCCCTTTTCCCTCGTCACGGACATACCAATGAGGGAACGCCGCTTTATAAAAAACCAGCATTTCTGGGATGTCTTTTACCACTAAATTTACATGTTCAAGTTGGATCATTCTTCTCTCCTTAAAGTATTCTCGTAAGCAACGTTGCATATCCTAATACCTCAAGTTAAGTTGAGGTAAAGGGTTAATTTACGTTTATTTTCGAGAACGTTTTTTAGAGCCCAAATTGTTCTGCTTTGACTACATACAAACCTTAAGTTTAGACGACTTAATCTAATGTGGCTTCCTTGCCTGTGTTCTGTTATTTGTGCCTTGGTGATCTCGTTGTTCAGAACAGATAACTAAATCGCGACACACATTGGCGTATTTGAAATAGGGTCACGAAACACGCTCGCTTTGAGATCAAACACCTTACTGAGCATAGTTTCGGTCATCACCGCATCAGGCGAGCCTTCTGCTATTAAACTCCCTTTTTCCAGAACCACTAAATGGTCGCAGTAACGACTGGCTTGGTTCAGGTCATGCAACACAACAACCACCGTTTTTCCTTTGGCATTCATCTGTTGCATCAGGTTCATTAATTCCACTTGGTGAGACATATCAAGGTATGTGGTCGGCTCGTCCAACATCACTACATCCGTATCTTGTGCAATTACCATCGCAATCCATGCTCTTTGACGCTGGCCACCAGACAGTGACTCAACAGGCTTATCAGCAAACTCAAGCACACCTGTATCACGCATAGCTTGTTCGACAATCCTTTGATCGTCCTGCCCTAGCCTCCCCCAATGAGACACATAAGGCGAACGGCCATATTCGACCAACTTTCTTACCGTGATCCCCTCAGGGCTTACCAAGATTTGCGGAAGAAGTGACAACGAACGAGCAAGCGCTTTATCGCCATAGCTTGATAGCGGTTTGTCTTCAAACAACACCTCTCCAGCCACTGGTTTGTTAATTCTGACTAACGTCTTTAACAAGGTAGATTTACCGCACCCGTTAGGTCCTATCAATGCGGTGATTTTTCCCTTAGGGATAGAAACCGACAGGTTCGGTATGATCGTTTGTTTGCCGTACGCGACGGAAAGATTCTGCGTTTTAAGCATGGTTACCAACCTCGATAACGATAGAGAAGAAAGATGAAATAAGGCGCGCCAATCACAGACGTGAGAACGCCTGCTGGCAATTCAATAGGTGGTTGTAGACCTCTGGCCAACCCATCAGCGCTGGTAACCAGAATTGCCCCTACCAGTGCAGATGCTGGGATCAACAACTTATGATTATGCCCAAACAACAAGCGTGCTACGTGAGGCGCCAATAAACCCACAAAACTGATCGTTCCAGCAACAGAAACGCTAACACTGGCAAGCAATACAGCGGCCAATAACGCGAGAGCTTGAATCTGTTTTGGATTAGTGCCCAATGTGGTCGCACTTTCCTCGCCAAGCCCCATCACATCTAATCGCCACGCCAACCATAATGCCATGGGTAACAACAAGAGCAGCGCACTCCAAATAAACGGGACTTGCTGCCAGTTTCGTCCCCAAAGGCTGCCAGTAAGCCACACCATAGCCGTGTTGATCTCGATCGGGTTGGTGACCAGCAAGAAGTCGATACAACTGGCCAGAAACGCACTCACCGCAATACCAATCAGCGCCAATTTGGCGGGTGTTGGCCTTGACCACCATGCCAATACAGCAATCAACCCAGCAGCCAATACCCCACCGAACATCGCCACAACCGGAAGCACACTGACTGGTGCATTGGGGAACCAAACTAAACTCGCTGTCGCAGCAAGGCCTGCCCCGGCGCTAATACCCATAAGATCAGGCGATGCTAACGGATTACGTATCACGCCTTGCACTAATACCCCTGAAAGCCCTAACCCTGCGCCCACGCTTATCGCGAGCAACATTCGTGGTAGCCGATACTGATGGATAACAAAGTCGTCGCTGGAAAACGCGACCAAATGTTCGATGACTTGAGAAACAGAAAGCGAAGCTGCGCCGACAAACAAACCTGCGGATGCCACTAATATGAGAATCCCTGATAACAAAATTATCTTAGTGTGATGGTGCATTAAGATCTCCTCGTCGCAATCAAAATAAAACAAGGTGTTCCGAGCAAAGCAGTAATAACACCAACGGGTGTTTCAGTCGGGAAAGCAATCGCTCGCGACAGTGCATCTGACCAAGACACTAATGCTGCGCCTGCCAATGCTGAAATAGGAATCAGTAAATGATAATTGTGCCCAACCATAGGTCGAACCAAATGAGGCACTAACAATCCAACAAAGCCAATTGGCCCTGCGATAGCGACGCTTGCTCCGGCAAGCAACACGATCGTCAGTCCACTTACGAGGCGAGTAAACCTGATGTTACTGCCCAACCCCACAGCTACCTCTTCACCAAGTGCCAGCAAGTTGAGGTTGCGAGCAAGACTCATCGCCAACACCAAACCAATCACTACAGGCGGCCAAAGCTGTTGCCATTGCTCATCATCGACACTAGACAGTGAGCCAGTAAGCCAATGCAAGACGCTATAAGCCATGTCGTCAGCAAGAATCAGCGCCGCTCGTGTCAGTCCGAGCAATAACGCAGTAATGGCGATACCCGCGAGAACCAAACGTAACGGATGAGAACGTTCGGAGAAAAAACCACCGAGGAGCATCACGGCACCGCCGCTTAGCAATGCACCAAGAACCGCATTAAGGATTGGGTTTAAATCACTAACCACAGGTATGCCTATTGCAGCTAACGCCATAAAACAGGCTGCGCCAGCGTTAATGCCAAGAATCGACGGAGACGCGAGTGGATTGCGCGTCAAACCTTGCATCAATAACCCAGCAACGGCCAAACCCGCACCAATAAACAACCCTGCGTAAGCTCTTGGCGCTCTTAGTGTCGCCAATATTTGATGAGTCATATTGTTTTCATCAAACGCAAACCAGTAGTGAATCAAGTCACTCAATGTTAAAGAGAAAATAGACCACCCAGTCATAGAGGCCGCGTAACCAGATAGTGCCAAACACGACACTAATGCAGTAAATAATATGACTCGCCACGACAGTATTGGCCAGAATCGATTACTTTTAGAGAACAACATCGTACTCATAATGGATCCAAGATCTGCTCAAGATTTTTCGCCATTTGTTCTGCCGCTAACATGCCTCGGTTCAATGACCAAAGTGCTGGTGACACTTCTACAACTTGCTGTTTTTTTGCAGAGTTTAGTACATTGAATAACGGATTTTTCTGCCAATCATCAACAATGTTTGGATGAGAGTAAGCGCCAAGGAGCAACCAATCCGGATTAGTTTTCAACAACAACTCAAAACTGGTTGGTAAATATGCCTTCTCTGTTGGTTTCACAATAGGGCTCGCAATACCTAATGCGGTCAGCACGCCCCCTGCGTAAGATGCAGGGCTATGTAACCACATACCTTTATCCGACACGACAGCGAATTGGACGGTTTGTTTGAGCGAGAAATGACTTTTGAATTCAGCCATGGCGTGTTGATGTTGTTGGATGCGTTGTTCCATTGACGATTGTTTATCGAGAGCGATGCCAATCTTGAGCGCAGACTCCAAATTTTCTTGATACGTCTCGCCGCGGCTTTTAAGCAGCAGCGTTGGTGCGATGCGTTGTAGATCTTGATATACAGTACGATGACGCTCTGCATCTGCGATGATCAGGTCAGGCTTTAATACCGCAATGGCTTCTAGGCTAGGCTGAGAACGCATGCCAACCGATTCCCATGGTTGAACCAATTCACGCACCGCCGGAATCACTCGTGAAGCATCATTGTCATCAGCAACTCCAACGGGAGAAACACCTACCGCAGCTAACGCATCTACAAATGAGAACTCCAGTACCACGATGCGTTGTGGCGTAGTGGCGATCTCAAACTGACCTTGCTCATCTTGTATGACCCTGGTTTGTGCTGAACTGGAGAATGAGAACAAGCTTAAAATCAGCAAAGTTAAGGTTATCGCTATCTTGCTGAATAAACACTGCTTATTGAATGACAGCAGTCCGTTCGACAGCAGCAATGGATTCGAAAACAAAAGGCGAGAGCTGTTTTCCATATTTAATTTTCCTTAAACGCTAGAACCGTGAAAGTCGCCAAGAGTATTGGCGACTTTTATTCGTTATTACTTTCAATAAATTACGTATTAGAACTGATAATTCAGATCCAAAGTGTAAGAACGTCCTGGGGCTGGATAACGACCAACGGGGCTGGTATCAATACCGCGGAAGTAATAGTCCTCATCAAACAAGTTGTTCACCGCAAGGTTCATGCGCAGCTTACTGTTTTCATCCTTGTACAAATCCGAACCTAGGTTAAAGTTCCAGACCATGTAGGCAGGCACTTTACCTGTCGCGCCCGTTGCATCTTCGGCACTTGTATTCGCATTGTCAGAGTAAGACTCGCTGAAGTAGTAACCAGACAAAGTCGTATCTACCTTGCTAAAGGCGTAAGTCGCATCCCAACTGAATTGATGTTTAGACGTATAAGGAAGTTGATTACCTTTGTTTGCACCCTCTTCCTCGATCGTCGCATCCAAATAGTTATAACCAGCGCCGAGGCTCAAAGCTTGCATCGCTTGAGGCACGTAACGACCTGAAAGTTCAACACCTTGGTGAAGTGTTTTACCAATGTTGTGAAAAGTTTGAGTTGCACTTTGCCATTGCAGCTGGTCTTCAAAATCGATTCGGTAAAGCGCCACATTGAAGCTTGTTGAATCTTGGTTATAACGTGCACCTAACTCGTAGTTCCATGCG
>NZ_CAWPOA010000058.1:560967-583312 GCF_963889365.1 Vibrio sp. OPT20 | reverse complement strand
AGCTCACTGCCCTCTTTACCATTAACCTTAATGTTAGATATTTGTGGTGCACGTAAAGATTTCTGTGCATTTGTGTACCCAACCCATTGTTCAGTCAGATGGTATGCCACCGTCAAGCCCGGCAACCACTCAGTCACCTTATTGTTTCTATTCTGTCCTTGGCCTAGATCACTATATGCCATATCAATCGATTCATAGCGAATACCCGGCGTCACTTTCAGTACATCATTGAACAGGCCGATTTCGTTACTGATGTAACCAGCAAAAGCGTCAGTATCTAAGTGCCAATCACGTGGGGTTGTTGTAGCACCACCAGCAATTGGCGTTTGAGTCAGCTTGTAATCGATATCTTCGTTGACGTAGCGTGCCCCAACAATCACATTTTGCGTTACGGTATTTCCGTCAAAGTACATCGCGAGTTTAGGTTCAACACCATAAACAGCAAATTCACGTGGTGACGTACGAATATCGGTTGATGGTAATGCCGGGTCCGCCCAGTGACCGCCAGCGCTGTTAAAGCCCCATTGGAAGAAACGCTCAGAGCGGTGGCCAAACGTCAGTATTTCTAATTCGGCGCTATCTGCAATATTCAAGTCATGTAAATACTTCAGGCTCCAACGCGTTGAAGTGCCTTGATATTCATCGTATGGACGCTTCGACTGAGTACGATCTTTGTCATAATCATCTGGCGATAAAGCACCGGGCATTTGGGTGTCGGCATCATAACGTTGAACGAAAGCTTGTAACTCTTGAGTATCGCTCAGTAACCATTGCAATTTCGCTTGGAAGTTTTTTACATCCGTGTCGGAGTGTTCACGGAAGCTTTCACCTTTTAAGAAGTTCCCCTCGACTTGAAGTGCCAGCGTATCGGTTAACCAACCACCCGTTCGCAGGTAAAAGTCGTTGAGCGGCGTATCGCCACCCTCGAATACAGTAAAGCGATTACTGATTTCCGTTTGCCACTCATGTGGAATAGGCTTGGTCACCAAGTTGATCACACCACCGACGTTGTTTGGTCCGTACTGAACCGCCGCACCGCCTCGCACAATATCAATACGATCAAGCATCGACAGCGTTGCAGGGAAAATTGATTGTCCTGTGTGACCATACGGCGCCAGTGTCAGAGGAACACCATCCATGAGGAATTGAGCGTGCCCACTGCGACTCGCTTTCAAACCACGCACTGAGATGTTAGGCAAAACACCGGTGCCCGTTTCGTCTTGAACCTTAATGCCCGGCACACTTTGGAAGGCAGAGTCAATCGAGAGTGCGCCAGTCTTTTTAATTTGTTCATTAGTCAGAACAGTACGAGCTCCCGGATACTCTTTCACATCCTCAAGTTCTGAATTACCGATCAAGCTGCCCGTCACGACAACCGTTTCCATGGTCGTCGTTTGTGGATCTGACGCGGCAAATGCGCCCATGGAAGTCACTGAAGCGACGGCCATTGCAAGGGCACTTAGACGCAACTTTTGATGTGATTGAGTACAGGGTTTACCATCCAAATTCTGGTAAGGCATGAAAATCTCCTAAATAGGCAAGTTAAGATCAAAGGCCATGTTTACGATTCGGCGCTTTGATCCTATGGGCTAAACGGCCTCAAAATGAAGCCAACTGTTCACTCATTCGTAGCGAACAAATCAATCGTTTTTAGAGTCGAACTAGCTCTTAGAAATGAACGAACTCTTAGAACTGAATTAGCTTTTAAAACTGATAGCCGTAGCTGAGCATAAATTCGGCTGGCGCTCCGTAACCGATCTGGTTAGTACCAGACGTGCCGTTGGTTGCGCCCAGAATGTATTCCTCATTAAGCACGTTGTAAGCGTTCGCTTGAACTTTGTGACGACCCGTGGTGTACGCTGCCATCAAGTCAACCGTGGTGTAGTCACCCAACGCTACCGCTTCATCATTACCCGCATAACGGTCACCTACGTATTTCACGCCACCACCTAAACGCCAGTTATCGTCTAGCTGATAAGTGCTCCAAAGCGAAAACAGGTGATCAGACACATCGTTCGGCTTTTTGCCTGTCTCTTTGTTTTCTGCATCGAGGTAGCTATAGCCCACCGAAATATCCCACTGCTCGGTAAATTGACCGCGAGCTTCTAGCTCAATACCTTGGTGACGAGCTTCGATCTTGTTAACAACGTCGCCGTCTATATTGGTTTCTGGTTGCTCTTGATCGATTTGGAAGACCGCTGCATTCAGCATCAAAGCGTTATCTAATAGGTAAGCTTTTGCGCCAATTTCTTTTAGATCGGTGTGGAAGAATTCTGCTAATTTAGGGTTGATGTAGATACCTGAGTAAGGCAATTGCCATGAACGAGCTAAGCTTGCGTACACCGACATATCGTCGTTGATTCGGTAGACCAAACCACCACGGTAGCTCACTTTGTCATCGTCTAGATTCTCTTTTGCTGAGCCCGCTTTTTGCTGTTCAAGCTCCATCGAGTCGTAACGCACATTACCGATCACTGAAAGATCACCAAAGGTATAAACATCTTGAATGTAAATACCAGTGGTCGTTGTGGTGTTGTCGCGGGAAGGTTTAAACCCCGGATTAGGCGTTGGACCAGCAACAGGGTTATAGATATCTTTTGGTGGTAAGTCTTGGTCGCGTACTAAAGCGGAAATGAGATCGATATTGACCTGATTATAATCCGCGCCGATCATCATTTGGTTCGAATCCGTTTCCCAAACTAGCTCAGATTGAAGAGTCGTCGTGGTACGAGGGTCGTAACCGAGGTTGTTGACAGTTTGTTTAACCTCATTTCCTGTGACTGTCATTTTATCTTGGCGTGTGCCCTTTTGTTCTAACTCGATATGGTTGTATGCCGCGCGGTTTGTCCATGCCCATTCGCTATTCAAAAGCCATTCATAATTAACGCCAACACGAATGCTGTCCGACTCTTGATAGTCGTTGGTGCCACCGTAAAACGTGCTTTCAGAGACGTCGACAGGCTTACCATTCTTTGATGGAACACCACGATATGGCACTAACTCTTGGTGAGCATATTCGACATCGAGATCAATCGTGTGACCATCCGCTGGTAATACACGAATTGTTGGTGCGATAAAGAAATCATTAGAGTCGACGTGGTCTACATAGGAATCCGATTGTCGACTTTCCACGTTGATACGACCACTAACCTTGTCACTAAGCGCCATCGAGCTGTCAACCTGACCAACAAAAAGATTATTGCTGCCAACACTGCCGTTGACGTGTGTGAAATTATCACCGTTAGCACGCTTGGTGACCAAATTGATGATACCGCCGGCTGAACCTCGGCCGTAAAGTGCGCCTGCAGGGCCCTTTACCACTTCGACACGTTCGATATTCGCTAGGCTTCGGTACGATTGCAGAGTCCCGTCATCACGCATACCATCACGGTACATGTCGTTAAGCGCATCAAAACCACGAATCACAAATTGGTCTCGGCTTCCCTCACCCAAGGTATTGTTAACCCCTGCGACACCATCAAGTGCATCCACCAAACGTACAGCACCGCGGTCTTCCATTTCCGTCTTTGTGACCACCGATACTGCCTGCGGTACATCCAACCATTCGACATCCGTTTTGGTACCCGACTGAGGCATGTGCTCCGCGTAACCTTCGTACTGATGACCAATAACTTGTAGAGTTTCATCCACCGTTATTTCTTCTGCAGCCATTACATTCGACACGGTAGCCACTGCGGTTAATGCACCTCCAATAGCCAAAGCGAGAGGGGACAAGGCCAATCTAATGTTCATTTTCTAATTCCGTTTTAGTTTATAAAATAACAATATTGCGAATAAGAACAAATATCATTTATATTTGCAATATGTATTTTTTGATCTATATTTGCTTTGCAATATGCAACACCACTAATGACATAAGAATCAATAAAAACATGCAACACCACTAATGACATAAGAATCAATAAAAACAATAAGATAGAAAAATTCTCTTTCTTTTAACCCCGAAAGAGAGCACTTGAAAGCGAGTTGTGAGCAGGCGACAACAACGTTTTGGAAATTAGGAAAGCCCCATGAAATCTACGATAATCATCGTGAGTCACGTCGTGAATGATGCGATCACTCACGGCTTCGTGCCGACAGCAAAAGCGATGGGTCTCCACGTCATTTTGATCACAGACCACAAACTAAACCACTTAAAACTGGCGAATGAAGATGACCGCTTTAATCCCGATGAAATTTTGGAATGCGATGTCTTCAACCCTCTTGAACTCATCGAAATCATCACAGAGCAAGAGCTAGAACCTCATGCTGTTTTCAGTAACAGCGACCACCTACAAACTTCCACCGCAATCTGTGCACAGTTCTTTGGTGTGCCTGCTAAAGATTGGAATGTGACTCTTAAGGCGAAAAACAAATACTTAACTCGTCAGGTTCTCAACGAAAAATCGTTACCTAATACTCAAAGTGTTTTGTTAAGTCGAGAGAGCGCTCCTGTATTCGATTTCGATTTTCCTGTCGTTGCGAAGCCCAAGGAAGGCGTGGCTAGTTTAGACGTGCAGCGCTGCGAGTCCGCAGCTGAGCTGGATAACTATTGCGATACGTTTTGGCAAAAGCACCCTACGACTCCCATTTTGGTTGAGGCGTTTTTACAAGGTCCGCTTATCACTGTCGAAACCATTGGCGACGGGGAAAATTTAGTCGCGCTTGGTGGGTTCGATGTAGAACTCTCTGCGCCACCTTACTTCATCGAAACAGCGGCAAGTTGGAATGGTATTAACAGCGTGCACTACCGTGATGAATGTATACGTCAGCTTCAAGAATTCGGGGTGGGGTTTGGTGTCTGTCATAGCGAATTCATCATCACAGATTCGGGGCCGGTACTGGTCGAGATCAACTATCGAAGTATTGGTGATGGACGAGAGTTTTTACTTGATAACCTCAGTAGCGGGAATTGGTTCAATACCATCTTAAATCTTCACTTGGGTCACAAGCTTGACCCTACATTTCGTATTGATGGCAGTGCCCATGTGCACTATGTAGTTGCTCAACAAAGCGGTTTGATTGAAGGGTCATCAACTTCTTTCATTCACCAAGAGGGCGATATTGTCACTCAGCAGCAAGTGCTTAAAAAGGTTGGTGAGACGTTCCAACAAAGTTTCTCCAACAAGGATTACTTAGCGAGAATTTCGGTCGTTTCCCCTTCTAGTCAAACTCTAGAACCCGTACTACAACAGGCAATCTCTCGCTTCAATCTAACAGCAACAAACGAGGTAACAGCATGAATGGCAACGCGTTATACCTCACTCAGCGACTAATCGATACTTGCTTGCGTGAAGATTTGTTTGGATTAGTTTCTCAAAGCCAATTTAAATCTCAGCTACCAAATACACTCAAACTATCTTCTTATCCTCGTAATCAAATTTGGGCTATTTTTGCGGGTTCAGACTTTACACTCTACTTGCCCGTTACTCCGAGCTATTACATGCAGCGTTGGGTATACGGGCAACCAGATGGTTCGAAAGGTGATGGTTGGTTCATCGAGAGAAATGGTGTCGTTGAAACCCAGCAGCACTATCAAGATTGGATCGAACTACTGAAAGCAAGTGCTCACGAAAGCTCGCATTCGTTATTAGATGGTTATTTGCAAGAACTCGAATGCGCAGAAAAACACAAAGGATTGTGTGATAGTGCCTTCAGTCAGCAATCCGAATCACTAATGCAACCGATTTCTCAACTAGAACGTTGGGAGCAAAAGCTATTGCATGCCGATCAAATCGCATCCTATCTTGACCACCCTTACTACCCGACAGCACGTGCTAAGTTCGGTTTAAGCGATCACGACCTAGAACAATTCGCGCCAGAATTTGCACAAAGCTTTGAACTTCGTTGGCTCGCAATCGAAAAGTCACTCGTTACATTGACCAGTCCACAACCAGAATGTTGGCCAACGATGGAGCAAGTGGGTCTGCCCGCCGATTTTGCTCTTAGCCATGAGTTATTCCCCGCACACCCATTAACACTAAGAAGTCTTGATGAACTTCCTGACGGTGTCATTGAAGCGCCGGTTGCGTGTCTTGAGGTGACTCCTACCCTGTCAGTGCGCACTGTGGTCGTGAACACAGCACCACAGGTCCATATCAAGGTGCCGCTGATCATGCGATCTTTGGGTACTAAAAACATTCGCCTAATCAAACCATCTACGCTCTATGATGGGCATTGGTTTGAACGTTTACTGACGCACTTAGAGCAAACAGATAAAGACTTACATGGCACGTTTTTCCATTGTTATGAGAAACATGGCGGGCATGTTGGAGACGATAAAACCTTTGCTTACATTGTGCGCGAATACCCGCAAAGTTACTTCCAAGACAAAGCACTAGTGCCTGTGGCTGCGCTTGCCAGTCCAATGCCTGATGAACGTTTGTTCTTGGAACACCTCGCCGAGCAGTATTATCAGCAAAATACACTGACTTGGTTTAAAGATTACGTCGATCTGCTATGCAAAGTGCACCTTACATTGTGGATTCGTTACGGTATTGCTTTGGAGTCTAACCAACAAAACGCCATCATTGCATTCAATGAGCAAGGCAAGATGACCTTAGCCATGAAAGACAACGATACTGCGCGTATTTGGCCAGAGCGTTTCCAAACGTTTGAGCAACAATCGCCCGTAAAATGCGACCACCTTTTAGATCAACGCATCACTGTAGACAACGAGCTTGCTCTTGGTCAGATGTTTACCACGATTACTTTGCAGTTAGACATTGCCGCGATTGTCGAAGCAATGGCGACGAAAGGAATCGCCACGTCAGCTTATCTGTATGAAGTGGTCGCCAATAGCCTCTCCCAACAGCTTAGCCAGTTGGACAAACAAGGACACAACACCAAGCTCGCAAACGAGATGTTGTTTGAGTCACCCAACCTATACGCTAAGTATCTATTGAGCTCGGGTAGCTTATTGTCTAAAGAGGCGTCTGGTGCAAGCGATATCAATAAATTTTATGGCTTGTCAGCACCGAACTTTTTATTGCTAACCAGCGAAGAAGCACAACACGCTTACCTTGAAGACATCAAGCAGAGTGTGAGTTAACCCATCATGGCCAAACTCATCTATTGTGTACTTTTAAGCCACTTTATCGCCGCGTTTGCAGCCTTAGGAATGCCGCTGTTTTTGCCAATGGTATTGCCAACACTGGATGCAAACATTACTTCGGATTGGGCGGGGGTACTGTTCATTTTGCCGACCTTTTGCACTGCCGTTGCGGCACGCTTTTGGGGGCAGTTTGCTGATAAATATGGCAGACGTCGCTCTCTATTACGTGCTCAACTCGGGCTTGCAGCAGGCTTCGCGCTGTGTGGCTTAGCCGATAATCTCTCAATGTTTGTGTTTGGTCTTATCATTCAAGGAACCTTTGGTGGCACCATGGCCGCCTCAAACAGCTACTTATCCAGCCAAATCAACGATGCGAAATCACTCGGTAAGTCACTCAATAAAACTCAGCTTTCTGCCCGTCTGGCGCTAATTATTGCTCCGGTAGGGCTTGGCTGGAGCTTATCAGAAACAAACCCGCTGAACGCGTATCTGTGGTTGTCCGCTTTGCCGCTATTCGCGCTATTGATCACCTTAACATTACCCATCGATGACTTAGCGAAATCTAAGGGGATTGTAAAAGATCAGGTATCGAATAAAGCTCAAAGCAGCCAAACCAAATCATTAAATACGCTTTATTGGGTGTTTGGCGCGCAGTTCAGCTTTGCTTTCGCCATGGTCGTCACGTTCCCCTATTTCTCGCCTTATGTGCAGCAATATGGCGTGACAAGCCAAGCGTGGATTGGGTTTTTATATGCCCTCCCACATGGTGTTTATCTGCTCTTTGCAGGAAAAGTTCATCTGTTCTCAGAATGGGTTGATCGACACCAGTTTGAACGCAATCAAACGCAGCGTACTTTATGGCTAGGCTTTGGTTTGCTTTCACTCAGTGCAGCAATGCATCTCAATCCTTATCAAGAAGTGTTGATTATTGCTCGTATTGTTTTCGGACTTGGCATGGTTTGCTGTTATCACGGCTTGCATCAAGTGTTGGCAAACCAAATTGATCGACGACAAAGCGGCAAAGTATTTTCGCGCTTTGACGCTATGTCTAAATGGGGTGGCGTTGCGGCTGGGTTGAGCGCGTCTTTCATATCAAGCTTGGGCTGGCTTGAGGTTCCTTTCATACTTTCTATGTTGGTCAGTGGCATTGCTGCTATCGCGCTGATCATCCATTCAAAATTTGGACATCAACATGTTACAGACTCAATTATCTCCAAGTGAACATTACGCTGAAGACCAAGCTCTTCAAAATCGTAAAAAAGTACTGCTAAACCGAGAAAAAGCTCAACTCAATACCATCATGGGCGTGGTGAACTGTTACTTGCGTGAATACGCGATACCCAATGAACAGGTTAATTGGCGCTACAGTTCTGCCTCTCTGCCTCAAACTTTGAAAAGAAACTACAACGCTAACCAGCGCGTGGCCATTCACCTACCTCACCAAGATCAACCTCAGAAAAATGGTCTGATGGTTTTACCCGTTGAGTACATCAGTAAACTGGGGAAAGTGAAGCTCAGTGATACACCTTGGGCTAAAATGCCCGGTGCAGCTTGGTGCAAATTGGACGCAACTCAAACCCTGACGCTTCTACTCAGTTACCTAAATGAAATGCTGACGATTCCATTCAATCACGAGTTGGTCGAGCAAATGGAAAACAGTTTGTTGATTACCGAGCAGTTCCTAAACTCAGACAACTCACCTCAGCATCACAACGCGTTTATCGCATCAGAGCAATCGTTACTTTGGGGACATACTTTTCATCCAACGCCAAAGAGTCGCTCAGGGGTCAGTATCGATGATCTGCTCGCGTGTTCCCCTGAGGTTGGCGCTAAGGTTCCCCTGTATTGGTTTAAGGTCGACACTACGTTGCTCGACGTCTTGAGTTCAGATGACCGAACCTCACCAACTACCATGCTTAAACAACTTGCACCAGACGAGAACGATTCAGAAACTACCATGCTTTACCCTTGCCACCCTTGGGAAAGTTACACGCTTTTGCAAAACCCAGTGGTCAAAACGGCCATTGAACGAGGCAAAATCATCCCGCTTGGATTAGGTGGTGAAATATTATTACCCACTTCATCCGTGCGCACTCTGTACCACCCAGATATGGATTGGTTTGCTAAGTTCTCTATCAATGTACGTTTAACTAACTGCGTACGTAAAAACGCATGGTATGAGCTCGATAGTGCCGTTCAATTAACCTCGATTCTGCATCCCATCAAAGAGAGTGAACAGTTACGTAATCCAGTATTCAAAGTAATGACAGAACCTTACGCAACCACATTGAATCTAGAATCTATGGCTGAACAAGAGCATGCTGATGTTATTAAAGCTCGCGAGTCGTTTGGTATTTTGTATCGAGAGAATTTCACCTTAAGCGAAACCGATATTTTGCAACCAACGTTAGCGGGTGCCCTCTTTGCTTACGATACAGACGGGAACAGTTGCATCGCCACTCAACTCAAACAAAAAGCGCAAACAACACAAAGCCAATATGACAATATCGCCACGCTGTGGTTTGAGCGCTATCTGCATTGTTTGATTCCGGGCGTCTTTAACTACTACTTCAAACATGGGGTTGCGTTTGAACCGCACTTACAAAATACGTTGATTGGATTTGAAAAAGGCATGCCTTGCTGTGTATGGATTCGAGACTTAGAAGGTACCAAGTTACTACGCGAGTTTTGGCCATCAGAAACACTTCAGCAACTTTCAGAGCGTGCTCGTCAATCGGTGTACTACAGCCGTGAGCAAGGTTGGAACCGTATTGGCTATTGCACCTTCATTAACAATATCAGCGAGGCCATTTTCTTTATCGCTGAGGGTAACTCGGCACTTGAGAATACGTTATGGGGAACTTTAAAAGACGCTATCGTCCGCTGGACGTCTATCAATGGCCAGCAACCCGAACTAATGGCATTGCTTAACGATGGTCATTTTCCAAGCAAAAATAACTTCACAACACGTTTGATGCAAAATGCCGATAAAGAGTCCGGTTACACCCAAGTTGCAGCACCGTGGCCAACTCATTCAAAAGGAGTTCACCATGCTTAATTCTCCTCAACTTTCTGCCTCAATCCATCAAGAAATACGCCAATTGGCCAAGCAACAAACGCAACCATTATGTGCTTATCTTTATGATCTCGATGCATTGGAGCAGCACATTAAGCAGATGCGCCATGTATTGCCAAAAAACGTAGAGCTATTTTACGCCGCGAAAGCGAATCCTTCAGAGCCGATATTACGCACTTTAGCCCCTTATGTTGATGGTTTTGAAGCAGCATCAGGCGGAGAGCTTACACACCTCCACCAGCAACAACTCAATAAACCACTGATCTTTGGTGGCCCAGGGAAAATGCCCAGTGAGTTAGAGCAAGCGATTATGCTCGATGTCGATGCGATTCATGTAGAGAGCCTCACTGAGTTGCAACGCATTGGTTCTTTAACACAAAAGTTGAATCGACCTGCTTCGATCTTCCTGCGTATGAACATAGACATTGGTGACATCACACTTAGCAAGTTAGCCATGGGCGGAAAGCCCACCCCGTTTGGCCTCGATGAGAGTGAGTTAAGTAATGCCTTGATGTCCCTACGCGATTTCCCCTTAATAAAGCTGAAAGGCTTTCACTTCCATTTGATGTCACACCAGCTTGAAGTCGGTCGACACTTAGCTTTGATGGAACGCTATTTCAAAGTAGTGAAGGAATGGAAAGAAGAATACTCACTTGAAGATCTTACGATCAACTTGGGTGGCGGTATGGGAATCAATTACCAAAACCCTAAACAACATTTTCCTTGGATGGAGTTTTGCGACAAATTGGAGTTCCTGATTTCCAAGGAACATTTACAAAATTGGAAGCTGCGTTTTGAATGTGGCCGCTACATCTCTGCATCTTGTGGCTATTACGTAATGGAGGTCTTGGATATTAAACAAAATCTTGGCGAGCATTTTGTGATTGCCCGTGGTGGCACGCATCATTTCCGTACTCCGGCAGCGCAAAGCCATGACCACCCTTTTGCAATCGTGAAAAGTAATCAGCAACCCACGATTTCACATCCGATAAACCATGCCACAGCCACGTTGGTTGGACAGCTTTGTACGCCAAAAGATGTTCTGGCACGAAATCAACATATCGAGCAGGTCGATATCGGTGACTATGTGGTGTTCACTCTAGCAGGCGCTTATGCTTGGAACATCTCGCATCAAAACTTCTTAATGCATGAACCTCCAGTGTTTCATTATTTCTAAGCGCCTCGCTGTGCTCGATGGTTTCTAACTGATAGTTTGAGTTGAAACTCCATAGAGCTAGCTAAAGACACTAAATATAAAAGGCACTCAATAAAAAGACACCAAATAAAAAGGCGTTAGTAAACTCAAGTCTACTAACGCCTTTCTTCTGTTTATCTTAGCCCTTTTGCAAAACAGCTGCAGTGATTGAGTAACCGACTCCCCACAGTGATCGTAATGCAGAACCAAACCGTAGTTAATTCAAATACAAGCACTTAGCATTTGTCATCGACTACGCAGCGGGAGTGGTACATGGATAACAGAATCACCATTTTAGAGTTTCTCAGAGTGTTCGATTGCATTCGCTCCTCGGGCAAGCAATTGGACAGCAAATATCAATTGGGAGAGATGGTAGCGTGGCACGATTACGACGGTTACACCTTTTGGTTAAGCTATAGAGACGTTACGGTGACACTAATGTTCCACGGCTCATTGAAGATCGAATACGACAAAGCATCGAACTATGAAGCCTTCATCAAGCGTTGTTTAGCTATGCTTGAAACTGAACCTTCTTCATAAGTTATCCATCGCTGTCGAGTAAACACCGCATAGCCTATGGGGAAGCAGTGGAGAAAATGATGAACGGAACCCATTGTAAAACGCGGTTACCCCTTAGGTTAACCATACTTTTACTCCTTCTACTCAGCATTCATTCGTTAAGTCTTAAGGCTGATGCAACAAGGACGAACATGATCGACTTTACACAAGCGAATGAACACCATAAGTGGACAGTGACCAACGACGATGTAATGGGTGGCATCTCAACAGGCGAGCTCATTTATCTTGATAATATGAGTCAGTTTAGGGGCGAGATATCGTTAGAAAATAATGGGGGTTTCAGTTCGGTAAAGCGCTCCATTGAATCACCTGCCCATGAAATAGACAGTGCAGAGCTAGATTTTGTTGGTGATGGTCGCACCTACCAACTGAGGTTCACAACATCGAAGGACGGTCATCGCGTTCAATACAAACACGATTTCGATACCATTAAGGGAGAGCAGTTTAGCAAGGTGTTCCACTTCAATGATTTTCAAGCGGTGTTCAGAGGTCGGCTACTGAGCGATGCGCCGGAACTTAAGGCACAAGACATCAAACAAATCGGCTTTTTGATTGCAGACAAGCAGGCATTGCCTTTTGAGCTAGACCTAATTCAGCTTCACTTCAAAACATCGAAACCTATCACATCACCAGAAGCTGACTAAACTGAAAACAAACAAAAGCCCCTGATACCTTTTGACTAACAATAAGATATCAGGGGCTTCTTCTATCTAAACCGTCAACAATTCAAAACAACGGCGGATTAAATCATCAGCAATTAGTATTTGATAGCTGTTTTACCAATCGAGGCACTGCTTTCAATACGTTGGTGTGCATCTTTGATCGTATCCACACTAAAGCCATTTAGGGTCGAGGTTAGCGTCGATTTAATACGGCCCGCATCAATCAGGTTCGCAGCTTGGAATAGGATGTCTTGCTGCTTCTGGATGTCTTCGGTGTTAAACAGTGAACGTGTAAACATCAGCTCCCAAACAAAGCCCGCTGATTTGCCTTGCAGCGCTGATAAGTCAATGCCACCGTCAAATTCAACAATCGAACTGATCATGCCTTGCGGTGCAATCAACTCAACCATTGCATCCCAGTGCCCTTTTGTGTCTGCAACATTGAAGATGTAGTCGACATGTTGAATGCCTTGCTCTCGCACTGACTCGACAAGGTTACGGTGGTTCACCACATAGTCCGCCCCCATATCCCTTACCCATTGTTCCGTTTCAGGTCTTGAAGCTGTAGCGATAACATTCAGGTTGGTCAGTTGCTTAGCCAGTTGAATCGTAATTGAACCAACACCGCCTGCTCCACCAATGATCAGGATAGATTTTTTCTCTTCAGGACGAACACGCAAGCGGTCAAACAATGCTTCCCAACCCGTAAGCGTTGCTAGAGGCATAACGGCTGCAGCTTCATCAGAAAGGCTCTTAGGCGCTTTAGCGGTAATACGGTAGTCCACAGCTTGGTATTCGGCATTAGCGCCCATACGAGTTACGTCACCTGCATAGTAGACACGGTCACCGACTTCGAAGCCTTCAACGTCAGCACCTTTGCCAACAACTTCACCGACTGCGTCGTAACCCAAGACTTTTGGTTGTTCGAGTGTTTTGTCTTTGGCACTACGAATACGAATTTTTGCGTCAGCAGGGTTAATAGAAGTCGCGCTCACTTTTACCAGCAAGTCATTATTTTTTAGTTCTGGCAGACTCGTTTCAAACTCAAATAAACTGTCTTGCTCTGTAATCGCAAGTGATTGAGTAAATCCGATAGCTTTCATTTTTGATGGTACTGACATTGTGCTTTCTCCTTGAATTAGACGAGTTAATCTTAGTCAATTCTCACTCTAGATAAACCGCCTAATATTTGAATAATTCTCAAATAATTTTTGATAATGGTGTTACCGCTATCTGGGTAATGCAGACATCTAACTGCACTACCACGGCTGAAAGGTTAAATCAGGCCTTTCTCAATCAACCAATCATGTGTCACTTGATCTTGTGTCTTATCTTCACGGCAAACTTTGTAATCCAGCTCTGCGATGATGTCGTTCGAGAAACGTAGCGAATCCAACTTCTGAATCTGTTGTTCGTTGAACAGATGCTTCTTGTCATCTCTTAAAAGAAGTACCGCTCTATCAACAATTCCGAGTAAGCCTTTTGGCTCTTTGAGCTCACGAATATCGTAACGATAGTGCAAAAACTGAGGTTTCCACAGTGGCACTACCACCCACTCTTTGTTTGCCACTGCACTTTCAAAGGCACTGAAACAATCGTCTTCACTGCCAGGAAAGAACTCGTAGCCGGCATCGCTCAGGCCATAGTCTTTCATCATCTGGATAGAGAAGCGTGTGATGCCAGCGCCGGGGTTGATGCCTTGGATGGTCGAGTTCATTTTCTCGACCACTTCGGCTTTTAATAAATCAGAGACTTCAGAAACCGCCGCTTCAGGCACATAGTCTGGTACGCCCCACAAGGCATAAGGTTCATAATGAAGCCCAAGCTCGATAAGCGGCTCAACTTCTTCAACGCTCGCTTTGTAGATACCGTGACTTGATGGCAACCACGCAGAAGAAAGCATATCCACTTGGCCTGTTTTCAGCTTTTCAAAGCTCTCCTGATGTGGAGAGAAAATGCGCTCTACCTCAAAGCCCATGGCTTTCAATACATTGGCAACCAATGATGCGGTCGTACGGTGGAACGACAAATCCGTTACACCCATTATGATTTTCTTAGTCATCTTGTCCCCCTAGATCGTAGGCTTCGTTCATACAGTGTGTACTGCGCTATGTTGTCGATAGGGGAAATGATAGTGAGAAAATTACTAATGAAAAACAGCCTCATATTTGAATTATTATCAAATTAATTTTGACAATTAAGTGTTTGAAGCTAACTTAGAAGCGATAATTAGAGATAACCCATCTGCAGATTGTGATGGGGAAAGATTCCAACGCCATGCTTAGAACATAATTCAATACAGGTAAACAACATGCTTCTTGAAGACTTACAGGTCATTTTGAAAGTGGCAGAGTTTCGCAGTATTACTGCAGCAGCCACCAACCTAGACATGCGTACAGCTACCGCAAGCGCTGCCGTCAAACGTGTTGAAGCGGCTCTGGGGGCGGAATTATTTGTAAGAACCACGCGCCACCTAAGGCTCTCTTCAGCAGGCGAACGCTATTTACCTGAGTGTGAACAAGCCTTAAAAATGTTGGAGCAAGCGAAACTCAACATGAGAGAAGAGCTTGGTATTGTTGACGGTGAAATTCGCATCGCGCTTTCTTCTGATCTAGGACGAAACCTAATCACACCTTGGCTTGATGAGTTTTTACTGGAATATCCTAACGCCGCACTACGTACTAGCATCAGCGATAGCAATATCGATTTTTACCGTGATTCTGTTGATATGGCGTTGCGTTATGGCTCCCCGACTGATGCCAACATGTATGGCTTTAAAATCTGCGATGTGCCCAGAATATTATGTGCAGCTCCTGAATATTTGGCTGAAATGGGAACACCAAAACACCCGAGTGACTTAACTCAACACAATGGTTTGCTCTACCAACTTCATGACATATTGCAAGACGAGTGGGTGTTTAACGACGGTACTCAAGATCATAAAGTGAAACTAAAAGGGAACCGCGCTTCGAACGACGCTGACCTTGTAAGACGTTGGTGTATCGCGGGTAAAGGAGTGGCAATAAAATCTTGCCTAGACATGTCACGTCATCTGCTTTCAGGCGAAGTGGTTAAAGTCATGCCTGAATTTAAACCAACACCTACAGAGTTGTGGTTAGTGTGCCCAAGTCGTCAATCCATCACCCCGACTGTTCGCTTATTAAGAGATCTATTCCGCGATAAAACTGCGGAGATCCTTTCGCAACTTAGTGAGCAAGGCATTATAGAAAGCAAAATATCATAGGATCTAATGCAGCTTAGAGACAAGAAGTAGAGATACAAAAAAGGCGTTAGCGAACTTCAATTCGCTAACGCCTTTAATCATTTGAACATCATATGGGTATGATGAACATACTAACTTTATTACAAGTACTTGGTTTAATAACCTTAATACAAGAGTTTAGTTTGACTCGTCTTCAACAACGTCACAACCTGCACAGCACTGAAGAGCAATTTCATGTTCGAAGGTGATGGTGTCTTCGCCTTCTTCCAGTAGCTCTGCGATTTCATCCGCGACTTCTTTCTCATCATCCGCTTCAATTTCGCTTGCTAGCTCTTCTTCTGAATAACCGAAGAAGTTAAGCAATAGGTACTCACGAGCTTCCTCTTTAGTACATACCACGTTTGCTGAAAGATCAGGTGTAATCTCACCTTGCGCAAGCGTCGCTGTCAGTTGAGCTATAGCATCTTCTTTCATCGCAGGCGTTAACCAACCAAGATCAGTACTTACCGTCGTTTTTTTACAGTCGAAGCAAGGCAGTTGGTGAAAATAGTATTGAAAGGTAGTCATAAGTAATTTCTTCTTTAAATGTTGTATAGCGAGATTATGCGCGTTTTGTAGCAAAATACTATCTCAATCACAACCTAAGGCTGGTTCGAACTGAATATTTGTACCAAGTACAAAGCACCATGATGACTACTGATAAATTTAAGGCCTCGTTCACTAGGGACATCATCTCATTACGACGAAGTTTGCGAAGCCTTGCTTTCTCCACCCGACTTAGCTTTGTAATGGTGTAACCAGCAACAAAACAACCCGATGCACAGACCCCAAAATGCACTGCCGATTCCCAGTAAATTAGTACCAGAAGCAGTGAATAAGAAAGTAAGCAGTGCGGGTTCTCGGTAATGACTGTCTGCCATTGATACCGCAAGGCAATTCATCAAGGTCGGCATCACCGCTAAGCCAGCAACTGCAATGACAATCTCGGAGGGCACAGCGCTAAACAGCGACACAAATGACATCCCCATCACGCCAGCTAACAAGTAAAACCCGCCCATACAAATCCCCGCCATATAACGTGTCTTTGGATTACTATCCGCATTAGGGCCCATACAAATAGCGCCCGTAATCGCTGCAAGGTTATACGCAAAGCCACCAAACGGTGCGAAAATCAAACCTGTCACCCCGGTGGTGGTAATGATCTTCGATGAATCGACTTGGTATCCATTCGCTTTTAGAACCGCAAATCCCGGTAAGTTCTGTGAAGCCATCGTCACTATAAACAGTGGGATACCCACACTGAACAACGAAAAGAACTCAAAATCGGGCGTGATGAACACTGGGGTCGTTAATCCCATAGTCACCTGACTGACATCGAGTTTGCCAAAACCCACACACATGACCAATGCGATGATGAAAATGCTTGGGATCAGTAAATTTCCTAACCGCGCTTTCGCCAGAATAAATACAGCGAGCATGACCGCTACGACTTGTGCCTCTTCCATTAGCGACGTGAACAAACCCAAACCGAATTGCAATAGAATCCCCGCGAGCATCGCTGAGGCAATCGATGTTGGGATCTGTTTTAGGACTTTCTCAAATATCCCCGCCAATCCAACCAACGTGATCAACATCGAACTGAACAAAAACACGGCTACTGCCTGATTCATTGTCAGCCCTTCAAGAGATGTGATTAACAACGCCGCTCCAGGCGTCGACCACGCTGTAACCACAGGCTTCTTGTAATGAAACGAGAGCAGTATTGTGGTCATCCCCATGCCAATTCCCAACGCCCAAAACCATGACGCCACTTGTTCTTCGGTTGCTCCAGCACTCATTGCCGCTTGAAAAATAATCGCCGCGGCGCTCGCATAACCAATGAAAACAGCGATAAAGCCGGTACTGACGTGAGAAAATTTTAGCTTAGTCATGTTAATCTCTTCCTGTGTGCGTTATAACGTCCATAGACCAAACCTAGCACTGTGCGCTATAACGCACAACTTATTTGTAAAAAACTTGTAGAGAAAATATGCAACCAGAAATTAAAGTTGGTGTTAACTTGAAACGCCTTCGCCAAGAAAAAGGCTGGAGCTTAGACAAAACAGCGAGAGAAACTGGCGTGAGTAAAGCAATGCTAGGACAAATTGAACGTGGAGAATCCAGCCCGACAGTCGCTAAGCTCTGGCAGATAGCTTCTGGGTTCGAAGTGTCACTTTCGAGTTTTATCGCTGCTAGCTCAAACAGTGAACTGACGAGTTTATTCAGAGATGCAAACGAACTAAGGCATGAGGAATACAACATTGGTTTTTTCGTCAGTTTGTTGTTTCCTTTTGAGGAAGCACTAGGGTTTGAAATATTCGAACTCACCCTAGCACCCGATTACCAGCATGAATCTGCCCCACATAACGCAGATGTCACTGAGCACATCTTATGCATTTCGGGAGAGATGGAAGTGATGTTTGATGGTGAGTGGCATACGTTACGAGCAGGGCAAGCCGTTCGCTTCAATGCTAACCAAAACCATGGCTACAAAAATATCGGTGAAGGAAATGCCGTATTTCATAATGTGATTCACTACCCAGATAACAAGCAATAGTGCCGGATTTGGTGATAACGGCTATAGCCGGATGTTTAGCGCTAACGGATGTCCATCGCTAACGAAAGAGCAGGCATCCCACTGGCTAGTATTCACTGAGAACGACTATACGTTGACGACCATGCTGCCATCTTCTGCTTGGTAACGTGCCCATAGTTGAGAAAGGTTTTCTTTATTAAGCTGTATCTCTTTTTCTTTCAGAAACGCTTCGTTGTGCAGCTTCGAATACGAGCGCTCAGCAAGGTCACAGCTAAATGTAACGATGGTTTTCCCTTTCCCCATTCTAGCTGCAGCGTATAGCGCACCTGCTACGTTCAGCGATGAACTGCTTCCTAGAAGAATACCGTCATGCTCCGCAACAAGGCGGGATATCGTCACCAAATCCTGATCGGGAAGCGTGATGGCACGATTGATTTTTGCCTGCCTGAAATTTTCAACCGTTCGCATGATCCCTATGCCTTCCGTGAACGAACTTCCCGTTGATTGATAGTGTCCATTACGTAGAAACGAATAAATACCGGACCCATTTGGGTCAACCAACCAAGTTTCGAGATTGGGTTTCTGCTCAGATAGATAATGTGAGTTTCCGGCAATGGTTCCGCCAGTCCCCACCACAGAAACTAGAGCATCAATTTCCCCTTGAGTTTGCTGCCATATTTCCGGTCCAGTATTTAAATAGTGCGCTCGATAATTACTGAGATTTTCAAACTGATCTGCCCACCAATAATTCTCATTTTCGACACCGATCCGCTTGGCCGTGTGGTAAAAATGTTCAGGGTTTGCAAAAGGACAAGGGTCGACCAATAACAGTTCAGCATTATAAAGCGAGATCATGCGCTCTTTCTCTTGTGCCTGCCCTTTTGGCATCACCACCAACATTTTGTAACCAAGGGATTTAGCGACTAGAGCAAGGCCGATCCCCGTATTTCCTGCGGTACCTTCAACGATTGTCATTCCCGGCTTAAGCTTACCGGCTTCTACTGCATCCATAACCAACTGAAGTGCCGCTCTATCTTTAATCGAACCACCCGGGTTCTGGTGTTCGCACTTAATAAGAATCTCACAACCTGATATCTCTGAGAGACTGTTGATTCTAACAAGATCGGTATCGCCGATGAGTTCACTGAGATTGTTTGCAATGTGGGCAGATGACATCGCGACTCCATTTATTTGTTGAGGATGAGTTGTTCATCGATTGGGTTGTCGATGATCATAAGCGTAGCTCTGAGGTCTGCTTAGTCAAGGAGTGGCGGAATTGAAAAGACTCTCATTTTCCAAATAACAATTATAATTAGGGGTGATCGAATAGACTGAGGGTAAAAAAATGTTTCTAAAAGAGAAAAAGAGCGGTGACCTCGTAGATGTAACTGAAATGACCAAATTAACCAACTTATTTCAGGACAGTATCGAAGGTCGGTTTCAAGCAGGCGAAGAACAGCAAGACCCCGAGATGTTTAAAAAGTCCGAACTAGTGTTTATGTCAGGTGAAGAGTTACCTCGATGCTGGACAGATCCAAACTACCGCTCAGAGGTTAAATAACCTTAACTCTTCCAGAGTACCAAGTGAGTTGTAATTGAAACTCTGTTCTAAAAGCGTTTGACGATGGCCTTGCGGGCTATGTAATGGCATAGGTAATTTGGCCCCCTGTTAAAGCGTTCAAACGCATCTTTACTAGACACAAAAAAGCGAGCCACTTGGGCTCGCTTTTCAATATTTGTCTTGCTTAGACTTTAGCTTCGATTACAGAAGTTCTACCGACTGTTGAGCAATAACGAACTCTTCGTTAGTTGGGATAACCATTGCTACAGCGTCTAGCATTTCTGATTTAGCGATGATGCCTTCAGCGCCAAAACGAGCGGCTTCATTGCCTGCTACATCTTCAACAAAACCAAGAATCTTAAGGTTGTTTAAGATCTCACGACGAATTGGTAGAGAGTTCTCACCGATACCACCTGTGAAGATGATGCCGTCTAAAGAATCTAGCGTTGCAAGGTAAGAAGCAACGTATTTAGCTACGCGGTAAGTAAACACCTCAAACGCAAGCTTAGCGCCTTCATGGCCCTCTTCCATTGCTTCTAAGATGCCACGAGCATCGCTCGTAAGACCAGACACGCCAAGGAAGCCAGACTCCTTGTTTAGAGAGTTGAATACTTGCTCTTGTGACCAACCTTTCTTAAGTAGGTACTCGATGATACCTGGGTCTAAGTCACCACAACGTGTGCCCATCATAAGGCCAGAAAGCGGTGTGAAGCCCATTGATGTATCAACACTGTTACCGTCTTTGATAGCACATACTGAAGCGCCGTTACCTAGGTGAACAGAGATGAAGCTAGATTCTTCAACTGGCTTGTTGACCATTTTCGCTGCTTCACGGCTAACGAAGTAGTGGCTAGTACCGTGGAAACCGTAACGACGAACGCCAAAGTCTGTGTATAGCTCTTTTGCGATTGCACCTGTAAATGCACGTTGTGGCATTGTTTGGTGGAAAGCAGTATCAAACACAGCGAACTGAGGTAGAGAAGGGAAAGCTTCAATTGCAGCACGGATACCGATAGCACCTGCTGGGTTATGAAGTGGAGCTAAGTCAGATAGGCTTTCAATCTCACTTGTTACTTCTTCAGTAATACGAACGGTTTGAGTGAACTTCTCACCACCGTGAACGATACGGTGACCGATTGCCACGATATCAGCAGTGAAGCCTAAGTCTTCCATCAGGCCAACCAATTTGCCAATGGCAATTTTGTGGTGGTTACCCTCGCCTTGAATAGCAATTTCTGTTTTCTGACCTTGATGCTTCCAGCTCATGCGAGCATCTTCAAGACCAAAACACTCCCCTAAGCCACTTAATACTGCGTCACCAGAAACAGAATCGATGACAGCAAATTTAAGGGAAGAACTACCCGAGTTAATAACCAGAACAAACGAATTAGACATTGGATATGGATCCTGTTTCAGTACGAATTTAGTGAAGTTTTCGCTTCAATTTTAGTTAAGTCTATTATTCAATAATTTTTGAATCTTTCAACTTTTGTTTTGCAAAAACCACTAAATGAACACAATTAAGTTGATCTTAGTCATCAATTTATTTCTTTCGAGAACAAAAATTAAAAAATAGTTGAATAAGATGAAGTAAATGCAGTTATGAAACTGATAGATTCATACAAACCACGTTGAGAGCAAAGTCATCTTGTATTGAAAGCTTATCCAAGAGTCCAATTCATAAATTAAGCCCATAAAGCCAAAAAACAAGCTAGCGTTCTACGCTGCGACTTAAAAAAATACAGCACGGCACTTAAATATAGAGCTGTTGATTGCCAATACCCGCTAATAGACTTTAAGGCGTTTAACTTCGCCTCAGTACTATAAATAGATCACTTATTTGGTTCGAAAGGTTGAGCAGCTCTTACTTCAAATTCCATTTTCATTTTTCATTATAGCTGTGCATTTCTTTTGCTAGACATCGCTCGACTCCCATACCTCCAGATTAGACACGCTAAACGGCGCTTTACGCACATGTCACTGTGGCAGCCTTATGATGCGAGGCACTATCTTAACCAGGGCTTAGAACGTGCTACAGGCGTGAAGAATAAAATAGCAGGCACAAAAAAGCCGAGCATAATGCTCGGCTTTTAAATTCACTGTTTAAGCTATTCGTCTATAAGCACTTGGCTTGTAAACTTCAACTTAAACTAAAGGTTGATTAACCTTCGCTGCGCTCTGGACGACGACCGCGGTTGCCGCCATTGCCAGCTGCTGCGTTGCCATGGCCACGTTCGCCACGGTGGTTACCACGGTGATCACCACCACGGTTACGGTCAAAGCGACGTTCGCCATCACGACCACCAGCAGAGTTACCATCACGTGCGCCGTCACGGTTGCCACGGTAGCCACCACGACCGCCATTGCCACCTTCACGGTTACCACCTTCGCGATTACCGCCTTCACGGTTACCACGGTAG
>NZ_CAWPOA010000058.1:536833-560907 GCF_963889365.1 Vibrio sp. OPT20 | reverse complement strand
CGCCGCCATCACGACCGCCACGACCGCCACGGTTGCCATCACGACCGCCGCCGCCACGACGAGGCTCACGGAAGTCGTTGAAATCAACAACTACAGCGCCAGCTTCTTTTTGACGAATGCGAAGTTTACTTAGCTTACCAGCAGTTTCAGAGTTCATTGCTTTTGGCAGTTGAACGTAAGTAGAACCTTGGTCTAGCTTGATAGCACCGATAGAACCTTTAGTTAGGCCTAGTTCGTTTGCTAGTGCGCCAACGATGTCTTTAACCTGAACGCCTTGCTCACGGCCAACTTGTAGTTGGTACGTATCCCAATCTTGAGTATTGAAGTTACGACCACCACCGTCACGGCCATTGTCACGATCTTCACGACGCTCTTTGCGACGGTTCTTATCACGCTCAATAGCAGCGATCATTGGGTCTTCGCCAACGTAGAATAGTGGGCTCTTACCTTGCTGACGCTTAAGAAGCATTGCAGCTAGAGTAGCAGCATCAACTTCTAGAGATTCTTGTAGTGTAGAGATTAAACCTGCGAAGTTTTCTAGAGCTTTGCTCTCTTTCTCAGTTTCAAGCTCAGCACCAAGCTTAGCAACACGTGCAGCAGCAACTTCGTCACGTTGTGGAAGTTGGATTTCTTCCATTTGAGACTTAGTTACACGCTCGATTGTGCGAAGCATACGGATTTGGTTAGTACGAACTAGTAGGATCGCTTTACCTTTACGTCCAGCACGGCCAGTACGGCCAATACGGTGGATGTAAGATTCAACATCGAATGGGATGTCGTAGTTAAATACGTGAGTGATACGTGGAACATCAAGACCACGTGCTACAACGTCAGTTGCAACTAGGATATCGATAACACCTTGTTTGATGTGATCAACAGTGCGCTCACGTAGAGACTGAGGAATATCACCGTGCAATGCAGCAGCTTTGAAGCCACGTGCAGATAGCCAATCAGCTAGACGCTCAGTGTCTTGACGAGTACGTACGAATACGATTGACGCGTCAGTTTCTTCAGTTTCTAGAAGACGAGACATTGCTTCGTCTTTTTCTACGCCTTTAACAACCCAGTAATTCTGCGCTACTTTGTCAACTGTGTGGTTAGTACCAGCAACGTCAACTCGTGCAGGGTTACGTAGGTAACGGTCAACAATAGTCTTAACCATTGGAGGCATAGTTGCAGAGAAAAGTACACGTTGTGCAGATTCTGGAGCTTGCTCAAGAATCCAAGTAACGTCATCTACAAAGCCCATTTTCAGCATTTCATCTGCTTCATCAAGAACAAATGTATGCGCTTCATCTAGGTGTAGACGGTCACGAGTTAGTAAGTCTTTAACACGACCTGGAGTACCAACAACAATGTGAGCACCGCGGCTTAGAGCACGCATTTGGTCAACAATTGAAGCACCACCGTAGATTTCAAGAACTTTAAGACCGTTGATGTCACGACCTAAGTTTTTGATTTCCGCAGCAACTTGAATCGCTAGCTCACGAGTAGGAGCCATGATGATTGCTTGTGGTTTGTGTTGGTTCAGGTTGATTTTGTTAAGTAAAGGCAGAGAGAATGCTGCTGTTTTACCAGTACCAGTCTGTGCTTTACCTAGTGCGTCACGGCCTTCAAGAAGAAGAGGAATAGCTGCTGCTTGGATTGGAGTCGGAGAAACGAAACCCATGCTATCAAGAGCTGAAAGAATGTTATCGTTAAGGGCTAATTCATTAAATTGAATTACAGATTCGGACATTGGGATCCCACTATATATAAGTAAACAAAAGGTCCCGGGAGCTCTATCAATTCCAATACTGATCCAATCAGATACTGATTCCATTCAGAGTTACGAAGCAGTAATAAAACACTTCAAGCCATTAGGGACGTCTAAGGGAGGCGGATTATTCCCTAAATGCATAAAAAAATCCAGAAAAAATTGAAATACATCACATATTTTTCGCTTTTACATCAATACTGGTTATCATATCGTCAAAACTTGATGAATATCTCGTCACAGCACCCATCTTCTAGCAAATTGACCTAGTTAAATAAGAGGGCAATTAATTAACGCTCACTTCGCCTTTAAGTAGTAATCAAGCCTCGCAATGATTATAGTGTGCTCAATTGTCCTCGATAGATAAAAGTCAAAATGTTTCAAGATAATCCTCTACTCGCTCAACTCAAACAGCAAATCCAAGAAACCCTCCCTAAAAAGGAAGGTACAATCAAAGCCACTGAAAAAGGGTTTGGTTTTCTCGAAGTCGATAACAAGACCAGCTTCTTCATTCCACCTCCATACATGAAGAAATGTGTACACGGTGACAAGGTAATTGCCATCATTCGCACCGAGAAAGATCGCGAAGTAGCAGAGCCTGAGGAATTGATTGAACAAGGCCTTACTCGTTTTATTGCTCGAGTGAAGTTGTTTAAAAGTCGTTTGAACGTTGTTCCAGATCACCCACAACTGAAAAAGCTGCAACTTAAAGCGAAAGCAAAAAAGGGGCTAAACCCTGAAACGCTAAAAGAAGGCGACTGGGTTGTTGCTCATATCATTCAACACCCGTTAAAAGGTGACAACGGCTTCTTGGCTCAAATCTCTGAAAAAATCACAGATGCTGACGACAAGATCGCACCTTGGTGGGTAACGCTGGCACAAAACGACCTACCAAACAGCGAACCTGAAGGCATTGACGACTGGCAGATCAAAGACGACGCTGATCTTGAACGTATCGACATGACTCACGTCCCTTTTGTGACTATCGATGGCGAAAGCACAAAAGATATGGACGATGCGCTTTACGCTAAGAAGAAAGAGAACGGTGATTTTAAACTGACTATTGCGATAGCTGATCCTACCGCTTACATCTCTCCAGATGATGTGATGGATAAAGTGGCTCGTGAGCGCGGTTTCACTATTTACCTGCCTGGCCGTAACATTCCTATGTTACCTCGTGATCTAGCTGACAACTTATGTTCACTAATAGAGAACGAAGTTCGCCCGGCACTTTGCTGCACAGTAACAGTATCTAAAGAAGGTGTTATCGGTGATGACATTAACTTCTTCGCTGCGAACATCAAATCTCACGCTCGTCTTGCTTACGACCACGTATCAGACTGGTTAGAAACCGGTGCATCAGACAAATGGCAACCATCAGAAGAGATCGCTGCGATTGTTTCTGACCTTCACCAATTTGCACAAGCACGTTCAGCATGGCGCTCAACAAACGCTGTAGTGTTCCCAGATCGCCCTGACTACCGCTTTGAACTAAGCGAAGACAACGATGTTGTCGCTATCCACGCAGACATGCGTCGCACTGCAAACAAGTTGGTTGAAGAGTCTATGATCAGCGCGAACATCTGTGCAGGTCGAGTACTAAAAGAAAGCTTTAACCAAGGTGTCTTTAACTGTCACTCTGGTTTTAAAGCTGAGAAATTAACAGACGTTCTGGAGCTGGTTAACCCAGAAGCAGAAACACCGTTTACAGAAGAGCAGATCGTATCTCTGGAAGGCTTTGCTACTCTGCGTCGTTGGTTAGGTTCTTTAGACAACAGCTACTACGACAACCGTATTCGTAAATTCCAAGCGTACAGCGAGATCAGCAATGAACCTGCGCCGCACTACGCGATGGGATTAGACATTTATGCGACGTGGACGTCTCCAATTCGTAAATACGGTGACATGATTAACCACCGTATGCTTAAAGCACATATCTTAGGTAAAGCGCCAATTCAAACACCAGACGAAACTATTGGTGATGAACTTGCCCTGCACCGCCGTCACCACGGTATGGCTGAGCGCAATGTTGGCGATTGGTTGTACGCTCGTACTCTAGCAAACGCTCCTGTAGAAGAGACTCGCTTCCAAGCTGAGATCTTCGACATTAACCGTGCTGGTATGCGTGTGCGTCTACTTGAGAATGGTGCAGCTGCATTTATCCCTGGCTCTCTCATTATTGATAATAAAGAGAGAATAGAGTGCAACGGTGATATGGGTACTGTATCTATCGATAAAGAAATGGTATACAAACTGGGAGACGTTTTGGAAGTAGTTCTCTTCGAAGTTAATCAGGAAAACCGTAACTTAGTAGCAAAACCTACTCAAGTATTTGCGGACTTGCCTAGCGAGCCTGAAACAACAAACGAAACCGAAGCTTAAGAACTTTAACGGTTACGGCTTTCAAGGTTAGAGCTTTCAAGGTCAAAAGCTTCAAAGTTTCACTTCTAAAGGCGCTAATTATTAGCGCCTTTTTTGTAAATGTCTCATGCTTAAACAATACTTAAAAAAACAATCAATAAGCAATCAGTTTACAACGTCAAAGAAGCGCACTATGTCATCAATCACTGTTACTCAATTCAGAAATTTCATTCCCAGGAAACGGGAACGTTACCCCGCCTCTAAAAACGGTATTTTCATCGTTTCTAAAGGCAGTATTTCTTTCGTGCTACCTGATGGGACTGAAGCCTCATTGCAAGCCGGAGATTTTACTCTTTACAATTCTGGTCAGATTAAAGACATCACCGTTGACACTGAGAATGGCGAATTCAGCGCAACCTGTGTAGATTTTGATTTAGCTATTTTTCAGAAATTCATTAATCAGTTTAGCGACCTAGAACCCACTCGAGTCCCAGATAAATACATTAAGTTTAATCAAACTGATACCGAAATCTGCCAATTGAAAGAGCTCATCATGTCACTCGTTCATTCATCGACTCAGAATGACTACGCACTCACTCAATTAGGTTTAGGTTTGCTCTCTCTAATGGTGGAGCAGCACCCTGCTCTGTTAGTTATTATTGCCCGAGCGTCAAGGTTAACCGTGACGCAAAAGGTCATTCATTACATTGAACAGAACATTGAAAATAATATCTCACTCGATACCCTAGCCAGCTATATGGGGATGTCACCAGCCACACTTAAGCGCCGTTTATCGGCTGAAGACCTTTCCTTTTCAAATCTATTAAAGATAAAGCGAATCGCCCACGCAGCGACACAGCTCAGAACATCGAATAAATCTATTACTCAAATCGCTTATGAATCTGGATTTAAAAGCGCGGCACACTTCAGTACAGCCTTTAAAACCTATCATGGCAAGACTCCAAAAGACTTCCGCTCTTTGGTTGCACAGTCTTATTAGTTGCATAATCTTATTGGCTGTACTGTCTTATTAGTTGAACAGTCTTAGAAAGTACGGGGACAGGTGCAGGTAAAAGTATAAATCTGAAATGTGTTGGTGGGAATTTACGAAGGTCGTTCGTTTTTGGTATCAAACCACCAGCGAACGCCTAAGTAAAATGGTCACGACCAGAAGTAAGATTTAGGGTCTTTTTCTATTTCAGCCAAAATAGCATCAAGATCCTTGGATTGAGGAAGGTAAGGGTAAGGCCCCCAATTGACAGAGTCGGTTTCCGCATTATCTTCAAGTGGCACCATCACCACCCAGCAAGATAACGACTCATCAAAGGTAACGCAGGCGATCTCGTTGGTATAATCACTATGAGATGAGTCGAGTAGATAATGCGCCTGAGAAAACAGCACACCACCCTCACACTCTTCATAAAGGGATTTGCCTAGCTCTACAGGTAAACTACGATTTCGTGAAGTACAGAGCCTCTCAGCTCCAATTAAAAGACGATTCAGTTCTATATGAATAACGGACATAACACCCCTTGTAACTTCATAGAAACTTCTAAGTAGTGAATTCCTCTACTTAGCTTAGGACTCAACGATCATTTTAGCGAACAAGTGCAAACAAAATACCCGCCCTGCTCCCAGAAACGAATCCTTCTTCAGTAAACACATTCTAAAAGGGTAAAGCCGTCTAAATTTCATTAACCAGTCCCATTTTGGCAGCCACACTGTCTTTCACTCACCAGATTAACCGCTATAACGTATCCGTATAGAATTTCACAAAAGTGTCATATAACCGACCTATCATAGCCAACAAATGTTATTAACTAGGAGTTGTTTATGTTACGAGTCGCGCTTGCCTCTCTTTTATCCTTAGCCCTGTCTTCTCAAGCTGCTTTAGCACAAGAAACCAATATTTCGGGCTCCACTTCTGTATCACGAGTGATGGATGTTTTAGCAGAGGAGTACAACAAGACTCACCCTGATAACTACATTGCGGTTCAGGGCATCGGTTCTACAGCGGGTATTACCATGGTTAATAAAGGTGTCTCTGATATTGGTATGAGCTCGCGTTACTTAACTGACCGCGAACAGGACGAAAAATTGAAGGTATTTCCAATTGCCTTTGACGGCCTAGCAGTCGTAACTAACCGTTCAAACGCTGTAAGCAACGTTACACGTGAGCAGCTGTTCGATATCTACAAAGGCAAAATTACGAACTGGAAAGCCGTGGGTGGCGCAGATCAGCCTATCGCAGTTGTAACTCGCGAAGCGTCTTCTGGTTCACGCTATAGCTTCGAAAGCTTGCTTGGTTTAACGAAAATTATTAATGACCGTCTAGTGTCTGACATCAACCCAAATAACTTGGTTGTAAGCAGCAACAGCATGGTTAAAACGATTGTTAACCATAACCCACACGCGATTGGATTCATCTCTGTTGGTTCGATCGACCGTTCGATTAAAGCCATTACCTTTGAAGGCATAGAGCCAACATCAAAGAACATTGCTAACCACAGCTATGAATTGGCTCGCCCGTTCTTGTTGCTACACAAAACTGAATCAGTTTCTGACGAGAGCAAAGATTTCATCAAGTTCGTGAAGTCAAAGCAAGGGCAAGATCTTATTGAAGAGTACGGCTACACACGTATTAAGTAGCTTACTGCGTCTAAACTAACTAACCGCGTATTAATTAGCAAAACACGCATTAAGTAATTACACACGTACTAAATAGCGACATACACATTAAGTTAGCAAAATGCTTTTCGTGATGTTGTTACCAACGCTAGAGATGTCGATTTGATATGGCACAAACAAAAAGAGAGAGCCTTAAGCTCTCTCTTTTTTTGAATCTATAATCTTCGCTTAAAGCAGTTCCACTTACAAAAAAGCTCTAGAAGTGAAGTTGGATTACCGAAACAATCACAGCGCCAGGACGACGAATACCTTCGATTTCTACGCGAATTTCGCGTTCAATCTCTAGGCCTTTCTTAATTGGCGTTACTTTTGTTAGCGTACTTTTAGCACGAACGTTACTGC
Source organism: Vibrio sp. OPT20 (assembly GCF_963889365.1). Lineage (NCBI taxonomy): Bacteria > Pseudomonadati > Pseudomonadota > Gammaproteobacteria > Vibrionales > Vibrionaceae > Vibrio > Vibrio sp. OPT20. Next base: position 553,760 of record NZ_CAWPOA010000058.1, on the reverse strand, counting down.
CCGATTTTACAGGATATGGGAAACGAACTTGGTTAAGACCAATGTTTACAACCATCTTCGCTGTTGGGAATTGAGACTTATCAGGATCAACACTGTCAGTCAGTCTAGGAAGCAGAGACAAAGTCAAAAAACCATGTGCGATGGTTGTTTTGAACGGAGAATCTGTTTCAGCCTTAGAAGGTTCAGTATGGATCCATTGCATATCTTCAGTAACAAGGCCGAACTGGTTGATACGGTCTTGACTAACATTGATCCAGTCGCCAGTATGAATAACTTCACCGATCTGCTGATTAAGCTCATCAAACACAAGCTGTGCTTCTCGCGTTAATACGAGCGGCTGTTCTATTGGCATCTCTGGTGCATCTTCATTTACAGCAGGTTTGTGGTGATCACGAACCCAAGCAAAGAAATGGCTATTTTGCGTACGATTCAGAAAGTCACCCCAGTAATCTCTAAGAGCTGGAGACATCCATTGCATAAACTCTGAGTGTTGCAAAGACACGCTATCGCCTCGGTGTTTAAATAAATCAATGACTTTCATAAGAACCTCAATGCACAAAAAATTTCAATATAACTAGGCAATTTTGAAACACTTCACACTATTGTGCAAATGTTTTCGAGCATACACTCGTTAGCTGAACACTGTTATTTCCATATTAAACAGACACTTAACAATAAAACATCATTTTATTACAAAACCTAAATTAGAGTGTTAGCTCCATCACAAAACGAACATTTGATTATATAAATAGCGTTTTTATTCACAAGCGGAATAAAAAGGCTTAGCGTAATGCTAAGCCTTAGTTTTTACAAGGACTTAATCTTGCAAGGGATTAGCCTTGCAAAGCGTTAATCTGACCGGAGTTAAGTCTCCTATTCGTCATCAAGTGGAATCAGCTTAGTCGTGCCACCGTGTGCCTTCTCACGCTTACGTTGCACGAATGCATAGAAGCCAGGGATTAGGAATGTACCCGCTAACAACACACATAGCAGACCGCCGATCAGTGAAATACCCAACGAGTTCTGGCTCACGTGACCTGCGCCCGCTGCGAAGATAAGCGGGAAGATACCTAAGATGAACGACCAAGAGGTCATGTTCACAGCACGGAAACGCAGCGTACCGCCCTTCACTGCCGCATCTTCAATTGATGCGTCTTTCTCTTCACGCTCCACTTTTGCGAACTCTACAATCAAGATTGCGTTCTTCGCGGCCAAGGCTATCAAGAGAACCAAACCAATTTGCGCATAGAGGTTCAACGGTGTGCCTGTTAGATTCAACGCTAAGAAGGAGCCTAAGGTTGCAACCGGTACCACTAAGATAATCGCTATCGGTATTGTCCAACTCTCGTATTGAGCCACCATAAACAGGTAGATGAAGATCAGAGCCAGTGCAAAAGCAAAGATCGCTTGGTTGCCTGCCAATACTTCTTGGTAGGCCATGCCTGTCCATTCGTACTGATAACCCTGAGGTAAGACTTCAGCGGCTACACGTTCCATTGCAGCAATCGCATCACCACTTGAGTAACCCGGCGCTGGTTGGCCTTGAATCACGGCACTGCGGTACATGTTGTAACGCCATGCGACATCTGGTTCGAAGATCTGGTCGTAAGTCACCAATGTACTGAGCGGGATCATCTCGCCATTAGACGAGCGCACGTGGAATCGTTGGAGATCATCCATGCTGCTACGGTGTTCACTATCAGCTTGCATGGTCACGCGGAAGTTCTTACCAAACATGGTGAAATCGTTCACGTACAGTGAACCAAGATTACCTTGCAGAGTTTGGAATATTTCCGACAACGGAATACCTAACTGTTGTGCTTTCTCACGGTCGATATCGACATAGTAGTGAGGAACGTTGGCACGGAAAGTACTGAACGTATGTGAAATCTCAGGCTGTTTGTTCGCCTCAGCAATCACGTCATTCATTACCATCGCCAGATCAGTACGACTACGACCTAATGTATCTTCTAGAACAAATTCGAAACCAGAAGCAGCACCCATACCCGGAACAGCTGGAGGTCCCATTGCAAACACGATAGCTTGAGGCAGTTCAGTGGCCGCTCGACCATTAATACGTTGTGAGATAGCTTGTGCGGAATGTTGACCATCCAGTGCGTTACGCATATCCCAATCATGCAGTTTGATAAATAGCGACGCGCCATTCGAAGCAGAAGCGCCTGTCATGAATGCGTAGCCGTTTACCAGTGTCACACCATCAACACCCGGCTCTTGCTCAACCATCTCTAGCAACTGCTCAGTCACATCTTCAGTACGAGACAGTGATGCCGCGTCAGGAAGCTGCACGTTAACCAGCAAAATACCTTTATCTTCTTGAGGTACAAACGCCGTTGACGTTGTTTTCGCGAAGTAAGTAACTGCTGCTAGTGCCACAACAAAGAAGGTAAACAGCAGAACACCTTTTTTCACAAGGAAGCCCGCGATTTGGCCGTATTTGTTAGTAACAGACTCTAAGCCACGGTTGAACGCTTGGTACCAACGAGTTGTGTTGCCACCGCCCTGCTTTAGAACCAGTGAACACAATGCTGGTGACAGCGTTAGAGCATTAATAGAAGAGATAACAACCGCGATACAAATAGTCAGAGCAAACTGACGATACATGATGCCAGTAATACCCGGCAACATCGCCACAGGGATAAACACGGCAAGAAGTACCAGTGTTGATGTAACGATAGGACCCGTTACTTCTTTCATCGCGATCAGTGTTGCTTTACGCGGTGAAATAGTTGGGTCTTTGGCCATCGTGGTATCGACGTTTTCGATAACCAAGATCGCATCATCTACCACGATACCAATCGCCAATATCAAACCAAACAGGGTTACCGTGTTGATGGTAAATCCTGTCATCTGCATGACGGCAAAGGTACCAATCAACGACACCGGAATCGCAACCACAGGAATCAAGGTTGCACGCGCACTACCTAAGAACAGGTACGTCACCGCAATCACCAGCAAGATAGCTTCGATGAGCGTTTTCACTACGCCCTTAATCGACTCTGCAACAAAGACTGTGGTGTCATAACTCGCCTCGTAAGCCACACCTTCAGGGAAGTTAGTGCTTAGATTGTCGAGCATCGCCATGACCGCTTTGCCACTTTCCAACGCGTTTGCGTCTGACTGAAGTGACAGCGTTACGATTGAAGCGTCTTGTCCTCGGTATTTACCATTGCCATCGTAGAATTTTTTACCTAACTCAACGCGTGCAATGTCTTTTAAGTAAACGGTTGAACCATCTTGATTTGCACGAAGTACAACATTTTCAAACTCATCAGCCGTTTCTAAGCGGCCTTTTGTCACCAAGTTGAACTGTACTTCTTGTGGATTGGCGTATGGTGCGGCACCAATACGACCGGCAGCGACTTGAACATTTTGTTCAGCCAATGCGCCATACACATCGGATGTTGTTAGGTTCAGGTTAGCCATTTTCTCAGGGTCTAACCAAACACGCATCGAATACTCACCGCCGCCCAACACGTTCACTTCACTAATACCCGACACACGTGCCAGTTGGTCTTTAATGTTTAAGTTTACGTAGTTGATCAGGAACTGGTCATCATACTCACCGTTTGGAGAGTAGAAGTTCAATACCATCAAAAGGTCAGGTGAACGTTTCTTAACCGTTACGCCAACCATTCTAACTTCTTGTGGAAGCTTCGATTCGATTTGGGCGACTCGGTTCTGAACGTTGACCTGAGCCATATCAGCATCAGTACCGACATCAAAGGTCACATTTAGGTTGTATGAACCGTCGTTAGCACTTTTAGAAGACATGTAGATCATATCTTCTACGCCATTCACCGACGTCTCTATGGGGTCGGCTATCGCCTGTTCCACCACTTCAGCACTGGCACCCGTGTAGAATGCCGATACACTGACCGATGGTGGGCTAATTTTGGGATATTCGGCCACTGGTAAGATAGCGAGAGAGATCGCACCCGCCAGCGTTAATATTATGGATATGACAAGGGCAAACTTAGGCCTTTGAATAAAGAAACGACTTAACATAAATAGCCCCCTTACTCAGCTTGTTCAGCAGAAGCTTGAATACGAACGGACATACCATTACGTACACGCTGTAGGCCTTGAGTGATCACCGCATCGTCTTTCTCTAATCCAGATTGAACAATCACCCCACCTTCAACTTGTCGACCCATCTCAATATTTCTACGCTCAGCGACTGGTGCAGCTTCGCCTTCAACCAGTACCATTACAAAGTCACCTTCTAGGTCGGTTTGAACTGCACGTCGCGGAATAGTCACAACATCAATAGATTGTTTTTCACGCAGATCAACGCGCACATGTTGACCCGGAAGTAGTTGCTGATTCGGGTTATCGGCAATCGCACGCATCGCGATTGTGCCTGTATTGAGGTTGATACGATTGCCCAAGAAATCAAGCTGACCTAGGTGTTCAAACGCTTCACCATTCTCAAGTATGATCTGAACTTCAACACCCGCAGAGTCGCTGCTGCCGTCGCCTTCAATGCGATCCATCCCTAACTCAATACGCTCACGCTCACTGATGCTGAACGACGCATGAATTGGGTCTAGGCTAACCAAGGTAGTTAATACACCTGAAGACGGCGAAACCAGATCACCAGTACTCACTTTGGTGTCGCTGATTCTTCCAGAAAAAGGCGCGGTAATTTGGGTATGAGAAAGCTGAACATTGGCTGCGTTTAACTGAGCATGGCTAGCTTCAAGTTGCGCTTGTGAACCTAATAAGTTTGCCGTCAATGCATCGAATTCCGATTGAGAAATACTGCCTTTAGGAAGTAGATTCTTACCACGGTTGAAATCAAGTTCAGCTTTTTTAAGGTTCGCATTCGCTTGAGCTACAGAGGCTTTTGCACTTGCAACTTCAGCTTCAAACGAAGATGGCTCGATTGAGTAAAGCAATTGGCCCTTTTCGACCATTTGGCCTTCATTGAAATGACGGCTTTGTAGATAGCCTGAAACCTGCGCGGTGATAGCCGTGTCTTCAACGGCTTCAATACGACCGATGTACGACTTACTTTGCTGGTGAGAAACAACGCTAACATCCTGTACAGCTACGAGAGGTAGAGGCGTTTGCTTGGCATTTTGAGCATCTTGCCCACACCCAGCAAGAATAAGAGAGCTTGCAAGAGCCGTAAGGATCAACTTTTTACGCATGGTTATACCGTCACTTATTAGTATTTGAACAGCATAAAATTTACGTAACACACTCGTCACCATTGTCCGAGGAATATCAATTATAACTAGCCAAAGTGTATCAATATGTTAATTGAAACCAAGTGCTTATAAAGTGTTTACAAACGCGTTACAATTCCTAAGTAAATCAACCTCTCAGCTTTTGTTCTCTATGGATATTGTCTAACATAATGTATGGTCAGACAGATAAGCATTCACATTTAATTGTTAAGGAATTCTCATGATTTCAAAATGGGCTAAACGTTTCTATCAAATGGCGGAATTGGTCGGTTCTTGGAGTAAAGATCCTTCAACTCAAGTCGGCGCCGTAATCACTAAGCACAACCGTATTGTTTCCGTTGGTTTTAATGGCTACCCACATGGCGTGTCTGATAGTGCGGATACTGATGACAGGGAAATGAAGTACCTCAAGACGCTTCACGCTGAAGAAAATGCAATCTTGTTTGCTAAACGTGATTTAGACAGTTGTGAAGTTTGGGTGACTCACTTCCCTTGTCCGAACTGTGCAGCAAAAATCATCCAAACTGGGATTTCAGCGGTACATTGCCCAGAGCAAAGTGAAGACTTCCTTTCTCGTTGGGGAGATAAGATCAAGATAAGCCAAGATATGTTTGAGCAAGCTGGTGTAGAAGTAGACTGGTTACCACTCGCTGACCTAGACTGATATCGAAGCTGAATTTCAGATATAGAAAAGCCGAGAGTCGATCTTATCGCTCTCGGCTTTCTTTTACTTTCAGTGCCTTACGTTTCGAACATGAAATGCGTAAACAACATAAAGCGTTAGTTAGGATTAAGCGTTAATTGGGGTCAAACGCTAGTTGGAAAGGCCTCTGCGTACGCTTCCATAAAGTCTTTACGAATATCTTGCTCAAGATGAATCGCTTTTTCGGTCGGACAGAAGATCATAAAGTGCACTTCTTGCTCACCCGTTGAGCTGCTCGTGATATGAATGTGCGGTTCAGAGCCAGGAAGGTCAACGCCAGCGTGCTTCTCAATCACACCATTGTAACGACGGGCAACATCGATAAACTCTTCACAATGCTCTTCAATTCTCACGATGAGATCCGGGATCATTGGGTATAGGTTTACAAAGTCTTTTACCGTCACAAAAAAGTTGTGGTAGACATAACGCTTCATGAAGTTGAGGTTCTTTACTGGATAAGTGAAGAACATACTATTAGGCAGCGTGGCGGTCTTGCCAGTGAAGTGATATTGCCCGTGATACAAATCGATTTCTTGAATCACAGTCGCCATCAAATTGTGCTCAATCACCTCACCGCTGATCTTCCCTACCTCAATCCAATCACCAATTCGAAAGGAGCGAGAACTCGCACGTTGAATAGAGCCAGTAAAACAAAGAATGATCTCTTTTGAAGCCACGACTATCGCAACCGCAATAGCGGTAACAGACAACGCAAATTCGCTGATTTCAGATTTCCACAACACAAATAAAGTGACCATAATAATGGCAAACGTACCGTTCTTGGTGCGTGACATCCAATTACGTTGGTCTTCACTCAGAAAAGCGACATCACCACGGATTCGAGACAAAGTGATTCGTCGGATTATTAATATAATGCAGATGATCAGCACACTAAAAATAAACTTATTAGCGAGTAAGAAATCGATCACTTGCCACAACTTTTCCATTACGTATTCCTTTGTATTACAACAATTAAGCTTTATAACGACGAGCTTTACAGCGACTGACTCAACCCAAAAAACGCATTATAAAAAAGCGCTCAAAAATAGAGCGCTCCTTTTCATGATTAATTCAGCTTAGGTAAGGCTATCATTTTATCTTGGCAGAAGTAATAAATTGACCAAAAGTTTCACACCAAATCACAACCGTATTAAATCGATTAAGATCAGTACCTTCAGGCAGCTCAACCATAAATCGGTCGAATGTTTTCACATCTCCGACTCTCAGTAACTCGCTCTTGCTGTCATTGAATGCCTGTTCGGTTTCAATAAACTTAGGCGAGAGGTAAACTTTGTAATCAGGCCCCGGTGCCAGTTCACCTTCAAAAGCTATCGCACTTTCAGAAACAGAAACGATGCCTTCTCCCCAATGCAAAAAGTCACTGTCTTGTCGGTCTTTAGTGAACTCGCCTGTGTAGATCGCCTGCTGACTGATCGCTTTAACCGAACTTGAAGACGGAGAATCAGGCTCAATCAAGATAGGTAGTGCATAGACACCAAGCCCAAAACCAACAGCACCCACGGCTAAGTGGGTGCAAAGTAAAACTAACTTTTTCATCGCGTACTCCCTTATGCTTAAAGAGAGTATTATTGAATACTCTCAAAAATACAAAGAGATATCGCGTTGGAAGTCGCTATTTTTGGTAGTGCGTTGCCGTACGTTGAGACAGCTCAACAATCACTTTTACCGCCTGCTCCATACCTTGAATGGTAATGAACTCATGAATACCGTGGTAGTTATAGCCGCCAGTGAAGATATTCGGACACGGTAGGCCCATGAAAGATAAGCGAGCGCCGTCTGTACCGCCTCGGATCGGTTTGATCATTGGCTCAACATCGCACTCGATCATCGCTTGCTTCGCTAATTCAATAATATGTTGATGCGGTTCAACCATCTCTTTCATATTGAAGTAGCTATCGGTTAGCACCAGCTCAACGCGGCCTTTCTCAAGACGCTCATTCAACTCATCCACTTTCTGTTGCATGAATGCCTTACGCGCTTCTACACCCTCACGTTCAAAATCACGGATGATGTAACCCAGTTCAGAGCGAGCTACACCCATTTCAGCTGATTTCAGGTGGTAGAAACCTTCATAACCTTCTGTGCACTCAGGTGTCTCTTGCGCTGGCATCATCAATTGGAATTGAGCCGCGATATTCATCGCGTTGACCATTTTGCCTTTTGCGGTACCCGGATGAACGTTCACGCCATGACAGATAACATCGGCGCTCGTGGCATTAAAGTTCTCAAATTCCAACTCCCCTACTGGGCCACCATCGATGGTATACGCCCATTCGGCACCAAACTTCTTAACATCAAACAGGTTAGCACCACGGCCGATCTCTTCGTCTGGCGTGAAGCCAATACAAATATCGCCGTGTTTGATCTCTGGATTCGCTTTGAGGTAAGCAATTGCACTGATTATTTCAGCGATACCCGCTTTGTTGTCGGCACCAAGCAAAGTCGTACCGTCAGTCGTAATAAGGTCGTGGCCATGTAAAGAATCAAGATCTGGGTATTGGCTTGGGTTCAAGCATTCACCGCTTGCACCTAATTCTATCGTTCCACCTTGATAATCTTTAATCAGCTGTGGTTTCACGTTCGCACCGGAAGCATCAGGAGCGGTATCCATATGTGCGACAAAGCCAATGGCAGGCACATCGTAATCGACATTCGACGGCAGTTTCGCCATCAAATAGCCATTTTCGTCTAAAGAGACATCAACTAACTCTAATGCGATCAATTCTGATTTTAAGGCTTCAGCAAATGTTATTTGACCCGGTGAACTTGGGCACTGCTGATTAGAAGGATCGGATTTAGTATCAAAAGTAACGTAATTCAGAAAACGTTCTACAAGCTTTTCCATAATTCATCTCACCATGGATTAAGTAATTGATTTACTGACCTAATTATTATGTCGATAAGCGATGTATCGTTAAATAAAGACGAACACAGAGTCAGTAGCGAGGTTTTTCATCTTACGCCCCTGACCATCTATGTAATTGCTCTACATCATTATTGTGCGAAATTAGACGAGCTTCCTATACTTGAAATCAGAGGGTTTCGTCAGTTCAACATTGCATACGGATGATAAGAGATCGCTTTGTACGCATTCTACGCCCTCCACTCTCAGCCTATAAAAAGTACAAAGTGGATGATGATCACCCTTTATCCTTGATGCAGAATCTGTCATACGTTACACGGAGACACAGTTATGACGATTAATAAATATTTCATTTTATCTCCTCAAGCCTCTGAGGAAACGCTTCAGCCAGCATTAACTGAGAAAGAAGTTCAAAGGCAGGAAGCTCTAAGACAGGCGCAATCTCAAGGTGGGTTTGACACCAACGCGACCTCGTAACTTAATCAATACTCAGAACATATTTATAGAACCCCTAATAAAAGAGCTCTACTTCTCTATGATGTAGAGCTCTTTTGTCTTTGACTCTTCTTCTCTCTTTCTATGATGTCCTATTCAGGCGTCAAACCCATTCACGTTTTGTGACTCCCCTGCTTTATATCTATAGCTCCACGACTATGCGGCTAGCTCATTCGCTACGTTGAGAAATGACTCATTAAACTTCCCTCAGCCATACCTTGTCGTGTCATTTTGTGCTAATAATTTATATTCGTTTTCATTCCTCACTCGCTCTCTTTTCAAAAACTCTAATGCGAGTACCAGAGAACTTAACCACAGGAATCCCGAATTCAATGGAATATTCAAAACTAGGAAGTAGTCAAATTCCCGTTTCCCGCATCTGTCTTGGCAGCATGACTTGGGGGTTGCAAAATACGCAGCAGCAAGCCGACCAACAGATCGAATACGCACTAAGCCAAGGTATTAACTTCATCGATACTGCAGAAATGTACGCGGTTCCGCCTTCTCCAGAGACCTACGGCAAAACAGAAGCGATTATTGGTAACTGGCTATCGCGCCACCCGCAGCGCCGCCAAGAATTGATCATAGCGAGTAAGATTGCAGGCCCAGGCCTCCCTTGGGTTCGAGATGGTGGTCCTATAACGGGTGAAGCCGTAATCGAAGCGGTTGATGCGTCATTAAAGCGTCTACAGACTGATTATATCGACCTATATCAACTGCATTGGCCAAATCGAAATACACCTCACTTTGGAAAACAGTTCCCAAATCAAATTCGCTTCAGTGATATCGACCGGAAGCAGCATGAAGGGGAAATGTTGGAGATCCTTCAAGCCCTAGCGAGCTGCGTTAAAGCAGGAAAAATCCGTCATGTTGGTTTGTCTGATGACACTACTTGGGGTATCAACACCTATCTCAAGCTGAGCGAAAAACATGATTTGCCACGCATGGTCTCGATTCAGAATGAATTCAGCCTACTGCACGCAAAAGACTGGCCGTATCTGATTGAGAACTGTGTGCATGAAGACGTCGCTTACCTGCCTTGGTCACCGTTATCTGGAGGAATGCTCAGTGGAAAATACATCGATGGCGCAAGACCGGAAGGCAGCCGCTGGACATACATGCAGCGTAAGGGCATTTTCCGCGACACCGAATCTGCCAATGAAGCGGTAAAAGGATATGCAGAAGTCGCGAACACTCATGGATTTACGCCGAGCCAGCTTGCATTAGCATGGTGTAATCAAGTCGATGGTGTTACCTCATCCATCATTGGAGCGACCACGATGGAACAGCTCAAAGAAAACGTAGCCGCTTTCAGCAAGCCTCTATCAGAAGAGATACTCACTGATATCAACACAGTGTTTAAGCGCTACCCTGTTCCATATTAAGCTGTCAGTTCAGCTTAACTTAACTTAACTTAGGTAAGTAAATCCCATAAGAGCGCGCTATTTAGTGCGCTTTTCTTTTTTAAGTGAGTTGCTTTTGCTTTTTATGTGGATCGCATTGAGCTATCACGCTTTTGGTTCTCCAACCTTTGCTCTATAATGCGCGGGCTTATATCTAGGATAAAAACATGATTTCAAAAAACCAATTAAAACTCCTTCGTGCTTTGGGCCAAAAGAAACAACGTAAAGCCCACGGTTTGTTTCTAGTTCAAGGTGAAAAGAACGTTCTTGAGCTGTTCAATAGTGACTTAGTCGTGAAGAACGTCTTTGCTACCGCTGATTTCTTATCTGAAAATCACGCTTCACTGTTTGAGTTTGATTGTGTTGAAGCTTCACTAGATGACCTAACCAAAGCGAGTACTTTGGTGAGTAACAATGCGGCGATTGCTGTCGTTGAGATCCCAACATTTGAACTGCCAGAAGCAACTGGGCTGATGATTGCACTAGATGGCGTTTCAGACCCGGGCAACCTAGGTACGATTATTCGTGTAGCAGACTGGTATGGCATTAAGCATATCGTTGCGAGCAGCGATTGTGCAGACCCATACAACCCTAAGACCATCAGTGCAACTATGGGTAGCTTTGGCCGAGTACACGTAAGCCAAACAGACTTACCGGCTTATTTAGAACAAGCGAACCTACCGGTTTACGGCGCGTTCTTAGAAGGCGAAAGTGTTCATAAGACAGAATTTACTGCCAATGGCATTTTGCTAATGGGCAGCGAGTCTCACGGCATTCGTGAACATGCGGCTAAATACGTAACGGATAAGATTACGATTCCTGCATTCGGTGGCGCAGAGTCTCTGAACGTAGCAATGGCGACAGGCATCATTCTCGACAACATGCGTCGTCAGCATAGCTAGATTTCATAAGCTAACGATCCAATCGACAATGTTCAGGTATTAGAAAAGGCGTATTGATTAAATCAGTACGCCTTTTTATTTGAGTTCTTTTCAACAACTACTTTTCTAACATTGCCAACTTATCAGACACACCATTCCACTTTTCAGCTTCATCCATCGGTGCTTTTACTTCAGTTTGCACAGGCCAAATCTCGGCAAGCTCGGCATTCACTTCAATAAAGATCTTTTGATCTTCTGGCAGTTCATCTTCTTGGAAAATCGCTTGAGCATCACATTCAGGTACACATAAACCACAATCAATGCATTCGATTGGGTTGATTACCATGAAATTCGGGCCTTCATGGAACGCATCTGCGGGACACACTGCCACACAGTCTGTGTATTTACATTGAATACAGTTATCGCCTACGACAAATGCCATGATGCTCTGCTCTATAAGTTAGTCAAAATTGAAGAATGGAGGATAATACTCATCCCAAGGCAAAATTCAACATCATACGGCTCTAATATCGTGTCTATTTGCTCCATGTTTCCAAATTAGTATGACAGATAAATCAATTTCTCGTAAAATGCGCGCCATTGTGAGCTTATCGCTTCTTTCAACATCAGCGTTGTCATCAAACTCTGTATTAAGAAACGATCTAGCTAAGACACCTATAAAGACGAGACATCAAAATGATACGTTTAACCGAAATTAAACTCCCACTAGACCATGAAGAGTCAGCCATTCAAGACGCTATTGAAGCAAAGCTTGGCATTAACGCTGATCAGGTACTTTCTTTTAATATCTTTAAACGTGGCTACGATGCTCGTAAGAAATCAAAAATCTTACTTATCTACACGCTTGATGTTCTCGTTGAAAACGAAGCTGAGTTGTTAGAACAATTCATCAGCGACCCACACGTAAAAGTGACTCCTGACATGGAGTACAAATTCGTGGCTAAAGCGGTTGAGCACCAAACTGAGCGCCCTGTCGTTATCGGTTTTGGCCCTTGTGGTTTGTTCGCAGGCCTAGTGCTTGCTCAAATGGGCTTCAATCCAATCATCGTTGAGCGTGGCAAAGAAGTTCGTGAACGTACGAAAGATACCTTTGGTTTCTGGCGTAAGCGCACACTGAACACTGAATCAAACGTACAGTTCGGTGAAGGTGGCGCAGGTACATTCTCTGACGGTAAGCTATACAGCCAAGTTAAAGATCCAAAGCACTACGGCCGTAAGGTAATCGAAGAGTTTGTTGCTGCTGGCGCACCAGAAGAAATCCTATACGTAAGTAAACCGCACATCGGTACCTTTAAACTGGTTACCATGATTGAGAAGATGCGTGCTTCTATCATTGAGCTAGGTGGCGAAATCCGTTTCAGCACTCGCGTAGACGACGTTCATATGGAAGACGGTCAAATCACTGGCCTAACGCTTTCTAACGGTGAAGAGATTAAAACTCGCCATGTAGTACTGGCCGTAGGCCACAGTGCTCGTGATACGTTTGAAATGCTGCACGAACGTGGCGTTTACATGGAAGCTAAGCCTTTCTCTGTTGGTTTCCGTATCGAACACAAACAGGCGATGATCGATGAAGCTCGCTTCGGTAAAAACGCAGGTAATCCTATCTTAGGTGCAGCGGACTACAAATTAGTACACCACTGTAAGAATGGCCGCACTGTATACAGCTTCTGTATGTGCCCAGGTGGTACTGTGGTTGCTGCGACTTCTGAAGAAGGCCGCGTAGTAACCAACGGCATGAGCCAATACTCTCGTGCAGAACGTAACGCAAACAGTGCCATCGTTGTGGGTATCGACCCAGAGCGTGATTACCCAGGTGACGCACTAGCAGGTATCCGTTTACAGCGTGAATTAGAAAGTGCCGCTTATGTTCTAGGTGGCGAGAACTACGATGCCCCTGCGCAGAAGATCGGTGACTTCCTAAAAGGCCGCGATCCAAGTGAAATCGGTGAAGTAAAACCATCATTCACACCAGGTATCCACCTAACTGACATTTCAAAAGCGCTACCTGATTTTGCTATCGAAGCGATTCGTGAAGCAATCCCGGCGTTCGAGAAGAAGATCAAAGGTTTCTCTACGCCAGACGGTCTACTAACAGGTGTTGAGACTCGTACGTCTTCTCCTGTCTGCATCAAACGTGGCAAAGACTACCAAAGTATCAACCTTAAGGGCTTCTTCCCTGCTGGTGAAGGCGCAGGCTACGCTGGTGGTATCCTATCTGCTGGTATCGATGGTATTAAAGCGGCGGAAGCGCTAGCACTGTCTATGGTTGAACAGAACCAAGCTGAGAAGATTGAGATCGCTTAGGCTCTCGGTTTATTTATCTAAATGGGTTTGTCTATCTAAATCAGATAACAGCTAGCAAATATCAAAAAGGGCTCTATGAGCCCTTTTTTAGATCTTGATACTAGCCATCGAGATTAATGCTGGTAGATGCAATTACTCTTCGTTTGACTTGATTTGGTCTGAATTCCACTTCCCTTCATGAATCGCGGAATTGACGTCTCTTCTTGGTAACCAGCCCATGGTTTCGAGTTCGGGTTTATCTTTGAAGTGATCAACGTAACCAATACACAAGTACGCCACAATATCGATGTTTTCTGGGATATCTAATGCGTCTCGCAGTGTTGAGTCATGCAGGATACTCACCCACCCTAAGCCTAGGTTTTCGGCTCTTGCTGCGAGCCATAGGTTTTGAACCGCACACACGGTGCTGTACAGATCCATCTCTTGTTTGATGGTTCTGCCTAACACGACCTTTCCGGTTCGATTACGGTCGCAAGTCACACAGATACCGATCGGTGATTCAACAATACCTTCAAGCTTTAATCGCTTATACATCGCCTGCTTTTCATCGGTGAACATTTCCGCGGATTCTGCATGAGCCTGATTAAAACCGGCTTTGATTTGTTGCTTGGTTTCGATATCACGGACAACGACAAAATCCCAAGGCTGCATAAACCCAACACTGGGAGCATGGTGCGCTGCGGTTAGCACACGCATCAAAACGTCTTCTGGGATCTCATCAGGAAGAAACTGACCACGAACATCTCGGCGAGAAAAAATCGTTTTATATACTGCATCGCGTTCATTCGGCGTAATTTCCATACATCCCTGTCTTATCGTCGTCTTATTGAGTCAGTATTATCCAACTAAAGTGTCTATGTTACTAGCGGTACACAAGCAACATGGTAGAATGCCGCCATTAATCTTATCCTTGTATAAGATTGTTGAACCTTTCCATCGCTATTTAGCCAAATCATACCGAGAAACTTATGCCATTTTCCAAGCTTGGATTAAGCTCACCTATTGTTAAAGCCGTTGCAAAACAAGGCTATGAAAAGCCAACCTCTATTCAAGAAAAAGCAATTCCGATTGTGCTTTCTGGTAAGAACCTTATTGCTGCTGCACAAACAGGTACAGGTAAAACTGCGAGCTTTGTTCTCCCTATCTTAGAAATGCTAAGTAAAGGTGAAACACAACGTAAAAAACGCATTCGCGCTGTTATTCTGACACCAACTCGTGAGCTTGCGATTCAGGTTGAACAGAACATTACTAAGTACGCGAAGTTCCTAAACCTGACATCATTAGCGATGTACGGTGGCGTGTCTTACCAACACCAGAAAGATCGTCTTATTGAAGGCGTTGATATTCTTGTGGCAACACCAGGTCGTTTGATCGATATGTACGGACAACGTGCCGTTCACTTTGATGAAGTTGAAGTTCTGGTTCTTGATGAGGCCGACCGCATGCTAGACATGGGTTTCATCGAAGACATCAACAAGATCATCGCGCGTTTGCCACAAAACATTCAAAACCTGTTGTTCTCAGCAACGCTATCAACGCCAGTTCGTGCGCTAGCGAAAAGCGCAATCAGTGAAGCGGAAGAGATTTCAATTGCCAAAACTGACGCTTCTAAAGCGAACATTGAGCAATGGTTGGTAACCGTCGATAAAGACCGCAAATCTGCGCTATTAAGCCACATGATCACTGACGGTGAATGGGACCAAGCGCTTATCTTTATCGAGACCAAACACGGCGCAGCTAAGCTAGTTGCCCAACTTGAAAAACGTGGCATCCAAGCTGAAGCTTTCCACAGTGGACGTAGCCAAGCGATTCGTGAAAAGATTCTGGCTGACTTTAAGAAAGGTCGTCTAAAATATCTAGTTGCAACGGGTGTTGCTGCTCGTGGTATCGATATCGATAACCTAAGCCGCGTAGTCAACTACGACATCCCATTCCCAGCGGATGACTATGTACACCGTATTGGTCGTACAGGCCGTGCTGATGCATCTGGTGAAGCAATCTCTTTCCTATCGAAAGACAACTTCAAGAACCTGTGCATTATCGAAAAACGTCTTGGTCACTTGATTGAGCGCCGCGTTGTTGAAGGTTTCGAACCACGCAAAGAAGTCCCAATTTCAGTATTGAACTTCGTGCCTAAAAAGAAAAGAGACCTACAGCAACCTGAGTAATTTCAGATTTAGAAAATGCGAAAGTCCGCATTAGCAAAAAAATAAAACGAAGCCCAATGTGGCTTCGTTTTGCTCTTAGAAATACAAATAAAATTGAGGCAATAAGATGATCACTCCTATCGCAACGAGATTAACCCGAGGCCAAGACCTAAAGCTTGAGATCCAAAAGCTAGTGACAGCGCACAATATCTCAGCGGGCTCTGTCGCGTCTTGTGTCGGATGTGTTTCTCAACTCAATATTCGTCTGGCTAATGCAAACAACACCAAGCTAATCATAGCTCCGTTCGAAATTGTGTCGCTTATGGCAACACTAACCCCAAATCACCAGCATGTTCATATATCCGTTGCTGATGAAAATGGCAATGTGATTGGTGGGCATTTGCTTGAAGAGACGATTATCGCAACCACCGCTGAATTGATTATTCACCGCTACGATACTTTGACCTTCAACAGAGAGCATGACGATTCTACAGGTTATACTGAGCTCACTGTCAGTAGCAACACGCAATAGAACAACAACACGCAATAGATCGCCCCGTAGCAACACTAAGCGCCCCATATAAAGCGATACAACCAAATAGTATTAGGAAACACGATGGCTCCAAACTCCGCAGACTCCGTTATCGTTCTCGATTTCGAAACCACAGGCTTATCGCCAAACATGGGTGACCGAGCGATTGAAATCGGTGCGGTTAAACTCGTTAACGGCGAAGTCGTCGACACGTTCCAGCAGCTCATGAATCCAGGGTTTCGTGTTAGCGGGTTCATTGAAAGCTATACCGGAATCAGTAACCGTATGTTAAGCACTGCGGCCAGTTGCAGTGAAGTGATGGATGAGTTTGCAGACTTTAT
>NZ_CAWPOA010000058.1:511406-536779 GCF_963889365.1 Vibrio sp. OPT20 | reverse complement strand
CCAAGGCAGCCAACTTGTTGCTCACAATGCGTCGTTTGATAAGCGCTTTCTCGATGCGGAATTAGACTTTATTGGCCGAGACTACACAGGCAAGTTCGCTTGCTCAATGTTGATTGCTCGCCGTCTCATCCAAGACGCACCGACTCATAAGCTAGGCGACCTTGTGCGTTTCAAAAATATCGACAACGACGGTACTTTCCACAGAGCGTTAGCCGATTCAGAAATGACAGCACGGTTATGGTTATTGATGATTGATGAACTGCAAAGTGATCACGGTATTCAACAGCCGAGCTTTCAATTGATGCAAAAAATATCTAAGACAGCTAAAGGCTCGATTCCAAAGCTGCTGATGAGTAACAGAGGCTAACTCTCTGCATTCGGTTTAGGGTTTGTCAGAAGGCTAGTAGCAAACAGTCACTAGCCTTAATATAGCTACCCTACTCCTGCAGTGTCACCAGCGTTGACTTGAGGCTCTCTAACTCATTCATGAAATAAGCCCATTGTTTATCACTACTCGCTGCCGCGATATCCACCAAGAATTTCGCTGATGTCTGCATATTCTTATCAAGCTTAGACTCTAGCTCTTGCGGATAATAATCTTCATTGTTCAAAAGTAGCTTCATAATAATTGGCTGTGCAATATGTAAATCGGTCTTCTTCTGCATAAGTGTCGTTAGGTCTTGATACGTATTATTTTGATATTGTCGCCAGCTGTCGTTAGTATTTACCCACTCTTGAGACCACGTCAAAATAATCGTTTTTTGCTCTTTCGATACCGACCCGAGCCATCGCTCTAACCGATCTTCAATTCGACTTCGATAACGCTCTCTCGAATCTTCATCATTCAGTGATAATCTTTCTTCGTAATATTCTTGCTGCTTTTCCCTAAAGTTCTTTAAGAATTCGTTATCTTGCTCTGGGGTAAGCTGCATACTTAACGCGTAAATATCTGGAGCGAACTTATTAACGATCGAGCGAATATGATTTTTAGTTTGTTCACTTTGATCAATGATAAAAGCAGAATTCATATCAGAACGGTCTAGGTTTTGAATCGCTTGCAGTTGCGACATATACAGCGGAAGTTGGGTTTCTTTGTGCCATTGCTGTAATAAGTCGAGGCGCTCTTCGAGTTCTGCTTCTTGACTGTTGGATAGAGAAACAAAGTCTTCAATATAGCTAACCGCAAACCAGCTTATATTGTTGTAGGCAAATTTAGTCCCGCAACCAGCGAATACAAAACAGACTAATAAGACTAACCATCGACACTTTCTCATTTAACCCTCTCACGATATTCAGCAAATACACAATCCATTAACTCACCCTTTTAAGGTTAGCTCTAGTTCTTATAACGCTAGTTCTAGCTCTTATAAAAGTAGCCTTAATAAGCAGTGGCTGTAAAAACTTTGAGATAAATTGAGACTCAGACTTGCTAATCTAGCTATTTCGGCAAATGATTAAACTAAAAATAATTAATGGCAGTGATGTAACTTAATTTTTATTGCTCATTTGATGTAAACGAACCCTATAAACGAATGGTTTATTTATTTTCAAATGATTAATATTTGGGAGGTAAGCTATGGCCGCTACTCCTCATTATACAAGCGAGTTAGAGTACGAGCTTTGTTATTTTGACGATGGAAGACTAACCACAATTACGATATCCGCTAATAATCGACAGGAAGCGATGACTTGGTATCTTAGCGAAGGAAGACATATCAACGATTTCTATTCGATCAGACCTGATGAATAAACATTTGATACGTTACTGACTGTGGAACACCCTTTACTGCATTATCACTAGCGTGACTTAGCAGTAAAGGGAGACAATCTCGAATTACTTCAGAATTCGGGCGCGGAATTGACGACCCTTCATTTTACCTGATTCGATTTTACCTAATGCTTTCTTAGCCATTGATCTTTCTACAGCAACGTAAGCACGCATCGCGAACAAGTTGATCTTACCTACTGACTTACCATCAATACCGCCTTGGCCTGTCAACGCACCAAGGATATCGCCTGCGCGAAGTTTCGCTTTCTTACCACCATCAATCTGGATGGTTACCATGTTTGAGTAGTACGGCTTAGCGATTGGTTTAGCTGGCAACTGAGACGGTTCGATTGGCATATCCATGTACTCATCAATTTGAGCAACACGGTGCATCTCTTTTTCGCTAAAGAAGCTAATTGCGACACCTTTGCTTCCTGCACGACCAGTACGACCGATGCGGTGCACGTGTACTTCAGGATCGCGAGACAACTCAAAGTTGAACACTGCATCAAGGTTATCAACATCAAGACCACGAGCGGCAACATCGGTTGCAACCAAGATAGAGATGGTTTTGTTTGAGAACTGAACCAAAGCTTGGTCACGTTCACGCTGTTCCATGTCGCCATGGAGCTCGATAACACTGAAACCACGGTGGCTTAGCTCATCATTTACGTTCTGCACTTCTTTCTTAGTATTACAGAACACAACCGCTGACTCTGGTTGATGATGAAGAAGCATTAGCTCTAGTGCGTCATCACGAGCTTCAGTACCTTCAACCTCGTAAAAGTGTTGTTGGATGCTTAAGTGATCGTGCGTTGATTCAACCTTCACCATTTCAGGGTTATTCATGATGCGGTCTGCAACAGATTTAATCTGTTTAGGGAAAGTTGCACTGAACAATAACGTTTGACGATCTTTTGGTGCTGCTTCAATAACAGCATCTAGTGCATCTTGGAAACCCATTTCCAGCATGCGATCGGCTTCATCTAACACAAGTGTGTTCAACTCAGACAGGTCAATACGCTCTCTCTCTAGGTGGTCCAGGATACGACCAGGAGTGCCCACAAGAATATGTGCGCCATGCTCTAATGAACCAATTTGTGGGCCCATTGGCATACCGCCACATAGTGTCAGCACTTTAATATTGTGAATGCCACGAGCAAGAGTACGGATCTCTTTTGCTACTTGGTCTGCAAGCTCACGAGTCGGACATAACACTAAAGATTGAACACGAAAACGCTTAACGCGTAGGTTTTGCAGCACGCCTAAACCAAAGGCAGCTGTTTTACCTGAACCCGTTTTACCCTGACCGATAACATCCTTGCCATCCAGAATAGTAGGAAGACTTAACGCTTGAATAGGCGTCATTTCAGTATAACCAAGAGAATCTAACGTATTTAGAAGCTCAGGTTTAAGGGCGATTGAAGAGAATTTTGAAGTGCTCAATGGAAATATCCAACTGGTGAAAAACAGAGTGCATTATGAGTGTTTTTGAAAATTATTCCACCTTAATCACAGTTTTGAAGAAACATGTTAGGCGAACACAAAAAAGCCAGCTTTGTTAGCTGGCTTTTGCTTCTATTTTGAATCGCTGCCTATGGCACACCGTGACCTTTAGAAGCAACCCATACGCGATACCATTGTTCGCGAGTCAGCTCGATTGTCAGTGCATCAACCGCCGTCTTCACGCGTTCAATCTTACCTGAACCAATAATCGCGATCGGGTTAGATGGTAAACGACGAACCCAAGCGTAAATCAATTGGTCGATGCTATCTGCACCCACTTCTTGACGAATCGTTTCGAGTTCATCACGAACGCGAATCGCTTGCGCTGAATCGCCACTAAAGATGCTACCACCACCGAGACAAGACCACGCCATTGGACGAATACGGTTCATCTGTAGTTGATCCAACGTGCCATCATGAGCCACTTCGAAGTTCAATGGGTTGATTTCAACTTGGTTTGTCACCAGTGGCTTACCTAGTCGAGATTGCAATAAGTCGAACTGGCGCGGTGAAAAGTTAGAGACACCGAAGTGCTTCACTTTACCCACTTTATGCAGTTCAGCGAACGCTTCTGCTACTTCATCCGCATCCATCAGTACATCTGGGCGGTGAATCAGTAATACATCAAGTTCGGTTACACCCAAACGCTCTAGAGAGTTATTTACTGACTGGTAAATATGATGCGCGCTGGTGTCATAGTGATTGATCTTGCGATCAGGAGTGTGGTCACCACACAAGTTGATGTCGCACTTGGTGACGATTTGGACATCATCACGAAGGCTTGGCTCAAGCGCTAATGCTTCACCAAACAACTTTTCACATTGGTAGTTACCGTAAATATCCGCGTGATCAACAGTTGTGATGCCCAGATCAATGTGCTGCTTCAGGAAAGTCAGGCGTTGTTGCGGGGTCATACCCCACTCTGCTGTACGCCAGTATCCTTGCACCAACTCAGAGAGTTCTGGGCCTTGTGGCGCTGTCGTTACTCTTGCAACCATGGGTTGTCTCCTTTATCAATACTGAACGTATCCTAAGCTCGTTTTACCGAAGGCTCAACGTATAACAAATGGCAAAGGTAAACGCTTACTAAAAAATGTGAGAGCCGCAGAAAAACGAACACTAAAATCAATAATAGCTTGCTGTCTGCCCCTCAGCCGTTCTCCCAAAAGGCTTGTTGACTCTAATGAATGACGAAACCATCTATAAATTTGAGCAATTAAAGACGATTTAGTTCAACCGTTAAGTTGTCACCATCACTATGCAGCTGAATCCAAGGAGCTGACGAACGAGAAGAAGATGAGGAAGAACTAGGCACATTCCATAAACTCATTTGCTCAGAGGAATGATGTGGTGCATTAATGAATTCGACGAGTTGTTTATCTACCTTATCGTAACCAACGCCCTCACGTTTCGCTTGTTCAAGTTGAGCGAAGACATCGAACTCATCCTCTCCAATGCGAATAGAGCTGAGCGCAAAGCCATCTTGACGAATGTAAGCCTGAAGCTTTGTGTAACTTAGGTTCGAATATGGCAGGTTAAGTCGAACCACTTCGACGCTTGAGTCACCCAACTCCAGTTCAACATAAACATCCAAATCGTAATATTGGGTTAAGTCACTGCACAACAGAGCGCCTTCAACTTCGCCACAATCCATGAGATCGATATCGTTAATATAGTTTTGAGAACTCGGTGGAATTGGGCTGCTATTGAATACCGTTCGAAACCACCAGCTTTCACTCGCTTGCGCAGAAAATGAAAGGGAATTCAGAGACAATAACAAAGGAAGGATTAAGATATGAAGAGTTCTCATTAATTGTGCTTATTTCGCGCGGTATGAATCACCTATTATACGTGACCAATCGACAAACAACTGCTCGAGTCGCAAACTTTAGGCGAAAAAAAACGAGCATACATGCCCGCTAGATAAATTCATCACCGAATAACGTAATCCTTCACGATTACATCACGATATTTGAATCACTTATACCCACCTTCAATAGCTGGTTCTTCAAGGGATAGCCTTACTTTATTTCGTTGAATAGCTTCTGGCGGCAAACTGATGAAACCGTATTGGTTCAACACGCCTTGATAGCCATGTAATTTACATTCCGCTATATGCAACATCACAAAGTACATTCAATGAATGTGTCATAATGTTGAAATTACTGGTTAATTTTCAAGGAATGTCATGACTGCAACGAACTATCTCAATCAATTGAATCAAAAGTATCTTGCGACTCATAAAGCGAAAGAAGACTTCTTTTGGGATACATATATGGGGATCAGTGACGACCACGATGGCTCGACACTCGCGCAGACTCAGTGGACTGAATTTCTAAGCTCTGCCGAACAGATTGCTGCTATCGAAACGCAACTAGCTGCTATCGATAAAATTCAAGATCCCCTAGAAAAAGAGAGTACGCTAACAGGCTTGAATGGTTGGTTAGCGACCTTTAGATCTCACGCTATTGAGTCTGAGCAGTCACAGAAGCTTAAAGCCGAACTCATAAAGTTTGAGGCTGAACTGTTTGAGAAAAAACAAAATCATGTGATGACTTACGTAAATGAAACAGGCGACGAAACAGAAGGGTCACTGCCCGTTTTAGGTTCAGCCGTTAGAAGTAATGGTAATGAACAAGTTAGGCTTTCTGCACATCAAGCACTATTAGATTTAGAACAGTGGCTGCTGGCTAACGGCTTCATTGAACTGATCAAAAAACGTAACCAATTTGCTCAATCACTGGGTTTTAAAACCTTCTTTGATTACTCGGTGGTTAAAACCGAACAGATGACGACAGAGCAGCTGTTTACGATTTTTGACGACTTCGAAGCACGTACACGCGATAGCCATCAGCAAAGTCTAACCAATTTGGCTGAGCAGAAAGGCGAGAATGCACTTCAAGCCCATAACTTTACCTACTCTTTTGCAGGTGACGTTATGAATGATCTTGATCCTTATGTTCCATTCTCAAAGTCACTTCGACGCTGGATCGAATCTTTTGGTCGCCTAAACATCGAATACTCTCAAGCGACATTAAAATTGGATCTACTTGATCGCAAAGGTAAGTACCCTAATGGCTTCTGCCATGGCCCTATCCCTTCTTTCTACGACCAAGACACTTGGGTAGCGGCTCAAGTTAACTTCACGAGCAACGCAAAGCCCGATCAAGTTGGCAGCGGCTATGATGGCATCAACACACTATTTCACGAGGGGGGTCATGCTGCACATTTTGCTAACGTAAAAATGAACGCACCGTGTTTCTCTCAAGAGTTTGCACCAACCTCGATGGCTTATGCCGAAACCCAATCCATGTTCTGTGACAGCTTGTTGAATGACGCCGATTGGCTCAAACAATACGCGCTTAATGCAGATGGCCAAGCAGTACCTGACGAGTTAATCAAAGCAATCATCGATAACAAACAGCCCTTCAGAGCTTATCAAGAACGCAGCATTTTAGTGGTTCCGTATTTCGAGCGAGCACTTTACGAATTGGCGGATGAAGATCTGACACCGAAAAAGATCACTGCTCTTGCTCGTAGCAGTGAGAAAACGATTCTTGGATTAGCTTGTAGCCCTCGCCCATTAATGGCGATCCCGCATCTATTGTCGGATGAAGCCTCTTGCGCGTATCAAGGTTACCTGCTGGCTCATATGGCGGTGTATCAAACTCGTGCGTATTTCACCGATAAGTTTGGCTACCTAACGGATAACCCAGAGATCGGCCCTTTGTTAGCTGAGCACTATTGGCACCAAGGCAATAGCGTGAATCATAATGGGACAATCGAAAGCCTGACTGGGGAAGGTTTTAATGCCAAATACCTCGCTGACGAGTGTAACTTATCGCCAGAGGAAGCTTGGGCGATTGAGGAGCAAAAAATCAAACAACTGTCGACAAGAGAACGTGCATCAGTCTCTGATTTGAATGCGAAGATATCAATCGTTGATGGGGCAACCGAGTTGGCGAATAATGACAAATCAAATCATCAGATGTGTGATGAGTTTGAGAAATTCATTGTTGGGCAATACGGTCGATAACGGGTGCTGAACATCAGTAAGCAAGGTTGAACCAAAAAATCAAACGAAAAAAGGACGATAATTTATCGTCCTTTTTATATTCAGCGTTGGATCTATGCCGTGACAC
The DNA here is from genome assembly GCF_963889365.1 of Vibrio sp. OPT20. Taxonomy (NCBI): domain Bacteria; kingdom Pseudomonadati; phylum Pseudomonadota; class Gammaproteobacteria; order Vibrionales; family Vibrionaceae; genus Vibrio; species Vibrio sp. OPT20. Next base: position 529,363 of record NZ_CAWPOA010000058.1, on the reverse strand, counting down.
ATGTCGAGCGAGTTTCAGTATCAAACTCAACATCAACAGAATCAGCACTTCGCAATGATTTTCGATGAATGCCAAATACTTGCCCCGTCAAAACAATATAAAACTTCTCTGTTTTGAGTAGATTCCAAGCTTCATCAAGAGATTCAGCATAAACCTTGTTCTTGAGATCTTGTGGGCGGGTACCTGCGACTCTTCCATGTTTACGCGCCAATTCAAATAGTCCATTACGATTCGGTTTACACGTAAACAGGGTATCATTTCCATAAATAACACCCTTGGCTGTAATGCTTTTAATCATTACATTTCTCCAGATAATAATTCCACTCGTAGCACTTGAGTGACAAACCACATATCAATCTGTGGATGCTTACACTGCAAAAAGAAGAGAACATGGTGTAACGACCGGGCAAGCTATTACACCATTACCATCAAATGTCTTAGAAGCTCTTAAACTCTGAAGAGTTCAAGTTCTTAGAAGTAGTAGTAAGCCGCTGCGAATACGTGTGTTTCTTCGTCGTATTGTGCGCTAGTTGAACCAATGCGCGCGCCATCGATGTCTTGCTTGATATCGATACCCATGTCAGCGTTGTCAGCAATACGGTACATTGCCGCGATGTTGATGTAAGAAGCATCTACATCTGCGTGGCCATCAAGTTCATTGTTGCTAGACGCGTAACCTGCTGCGATTGTTAGGTCTTCAGAAACTGTGTAACCACCTGAAACGTAGTAGCCTGTGTTCTTAGCAGAATCACTCTCTTCAACCCAAGAGTTCATACCCAGTTTAAGAGCACCAACTTTTACGTTACCTGTTACTGTGTAAACTTCGAAGTCAGCATCGTCATCACGAGCTTCATAACCAGCGTATAGGTTGAATACCTCTTGCTCTAAACCGATGTAACCATTAATGCCTTTATCCGCATCATTATGATCATCACCTGTTTCAAAGTAAGAAATACCGTAAGCGATACCGCTTGTCGCACCTTGGAATTTAACAACATTGAAGCCGTCAGAAGCATCACCAGCAGAAGCGCCAAACTCGTAAGTGTTATCGCCAGCGCCATCCACTTTGTCTAGTGCTGTGTCGTTTTCCCAACCGAATGAAGCAATACCATAGCCAGTATCGAAACCTAACCATGCTTTATCTACATCTGTTGCAGGACCAGTATCGATACCGTTTGTCCAACCAGCTGTTGCTGCGTCATTCGCAGATACATTGTTGTCTGTTGTGTAGTTCACCATTAAGTCAGTTTCGAAGTAACCAACAATACGGTTGTTGCGGTAGTTAACTGCAAGAGTAAGGCCTGTTGCCCAGTCATCGTAGAACGCTTTAGAGCCAGTATCGTAGTAACCACCAACACCGAAAGAGCCTGATACTGAGAATTGATCTTTGTGCATTGAATCGAATGCAAACATGTCTTCGTTTTGGCTGTTTTGGCTGCTTGTGCTTACAGCGAAAGCTGAACTTGAAATGCTCGCAATCGCAAGTGCTACTAATGTCTTTTTCATGATAACCACTACCTATATATTGATTCGGCCTTGTTAGTCCGGCCTTTTGGAGTGGCGCTATTGTTCAAAAAAACACGTTATTGATATACCGTAAATTTACTGAAAATTTTATAGCTTTGGTGAATTTCATGAAATAAGAATATATTAATGTGCCTTTTATATTGAAAAACGTAACCCGAGTGTAAAACCTATATCCGTGCTGTTATCCATATTACGGATGTTCTCAATCATCAGCGCTTCAACTGCGAGTTGATTGAAGCGGTAGCGATAACCCAAAACGACCTCATTAGAAGGTTCAGAAAAGTCCGGGTCATTAGTCGCCCAGCCTTGGTAGTTTAGAGACTCAATCAATAAGCTATGGCGTTGATTCAACCGATACTCATACCCAATCGCCCAACTTGCGCTGAAGCTTTCAAGACTAACGACATACACATCGCTATCTCGATGCACAACACCAATAGTTGAAAAAACACTGTGTCTTGGGGTGATATAGCTGTAGTTAAGCTGAACGCCTTGCTCAAAACTGGTTCTCGCAAACTGCCCACTTCTTACATTGTTGTAAAACAAAGAGCCACCAGCAGAGAACGACATTGGCCCCCTCGAATAAAGCAGAATCTCATTGTAGAACGTCAGCGCGTTGGTTAAATCATCACCTTCAAAATCAGATACATGCACACCTGCATTATGAAAATCCATGGTGAACTGATCTTCCGCCACTTCATCACGCCCGTTTTGTCCAATGCGAAACAGGTCATGAAACCCCATCACAAAACTGTCTAAGCCATTATCTTTTGCAGTCAAAACTCGGTAATCCAGCTCGGTTTTCCAGACAGGTGAAGCTTGCCACTGAACCGCAATATTTGACTGGTTTTGATAATAGTCGAGCGAATACGCACTCGTGTGCGCCCAAATACTGGCCTGAGTATAAGAAGACTTGAACTCAATGGTGCCCACTCGATTAGGTTGAGCGGAGCGAAGTTGTGTTGAAAGTACATTTGAATGAATGGGTGACTGAGCATACACAAACATTGGAGCATTATTTGCATGTGTAGTCGGATGAAAAAAGCTCAACATAGAGACTGAAATAGGCAGTAACGTCCTCAAACTTTTCACAGTGTTTACTCGGTTATAGAAATGCCCGATCTTATTAAAAAACACCGTTCAATTAATGCAGTAAATGTACTGCTTATCATTCGACAATCTAGAACTAAGAGTTATAAAAAACTTAAAAATAGAACCTATGATATATATAAGAATCTTATCTTGCACTGAGCCACTCGAACGAATATCTTCTGAGTATTGACCTAATGAATGTATCGAGAAAGGAAAAACGTGTCTGCTTTAAGCCTAAGTTTTGAACAGCTATTAATGAAACAATCAACCTCTCTTATTAATAGCGATCCTAAAAACTTTCAAACAACGTGGTCAGAAGCAAGCTTTGACGTACTCGATTGGTTCGGGATTGATCGTTTAACGCTATACCCGAATTCAATGGTCTTACTTGAAGACGGGAAAACTTGTTCAGTATCCAAAGCAAACATACCTCCTGTCGATAAGAAAAGTTTGGTTGGCGGTAACTACCTTGATTACCTAAAGCTATTAAAAACCAATGAAACATATCTCACCTTTACCAGTGACGAACTCGTTTCAACCAAAAACTATGTGTTAAAGAAGATCTATAAAGAAGGGGGAAGATGGCACTGCATCATTCCTTTGCAACTGTTTAACCAACGCTGGGGAGCATTGTCTTTTACTAACTTTCACGACAACGAAACCACCTTCGACCTCGAAGACATCCAGCGCTTAAAGTTAGTCTGTGAACTTTGGCTCTGTTATTGGCAGCACTCAACGCTAGCGAGGACACTAAAACAAAATGAGAATCGGCTTGCAGATGATAGTGAGAAGCTATTATTACTCACCAAAAAACAAACCAAGGTTTTGGCTCTCATTGCTCAAGGGTTTAGTGCAAAAGAGTGTGCAGAACAGCTCCACCTTAGCTCTCGAACGATAGAATCGCATAAATACAGAATGCTTGGATTGCTCGATTTAAACAGCCACAATGACCTGATTCAATTCGCCTTACGCAATGGCCTAGGTCTTACAGAAAACCTACACACGACACGTTAAAGCAAGGCTATGTACACTCTTTACGCATAATGTTGGTTGTTATTCATTGCCTTCACTCAGAGCAAATTTGATTTCATCTGAAGAGAACCCCTTTCGACTTAGCATCGCATAAGCCTTGGAGCGTTCTTTATGATCGTTGAGGTCATATGATTTCTTCTGCAACTGTTCTAAACAAGAAGAATAGAAATCCAGTTGCTCTTCATTAATCAATCGGTAGATGAGCGATGACAGTTCACTAGTGTCGATTTGTCGCTGTCTAAGTTCTTGCTGAATAGCAGTCAAGCCTTTGCCTTTACGAGCATACTTAAGCACCTCTTTTTCCAAATCAGCTTTCTCTGCCTTAATTTGAATATTACTTTTCAGTTCATGCGACTGCGTGTGCTGGTCAATCGCTACCTTCACCTGCTGGTAGCTAAAACCACGCTTTTGCAGGGTCGCGACAAGCTTTTCACGGCTCATGGTAAAACTTGTATAGTAATGGTTGATGCGGTCTATCAGGATGGTCTGTTCATCAATAGACTTTTCGAACGACACTTTATGGATTGCATCAGAAATCACTGAGTCCGTCAGGCCCTTCTTTTTCAATTTTTCGACAATGTATCGAGAACCGAATTCACCAGAAAAAGCTTGTTCCACGAATTGTTCTGCAAACACTTGGTCAGACTTGAGATACCCGAAGCCTTTCAGTGTCCCTAGAGTTTCATCGATCCATTCTTGATTGTCGGTTTTCACTTTGAGCTTCGCAACCAACTCGCTTTCCGTCATATCTCTCTGGGTTAGGTGCCACATCGCAGAGTTCATGACGCTTTCAATTCGTGTTGCTTTTCTTACCGTTGTATTTTTACTATTCGTTTTTTGCTGTGAATCATCCATTCGCTTTCAACTGTCCAAACTAAGCCTACCCCATCATAACGTAATTCTAAGGCGGTTGAGTGACATAAAAGAATGAAGCTCAATATAATACCAATCGTAGTAAATAACTGTTCACCCTAGCTGGTTAAAACGCTCGATAACTGCGTTAGAACTTTTGATTGTAGAATAACTACTTATTAAAAAGTTCTGCCTTGTTCTCAAGCCTTTTTCCTGCGCTATTTCTGATCACTTACTTACTGTGATTGGTATAAACTGGAAGCCAATAAAAATGGACGCTTATTCAGCGTCCATTTGATATCACATTAAGAATGATGGCTCTAAGCCATGCTTAGCTTTTTCGTATTAGCTTTTTTCGTAATAGCTCTATTCGCAATTACTTCTCGTACTAACTCTTTCGCTTAGCTCTCTTCGTGATTGTAAATATGCACATCTCGTTGAGGGAATGGGATCGTGATACCTTCTTCATCGAAGCGTTTCTTCACGGTTTCCGTCACATCCCAATACACATCCCAATAGTCATCGGTCTTAACCCAAGGTCTGACGACAAAATCAACAGAAGACGTATTCAAGGTATGAAGCTTGATCATATGCTCCGGTTTTTTCAGTACTAGAGGGTGCGCAAGAATGATGTCGTTCAATACCGCTTTCGCTTTATCGATATCATCTGAGTAACCAATGCCGAAGACCATATCAACACGTCTCACACGTTCTGCAGTGATGTTGTTGATCACGTCACCCCAAATCTTGTTGTTCGGGATCACCAAGCGTTGGTTATCGATGGTTTGAATGGTCGTCGACACTAAGCTCATGTCTTTTACTGTGCCTTGAACACCGGCCACTTTAACCATGTCGCCCACATCATAAGGACGATAGATCAAGATCATCAAACCTGACGCAAAGTTAGATAGTGTGTCTTGCAATGCGAAACCAATAATGACACCCGCAACACCGAAACCGGTTAATAGTGGCGCTAGCTCAATCCCAATTTGAGACAGAGCGATAAGCAAACCAATAAACACGACCGCTTTAGATGCGATGGATACGAAGAACTCCTGCATCAATACGCTAAAGTCCATTTTAGAGTGCGAGACACTCTTACGAACGGTCTTACGAGCCACGTTAGCAATAAGGCGAGTTACGTATAAAATACCGAGAAACAGAGCGAGTTTAACGATAAATGAAGGCGTGTTGTCAAACGCCCATGAACTGAACGATCGAAGCCAGCTATCCAATAGATCCAGTGCAACATCGACATCCAACACATCGGCGTTAATGTCCCCAGTAGTCGCTAATAGAATGCGCTTGTACGAAGTGACATCCACACCAAACGGGGCCATCATAGAGATACTTGTCTCTAAGCTGGCAACCATTACACTGGTTCGTTCGCTGAAACGTATTAACTCAGTTTTTATTGTCGCCTTTTCGTCTTCACTAACAAAAGACAAGCGACGCTCTAGATCTTGACGCTGCGTGTCTGTATACAGGATCGCATTGGTCAGATATTGAGAACGAGAAACCAATGCGGTTTTTAACTGACTTTCCGCAGCCGATACATCAACGCCTCGACCTTTTGACCAACTTAAGGTTTTAGAGAGTTGCTGATAGTAATCATCCATCATTCCGATACGTTTTTGAATCAACAATTCAAGACGCTTTTTAGCATCACCTTCAGCGGAACGGTTGTCTTTGCTCATAGAGACAATTTTAACTTCGTTCAATGACAGTAAATGTTGTAAAAGATCTACCTGTTGGGCAAGAACAGCGTCTAAGCCCTCCTTCTTATCGGATGATAATTGGGAGGAAATCTCTTTACGTAGTGCTTGGTTCTTTCGTCTTAATATATCTTCTAGAAACGGCTTCTCAGCATCGTGCGCTGTTTCTAATGTTGTTAGGTCCAGCATTAGCTGGTCTTGTACTTCTGCTATTTTATCGACACTTTGTGCAAAACTCCCTGATGCCACAAACGCCAACATTAAAAATAGACAACGCCAAACCTTTATCATGTTAATTCCTATGAATGTCCAAATTGACCCCTTAAATAGTAGTAAAAAGAATATGGATAACAAGCATTTAAACGTATGTTGTGTTAAAAATTCACAAAATATCAGTACGTATCTAATATTTGAGAGTTCCAATCCCCTCTTATGACCTGTAAAGTACGCAACCAACAAAGAACAACAGCCAATATCGTCACTTAAGCACATGCACAAAAACGCCTTAAATCTGATGTTAGCTAACAGCAAGAGAGCATAGAAATGAACAACGAACTTGATATTATCGATTCCTTAGAAGAACTAGAAAAGTTCCTAATCTCAGTGGAAGCTGGCGGTTTGGGTCTTGAAGGCGTTGAAGGTGTAGGCATGGCAACCAATAATTCAGATGGTCGTCACTTCGTTGCTGTCTTCAACAGCAGCCACAAAGTTCTGCTCGCTCGCTGGATCACCAAAGAAGTTTTCGAAAATGGTAAAGATTTGGTACGTAATGGCCCTCGCCGTACTCACTAAGCCTTTCCAATAAAACCAACGATTAAGCCCAATAAGTTCCTCTAAGATCTGTTGGGCTTTTTGCATAGCCTCATCGTGAATAAACAAATCGATACAGAATAAATTAGTTATAACTGCCGGTTATTGTGAACTTTAACCAGAGCCCTATGTCGTATTCGCGTGAGTCCATGTTTAATCATCGTCTCTCGTGTATATACATTTTCTCTCGTTTATATATAGTTTCACTTTAACCATTTTATGACTTGTGGCGCGAAGAGAACTTATCTAAGCTAGCCACAATTCAATGAGCTCGCTTTAGCTATTAACTATTAACTATTAACTATTAACTACTAACTACTAACTATTAACTATTAACTGATTAGATTACTGACTAATTTGCTGAACACATCGCTACTTTTCTTACCCACACAGAATCGCCAACAAAAGCAATCGCTTTGGGCACTTCTCCTTATCGGACTGGTTATCATAACTTGCCTGGCGAGCACTCTGGCCGTAAAGAAAGTATCGTTATCGACATCCGCTAATGGTCAATCCATCCTAGTTGACGCGCAAACTCACACAAAAACCACTAATCCTCAAACCGACATCGCTTCGTCAGAAAAAATGGCCGCTCTATACGCCAGTATTTTCGGTTTAGAAGCATCTAAAATGTTAACGTCACCCAATTCAAGCTCGTGTAGTCTAAGTTCAAAAATGCTGACCTTTGCCGCACCTAAAACGGGCTGGCTGATCCCTTTCGTTCTGATGATTGCTGTTGCATTCAACTTATCTCCGCACATCTCGAGATTATCCGGAGAGAACCACCGCTCTACTCGACCGACAAAACACCGCTTACACCTAAAGCACTGTATATTTAGAGAGTAAATAACCGGGCTATTCCACCCTTCTATTTATTTTTTGGAGATACATTTGTGTACAACACACTACTAACTAAGTTTGTCGATTCGTTGGCATTCTGCATGCGCACATGCGCAAAAGCTTTCGTCACTGCAATCTTAGTCATGACGTCATTTACCGCCCTGGCTCAAACCACGGGCTGGATAAGCGTGCCTGAGCATCCACCAGTTAAGATGCGAATGATGTCGACGGGTGAACAGTCGGATAACGGCGGTACCGTTCAAACTGTATTGGACGTTACACTCGACGGTGACTGGAAAACCTATTGGCGCAGCCCAGGTGAAGGTGGCATTCCGCCAAGCTGGGATTGGTCTGATTCAACTAATATAGAGTCTGTAGATTGGCATTGGCCGATCCCTAAATACTACGAACAACTTGACGTAATGACGCTGGGCTACAAAAAGCACGTAAGCTTTCCTGTCACCCTAACGTTGAAAGACAAAACGCAACCTGCTGTATTTAGGGCTTCTCTCTCGTTCCCGTCGTGCACCAATATTTGTGTTTTGACTGACTATGACATCGAACTCCCTATCGACACGCATCAATTGCAGTTCGATGAAGAAGCGATGTTCTTGTTCAACCAAGGCATGAGCCAATCTCCAAGAGAAGCGAACCGGACTTCAGTGAACGGTCTATTTTGGGACAAAAGCAAGCAACAACTGGTCACTCAACTAACCAGTAACGAAGGCTGGGATAAGCCGATGGTGTTGATCGATGGCAAAGAAGTCATCGATGATTTCTTTGCTCAACCAAGCGTTCACATCACCGGCAATACGATGACCGCGGTATTTGACGTCAGCAACTGGATAGGCGAAGTCGACTTAACGGATCGCACCGTTAGTGTCACCGTTTCAGACACTAATTTTGCCGAAGAGATGACCGCTCAAGTCGGCTCAGAACCTATTGCTTATCAAGCAAGTAACAACGGTTTTCTTGCAATGATCGGCTTTGCTTTGATTGGTGGTTTAATCCTCAATATTATGCCGTGTGTGCTGCCTGTATTAGGAATGAAGCTAAACAGCATCATCCAAAACCAAGGCGCATCTAATCGTCATATCCGACTCTCATTCTTAGCTTCTGCGTCAGGTGTCATTACATCATTTGCACTCCTAGCCCTTGGCATGACCGTTCTAAAAATGGGTGGCAATGCGATTGGTTGGGGAATCCAGTTCCAAGATGTTTGGTTCATCGGGTTCATGCTGATCATCACTTTGCTGTTCTCGATTAATCTACTTGGATTATTCGAATTCAGACTGCCTTCCAGCTTGAACACTTGGATGGCAACCAAAGGCGATGACTCACATTCAGGCCACTTTATTCAAGGCATGTTTGCGACGCTGTTGGCAACGCCGTGTAGTGCTCCGTTCTTAGGAACCGCAGTTGCTTATGCACTTGGGGCAAGCTACCAAGAGTTGTGGGCTATCTTTATCGCACTCGGCATCGGTATGAGTGCACCTTGGTTGATTTTCGCGCTGTTCCCGAGTCTTACAAAACTGCTTCCAAAACCTGGGGCATGGATGTTCAGAGTTAAGCTGGTATTTGGCTTAATGATGTTCATTACCAGTCTATGGTTAACAAGCCTAATGAGCCCATTCATTGGTAAATTCCCGACGATCCTGTTGTCACTGTTTATCGTGATTACAGTATTGATTTGGATTGGCCGTAAGTTGGGCCGCAAGGTACTTATTCCTATTGTCGCAACCACAACCTTGGTGTTTGGTGCTGCATTGATCGTCGGTAGTGTCACCGCTGATAACTGGGCGACACCGATTGTTGACGATCTCGATTGGCAAAAGCTAGATGCAAAACAAATCCCTCAATTGGTTGAGCAAGGCAAAACGGTATTTGTCGATGTGACCGCTGAGTGGTGTATTACCTGTAAGGCCAACAAGATCGGCGTCATTCTCCAAGACCCTGTCTACAGCCACCTACAGCAAGAAGACATTGTTTTGATGAAAGGCGATTGGACAACACCAAGTGAAAGTGTCACTCAATACCTACAAAGTAATGGTCGGTTTGGTGTGCCATTTAATATCGTCTACGGCCCAAGCTATAAAAGCGGTATTCCACTGCCTGTCATTCTCGACAGTGACACTGTCGTTCAAGCCATCGACGCTGCGAGATAATGGATGAAGACTCCCAACAATGAAGATAAATCTAGCACGACTGAAGACAGCGCTGTAAAGGGTGAAACCAAAAAGCCAAGTCGTCTTAAGAAGTGGGGCAAGGAACTGGTTTCAATGATATTGATCGTTGGCGTGGTTTCATTTGCGATGGACTTTTATCACAGCAGAAGCATGCCTCAGGGCGACGCGATTCCAATTGTGGGTCAATCGCTCCAAGGCGAAGATATTGATGTTATCGAGCTAAGCAAAAATGGTAAGCCAGTCATTGTCTATTTTTGGGCGACTTGGTGTGGCGCCTGCAAATTTGTAAGCCCAACCGTCAATAGCTTCAGTGATTCCCATCAGGTGGTTTCGGTCGCTCTATCGTCTGGTCCAGACGAGCGTGTTCAGCGCTACTTAGAGGCGAAAGAGTATGACTTCCCTGTGATCAATGATCTTTCTGGATCTATCAGCAGAAGTTGGGGCGTTAATGTCACTCCAAGCATCGTCATCATAAAAGATGGAAAGATCAGCAGTATCGCAACAGGCATTACTTCCCCGATAGGGCTTTGGTTGAGAACCTACTTTGCCTAACTCGCTTACAAAGAAAAACAGAGCAAAGCAAGGTGAATAACTCGATTTAGCCCGTTTAACGAACAGAATTTCCGTGAGCGCGACCCAATGAGCGCTCACGATTATCAAGAATTAGAGAATAAATAGCATGAAAAAGCATCTGATTAGTACACTGATTTTAGGCTCACTAATGAGCACCACTGCCTTCGCTGAGTTAAGCACAGAACAAACCCAGCAACTTGAAGAGATTAACCAATTTCTGAAAGAGAACCCTTCTACGATCTCTGGCTTGCATACCAGCCTAGAGCAGTACGTAGCAGGGCAAGAACAGTCGAAGAAAGCTCAAGCAGGAAGCCGTGATTGGTTGTACAACAATGACGCTCACCCAATCACGGGCAACCCGGATGGCAAATCGGTCATCATTAACTTTACCGACTATAACTGCCCTTACTGTAAGCGCTTGGAAAAAGGCTTAGTTCAATTAGCCTCTGAAAACAGCGACATTAAAGTGATCAACGTGTACTTATCGTTTAAGCAACAACAAGTTGCGGGGCTAAACACCAACGCGGCGCTATACGCGATGAAAGTATGGAAAGATAACCCAGAAGCATTCCCTGAAGTTGATAGATTACTGATGGCCAAAAGTGGTATTCACTCGAAAAGCTCACTAGAAGCCGTTGCCAAAAAGACGGGAACAGAGGCGGAACTAAAAACAACTCAAGAACAAAACCAGGTTCTAACCACTAACCATCAAACGTTCAGTGCACTCGGCTTAACGGGCACTCCAACCATGATGATGAACGGAAATGTTTTACCAGGGTATGTGCCTTACGACCGACTTAAAGATATCGTGGATGACGCTTTTTAATCGTGCGTAGATAGAGATAAAGACTCGAAAGAGAAGTGAATAAAAGCCGACTCGCGCAACCCGCAGTCGGCTTTTTCATTGCTTCGAAACAATAGAACACTTTGAAGCGACAGTTCTGAAGTCATGGTTCTGAAGTCATGGTTTTGAAGTCATGGTTTTGAAGTCATGGTTTTGAAGTCATGGTTTTGAAACAAAAAAAGTCGAAGTGTCACCATCTCGCAATAGATTCTTAATTAACCCTCGCTACGCTAAAAGCAGTTCTGTCGATGAGTCAAAGACGTGTTAACTCAAGACAACTGTCCTTTGACCGAGCCTGCTCGGTCTTTTTTTTTGCTTAACTCAGCAAGCGACAAACAAGCGCGCCCGGCTCCCTTAATGCATCCACGTTATAGCTGAGTACACGACCAGAAGATGGTGCGTGATAACGACGACATTCATTACCGAACGCATCATATTGGATGGCGAGCAGATCATCTTGTTCGACACTTTGTAAAAGCTCGACCCGAGGCAGCACAAAGCCACCTATGTCTGCGCGGATAGATACGACGTTGTTGCCTTCTATCCAGTCCATACTTGGCAGCTGCTTTGCCTCAAACGGGTCTTCACCATCAAGCATCTCGTAGTAAGACAGCATATTAAAAACACCGTCCACGGCTCGTTGAATCATATCAGGCTGAGTAAACTTACCCATCCCCACTTCCACCGTAATACTCGGAATTCCACTTCGATTCCAAACCGTTTCAAGAATACCTGGATCGCCAGGATCATTGAGAACACAATCTGGTGTCATCAACCTTGCCATTTCAAGGCATTGTTCAATTCGGTAGTCAGCAAAAACATAAAGTGGGTAGACCGCGCCACGAGTTTGGGTATGCAGGTCAACGGCGAATGTCGCATTGTGTTTGAGTAACCGATCCCACAAAGACGCAACAAAGCGCTCTGCCGCTAAGCCATTCGCATCACCCGGAAAGAGTCGATTAAGGTTGGCAGGGCAAGAGCCCGGATCTGAAGAGATAAAATCGCGGCTGTGGTTAAGCAAACCCGACAAATTCACAGTAGGCACTATCGTGACCGTGCCTTTGAGAGTTTTACCGACTAAGTCTCTAATAATTTGCTGAGCAGCCAACACACCGTTGAGCTCATCACCGTGAATACCAGCGGTGATCATCAACTTAGGACCTGCTTGACTGCCTTTGAAAACAGAAACCGGCATGTTCTTGGGTTGCCCCAGCCCATCACTGGTTACTTGAAACCAAAACTGGTGCTCTCCAACGGGTAGGTCTTCAACATTCAGGGAGCCAATAACCTGCCTACCTTGTAAAACATCGCCTAAGTACTCTGTTTTCATCCAACGTCTCCATCTTGTTGAGCAAAATCTATTCTCTTCTAAGTTTTTGCATCATAGAGGATATCTTAATCAGTACAAACAGTTAATAAGATGAACAAGCTCTGACTTTCCCATAATACTCACGTATATCATCATCACGTCTCCTAAATAGAAGCTTGTGAAAGTCAGCTCTCAAGAACAGATAAGTTGTATAACCATTCACAAACCACTCAGTCAATTGAAATAAAAGTGCAATAAAATCAACACTTAAAAAGTTCCCTATTCACGAAAATGTAATTTTATAGAAATGAAAGCTTAATTTAGCTGCTCTAAATTAGCTTCATATCGAAACGGAGAGCACATTGCTCACGGATTTTAAAATACAAGGTAAGTGATTATGAAAAAGGCAGTTCTAGCTTCTGCAGTGGTAGCGGCACTAGTTTCAGGTTCTTCTCTAGCAGCAACAGTTTACAGCTCTGATGGTACTGAGCTTAAGATTGGTGGTCGTGCGGAATTCCGTGGTGATTTCATCGGGTCAGGCGGTAAAGAAATCGACGGAACCATGAAAAATAAAAGCCGTGTGCGTTTAAATGTTGGCGGTACTACTGAAATCACTAGCGATCTATCTGGTTTCGGTTTCTACGAAGCAGAACAAGGCGTAAATTCTTCAGCGGATAACGATGAAACTGACAACTTTAAACAACGCTATATGTACGCTGGCCTTGAAGGTAACTTTGGTGCTGTTTCGGTAGGTCGTCAAGATACAGCCGCTGCTCAAATCTCAGAAATGTCGGATGTTACTATCTACTCTGGTGACCAAAAAGCCTTCATTAACGCGGGCAACGAGCAGATTAACAACACGTTCGTGTACGCTTACGATGCTGATGCTCTTTCGTTGAAGGCAAGTTTAATCGCTGGCGAAGATAAAGATACAGACGGTTACGGTATCTCTGGTATCTACACATTGCCTATGGGCTTAGGTTTTGGTCTTGGTTACTCAGGTAATGACAATGGTGCGGGTAATGGCTCTGCAAACGCTGTAATTGCTGGTATCAACTACAAAATGGATGCTCTATACCTAGGTGCAACCTACACAATGGGTGACCTAGACGACAAAGCTAAGACTGAGTTCTCTGGTGTAGAAGTTGCGGCTAAGTACAAACTAACCGATCAATTTGAATTGGCTGCTTTGTACCAAAAACAAGAAAAAGACGCGACACAGAACATCACTGTAGATACAGCTGATTTCTTCGAGCTAACGGGTACATACAAGTTCAACAAGTCTATCCGTACTTACGTTGCTTACCAATTAAACAACCTAGACGATGTAAAAGTTGCGGGTCTAGAGACACAAAGCGAAGATTCTCTTCGTCTAGGTCTACGCTACGACTTCTAATCTAAATCGGCTTTAGATACAGACTAAAAGGTTGGGCAATAGCTCAACCTTTTTTCATATTCAAATATTCTGACTAACTTCATCAATGCTTTTTCTGGTTAAGTCGTGCTAAATCCGTATCATAGGTGAACCACATCAAATAATTAGAAGCATCATGTCACAACACCATCCGATCCAAGGCGCTAGCTGGATGCTAACCGCAGGCCTAGCCTTTGCCGTCATTAACAGCCTAACTCAAATCGCTAGCATTCATTTCGGACTTACTTCTACTACCGTTGCCGTCATTCAATACGCCATCGCGTTGTTCGCTATTCTTCCTTATCTGAAAACGCTGGGCATTCGCCGCGCGCTAAAAACCGACAACCTCAAGTTGCATGTATTCCGTGTGTTTTTATCGGTGATTGGTATTCAACTTTGGATATGGGCGCTGGCTTACCCAGTTCCTATTTGGCAAGGCATTGCCCTTCTCATGACGTCGCCACTGTTTGCAACCATAGGTTCAGGGCTTTTCCTCAAGGAGAAAGTGGGAGCTGCTCGCTGGGGCGCGACCTTAGCAGGTTTCGTGGGTGCGATGGTGATTCTAGAGCCGTGGGCTGAAGACTTTAACTGGGCAACGCTACTACCGATTGGCGCCGCTTTCTTTTGGGCATGCTACTCACTAATGGTGAAAAAGCTCTCTTCACAAGACAGTCCTTCAACCATGGTGGTCTACCTTTTACTATTGATTACACCATTTAACATCCTACTTGCTGCGCCAGATTGGCAGACTCCAAGCGGCGGTATGATTTGGGCTATCTTAATTGTCATCGGTGTTATGACGGCACTTGCTCAATGGGCAATTGTAAAAGCCTACTCAGTCGCTGATGCTTCATTCGTACAACCTTTTGACCACGCAAAATTACCGCTAAATGTCCTAGCAGGTTGGATTGTATTTAGCTGGGTTCCACCAGGTCGTTTATGGCTCGGGGCTGCTATTATTATTGCGTCAGTCGCATTTATAACGCACTGGGAAACGAAAAAGCCGTCAAAACTGAAGAAAATTTAGGGTTAGTGAAATAAATAGTTCAACTGTCCGTTCTATATGGATAAGAGAATTCAAACGAGGCCGTAACCATGAAGAAACCAGTCAAGATTACACTATACCGTTGGGCAGGCAGCTGGGGTCCATTTAAAGTTAATATCCCATGTGGGGAATGTACCCTTACCAAAGACATTCTTAAGGATACTTTTGAGAATGAGTTATCAGATGTCGATGTCGAACTGGAAGTGAAAGATTGGTTGTCTCACTGGTGGGAGCCTCTAAAACTGGGCTCTTGGCATGCTCCAATCCTTGTTGTTGAAGGCAAGGTTGTAAGCCAAGGCGAAGCGCTTAACCGCGGTGTGTTAGTTCAATCCGTGATCAAAGAGTGGACCAAACGCGACAGCCTAAAAGGCAACATCGTTTATGGTAAAGCGACCTGCCCATTCTGTGTTAAGGCAAAGAAAATGCTTGATGAAGCGGGTGTTGAATACCAATACCACGATGTCGTAAAAGACAGCGCAGCTTTGTATCGCATGATTCCTGAGGTCAAAGCGCACATTGGTGAGAAAACACCAGTAACCGTTCCTCAGATCTGGCTCGATGGTAAATACATCGGTGGAGCCGACAACTTAGAAGCATGGATGAAAGAAAATGGTTTAGATACCATTCCAAATAACGTTGTCGACCTGTCCAACCAATCGGCAGGCTAAACTCACTGAGTTATAAATCCGATCGTGAATTAATCCGTGTTTTTTGTGTCCATCCACAACAAAACGAGCGATGATCTTCATTAATCGCTAAAACGAAAAAGGCCTTAAACTTCATCGAGTTTAAGGCCTTTTTAAATTCCGTTTTTGAAAATGCTTATTTCGCCATTTTCTTCATCATTCGCTTAAAGAATGATGCTTTTTTTGGCTTTGGCTTGCCATACAATGCTTCGTGCATCATGTTTTTTGCTACCATTTGACCAAGGTATGCGTGGCCTAGTTCGTAATTCATGCTTATCTCCGCACATAATCGATTTTCTTATGCGCGGATTCTACACTTAAAGCGCCTAAAAACAAGATCTAAATCACACTTTAATGCAAGTAACTCATCCTATTGCAATATCCGTATTCTTGTCTCTGCGTAAATCAGCATTGTATCGTTATATCAATGAGTTAATGTTAAGTCCGTCTAACCTTGATTCACCATACCCATTTGCAATCCAAGACATTGGTTTAGACATTCATAAAAAAAGCAGCCCAAGAGAGCTGCTTTTTAAATACTTAGCTTAGAAACACTGACCTTAAAAAGGGCATTATTCGCTAATGCCTAATAGTCAGTAACTAAAACACTAGCTACGCTTTGGCTGTCTGTAAGTTTTACCCGCAATTTGGTATGTGTCTTTTTGTTTTAATTCGAACATAGTTTCAAAGAACCAAGCTGCAAATTTGATTAAGTCATCGCCTTCATTCATGACATGTTCGATGTACTCTTGCTCTTCGCCTTGTTCATTTTCTTGAAGCGTCACGTGGTAAATACGCTTTTCGCCTTCTACTTCAGCTAACGCAAATTGACCTGTTAGTGATCCAGCAGCCTCAGCGACTTCTGTATCCTCATTGGATTTCAATAGCTCAAGCGCTTGAGGCAGGCCATCTAGTGCGCAGATAGCTTTTACCAGTACTTCAAATTCATTTTGCTGCATGTTTATTACCTATTAAATGGACGCAGGTATTGTAGAAAACCATCCATACAAATACAACGTATTAACGACTGTACGCTGAACTATAGCGAGCTAGTTGCTTAACTGTACTCTACTTCAGCTGTTTAACTGTATTCTACTTCGATAGCTGCGGCTTTCTTATTCATTCTCGTTGAAGACCAAAGTACTGTGCCCATGCAAGCACCAATAATCAGATAGAACACGCCAAGTTGTAGGTGAGTTGTCACCCAACTTTCCACCAAATATCCTCCTAACAAGCCCGCCAAGCACATCTGAATTGAGCCTGACAATGCCGACACTGCGCCCGCTTGCTTCTTATGAGGTTCTAACAACATACTGATCGATAGAGGGAACGAGATACCTTGCGCTATCGCCAACCAAGTAAACGCCCAAACTAAGTTAAAGATGGATAACTCATGAGTAAGAAGCCAAGTTCCCGACGCCAAGATAATCATGATAGCTATGCTCATCAATTGCGGAGTGCTAAACCTACGATTGAGCAAGTTCAAAGCCACGCTACCGATCAATAAGCCAGCCGAAGGGACTATCATCAAAGACCCATATTCAGCAGCTGTCAGCCCCAATTGCTCTTGCATTAAGAATGGAAACAGCGATAAAGATACCAAACTTGCCATGTAGCTCATCCAGTTATAACTGGCACTGGTCAACACTTGACGGTTAGTCAACAAGCGTCCGTAGTTCTTCACCACTTGGCAGGCATCAAAGCGACTCTTTCCATATGGCAAAGTCTCAGGCAACACAAAGTAACCCAGAGTGAATATTGCCAGTAGATACAATAGAACAAACAGGAACACCGCCTGCCAACCTAGGTGGAATGAAATCCAACCACCAAATACGGGCGCAATGATCGGCATGATCGAAGCGGTGATCGAAATATAAGACAACGCTTTGGTCAGTTGAGGGCCATCATAGCTGTCGCGAAGCACACTTCGTCCGAGAACCGAGGCGCTACCCGCCCCTAAACCTTGCAACAAGCGACCAACCTCTAGCGCCGTCATGTTGTCAGAAAAAACAACACAAACGACAGTACCAAT
>NZ_CAWPOA010000058.1:366650-511356 GCF_963889365.1 Vibrio sp. OPT20 | reverse complement strand
CAAATAAACACCCTGACCTAACAAGAAGATAGGTCTTCTTCCCACTGCATCAGACATCGGTCCGTAAAATAGCTGAGACAAGCCAAAACCCACCAGAAACAGCGTGACGAGCAGCTGTACATCTACCTGAGTCACACTTAAGTCAGAAGCAATTAACGGCAATGATGGCAAGTAGATGCTCACACCCACCTGCCCCGTAGCAATAATCATCATTGCTAAAAGTAACGGCGTTTTTTTAAAGGTCGATTGGCTCAAAAAATTCCCTATTCGTTTGATATTTGTTCATGATATAAGTTTATATTCAAAACCAGTAATTGATAATTAACCAAATTGGAATTTAATTAAGTCCTAACAGGAAATAATATGGATTGGATTCTCAACGTAAAAAGCTACGTTCGAGTAGTGGAAGAAGGCAGTTTCAATGGCGCCGCTCGCAAACTTAACACCACCAGCTCGGCAATCAGCAAAAGAGTAAACTGGCTCGAAGAGCGTATCGGCACTCAACTTTTAAAACGCACCACTCGCTCGATTAACCAAACCGAAGCGGGAGCACTCTTTTACTTACGGGCCAAGGATCAACTCGACAATTGGCAGTCAATTATTGATGAGACTCGCTCGGTTAACCAAACCCCGGCAGGCCTCTTAAAGATAGGCGCGACGATTGCTGTTGGCTCTAAGTTTCTGGTGCAATACATGGACGACTTCTTAGAAAAATACCCAGACATTAAGGTGCAGCTGATCACGACCACGCCAGTGCAATTACCAGAGCTGGGCTTGGATCTGGTGATCAGTCGTGAACTGGAACAGCTCAACTCGTTAAGCTTCAAGAAAACACCGCTGTTTGAACACAAGGCCAGTTTCTATGCTGCGCCGAGTTATCTTGCCAAACATGGTTATCCCACCAACGAGCAAGACTTAGAACAACACAACTCTTTAATATGGGGAGAGCGCCCAACCCGTGAAGTCACATTGACCAAAGGGCAGCGCATCACTTTGAACGGCAACTTTGCGACCACCAACCCTGAGGCTTTGTTTCACGCGGCGAAACGAGGAATGGGTGTGCTGTTAACCATCAAAGCAATGATCAAAGAGGATCTTAAACAAGGGACATTAGTTCCAGTATTGCCAAATATTACCGCCGACGAAGTGATGGTTTACGCGTACTACCCTAAGCTTGATTACTCACATACGCGAACTAAGTTATTTTTGGACCATTTGAAAGATAGGCTAGATAAAGAGAGAAATAACCAGATTTTGTGAAATAAGTCTCAACTTAATTTGAAAAATGATACAACGCGGCCAATAATAAACTAAGCGCATATAAAAATAGATGCGTACAAACTAAACACACAGGCTTACACGCTGGATCTGGTTAACTAGGGATGGTAGCTATGACTCAACAAACGTACAACAATATGATAGACACTGAGCGTATAGGGCGCTTGCTCAAGTTGGAAGGTATAGACCTTTTGGAATCAGCAGTGCTTACTCTGCACCAAATGTTCGATACTAAGTACACCACTATCATTGAGAAAAAGTACTTTCCAGACCAAATTGTTCCTTTAGTTATTGCTCATTCTGATCACGTCTTGCATGACAGAATCAACCCTCGTCATGGGCAAATCTATCAGCAAGCCGTTAATCAAAACCACCCTGATTGCTCATTTGCTCAATACGTTGTCAAATCACTACCTACATCTGCCTTTCGGCAAGAGATTACCTCACAGAATTCCATTGCGATTCCTACACGGACTCAAAGCGGTGAAGTCATGGGGGTACTTTTTTCTACGTTTACTTCCCCACTGAGTAATGCTCAGCAACAAGAAGCGATTAAACATCATCAACTTTTTTCGGATATCATCATCCACACCCTACGTGAGATGTGGTTCAACGATCGCTCTGAGCAACTGGTCAATCAACTCAGCTATGAAGTCTCACACGATAGCTTAACAGGTCTACTTAACCGCAGTTGCTTATCTGATACGCTAGAATCAATCACTCAGCAAAACTCAACACCGTTCACGTTAGCAATACTGGACATTAATAGTTTTAAAGCGATTAACGATCTTCACGGCAACTATGTTGGAGACAAGGTACTGCAACATCTGGCTGAGATTTTGAGACGAACACTCCCAGAAAATAACCTCACCTTTAGAACGGCAGGAAATGAGTTCGCCTTCATCACCTATTACGCCGACCCAACCGCAATTTGTGAACAAATCGTCGCCAAAGTAAAACAGGGGTATAACAGTATTGATCTTAGGATCGATTTTGATATCAGCATAGGCATCGCAGGATCAGCCGGAGATAGCAAAGACGTAGAGCAAATCATCTTCAACACCAGCTTGGCGTTGAAAGAATGTAAGCAATATTCGGGTACCCATATCAAGTGCTATGACACCCACTTAAGAGCTCGATATCAGAGAAAGACCGAGTTAATTGCGACCTTGAGAAATGAACTTGAAAACTCTATCTCGCTGAATAGCGGAATGTATGTTGTGGCTCAGCCGATTGTTGGTCAACAAGACAAACGTTGGAAGTATTTCGAAGTACTCACTCGTTGGAAAACAGAAAAGCACGGCGACATATCCCCAGTTGAGTTTATACAGGTAGCAGAAGAATCCGGACTAATTGTCGAGCTGGGTGAACGCATTATCGAACTGGTATGCCGAGCTAAAACGACATTAGAACAAGGCTTAGGATACAAGGTTAAGCTCGGAATAAACTGTTCCGCCCATGAGCTTACCGACTCTAAGCGTTACATTTCCTACCTCACTCGGACCATTGAACAGCATCACTTTAAGGCTGATGAGTTTGTTATTGAGCTGACCGAAACAGTATTGCTATCTCCAACTCAAGACACCAAAGACGCACTCAACTTTTTGCGAGAACAAGGCTTTACGATTGCGCTAGACGATTTCGGCACCGGTTACTCTAGCTTGAATTACATTCACAGCTATCCGATTGACTGCATTAAAATTGATGCCATTTTCATTCAAAATTTACTCACCAATTCGACATCAGAGAGCGTTGTTTGGTTGATCATCCAGCTTGCTCATCGACTCAACGTATCACTTGTCGCAGAGGGTGTGGAAAAGCGTGAACAGCTAGAGAAACTTCACGATATGGGGTGCGACAAGATCCAAGGATACCTATACTCGCCTCCTATGCGACCTGAAGCTATCGTGAGTTTAGTGACTCATTCAGAAGCACTCATTCAAAGCCCATAAAAATTAAAAATATAAAGCAGTAGCCAGACCAAAATCTAAAAAGCCGCGAAGCATGACTAAATACTTAAATATTTAGAAAAGCTCTCGCGGCTTGATTAATCGGCCTAATTTAGAGAAATCTATTAACTGTTATTAGATTGTGCTTCTAAAGCTACCTTTAACAGCTTATCAGCTTCATCTCTTGACGCTACGAACGTCGCTTTTTCCTTTTTAGGCACTGAATCAGCCATCGGAATATTCGCTGTCATCGCGTTCACAGGACGACCACGTTCGATTAACTCATAATGCAAGTGTGCACCCGTCACTCGGCCCGTTTTACCTGACAAGCCAATACGCTGACCACGAGATACCGTTTGTCCTTTACGAACTAAGATCTTACTCAAATGGAGATAACGTGTTTTGTAAGTGCTACCGTGCTGAATAACCACGTAGTTACCGGCGTATGGGTGCTTACGGGTCATGATCACTTTACCATCACCCGTCGCTTGAACTGGCGTACCAATTGGCGTCGCGAAATCTGTACCGTTGTGAGGTGAGACTCGGCCTGTTACAGGGTGTAAGCGCTTAGGGTTAAACTGAGAACTCTGACGCCATCCACTGCTCACTGGGTAACGTTGGAAAGCACGTTGTAAGCTATCGCCATTGGCATCGTAATATTGCCCATCAGTGTGTAAGTACGCAGAAACAACACGATTGCGATTCATGATCTTAATCGCTTCGATTTCACGCTTTCCGGTTGCGACACCATCAACAAATTGTGCTTTCTGAAGCACTTCAAACTGATCGCCAGCGCGCAGGTCGCGGCTAAAGTTCAACTTATCTTTAAGAAGCGTCACAATATGGTCAATCTCAAGACTATTCAGGCCAACCTTGTTCGCCGACATAGAGAAACTGCCGTGAATATCACCCACTAAAGGCTTTTGTTTCCATTCACCAGGAATAGAAATGTCTTCAAATTCATAGCTGCCATCTTCAAGTCGTCGGTAAACCGCTTTATCCGCAACACTAAATTGAATTTCCATTTTGGAAAGGTTGCCCGTCGCCTCATCACGCCAAAAACGTAATGTGTTACCTGGACGAAGTGTGTCTAGGGCAAGGAAGTTTAAATCGGTTTCCATCACACTCATCATCGATTTATAAGAAAATCCAAGTTGAGTGAAGATGCTACTCAAGTTATCGCCCGTTTGAATTTGATACTCAAACGTCGGCGGTTCGATAATCGCGACAGAAGAAGGTGATAGGATTGACTCAATAACGGTTGAGTCAGGTAAATCAAGATCGATCGTTTTCGTCAGATCCGATTCTGAAGATTGCAAAGCAATACCAAACGCTGCAATAAGTGGCAGTCCTAAAATAGCTACTTTTTTTACAGGTGAAAGCTCAGCAAACGGAGAGGAAAATATTTTTGAATACACGGTAAACAGGTCTTTCTACGATATAAAGGCATAGGATATGCTTTTCAAACGCATAAATCATCATTGCATTGTCATAATATGATGTGAATCTGCCCAATTTAGACTAAGTCATTGAGTTACCGTAAGTGGAAACCCGCTTCACGATTAATAATATTAACCGCCAAATAAAAAAGCAGAAACGGCTAGTTTCTGCTTTCTATTGATTCACGCTACGTCATCTCGATTAAGCGTTAACCGTCGATACCAAGCAATTGTCTTCACCAAACTCATTCGGGATATAACGATCAGCATTCGCATCGTTCACCCATTGTTGGTCATCAACTAGATAGCGAAATTGAAACTCGCCATCTTTAGGTAGGCGAGTTTTAAACTTGTAAACCTTCCCTTTGGCCAGTTTTTTCATTGGGGTGGCTTTCCAATCAAGAAAGTCAGCAACGATGGATACAGAGTTCGCTTCTTGAGCTTCTAGCTCGAAGGTCACTTCAACTTCATCTTTCGTCTTAAAAAAACGTTTATTAATCATTCGCAAGCTCCATTTGTAAAAATAGGCAGACACCAAGCATAAGGAGTGTCTAAATTTCATTCATCTAATTAAGATAATATGTAATTTAGCTCACATAAACAACAGATCCTTGCATTAACGAAAACGTTATTGCTTACCAATTGATTGCGTATCAAAAGAAAAGCTCATTAACACCTTTTCAGAAGGGGATTCTGCAAATGATTGTTCCGCAGAATGCTGAGTAAAGCCGATAAAACCTTCCCCTGTTTGTTTGCTATCGGATTGTAAATCTTGCTGCTGAGCGACCTCTAAAGTCTGAATTTGCACTCTATCGCCTAGAAAAAGCTGGTCGACTAGCACGACACGGCTTCGCTGCTGGTCATGTTTAAACAAGCCAAGATAATAGAACACACCACTGCCTTGGTTAGATACCCACATCGGCGCGACAAAGAAACTCGCCTTGCCCAACGTGACGACTGAAAGGTTGTTGGTGTCTACCGTTACCACACCACGCTCAACACCCGAGTCATAGCGCCCAAAGGCTATAGTTCTAGGTTCATCGACTTCATTAATAAAAGCGTACGCGTTGGTTTCGGGTACTTTAATTGTCCATGGGTTGGTCGTCTTCAAATCAAAAACGGTTTCAACAACAGGATCATAACTGACTTGAGAAGAAGGAAACTTCGCCAAGATCTCTTCGTCACTTAAGCTAAAACGATAAATACCCGCTAGTATCACCACAACCAGCATGACAATTGGAATCAGTAAAATCAGAGGTATAGGTAAGATTTTCTTTTTCATGAGCAATTATATTCTTTTGTTTTCATCCAGTTGTGCAGACCATAAAGGGCTTTAGTATAATTATCAATACAGGGTTAACCAGAAGTGGAGCATGGATGGATATCAATCATATTAAAGATAGAAATATCAGAAGTTGCGAATGCCGCTGTGGAGCAGTCAACCTAGTATGCAGAGGCGAGCCTCAACGAACCTCTGTATGCCATTGCTATGAATGTCAGAAACGCACCGGAAGTGTGTTTGGTGTTCAGGCTCGATTCCCAATAGAACAAGTCACATTAAACGGAGAAGTCACCTCTTTCTCACGCATCAGTGATAAAGGCAGTGAAGTGACCTATCAGTTTTGTCCTAAGTGTGGCACCACCATGCTCTTACAATCTGTTGCTGCTGCCGATTTTTATATCGTCCCGCTCGGATTATTTAATGAGCAAGACTTTCCGCTACCGAGCTTTTCAGTCTACGAAGAACGCAAACACGGCTGGGTCAAATTTGACCATCAAATGAGTCACTACAACTAGTCTGTTACTGAGCTTTATCTCGATAAAGCAACTGCATTAGAACAAACTGCAATACTGTTGCCTAAGATCAAATATCAACGCACCACAGCGCTAGCGTATCTTTTCGCTAGCGTTATAATCTGCTCCTCTTTTTAACCCAGGGTGAACCACATGATTTCTAAGCTACCTCGCTGGGTTGAATACGGCGCTTTGCTACTCGCAGGCCTTGCTGGCAGTGTTAATGCGATTGGCTTACTCGGCTTTCAGCATCAAGCGATCTCCCACATTTCAGGCACCATGTCTTTATTAGGCAGTAGCCTGCTCACACCAACTTCGGCTTCTTTACATCTTTTACTGATTATCATGAGCTTTATGTTAGGTGCAGCCTTCAGCGGGTTCTTTATTGAGAACCAAGCACTGAAGTTAGGGCGTCGTTACGGCGTTGCTCTGTGTATTGAAGGGGGATTGCTATTTCTAGCACTTTGGGCACTGTTACAGGGTTACACTTCAGGTCAATACTTCGCTTCAGCAGCCTGTGGTTTGCAGAACGCGATGATAACGACCTACAGCGGTGCGATCATTCGAACAACGCATATGAGCGGGATCATCACGGATCTTGGGATCATGATTGGTGCTCGCTTAAAGGGAATGCCTTTTGACCGTCGTAAAGCCAAACTGCTGATGTTCATTGTGGTTGGCTTTCTGTTTGGTGGTTTAAGCGGTGCTTGTCTGTTCCAGCGCTTTGAAATTTTGGCGCTGGCTTTCCCTGCCTCTTTCGCCTTCATTATCGCATTTAGCTACTGGCTCTACCTGACCTACCGAACTGAAACTCCAGTCAATTTATAAACATCTGGCAATATATCTTCAAGTTACGTAACATCCGCAACACTTTATTCTAAACTCTTAATGAGTTGCAGAATAACCAGTGTGAATAGTTAGCGATATTTGATGAATAGTATTGCAAGCACTATCAATACTGGGTAATCTTGCAGCCAATGAGAAAATACGGATGTTTAGAGAATAAAAACGCCAAGGATGTGGCTTTTTTACATGTAGAAATACGAGAACAATTAACATGTCTAACAACACGAATACTGCTCAACCAGAGAAATCTAAAGGCAGTTTCTGGGTTTTCTTAATCCCATCTCTGATTGGTTTATTCCTTTTCATGGCACCAATCAGCTACCAAGGTGATCTAACGATCCCTGTCGCTATTCTAGCCAAATCAATTCAAGCGGTTTTCGGTGAGTCTCTAGTTGCTATTATCACTGCAATCGTTGCCTTCATGTCTGTAGCTTCCGTTTTAAGCACCATTTTCAAGCCTGCATTCATTACATCGAACTCATTTTTAAACGGCCTTTTCAACCCATCTCCACTGTGGTTGTTGGTTCGTCTGATCGGTGGTGCTGCAGCATTCATGGCTTTCTTCCAAGTCGGCCCTGAATTTATTTGGGAAGAGAACACCGGTGGCTTAGTTCTTGAAGGGCTACTGCCGACTCTATTTTCAGTGTTTATCTTTGCTGGTTTGTTACTGCCACTACTACTTAACTTTGGTTTGCTAGAATTGTTTGGCACCTTACTAAGTAAAGTGATGCGCCCAATCTTCAACCTGCCAGGTCGTAGTGCTATCGATTGTATGGCTTCTTGGTTAGGTGACGGCAGTGTCGGTATCCTGCTTACAAGCAAACAGTACGAGAAGAAATTCTACACGCAGCGTGAAGCCGCTGTAGTTGGTACGACTTTCTCTGCAGTATCTATCACGTTCAGTCTTGTGGTTATTGCTCAAGTAGAGCTAGAGCACCTATTCCTGCCTTTCTACGCAGCAATCTGTCTAGCGGGTATTGTGGCTGCGGTAATCATCCCTCGCCTTCCGCCACTAAGTATGAAGAAAGACACCTTCATTGATGGCAGCAAGCCGCACAAAGACGCTGACGCGATCCCTGCAGGTCACTCAACATTCTCTTGGGGTCTTGAGCTAGCAGTAAACAAAGCATCACAAGTTAAGTCAGCTAAGTCAGTATTTGCTGAAGGCATCCGTAACGCCGTGGATATGGTATTTGGCGTACTGCCTGTGGTGATGGGCCTTGGTACGATGGCACTGGTTATTGCGGAATACACATCAGTATTCTCATTCCTAGGTCAACCTTTCATTCCATTCCTAGAGCTACTTGGTGTTCCTGAAGCGGTTGCAGCATCTGAAACGATTGTTGTTGGTTTTGCGGATATGTTTATTCCTGCGATTCTTGCCGCTTCTATCGACAACGAGATGACTCGCTTTGTTATTGCAGCAATGTCGGTAACTCAGCTGATCTACATGTCTGAAGTAGGCGCTCTGCTTCTAGGCAGTAAGATTCCAGTGAACATCCTCGAACTGTTTATTATCTTTATTCTGCGTACGTTAATTACACTTCCGGTTATCGCTGGTGTAGCACATCTAATATTCTAAATTAGACCCTACTGATATGGCGTAATTAAGAACTATTTTATAAAGCCTCACTTTTGTGGGGTTTTTTATTGCCAGTAAATACATTCCCTACCCGCTTAAAATACATTCACCTACCCGCCAAAAATAAAGCCAATATATAAAATTGGCATATCATTTAATTTCATATCTGTTTACCTTCCTTCTCGTCTGAGAATAGAAAACAACACACATAAACGCTAAATTAATACATTCTTAATGCCCTTACACTCCGATTAAACCAATTCTTCAACTCATTGAACCAAATAACAAAAGTAGCAAATATGTAAATAAGTGAATTTTGCATTGTGTGGGTTGTTGTATTTTTGTAGTCTATTTTGTGAAATTAAACTCAAGTAAATTTCAATCTAGTCGATATATATAATTACAAAAATACGATTAACTTTAGTCTTCGCAAAGTCTGTGAGAAGGGGAAAACTCAATGAAATTTAGCCATAAGGTGGTTGCTGCATCATCAGCCTTGCTGCTAGTGACAGTATCATTGCTTTCAATACAACAACTTTACACTGTAAGAAGTGCTGTAGAAAACCACGTCAATGCAAGCCTGAAAGAAATGGTCTCTGGCGTTAAAAATACCGTCGAATCAGAGATGAACGCCAAGAAAGCGTTGGCTCAATCGACGACTGAAGTCATCGAGATCAACCCTGAAGATCGTACTTACGTAAAAGAAATATTAGAAAAGCCAAAGCTTAAAAGCAGCTTCCTTGCGGTTGGCTTTGGTTACGAAGCAAACGGTTTCGTCATTGAAAATGATGACGGTTGGGAAGCCGGCCCTGACTACGATCCACGAATTCGCCCTTGGTACATTGATGCTAAATCCAAAAACAGTTTAGTTGTTACCGCTCCTTATGTGGATGCATCAAGTAAAAAAGTCATCATCTCTGTCGGTACGCCAGTCAAAGACAACGGCCGCTTCACGGCAGGTATGTTCTACGACCTAGAATTGACTAACCTTGCGACATTGGTAAACCAAGTGAACTTGTTCGATGCTGGCTACCTATTCCTAGTCACTGCCGACGGCACAACGATTGCTCACCCGAATGCGAAAAACAATGGCGAAATGCTTTCAAGCTACATGCCACAAGCAAGCATTCGTGAAGGCTCTCAAGAAATTGAAGTCGACGGCAAGATGTTCCTAGTGAACTTCACTCACATCCCAAGTGAAGATTGGTACATAGGTGCAATCCTTGATGAAGAGATCGCTTACCAAACCGTTGAAGATTTGAAAAACAGCTCAATGATCTACTCGTTGATTGCGGTTATTCTCAGCATCATTGCACTGACTGTGCTGATTCGTGTGTTAATGCGTCCACTTGATGTGCTTAACCAAGCAATTCAAGATGTGGCGAGCGGTCAAGGTGACTTAACTAAGCGCCTAGATACCAACACAGACCAAGAGTTCTCTGACCTAGCAAAAGGTTTCAATATCTTTACTGAAAACCTGCAAAACCAAATCATTCAATCAAAAGCGATTGGTGTTGAGATTAAGCGTGGTACTGAAATCACGGTTAAAGGCGCAGGCGAATCAGCAAACGCGATGAATACGCAACTGCAGGAACTAGAGCAGTTAGCAACCGCAATGAACGAAATGGCGGTGACGGCAACAGAAGTAGCGAATAACGCTCAAGGCGCAGCAGCAGCAGCCCGTGAAGCTGACGAAGCAACGCTAGACGGTACATCTGTAGTCAGTGATACCACTCAAGCGATTGATAACCTTTCAGCACGTATCGACCAAGCGGTTGCAGAAGTACAAGTACTGGAATCAGCAACAGCCAACATCGAAACGATTCTCAAAGTGATCAACGATATTGCAGACCAAACTAACCTACTCGCATTGAACGCAGCGATTGAAGCAGCACGTGCTGGTGAATCTGGTCGTGGCTTCGCAGTCGTAGCCGACGAAGTTCGAACTCTGGCACAACGTACTCAAGAATCGACCACTGAAATCCGCAACATGATCGAGCAACTCCAAGCGGGTGCAAGCTCAGTATCGAACGCGATGAACCAAAGTAAAGACACAGCCACTGACGCCGTAGAACGTGCTCAGCAAGCAAACTCTTCACTTGACCGTATCCGTGACGCGATTCAACGTATCTCAGATATGAACATTCAGATTGCTTCAGCAGCAGAAGAGCAGAGCTTAGTAGCGGAAGAGATCAACAACAACACAGTTAAGATCAAAGATCTTTCAACACAAGTATCCAACGCGGCTCAAGAAGCAAACACGGCAATGCAGGTACAAACTGACAATGTTCGCCAACAAGACGAGCTATTGAACAAGTTTACGGTTTAGCAGAAATTTGTGTTAATCAGCGCTTAGCTTAACCAACACATAGTTTAATCAGCGTTCCGCCAAGAACCTAAAAAACAAAAGACCCGTTTACTAGATGCAAGTAAACGGGTCTTTCTTTTTTCGACTTCTCTTTCTAACCGATCAGACTTAACTCATAACAGGCTCGAATTAGTTCGTTGTCAGCATCATGCACTGATTAGATTCAACCTGAATGGTTAGCGTCTTATCGACACAATCAAACACTGCACCAGACAATAAATCCGTTACTGTACCAGTCCAAGTCAGGGATGCCGTTTTACTTCGCTTCGACTTGTTGATCACCACAATGCCTTTGTCGCCACGGACAAACACCAGCAAATCATCATTTGCCTCAACCACACGCATCGCTTCGCCATGAACATGGTTATGAAACTGAATCATGTTTTTCATGTAAGGCGCTTGCCAATCGTTAAGCCAACGAGGCTGACCGTTCTGATCCAGAATGCCGCTGGTACTTAGTTCACTGTAAACAAGCGGCACACCGCCGTCTCGACCAAGAATAAAGGCATGAGCTAATCGCTCGTCAACTTCACCCATTACGTGATCCAAAAATACTTCATTATTTGGAATATCATGAGTGACGGCAAAAGTGATTGCTCGCATATTCGATAACGCCTGACCAAAACAGTAAGGGTTGATCAGAGATTTAAAGCTGCCCTGCTCTTCAAAGGATTTGAAGATGGTGTTGAACAGAGGGAAATCGTAAGCGCCTAAGC
The DNA here is from genome assembly GCF_963889365.1 of Vibrio sp. OPT20. Lineage (NCBI taxonomy): Bacteria > Pseudomonadati > Pseudomonadota > Gammaproteobacteria > Vibrionales > Vibrionaceae > Vibrio > Vibrio sp. OPT20. The sequence continues at coordinate 499,384 of NZ_CAWPOA010000058.1, read as the reverse complement.
GAGTGTGTTTGAGGTAAGGCTCAAGGAACAACTCGTACTCTTCTTTGGTCGCACCACCATCAGTAATGATCTCGCCAAAGATGTGCATTTCTTCGCAGATATCATCAGTCCACACCTTGCGTAGATGTGACAGTGTCATGTGTTTCGCTGCGTCTATACGAAACCCTTTCACGCCAATCTCTTTTAAGGCTTTTAGGTAAGCTCTCTGCTGAGCGACTACATTGTCGTTGTCTAACAGCGTTGGCAAGCCAGGGTCACTAACTCCACCGGTAATACGTCCGTTCTGTACTTCCCAAGTGTCTTTCCAGTTTTTGATACCAAACGCTTCAACAAAGTCGTTTTCATCAAATAAAGGCTTAGAAAGATCGCCAAACAAACGTATAGATTCGTAATAGTCAGCATCTTCTTGATAAGACGCCATGTCTTGCTGATTTGGATACGTTAAATCGCCACGGATACCCGACTCATTGGCCATGTGGTTAAACACGACGTCAACATAGGTACGAAGCCCGTGTTGCTTTAACGTGTTCACCATCGCAGTGAAATCTTGCGTGTCACCAAGCTGATTATCAATCACACGATAATCTTGTGGTTGATAACGCTGCCACCATTGGGTGCCAGAATCACGGTCACAACCTTTTGGTCCGCGTAACGACTTCATTGCCGGTGATACTAAAACAGATTTATAACCCAACTCTTGGATCAGTGGGGCGTTCTTCATTACGTCAGCGTAGCACCAGTCAAAGGCATGCAAAATCACATCTGTCGCTGGGTTGCTTAACATAGCTGAACTATCCATGTTGTTCTCCTACCAAACTTGTTTACAGCTTTCTAGATAAATACAAAGGCTAAAAGGCAAAGCTGCATAAATTTCCTTAAGAATGGTACTTATTATATGAGTTACTCATTAAAAACCCTCCTCCTCCCACCGATTAGTCACGGCGGATAGTCAAGGGCGTAGTGCCAATTATCGCATAACGTCTGGGATGAACACTCAGCCATAGTGCTTTTAAATGCGCAAAAAAGTGACAAAAAAGGAGCGTATATACGCTCCTTTTATTCAATCTAACACATATTTATCACTAAGTTCTGTAAAGAACCTTCACGACGTGCCAGCCAAATTTGGTTTTTACAAGATGTGGTACTAGCGTCTCGCCAGAGAAACAAACCTTATCAAACTGAGGCACCATTTGACCTTTTTTGAACTCGCCTAGGTCGCCGCCCTTTTTACCAGATGGACACGTTGAATGTTTCTTCGCTAGCGTTTGAAACTTAGCGCCTTTTTTAAGCTGCTTGATGATGTCTTCTGCTACTTCTTTGTGCTTCACCAAAATATGAAGCGCTGCTGCTGTTCTTGCCATGATAATTCTCAGTGTGTTGCGGTCAGTTTACTTACGACGGTTTAGAACATCGTTAATGAACTGACTGTTGTAATTCTGTTTATCGCTAACGACTTGTCGACATAAAACCATCGACAGCGCGCGTTTAGCGTGATTTTAACCCAAGAACTGTCAATCTTCACTCTATAACCGAAAACAACTGCCTTAAAGCCCCTAAAAACCGTATAGTGACTTGCCGACACCCCTGTTTCCCTTTAAATTAATCCTTATAAATTAAGCGCGTATTAAGTAGGAGCCACTTATGGCCAAACCGATCAGTAAAGCGAGTCAGTCACAGGGAATGTTGATGTTCAAATTATCCCTTACTCAAAGTTTTGCGATTGGCACGCTTAAGGTAAGAGAAATAGTGCCTTTTCAGCCGATGACTCAAATCCCATACTCCCATCATCACGTGATTGGGACTGTGACCATCCGCGATCTTACCGTTCCAGTCATTGATATGTCTGCAGCGATTGGCTTTCGACCGATAACACCCGCTGAATACCAAGATTGTGTGCTCATCGTCACCGACTGTTTAAGAACAGTAGTGGCCTTTTTGGTTCGTTCGATTGATAAAATCATTGAATGTGATTGGAAAAGCATTGAATCGCCACCCGCCAGCGTGGGTCGTAATGTGTTTGTGACGGGTATTACGCGTTTTGAAGATCGTATCGTGCAAATGCTCGACGTGGAGTTATTACTTTCTAAGATCTACCCGGCTTATGAAAACGCACATATTCCAATGCTGACCGATGTAGAAAGGGAGCGTCTCAAAGCGCTGAATATCTTATTGGTTGATGACTCTTTAATCGCGCGGAAACAGCTATCAGATGCCTTAGACAGCATCAACATCCCTTACAGCATTTGTAATAACGGCTTAGATGCGATCGATCTAATGCGTCGCCAAGCCAGCGCTGGCAATGCAATTGATCTTCTCGTGAGTGATATTGAGATGCCTGGACTCGATGGCTATGAGCTTGCGTTTGAAGTACAAAATGACAGCGCACTGAGTCATGCCTACTGTATTTTGCATACCTCACTGTCCAGTGAAATCTGTGTCGACCGAGCCAATCAGGTGGGTGCACATGAAGCGCTTGAGAAGTTCAATGCGGGCGAATTAATCGAAGCCATGCTACGCGGCGCAAAAGTCTTAAACGAAGCATCTACGGCTGCTTAGACGCTATTTTGGAAGCTAAACCTAGCATCATGCTTAATGGTTTAGCTTCTTAGCTTCTTAGCTTCTTAGCTTCTTAGCTTCTTAAGGATTAGTTATTAGATATGAATCAATATAGAGCTCTTCCTTAAGATTTCTTTGGCATAGAATAACTCTTACTCACAAATTCCACTTCTTCAACTTCATTGACATGATTGGTAAAAGACGCCAATGCATAGAGTGTGTTCGCGACTAAGTTAGCGTATTTAAAAAGAATCGGATCTGGCGACTTTTTGCTTTCATGATGCTCAATACTCACCAAGGCTCGCACGACTTTTTTAGCCTGACAGCGACATAAGTGAAGCTCGCTAGACACCCGGTGCCCACCGGGTAAAACAAAGCCTTTGAACCCGCCTTCTAGCTGCTCACGGATACAATGATAATCTTGCTTGAGCTCGACCAATTCAGATTCGGTGATGGCAAGCTTACCGCGCACAGAGCCATTCAAATGGTAGATGTTTGACTGCAAGCGTTGCAGGATCTCACGAACCTGAGGCTCTAGCTCTAAAGACAACACCAATCCAACTCGGCAACAAAGTTCATCCGACAAAATCTCAAAATCACAGATAGGGCTGTCTTCATAGATAAATGGGTAACAGAACTCGTCCCAATCTCGACTTACTGGTTTCACGTACCGATCCTTACACATAAATAGTCATCAAACGCCAATATATCAAACTCTTTGATTTAGACATAAAAAAGCCCTCACATTGGAGGGCTCCTGAAGAAATCAGTTAAACGAGATTACTCGTTAGATACTTTTTTGTGGCCTTCTTGTAGGTGAACGAAATCCACCAGATCGTCGCCAGACACTTGGTATGCCTGACCAAAGCCTTTAACGAATAGGCCGTTCTCTGCTTTAAGGTTGAATAGAGAGAAGTCTTGAAGTTGGCTCAAACCATCAATGATTTCACCAAAACGTTCTTGCATCTGGCCGATCACTTGAGTCCAAAGTTCCGTTTCACGCTCAACAACACTAGCTTGAGCATCAAACGTTAGACGCTTGCGTGCGTAAAGCTGCTTCGAGCTCTCTTCGTCTTCAATCATCATCAAAGATACTTGAGGATTAGCCTTCAAGTTACGAGCGTGACGAGCAATATCAGAAATTAGAACAAAGTAACCTTCTTGGTTCTGAACGAAAGGCGCGTAACTTACGTTCGGGCGACCTTCTTCATCAACCGTTGCAAGTTGAAGGGTACGGCGCTCTTGGCGAAACTCTTTAATTTCTGGACCTAGGCGACCTTGTAGACGTTCTTGTTTTACTTGCTGTTCCATGGGCAATTCCTTTCTTCACTTTCTCTGATTTATTATTTTTGCCCGAGGTTGAGCGATCATCAGCGAACTAAACGATCCTCGAGCATTGATGTCTTGTTTAAGCCAGTTGGCAACCCTATATATGATTGCTGCTGATTATTTACTATTGACTGTACTTAAGCTTGTTCTTTTAGTGCTTTAAAGCGTTCAACTTGGTCGGCAATAAGTTCACGCTTTTCATTGCGGCCTAGGTAGATCTTAAAAATGTTCTCGCCCGTTTCACTGAAGAAACCGAAGTAATGACTTTCACGACCCATGAACGCCTTGCTCACCAAACCAACATGTTTGATGTTGTCGAGTTTCAGGTGACCATGAAGCTCGCCCTCTTTGCCCATCAAGTTGTAGTAACCACGCGCTACTTTGCCTTTCGGGAATGGCGCTTTTACTTCAAAGATAGAACCAAATGAATGCATAATTGTGGTCACCGGGCCCCAGCCCACTAAACCTTCTAGAATCTCTTGAGCACGGCTGCCATCTAGCATTACCGCCATGTCGTTCGGAAAGGCTGCTACCACTTCAACCTCTGAAACACCTAGCTTCTCAGCAATTGCTGTTGGCAGTAGTTTTGGCTCTTCTTCTAAAATTCGAGCTACGCTTTGTTCTAGAGTTTCTGTCATTTCTAATGTTGTATCTGTCATTGAATAGGTTTCCGTATAAACGAGTAATTTACGTAAGTTATAAACTAAAAATTCGATATTAAGCGTGCTTCAAGCTTGCATGCGGGTGAACGCCCGAACCTGACACTTTCGGCGCTGGGTGCATCGCTTGATATTCAGCGTTAAGCACTTGAATTACACTCTGCGCTAGGCTTACCGCCCAAAAACTACCCGCGATAGTCAGGCTCAAATAATCTTCCGAAAGCTCGACTAGACCATTCTTTTCCCAGTGCATGAAAAGAGGCTTCAAGTAATCGAATGTGTCTTGTCCCATAAAGGTCGGTAACGTGCTTCTTCTAACAACACCAGAATCAAAACCTGCCTTCAATGAAGAGAAGCTTGGCTCTAGTGAGCTTTGCTTCGTCATCATGGCAATAGGTAATTGACCTTGCTTTATAGACTCCATGTAGCTGTCTAAAGTTCGATGTTGCATTACTCCATGACCACCGATGTTGCCACCAGCGCCACAACCAATGGGTAGAACTTCGGCATAAGTTTTCGCTAAGCTGTTGTAAATGCTGCGTTCTCGATTATCACGAGTCCAGTGATTCACGCTCAGTTGCTTGACCTTATTTTTTGCCATGAACTCAACACCCGCCAAATACATACTCGCCTTATCTGGCGTATTGGCCGGTGGTGGTATTTTTCCTTTCTCAACGAGATTCAGCATAGGAGCATTGCCCGAAACAATCAGTTGGTAGAGGTCAATGCCGTGTGCGCCAGTAGACATGTAGTCTTCTAAATCTTGTTGGAACACTTCCATAGACTGGTGCGGTAATCCGTATAACAAATCAAGAACGATCGGAGCTTGCTCGGTACGGCTCAAAGCACTGATACGTTCCAACACCACTTCACGGTCATCTAAGCGCTTGGCGCTGCGTCGAACCTGAGTGTTAAAACTTTGAATTCCGAATGAGAAGCGATTGAAACCACCTTCAAGCGCACGATCAAACATCTCGTCGCCAAAGCGATTGATGCGTCCTTCCAAGGTCATTTCCACATCGTTTGCTAGTGGGAAATATTGGCGAATAGCCTTGCCTAACTGCTCTACTTGTTGAGGAGACAAATCGGTAGGTGTTCCGCCACCAATGTAGACGGCGTGAAATAATCCAGACTGAGCCCAAGGCGTTTTGGCTTTTTGCTTTAGCTCAACCATCAGCGCATCAAAATACTCATCCACTAATTTACGGCTGGCGGCATTTTGGAAGAAATTGCAGAACGTACAACGCACGCGACAAAAAGGAATATGGATATACAAGCAGCGCTTATCCTGTTTCTTCCCTTCACTCAGCATCAGTTCATCAAAGAGCTCCAACTTCTTGCTCGGGTCGACCGGTATTGAACTTCCTCCGGCATGGGCAGAATGCTTTTTAGCAAACGCAAAACGAAGCGGATCAGGGCTAGAAACACCCAAGATTGATTCGTCATACTTATAGATATTAAGACTCATATAATCTCTCTAAACACTTACATAGCAAAGTCTGGAAGACTATTCGCTAAAACTGAAATAATCATAAATAGACGCAAATGATAATGCAATTGATAATTGATCTTATTTAGATTCTAAGCAATAATCCGATACAGATTTTGGATTTGGTAAAGGATTGAGTGTGAACGTTCCTAGATATGTTATTGCAGGCGGTGCATCGTTAGTTATTCATGCGGCGCTATTATTTGTCGCTCAAGAATCCAAAGTATTCGCGATGCCTGCAGGTAGCCAATCGAACACGGTATCGATCAACTTCACTCCCAAGAGCACGCCTTCTCCAGCTCAACAAAAAACCATCACAGAGCCGGTTGAACCAAAACTAATCAAAGAAACGGTCTCACAAGCTGAACCTGTCGAACCCAAGGCCGTTGAGCCAAAGCAAGCCAAACCGACACCAAAGAAAAAAGCGATCACCAATAAGCCTCAACCCAAGAAAGTAGAGAAAAAGGTTGTTGAAAAGAGAGTCGAGAAGAAGCCGATTAAAAAGAAACCAGTGACTCAGAAAAAGGTCGTTAAGAAAGAACGCCCAGAACCAAAGTCCAAACCAACGCCTCAACCAGAAAAACTGGCCGATAAGAAAGTCGATAGAAATCTGGCCGAGTCTGCCAACCAACCTCAGCAAGTAAACCAAGGCGTATCAAACCAAGAGCCTGTGCTAGTCACTAAGCCTTCGTTTTCAGCTCCTCCTACTCCCCCGACTTACCCTCGACAGGCAAGACGTCGTGGTATTGAAGGGGTCGCAATTTATGAGGTCTGGTTAGACGCGGAAGGCAAACAAATTAAGCAAGCATTAGTAAATTCATCAGGCGTACTAATACTCGACAACGCCGCTTTAGACGCCATTAAAAAATGGAAGTTCTCACCCCACACTGTCAATGGTCGAGCGATTGCTCACCGAGTACAACTACCTGTTCGTTTTAGGTTGGAATAATCATGCAACAAATCAGTTACTTACAAGATCAACTTGGCTTAATGACTTGGCCTCTTCTTATCTGTTCAGCATTAACCGCAATGATCATCGCTGAACGTGTCTTCCAAGTGATGTTAAGCATTGGTGTTGGCAAACGCGCCATTCGTCGCGAGCTCAATCAAATATCACCAACCAACAGCAAAGAGATTGAGGCTCTCGCTCAGTCTATTTCTGGTAAACGACCGCTGCTGTACAAGGGCGTCTCGATGTTGCTTGCTCACCACTCTTTTTCGAAAGGACTACGTGAAGATGCGGCAGGCATCTGGCTACAAGAAAAACGCCACCAGCTGCATGCAGGTTTAAGATTGCTTGGTTTAATCGGCGTGATCAGTCCACTAATTGGCTTGCTTGGTACGGTGCTTGGTCTTATTGAGATGTTCAAAGGTGTAGCTGCTACCACCGGAAGTATTACACCTAACGATCTAGCTGACGGCCTTGGCTTAGCAATGAGAACCACAGCTGCAGGTTTGATGATTGCACTGCCTGCGATCTCAGGGTCTCAACTGCTTGGACTTTGGGCCGATAGGGTTTTGGCGCAGCTAGAACATACTTTGAATTATGTGAATGTGTGGTTAGAAGGCATGTCGATTCAAACTAATCAGTCTGACGAAACTAAAGATTCATCATTAAACAAAGTCGCTGTCGGTGATGCGAGACAAGCATGATTAAAACGCCCCACTCATCTCAAACACAAAGTTTAGCTCCGGACTTAACACCGCTGCTCGACATCATTTTTATCGTGATGGTTTTCCTGCTGCTGACAGCATCGGTGAAGTTGGAGTCATTAGAAGTCGAACTGCCGAGCTCTGATATTAAGAACGTTTCTGAAGTTCATAAAGATTCGATTAGCGTCAATATCTTAGATCACGAACCCTACTGGGCGATTAACGGCCAAGAGTACATCGACTGGGAAAACTTCAAGATTGCATTGCTAGAAGAAACAGGCACATCAGACAAGAAGCCGATCATCATTGGTGCAGATAAAGCCGCCAACGTTGAGAACCTAGTGAAATTGCTGTCTTTCCTTCAAGAGAACGGAATACCAGCGACTCAATTGCTCACTGAAGATGGCTAAAACAACTCTCAATTTTCATGAGACCTAACACCTTTTATAAGGTTTGGCTATGTACTGGTTGAGTACTCAAACCAAACTTCTATCGATTCGAACTCAACATGCGAACGGACTGCTCACTGAGTATCTTCGCGATTACTCTCCATCAGAAGAAAGTATAAAGAAATTATTATGAAAGACTTAAAAATGCTCAACAAATTAAATAATAACAAAAACTTACTCGCAATCGCTGCAATGAGTTTGGTACTAACAGCACCTATCGCCAATGCTAACGACGCTGAGCTACCTCGAATCATCAGTGCGGGCAGTGCTGTGACCGAATTGGTTTTAGCTCTAGGTGCTGAAGAGCAGTTAGTGGCGATTGATGTGACCAGCCATTTCCCTCAAGCAGAGAACCTGCCGAAGATTGGTTACCACCGAAACCTTTCAGCAGAAGGCTTGATTGCTTTAGAGCCAACGACACTAATTGGCTCAGATGAAATGGGACCTGACAACGCGATTTCTCAATTGAAATCTGCCGGTGTCGATGTCGAGATCGTCAATACCGAAGCAAACGTTGAGGGGTTATTAAAGCGTATCGACCAAATCGCAAAAATTACCCACACCGAAGCTCACTCACAGCAAGTCAAAGCTGAAGTAAATAAGAAGATTGCAGCACTAAAAGCAAACCAAGTACCCAACAACGAAGCGAAGAAAGTTCTGTTCTTATTATTACATGAAGGTCGCCCGGCGAACGTTGCTGGCGGTGAAACGTCACCAAACGCGATCATTGAATTGGCTGGCGGTGTAAACCCTGCGGCTAAAAGCCTGACGTCTTACAAACCACTATCGATGGAATCACTCGTTGAAATGCAGCCTGATGTCATCTTGGTGAGTGGCCGCAGCTACCAAAAAATGGGCGGCGCTGACGCCATTCTTAAATCGCTGCCTATGTTAGCAGCGACTCCTGCTGGCATGAACAAACAAATCATTACCGTAAAAGGCAGTGCATTAGTCGGCGGACTTGGCCTCGAAAGCCTTTCAGAAGCCAAGCGATTAAACGCTCTTATCTATCCGTTATAACTTATCTATCCGTTATAACTTATCTACCCGCTATAACTCGACCACCCTATTCTTACTGTTGCTAGCTCAGTTTCCATTACCTACCCGCTTTTCCGCAATGTTGGTGATGGATATTGAAGCTAGCGATGGACATTGAGGCCCTTTATGTTGCTACGATCCGTCCCACTGAAAACATCGATGTTAGGCCTAGGGGCTACCCTAGTCTTCGTCGCACTGTTCTCAATTACCGTTGGGCCAATGAACATTAGCTTGGCTGACAGTGCAGCGAGCTTACTCCAACCAAACAATGATTTAGCCCCACACATCAATTTAGTGATTCAAGAGATTCGCTTACCTAGAACTATTTTGTGCATGCTAATCGGCGCGATTCTCGCGTTATGTGGTGCGGTTATGCAGGGGCTATTCCGCAACCCGCTTGCTGAGCCGGGGATCATCGGTGTCTCTGCAGGCGCGGCATTAGGTGCAGCGTTGGCTATTGTTCTTTTCTCTGAACTCTCATCGCAATACCCGGCCTTCATGAATTTTGCGGCCGTTCCTGTGTTTGCCTTTTTAGGTGGCGCTTTAACCACACTCTTAGTCTATAAACTAGGCACGGGTAAGTTCGGCACTTCTGTCACCATCATGTTGTTGGCGGGTGTGGCGATCAGTGCGCTCTCTGGGGCTGGTATTGGGTTCTTGAACTTCATCGCTGATGACCAAATGCTGCGTGATCTTTCATTATGGTCGATGGGTTCACTAGCAGGAGCGAAGTGGTCAGGCATTTTGCTTGCTGCTGTTACGCTCGTAGCACTGTTTATTGTTTTTTACCGTCAAGCGATGTCACTGAATGCCCTGCTCTTAGGTGAGTCAGAAGCGCAACACCTTGGCATTCCAGTACAAAAACTCAAACGAAAGCTCATTCTACTCACTGCTGCAGGCGTTGGTATCACAGTGAGCCTGTCTGGCATGATCGGATTCATCGGACTCGTTATCCCTCATTTAGGTCGTATGTTGGCAGGCCCAGATCACCGAGTTCTTTTGCCATTGTCAGCAGTACTAGGCGCACTATTGCTAACAGCCGCAGACATGTTCTCTCGTGTGGTACTGGCACCAGCAGAATTGCCTGTAGGTATTGTCACCGCGATCATCGGCGCTCCCTTCTTCTTGTATCTACTATTTCAACAGAAAGGGAGAATCCTTTAATGTTTCCTTCAGCATTAAGAGCGACCGATATCGAAGTGAAGTTCGGCAGCAAAGTAATATTAGATGGCGTTTCTATTGAGATTGAGGCAGGAAAGGTAACCACACTGCTTGGGCCAAATGGCGCAGGAAAAAGCACGTTACTTAAAGCCTTGTGCCAAGAGATATCAAGCAACGGTGATATCCAATATTTTGGACACACCAAAGACAAATGGCCTTCTCAAAAATTGGCGAAGCACCTGGCTATGCTACCTCAGCACAGTACGTTGACCTTCCCATTTTTGGCACATGAAGTTGTCGAGCTTGGTGGTATTCCTCTGCAAGAGTCCAACAAGAACCTCACCAACATCGCTAGTCAAAAAATGGATGTTGCCGATGTGACTCACCTGAATGAAAGGCTCTACCCTTCGCTATCCGGCGGTGAAAAACAGCGTGTTCATTTGGCTCGAGTGCTAACCCAGCTTCACTATTCTGGTGACCAATGTATCTTGATGCTTGATGAACCCACATCAGCACTGGATCTTGCCCACCAGCACAACACCTTAAAGATCGCGAGAGAGTTAGCCGACAACCACAATGCCGCGGTTATCGTAGTTTTGCATGACTTAAACCTAGCCGCTCAATACTCCGACCGATTAGTGGTATTGAAGGATGGACACTTAGTTTGCGATGGAAGTCCTTGGGAGGCGCTAAAGCCGTCAATGATTGAAGACGTATACGGATACAAGAGTATCGTCGAAAAACACCCAACCATGAGCTTCCCTCAGGTTCATCCCGCACAATAAACACAATCAAAAACTGGCGCATTTAGAGTATTCGTTCCTTCTAACGCCGACACCATTCAAAGCCTCGATTTAGTCGAGGCTTTTTTATTGGCTCACAGCCTCTCTCTCGCCTTAAACTCAATTTTGTTAGTAACCATAGCAATAAGCTATAAAACGGCTCACCCGGAGCGTTTGAGGCTCTAGAAATAAACATAATCAGTTAGTGTTGCTAAGCTTTTCGCAATTGAGGTTGAATGTAAGACTCGAGCGTAAGCATATAAAAAGAAAAGAAATAACTTCATTTGGCACAAAGCAAGATAGCAGAAGCGATATGAGTTCGAGAGAAAAAGAGAAAGAGAAAGAGAAAGAGAAATTGCAGACACAAAAAAAGCCCCCGTAGGAGCTTCTTTTATCGTGTGTTGATTACTGACTCATGCGAATCAATGACTTACCAATCAACCACTCTAGTTCTTTACCGCTAGTATCACCAAACTGAGTTTCAGTCAGCTTGTATAGACGGTCAATACCGTTTGCAGCGAACTCATGAGCGCTCTCAGCAGTAACGATATGATGGAAAAGTAAACGTAAAATTGCTAGGAACTCAGCGTCTTCAAGTGCTGCAACCCAGCTTGCTGAAAATGCGTCAAGGCCATTTTCAAAGTCAATGTGTTCCATAAACATCTTGAAAATACGACCGTCTAAAGCAGCAGTAAAATCCGTTTTCTTAGGAAAGTGATGACTAATACCTGTACGAGAAACGCCTGTTTGTTGACTCAATGTCGTGTATGACATCTTGTCGTAACCCAATCTCAATAGCTGGTCCACAACGGCATCCATGATCTTCTGGATCGTGATTTCTGTATCTTCTTTACTACGCTTTGGCATATTCAGGCTCTTCTCTTTGTAAATCCATCTAACTCAATCAAATGAAGTCAGAATGAAAATCGTTATCAGCATTATGTGAGCAAGATGTTTTTTCGCAAGTATTTAGAACTAAATGCACACAAATACTATGTACGAACAATTTTACAGTGATGTCTCTTTGGACACTTTGTCTAATTATTCTTCGAAAATCACCTTACAATCCTAAGTCGATAATTTTAAATAACGACTTCGAATATGAAATACCCAACGAAAAATTCATTGTATAAATACCTATCAAGCGATAGATAGTCTTATAAAATCATTCCTGACGCAACTAAGTGAATGATATTCTGACAAATTAATAACATTCCTTTTCAACAAAACGTGAGGTAAATCACATACATATTTATCGGCGCGAATGTAGATATTCATTAAACACCTTAACAAACAACATAGCATACCAGTATAAATTAGTTCAACGGTTTTAATTTTTGTAGATACAGTTCAAATTGCTCGTTAGAATAACCTCAGACTTTGTAAGAGGATTATTTATGAGCCAAGATATTGGTAACAACGATGTATGTGAGGCTTGCGGTTGCGCAGGTGAAATTGGCTTCATCATTAAAGAAGGCGACGAGGTTGCTGAGGTAACGGTTTACGGCAACTCCAAAGCACTTATTGAAGCTGAATTAGCTAAGTACGTTGAGTTAGCAAAGCAAGTGTCTAGCAATGTTGAATTTGAAGCATCAGAGATGACTGAAGACAGCACAGAATTGCACGCACGCTTTAAATTTGAAGTAAGCGCTGAGAAAATTATTTTCGAACTTAAGACTCGCTCTCTAGCGCGTTAATATAAGCACTTATATTCATACAATTAAAAGACGAGTTTATTACTCGTCTTTTTTTATTATTTCAACCCAACCTAGAGCACCATTGGTCTCAAAGTCATTTTCAGCCGCACATTTAATCACAACATTGGAGACCTCAACGATAGCACCAACACTATATGCCTTATCATTGTAATAACAAACTCGTTGCTGTGAAGTACTCTGAGTGACAACCACTGCCGCTTTTGCAGGTGTTGATATTATTTTATTAGCACTTACTGATATAGAACAAAACGCAGAGGTCAGAATCACAACGCATTTTAGAATTTGATGCTTTATTCGAACCGAAAATTTACCTTTCATTGTCTCTTATTCCTTTCTACCTACCAACAAATGAGTAAAACACTATGCGTGAATAATTTTTTCTTTATAGTGTTAACGTCTATCGTAATAAGAAGCTTGTTATGCTCCGAATAATTGCACTTATTATTGGTTCCTTAACCATAACAAATGTGACTGCTGAACCACTCGATCAGTATCAAATATTGAACCATCTGGATAATTACGGAAACTTATATTTACGAAATAAGCCATACACATCACTGCCAACAGGGTTAATCGTTGATGGCAACCTCAATATTGAGAACACTGCGATTACCCGCCTACCCAAAGGGTTGGAAGTAAACGGAAGTCTTAAAGGCGGTAACAGCCAACTCTCGCGAGTTCCCTCGGGAGTGAAGATAAAAGGCTATGCCGACTTGATTGGTAGTCAGATTACCAGTTGGCCAAGAGGTGTGAGAGTGGGCGGATTTATTAACCTCACGGATACTCCCCTCCAGAGGCTACCCAATGGCTTTAGAGTGAAAGGCGACCTGAGCGTGATTCGTACGCCTTTGAAAGAGCTACCAAACGGGATAGTGATTGATGGCGATTTATATATAGGCGGTTCTGGGGTTACAACATTTCCCGATACCATGACAGTCAAAGGTAATATCTACCTCGGTGGTAACACGATTACCACGTGGCCAACCAGCCTAGAGCTTGGTGGCGCTGTCGCTCGCTAGTTCAGCCTAAAACTCTAATGCTCTGAAGCTCTGAAGCTCTAAAGCTCTAAAGCTCTAAAGCTCTAAAGCTCTAAAGCTCTAAAGCTCTAAAACTCTAAAACTCTAAAACTCTAAAACTCTAATACAGCAGTAGCAGTAGTAGTAATTCAGAAACAAAAAAGGAGCCTAAGGCTCCTTTTTCAATTCAAGCAAGTTACGACTCAACTCACAAGCTAACTAACGCTCGTTAACCAATATTCTTCACTGGATTCGCATAGCTGTCGATCAAGTACTGACGAGCACCTTGTGGCAAACCAGATAGTTTATCTTCAAACTCCTGCTTAACCGCTGCTGTAATCGACTCGTCTTCTTTTTCCGCTGCCAGCAAGTTTACTGGAAACAGTTTGTAGTTGTCGTGGATCTGGCGGTCGATCTCTTGAGCAAGCGCTTCAGGCGTATCAAAATCTTGGTCGATAACCTGACCGAAACCAACATGAACACGTCCTTTATTGCCGATGATACCTTGAATGATACTTTCGATATCTTCAAATTCACCCTTTTCGTAACTGCCGTTTACGTCTTTTTCAAAAAGCTCGATCGCTTTCGCGATATCACATGGATCGTTTTCGTAAGAAATAGACACAGGAACGATCTTCAACGACTTCACGTATTCAGGGAAGGCAATTTTCTGCTTACGACCTTCAACGTGGAACATCTTCAAGATTGCTGGCTCAGTAAAATCATTGCCGTCTTTTGCACGGCCTTCCTTTTGAGCGATCCAGATAGAATTGCCCGTTTCCAAAGAATGCTTGATGTACGAAGACAACTGCCCCAGTGCTTTCATCATCTCACGAGGCCCTTTCAAAGAACGCTTTACAATAAAGCTCTTATTAAGGCGCATCAGTTCAGTCGCACATGGTTTCTTCAACAAGTTGTCACCAATTGCAATTCGGCAAGTTTGGTGATTGTTGTGATGCAATGCGTAATTAACTAATGCTGGATCCATAGCAATATCACGGTGATTTGAAATAAACAGGTAAGCTTGACTAGCGTCCAGTGACTCTACACCTGTGTATGTCACACCATTCGTGGTTTTCGCTAATGTATCTCGCAAGTATTTCTTAACTTCAATCTGAATGGATTCAACGCTGGTCAGCTTGCTCCATTTCATTTTCAAGTAAACGCGCAAGATCGGGCTCATTAATGCTTTAAACCAAGACGCATGGTTTGAAAAACGATAGTGCAGAATCGCACTGATAAATTCTTCATCATTAATAAGACGGTTTAGTGCCGCTGGAATTTCATCATCGCCGTAAGGACGAATATCAACATATGGATCGGTCGGAGAGGTCATTTTTTAATTCAAATAATAAAAATCTGGCTCATTCTACGCGTTGTTTTGACTTCTCGCAGCTACAGAGTCCATACTTTTGACAAGGTCAGACCAGAAAGATTGAAAATACCCTGTTATTGTTGGCATTCTTTAAAATTAACGGTAATCTTGACGCCCCAAAATTAAGGTACTATCTATGAACTTCGCTATTGAATATACATCGGCTTACTTTTCACACTTGGTGATCACACCTCGCAAGAAAGTACTTAAACATAGCCTTGTATCGGTTCAAAGTGGCTTGGTTTTGATAAAGCTGGGTAAACAAGAGTATGCCGTCGAGCCAGGCCAGAATGTATGGATTCCATATGACTGCCTAACATCACTGACCTACTTTCCAAACACCCAGGTTAATCGTGTCGATTTCTCAGTTCGTTTGACCGACTCATTCCCGAGACAAGCAGGATACATCACGCAAACCAACCTCTCTTCTGCGTTACTGGAAAAGTTGGAGCTAACCAAAGCTCGCGCTTCAAATGCCAATAATACGGAGCAAGCGTTTAAAGATATGCTTTCTGTTCTCAAGCAAGAAGTGTTGGCATTTAAGCCACTGCTTTGCGAAAGTGCTTTGTCTCAGCGATTCAATCAGTGGAACATCGATGACTCGAACCTACCGCAAGAACACACCTTGGTGATGGTAATGCGCGAGGCAAAGAAACGTATGCAGTCGGGTCAGAAACGTGCACTTGTGATTGATGATTTGTTCTCAGGCAAAGAAGAAGAGTTTGAACAGCTGTGCATGCTTGTTTTTGGTGAAGATTTATAGCTTAGCGATAAGTTATAGCTAATATGAAAGCAACAAACCAGATACTAAAAAGCCGCAAAAACTCAGTTTTTGCGGCTTTTTTAATTCTTAGCATCGATTAATAACCTAACGGTCTAGAACGGCAATTCAACCTGCATCATTAGGTCAGCGTCTCGTGAGTCATGCCAACGGTAATCAAATCGCATGCGCGGTTGCCCTTCTACTTTATCACCAAAGCCAATGCTTAATTGAAGGCCATGATTCATCAACCACTCTTCTGTCGACATATCATACTGATCATCTTCGAGATCTTCTGGGAACCACATACCTAATCCAACGTAGTTAGATTCAAGGCTTTGAGTTAATAGAGGCGCATCTTTGCTCTGAATAACCCAATCAGACCAATAGTCTGCCGTTGATTCAGGTTCATCTTCGCTTAATCCACTGAGCTCCATCATACGTTGACCGAAGGATTCAAGGCTTGTAGATAAGTCTAAACAGTTATTTTCATCGTCAGAAGTCAGCATGATCGAATCTAAGCTAAAGAAATCACAATCAGCGTGAGCAGGCATACTGCATGCTGCAATGATCATCGTCGCTGGTATCGCGCGCTTTAGCATAGTCATCAGACCTCTTAAATTAGTGAATCTACATTATTGTATACAGTTCACCATCTTGCAATATCTTTGTAACTGACTTTGTACTCAATTTCGCCACATTGCTCCCACTTTGCAAAGCAAGGCGGATATCGGTACTACGAATCTTTACTTTTTCAGGGCAAGCCATCACAGACCACTGCTTGGTAATCTCATCTGATTTATAGAAAGATGAGAATTTAAAGAAGTTATCTGGGCCAATAACAAACGTCAGTTCAGCGTCACGATGTAACTTTTGGAGTTCACTGAGCACCGCGTAAGTCGTCACGCTTTCACCTGGAGTGAACAAACTTTTTTCGATCAAAGAAAGCTCAACTTGATCCAGTGAAAGATCGCTAATAAATGCGTTAACTAACTGACATCTCGTATCAAAGTCTAGCATCTCTTTTCCCCAAGCATGGGCAATACTTGGAACAAGTAGAATTTTGTCAAAGTGAGCCAACGAATCAATCACACTTTTGTGCCCTAAGCTCGGCGGATTAAACGCACTACCGAAAATGGCTATTTTTTCCATTATTTATTACTGCCTTCTCTTTCTAAGCTTGTGCAAAGAGGTTTTTAAATCAGATGATTTAGGTATGATAACACTAGATTTTTAATTTGCTTGCAGGAAAGGAATACGAATGGAACAGTTAATTCGTGACGAAATGCGCGTACTACCTTCAATTGACCCTCACTTCGAAGTGACTCGCCGTGTGGACTTTATCAAAACTAAACTTCAGCAGTCAGGCTGCAAGTCTCTGATCCTTGGTATCAGTGGCGGTGTGGATTCGACAACTTGTGGCCGTTTAGCACAAATGGCAGTTAATAGCCTGAATGAAAGCGCTGGTAGCGACAACTACCAATTCATCGCCGTTCGCCTACCATATGGTGAGCAAAAAGATGAAGATGAAGCACAACTTGCTCTATCTTTCATTCAGCCTTCTCAATCCGTTTCTGTAAACATTAAAGCCGGTGTTGATGGGCTTCACGCTGCATCTCATGTTGCTCTTGAAGGCACAGGCCTGCTGCCAACAGATTCAGCAAAAATCGACTTTGTGAAAGGGAATGTGAAAGCTCGTGCTCGCATGATCGCACAATACGAAATCGCAGGTTACGTTGGTGGTCTTGTCATCGGTACCGACCACTCAGCGGAAAACATTACTGGCTTCTACACTAAGCACGGTGACGGCGCATGTGATTTAGCACCTTTGTTCGGCCTGAACAAACGCCAAGTTCGTGAGCTTGCAGCAACGCTGGGCGCTCCAGAGCAACTTGTTAAGAAAGTACCAACTGCTGATCTAGAAGAGCTTGACCCTCAGAAAGCCGATGAAGCAGCATTGAACCTTTCTTACGATCAAATCGATGATTTCCTTGAAGGCAAAGAAGTCTCTCAAGACGTATCAGATCGCTTAGTTGGCATCTACAAAGCAACACAGCACAAGCGTCAACCAATCCCAACGATCTACGATTAATTTTTAAATTAGCCTCAGAATCAAAAAGGCCGGAAGTTCATTTACGAACTTCCGGCCTTTTCTATTTAGTGTTTTTCCTTTTGACCGAACGTGTCGTTAATCCACAACTTCGATATCGGTTTGAGGCACACTGCAACACGCCAGTATCTGACCCATATTGCGTTCATGCTCTTGCAATGCAGGCACATCAGGTTGATGAACTTGCCCAGACTCGAGGGTCACTTTACAAGCGCCACAGAAACCAGCACGGCAGCTTGAAGCGATAGACACACCCGCCGACTCTGCTTGCTCTAGTAGGGTTGACTGATTATTACCTTCGAACAAGTAGCCATTGACACTCAATTGCAGTTGCTTCACCGCCTCTTCGGTAGACTGAGCGACACCAAACGCTTCTTGGTGGTAATGCTGGGGGGTGAGTCCCATTTGAATCAGCAGTTTCTTTGCATTATCCATAAAGCCGTCAGGGCCACACACGAACGCTTGGCGCTTGTGTAGCTCTTCAATTTTAGCGACATGAGACACGCTCAAACGTCCTGATAAACCTTCCCACTCTTTCGTTGGTTGACTTAATGAATAAATCACACGTAGGCCGGCATGCTCACTGGCGATCTTATCAATCTCAGCTTGATAAGGAATGTCCTCTTCGCTGCTACATTGATGATAGAAAACCACATCATCAATTTGATCATGGTCGGCTAGGTAACGAAGCATCGACAGCATTGGCGTAATGCCACTACCTGCGGATAATAGTAGTAACGGGTGCGTTGGATTTTGTTCTAGATAGAAAGCACCATCTGGGTTTTGAGCAACAAGAGTATCCCCCACTTGGAAGTGATCATTGAGCCAGTTTGAGATTTGACCATCGTCCACTCGCTTTACAGAAATCGCTAAACGCCCTGCGCGTGATGGGCTCGAAGATAATGTGTAACGACGAGACACTTTTTCGCCATTAATTACCATCTCAATCGGTAGATGTTGCCCTGGCTGATAGCTTGGTAATGAATGGTTCTCTTTCGCTGGCTCTAGCCAGAACGTCGTGAAGTCGCGAGCGATCTCTTCTCGCTCAACACACGTTAAATGTAGCGATTCTACCCATGTATCTTCGTAGTGCTCTTTTTCTTTAGTTTCTAATACTTCAACAACATCACCGGCTTTGACTAAGCCTTCATTTTTAGCCACAAGGTTTTGGCCAAAGAAAACGCCACCGCGCTCGTTGGCTCTGAATGATGAAAAGGTGTTAAGCGGCTCTTTTGTCGATCTAAGTTCGCCACTCTCAACATCAACCGTGGTTAGGATACATCGTTCACAAGGCTTAACGGATTCAAATTCAACCTCACCAATTCGGATACGCTTCCAGCTATCTTCGGCAAAAGGTTCTGTGTTGGAAACAACAAAGTTGGTGCGGAACTGATCCATTGAATGGGTTTCAGGGCTGCGGCGATTGAGTTCATCAAGAGAGGCTTGGCTGATCACTAACATTGGGTAACCGTCGGCAAAGCTCACATTATGACCGAGCTTTTCTCGGACACGATTCGATTGCTCACCAGAAAACAGTAGCTCAACGCGCACGCCCAACACATCACTGAACCAATCATCGGCTTCATCACATGTCGTGTATGCCGTGAAGCTGTCTTTCCACACCGTTGCTGGTGCTTCTTGCATTTTGAAGTTCGCGTATTTTAAACGCAACGGTTGTTTACCTTCATAAGTGAAGATCAAACCGTCTGGTTGCAAGCTAGAAGATACCTTGACCATTTTAGGGTACTTACGTGCCGTCACCATTGAGCCGTCAGCTAACGCCAACATAAAACGTCTGTCGAAGGTAAGGCCCTGTTTTTCGACCCAAGCAGAAGAGAGTGCAATCCCGCCTACTGACTTAACCGGAAACACATTGATTTGAGATAGAGAAGGCACTTGCTGTGAAGCCTTTTGATCTGACGGTAGCTGCGACATAACGATTCCAATGTTTTGTTATTTGTCCCAATGCTAACAAATGGTTATAAATAGATAAACTGGCAGGCATTAAACACTTGATACTAAGCTATTATCTTGAGATGTTTAGCTTTCTATTTTGATACATTAAGGCAGCAATGCAGTAACACTCTCCATACGTTCTATACTTTGAACACGATTGCTGCTTTGAACTTTCATTGAATAAAAAGGATTTATCATGAACAAACTCGTCATTATCATCTTATGTGTACTACTTCCGCCTGTTGGCGTGTTCTTCGCTCGTGGTGCAGGTAAAGACCTATTGATTAACATCATCCTGACTTTCTTCTTCTGGGTGCCAGGAATGATTCACGGACTCTGGGTGGCGACTCGTTAACCCGCCTCCTACCATCTCCGAGAATTAATACCGAATAAAATACTCAGAAAAACAAGCTCCTAGCCCTGAAGAGTTAAAAATAGGATGAAATGAAAGTACTTTTCCACTATCATCCTGTCGCCTAAACGTAAGCGATTGCTTTCACAGATTTCGCTGAGTTTAGGCTCCAACTACATAACACTTCAAATGGTGGGAGCCTTCAATGACACAACTTACGATTACTCGTCCTGACGACTGGCACGTTCATCTACGCGATGGCGAAGTATTAAAAGATACAGTGCGCGATATCAGCCGCTACAATGGTCGAGCGTTAATCATGCCAAACACCATCCCACCGGTAACCGATACCGAAATGGCTTTAGCTTACCGTGAACGCATCATGGCAGAGCAGCCAAGTGAACAGTTCCAGCCTCTGATGGCACTTTACCTAACAGACAACACAACACCTGACGAAATTCGCAAAGCGAAAGAGTCTGGTGCAGTAGTCGCTGCAAAGCTTTACCCAGCAGGCGCGACGACTAACTCGGATTCAGGCGTAACGTCAGCTCAAAAGATTTACCACGTACTAGAAGCGATGCAAGAAGTGGGTATGTTGCTGCTGGTACACGGTGAAGTAACGGCTCACGATGTTGATATCTTTGACCGTGAAAAAGAGTTCTTAGACACGGTTCTAGCACCGATTGTGAACGACTTCCCTAACCTGAAGATTGTTCTTGAGCACATCACAACTGCAGACGCAGCGACTTTCGTTAAGAACGCTAACGAGAACGTGGCAGCAACCATCACCGCTCACCACCTGCTTTACAACCGCAACCACATGTTGGTTGGCGGCATTAAGCCACACTTCTACTGCCTTCCTATCCTGAAGCGTAACACTCACCAATTAGCGCTTATCGAAGCTGCAACAAGCGGCAGCAAGAAGTTCTTCTTGGGTACAGACTCTGCACCACACGCAAAAGGCGCAAAAGAGTCAGCATGTGGTTGTGCAGGTTCTTACACAGCGCACGCTGCTGTTGAACTGTACGCAGAAGTATTCGATTTAGAAGGCAAGATTGAGAACCTAGAAGCGTTTGCAAGCCACAACGGCCCTGACTTCTACGGTATTCCACGTAACACGGACACCATCACTCTTGTTAAAGAAGAGTGGAACGTTGCTGAAACCATGCCTTTCGGTTCAGACATCGTTGTGCCAATCCGTGGCGGCGAGACGATTGCTTGGTCTGTGAAATAAACACTTGGTCTGTAAAATAAACGCTTATATTGAAAAATAAGAGCGTGGTGTTAATTAAACACGACCCATTAGATTAAAAGGGGCACCATAATGATTATGGTGCCCCTTTTTCGTTTCGTGGAGAGAGGGTTTTATTAAGACCAATAATGAGCGATTACTTATCGCGAATTTTTCCAATCACAGTCCAAACAGCAACAACGATCAATCCAGCTAAAACCCCAATCACACCATTCAACAGCGTTGGTACCACCGCGGTTGCAATCGAATGTCCACTGAAGTCCATAATAATCGGTTCAATTAAATGATGAATCGCAGGGACGTTGTGAACCACAATACCGCCACCAACCAAGAACATCGCAGCCGTACCGACCACAGCAAGCGTCTTCATTAACTTGGGCGCAAATGCGACTAGCCCGTTACCCAATTGGGTTTTAATGGCACTCCCATTCGATGTTCGCTGGAGATAGAAACCTAAATCGTCCAACTTCACGATCCCAGCAACTAAGCCATAAACACCAATCGTCATCACAACTGCAATCAAACTCACGACAAGAATCTGAGTGACGATACTTGTACCCGTCACGGTACCCAGAGCTATCACGATGATTTCCGCAGATAATATGAAATCAGTACGAATCGCGCCTGCGACCTTTCTCTTCTCATATTCCTCTATGGATTCGCCAGTACTCGTATCCTCTCCCTTTTCATCATCTTGATGAGAATGAGGAAACAGCTTCTCTAAGATTTTCTCTGCGCCTTCAAAACAAAGAAACAGACCACCAATCAAAAGCAAAGGCATGATCAGCCAAGGAATAAAGGCACTGATCAATAATGCCGCGGGCACCAAAATCAGCTTGTTTTTGAATGAGCCTTTTGCGACCGCCCATACCACTGGAATTTCTCTTTCAGCGGAAACACCGGATACCTGCTGCGCGTTCAGCGCTAAATCATCCCCCAACACACCAGCGGTTTTTTTAGCTGCCACCTTAGACATCAGTGCGACATCATCCAACACGGTTGCAATGTCATCCAGTAGCGTTAATAAACTTGCTCCAGCCATTTTATGGTCTCTTTTAAGGGATTAAACAATTGATAAAATGTAACACCATCAATCCACTCATCAAAGTTATGAGTCTGTAAAAAATAGAGTCACAAGTTGTGTTTTCTATTGCCGTCTCAGCTAGACAGGACTAGTCTGTCTTCATCTTTCACGAACATAAAAGAAGAAGTATAGATGAAAAGTGAATACTCCTACCCAATCGGTGAGCCTGGACATAAATGGCAACAAGCAGAACTTCAAGCATGGTTCGCTCAAAGAACGGTTAAGCGTGAATATCAACAAGAAGTTGTACCAAAAATCCAAGCACTCGCAGACCGCTTCGACATCGAACAATACGGCGCACTAAGCTACGACGAAGCTCGCTTCCCGCTTTTGGCAATCAAGAGCAAAAACTGGGATGAATCAAAACCAACGATCCTTGTAACGGGTGGTGTCCACGGTTACGAAACCAGTGGTGTGCATGGCGCTATCAAATTCGCCGCGACTCAAGCAGAACAATACGCAGCGCACTTCAACATTGTAGTAGCACCTTGTGTAAGCCCTTGGGGTTACGAAGTGATCAACCGCTGGAATCCAAATGCTGTTGATCCAAACCGCTCTTTCTATGACGGTACGCCAGCAGAAGAATCAGCAAACCTACGAGCTTTAGTGGCCTCTTTGCCAGAAGTATTGGTTCACGTTGACCTGCACGAGACGACGGATTCTGATGAAACTGAATTCCGCCCGGCACTCGCAGCGCGTGATGGCATTGAGTACATCGAAGGTATGATCCCAGACGGTTTCTACACGGTTGGTGATACTGAAAATCCACAGCCTGAGTTCCAAGCGGCGGTAATTGCTTCAGTTGAAAAAGTAACCCACATTGCACCAGCAGATACAGACGGCAAGATCATTGGTTCTGAAGTTACCCAACATGGCGTGATCAACTACCCAATGAAGAAGCTAGGCTTGTGTGGTGGCGTGACTGATTGTAAGTACGGCACAACCACTGAGGTTTACCCGGACAGCGACAAAGTGACAGACGAAGAGTGTAATGACGCTCAGGTTGCCGCGGTAGTCGGTGCTTTGGATTACGTAATTCAACATGAATTGAACGCTTAAGCGACTACTTAAGACCTCGCACCAAGCACTTAATAGCGAGCTCCCTAATAACTAGTCTCCTAAAGTTAATCCCTAAAACTAAAAAAGAGCCATAAGTGACGATTCACTTGTGGCTCTTTTTTTGTCTAATCGGCTTGTCTTTGATTTCTTCTTGGGTATAAAAAAGCTCCCTTGCACACAGTACAAGAGAGCTTTGAAATAATACTTAGTAAGGAGTAACTAGCGAACTATCTACTCCCCATACTTAATTACTTTATTTAGCGGTTTCGCTAACGTTTTCTTGTCCTTTATCTACTTCAGTCAGTAGACCTTTCAACAAGCTGAAACAACCAATCAGAAGAATGATCGTAAACGGTAGTGCAGCAATGATCGTGATCGATTGCAGAGCTTGGATAGATTGAGTACCACCAATCCACAACATCACCATTGCAATAGCGCCTGAGATAACCGCCCAAACCACTTTTTGCTTCACTGGAACTTCAAGCTTACCACCCGCTGTCATGCCATCGATAACGATAGAGCCTGAGTCTAGCGTTGTAACGAAGAACACAATGATCAGTGCGACTGCGAGAACTGACAGAATACTACCGAACGAGTAAGCGTCTAGCATGTAGAACAAGCTTAGAGACACGTCTGTGATGCCTTGGTCGAGACCAAGTTGCCCTACATGATTAATCACTTGCTCGATAGCCACGCCACCGAAGATAGCCATCCAAGCCGACGTTACCAATGTTGGGATAATCAGTACGCAAAGTAAAAACTCACGAACCGTACGGCCTTTAGAAATACGCGCTACGAACATACCGAAGAATGGTGCATACGCAACCCACCATGCCCAGTAGAACACAGTCCAGCCATGCAGCCATGTTGTGTCTTCACGACCAGAGCTTTGGCTCAACGCTACGATGTTATTCACATAACCCGTCACCGCTGTTGCCACAGAATCAAGCACGGTTGTGAAGTTCAGAACAGCGATAAGACCAAGGAATACGAACGCAATAACCATGTTCAGGTTACTTAGGAACTTAACACCACCGTCCATGCCACGCATAACAGAGATGATCGCCAAGCCCATAATCAAAACGATAATAGATTGCTGAAGGTAGATGTTGTTTTCCAAGCCAAACACGTGGCTAATACCACTTGCTGCCTGCGTACCACCTAGGCCTAATGAAGTCGCAAGGCCAAACAGAGTAACCAGTACCGTTAGTACGTCGATCACATCACCTGTTTTACCCCAAACTCGTTCACCCAGTATTGGGTAAAACACAGAACGCATTGATAGCGGTAAGCCTTTGTTGTA
Organism: Vibrio sp. OPT20; assembly: GCF_963889365.1. Taxonomy (NCBI): domain Bacteria; kingdom Pseudomonadati; phylum Pseudomonadota; class Gammaproteobacteria; order Vibrionales; family Vibrionaceae; genus Vibrio; species Vibrio sp. OPT20. The sequence continues at coordinate 474,283 of NZ_CAWPOA010000058.1, read as the reverse complement.
AACAAAGTACGCTAGACAAAGCGCCGTCATGCCATAGATAGCCCATGCATGAAAACCCCAGTGGAACAGTGTCGCGCCAAGAGCGAGTTCACGGCCTGCTTCTGTAAAAGGTTCTGCACCGAGTGGCGTTCCGAACCAGTTCGTGAAGAACGCGGTTGGCTCTGCAACACCCCAAAAAATAAGTCCTATACCCATACCCGCTGCGAATAGCATTGCTATCCAAGATGACATGGAGTAATCCGCCGTCGCGTCTTCGCCACCTAGACGAATTTTACCCAAAGGTGAAAACGCGAGAACAACGGCAAACGCTAACATGATGTTAGCTCCCCACATAAAGAGGAAGTCAAACTTTGATAAAACAGCACCCTTGATAGAATCAATAGCAGCTTTAGCATCTGCAGGAGGAAGAGCAAGAAGAGTGATGATGAAGAGAAGGGATAAGCCTACTGAGGCTACGAAGACTGTGTTATGGACATCCATGCCCCATTTACTAACGTTGTCTTGACCAACTTGATAGTCAGTAGAATCAATACTGTATTTTTTTGATTTAAAACTCATAAATTATGATGTTCGCATATCCGAATCAACGAATATAAGGACGCTCTCCATATCCAATTACTACTTGATTGGCTCGCCGCACCACCTAAATAAAAAGGCGATAAAAATCACAATGATTGGTGACAAATGGACTTATTGGCTCAATCCCAAGGCGCGGATTATAGCACAGCTCAAAGCATTTTGACTGAGTTTTAGCTCAATAGTCACCCAAACCACCGTCAATAGTGATAGTTAAGCCAATAAAAACAGAATAAAATAAACAAATAAAAGCCTTTAAATACAGTGCTTTAAATTAAAATAACGCACCGTAAAATCTCATTCAAACTTTCTAAAGATAAAATCAACAACAGCCTAATTTATTTATAGCTCTAACAAAAAAGCCCCGCTATAGGGGCGGGGAAATTACCAAAGGTAAAAGAGAAATCAGTATTCAAATGTCAGTGCTACGTCTAGCAGAGCAGCACTGTACATTTCAAAGACAGTACATTTCAAAGACAGCACATTAGATGGCGAAGCAAAAACCTAGGTTATAGTCTTCGCCATTTTTTGCCGTGAACTCTTTATCTTCACTTGAAGCGTTCGGTCGACCGCTCTCATCGCCTTTCACTAAGCTCACCCAGTGACGGATGCCAGAAGAACGGCTCGCCTCAGTTTGGCCAAACGTGGTGCATGTCTCTAACTGGATATCTTGAATATCAACCAATTCTAAGTAGCCAGTGCCTTTACGAGCACCGATTGTCACTTCAACGTGTGTACCGCTTTCATCACGAAATAGGATTGCTGAAGGCTTAGACTTATCGCCGGTGAAAGCAACAAAGTGCTTCGCTCGTTTTAGGCCTGTATGTTCGCCATTTTTGAAGTAAACCTGAACATGTCGGTAGTCAATCTCATAGCTCACTGCGTCTTCGTGTGAACCAGCCTCAAGAGGAAATAGAGTATCAAGCAACTGTTTCGCCATTTTTTGTTTTTCGAGCTGCTTGTCTGCTTTCACCATTTCTACGGCAAAGACAGCTTCAGCAATAAATGTTGAATGGTTTCTGTGAAGTTCTGTTCTGTCTAGTGTCAGCATATTCATAGTCTTTCCCTCTTACGGCTTTGAATTTCATGTAGGTCAAAAATCCTGATTGACCCTTTTCAAAATTGTTCTTTACTGTGTTGCTTCCATGTATTTCATACTACTTGTATTTTAGAAACAATTTCACAACAAAAATTTCACAGTGTTAATTTTACTAAATTGCTTTTTTACACAAACCGGTATTTTGAGCCCCCAGCCCTTTATCTAACTGGGTTGAGGGCTCAGTAGAAACACTTTTACGTGTTGTTTGAATTTGTGTAATAACCAACACCAACCAGCTTATTGTCGATCACTCGATAGTAAGTGTGCTTGGTTTCCACTTTGCTCGACAGCGGGTTTAACCATTGATAGGTATAAACGCCTCGCCCATTTTCTTTCGCTAGGTTTAACATCTCAGTGAGAATTGGCTTATCGTCAGGGCTTAGGATTTCGTTGTGTGAACGCCCAACAAGCTCAGGGGATACACCGTGCGCGAGCAGCTTTCCAGAGCTCATATCCATCACGAACACATACAAGTCTCCCTCAACAAAGCTGCCTTCGGTATCATTGAACTCGGCGAGACTGTCCTGCTCTGATTCCACTATCGCGGCCATCGCTCTCGCCAATAATCGCTTAGCTTCTGTTGCACTAGAGCGTTCTGGGTAATACCCCACGGCAACAATCACATCACCCACACGTTCAAAGAAAGTGGTTTTAGGCTCGCCCATGCGGTCAGTCGGATTAGTCCAATGGTACTGAACTTCGCCAAACCCGTTGTGCACAGCCTTAGTGATCATTTCACGGAAAAAAGGATTACCGTAAACGTCTTGGGTATCCAAAACACTGTCGCCCACCAACACCATTGAAGAGCCTCCACTGGCTAGGAATTGGCCATCAATACCAAGAGCAAACACATAGAGCTCACCGTCTATATATTCGGCATCACTCATGAAGTCTTGAACGCTTTCATCGCCTTCTTTTTGAACGTGCACTACTGCTTTCGCAAGCAAGGTTTTGGCTCTTCTTTCAGCATCGCTGACGACATGTGGCTCTGAAATATCGAGCACATTAACTGGCTCGTTTTCTTTTGCTGTTTCTGAATGTTCGGCACGTAGTCCAATGCCACTGATCACTGCAAATACGGCACAACCAATAAGGATAATTCTTGATATATTCATAGTGACTTCTCCTAATAGCCCACTAAGGACGGTAGCCAGAGCGTAATTTGCGGGAAGAAAGCGATAACGAAAACGCCAATGACGGATGCAAGCACAAAGGGATGGACCTTCGCGGTAATCTGCTCGACCGTGGCTCCGCCTATCCCTGAGGCGACAAAGATATTTTCACCGAGTGGCGGCGTAGCAAATCCTATCGAGAGCGTACATACCACCACAATACCAACGTGAGTAGGATCGGCGCCGAGCATGTACATAATTGGCAGCAAGACCGGTACGATAATCATGATCGCGGCTAACGTTTCCATGAACATGCCAACGAAAAGCAGTAACACAATAGTCAGTGCCCACACCATGTACATGTTGTCAGTGAAACCTAGCAATGACTCCGCCACCACAACTGGAATTTTTTGTTCGATTAGCAAGCGACCAAATACGGTTGCCGCGAATAGAATCAGCAACACACGTCCGGTGATCCATGTCGTTGTCGACAATGATTTAATCGTGCTTTTGAACGATAACTCTCGGTGAATAAACACCCCGACAAACAGTGAATAGAAGATAGCCACAACCGCCGACTCTGTTGGTGTGAACATGCCACTGTAGATGCCCCCGAGAATCAAAAACGGAGCCAGTATCGACCAAATACCACGACGTAAAGAGTGTCTTACTTCGCCAAATGACCAGTTTTCGGTCAGCCCTTTGTAACCTTCACGTTTAGCAATAAAATAGTTAGTGACCACTAGCGTCGACGCCATAATGAAACCCGGCACAACCCCAGCAACAAACAGTTTTGGAATAGATAAAGAGGCAAACTGTCCGTGTTGAGCAATGGCCTCTGGCGGTGCCATCAATCCCATTGCGGAGATACCAAAAATAACTAGCGGAATGGATGGCGGGATAATGATACCCAATCCCCCTGAAGCGGCAGTCACCGCAGAGGCGTAGCTCTTATCGTAATCTCGCTTAACCATTGCTGGTACCATCAACATACCAACCGCAGCGGTCGTGGCTGGGCCTGAACCTGATATAGCTCCAAAGAAAAGACACGCCATTACCGTTGCAGCGCCAAGGCCACCCGTCACAGGCCCGGCTAAACTCTCGGCTATATCCACCAACCGTTTCGAGATACCCGCCGCCTCCATTAATGCGCCAGCAAGAACAAAGGCCGGCAGCGCCATTAATGGGAAGTTACCCACCGAAGTAAACGCGATTTGTACTAAAGCGATGGGATTTTTGTCGAGCAACATATAGGCCGCCATTGAAGCGCCGGCCAGTGATACTGTGATTGGTGCACCCAGAATTAACAGGGTTAAGAAGCCACCAAATAAAATTAGAGTTAAATAGGATTCCATTATTACATCTCTCTATTACGGCTATTCTCTGTGACGACTACTGTGATGACTTTTGTGCCGTCATTTTTCGCAGTTCTTTGACTTCTGGATCTTCGTTCTTAGCGCCTTTAAACAAACGCTCGTAGTTGTTCCAGATAATTCGAATCATCATCAACGAAAACGCGATAGGCAAAATCATATAGAAGTACTTCATTGGGATGCCTGTGGTTTGAGATTTCCAGAACAGGTTCATTTTGTTGAACACGAAATCGTAACTGAGATAGACAAAGTAACCGTTGAACAGCAACCATAAAAAGTCAGCGATGGTTTCACAGACGGTCTGAACAATCGGTGGGAAGAACTTGAAGTGAAAACTGACTCGGTTATGTGCCGACATTTTGGCCGCCACAACGGCGCCTAGATAGGCAAACCAAACGAACATGTAAGTCGCAACTTCATCACCCCAAGGTATGGAGTAATCGAAAAGCTGACGAGTAAGGATTTGTGTGAACAGTAATAAGACAAAGCTTGCTAGCAACAGACAACAGGTATATTCCTCGATGTTGTTAAGATGCTTTTTTATAGTTTTAGCGACTGACATATAACCTCCAATGTTGATTTCCACATGACAACCAGTCGCTCGCGGTACTGAGCAGATCAGGTACTAAACAGATCAACGAGTAAAGCCATGTAAATGCCCTATCTCACTGTTCTATCGCTAGGTGATTAAGTAGCGGAGAACAACAGATAGGGCGTATCTAATCGTTACTTTCTACCTAGTAACTCAAGAACGTCGTCTAGCTTGTCTTTGCCACCAATGCTTGAATAGAACTTAGGCCAAACTGATTTCGTTACCTTGCTGATCCACTCTTTCTCATTGTCTGCTGGGTCTGTGAATACCATGCCTTTTGCTTGTAGCTCTTCACGGATCTTGTTTTCAGTATTCTCTAGATAAGCAAAGCTGTGTTCTGTTGCTTCCTGACCCGCTTCAAGAATGATCTTTTGCATCTCAGGTGTCTGTTGTTGGAAGACCGTTTCACTGACGATTAACGGCTCAAGTGAGAAGATGTAACGGAGGTTTGTTACGTACTTTTGTACTTCATTGAATTTCATCGCATGAACAGTGATGTATGGGTTGTCTTGACCATCAACCACACCTTGTTGCAATCCAGTAAAGGTTTCTGACCATGCCATTGGTGTTGGGTTTACACCCCATGCTTGGTACGAAGCAATCATGATTTCGTTACGAGGGACGCGAATCACTAACCCTTTTAGGTCTGCTGGCGAAGCCACTGATTTTTTAGAGTTGGTTAGAACCCTAAAACCAGAATAAGCCCAACCTACGATGCGAACACCTGCATCACGGATGGTGTTATCGACAAGGTCTTGACCCACTTGGCCTTGAGTTAATAGCACCGCTTCTTCTGCACTTTGAATGACGTAAGGCATGGTCAATAGACCAACCGTTGGAGAGAAAGGCGTCACGTTGTTGATCGCCAATACAGAGAAGTCGAGAAGGCCGATTGCCGCGTCGTTCACGGTGTCTTGCTCATTGCCCAATTGACCATTCGGGAACAGGTCGATTTTGACTTTACCGTCTGTTTTTTGCTCCATCAATTCAGAAAATGATGTCGCTAATTCCCACTGCGTACCACCAGCAGCATCGCCGATAGCCATTTTAAAATTTGCTGCTGCCGCGGTATGAGATAGCATCGCTGTTGCTACAATTGTGACGCCAGCAATAATTTTATTTTTAATCAATTTCATAGTCTTAACCTTTAATATCATACAGACGTCCTGCCTGTACTTTGCTCACAAGGTGACCTGGTACAACTTTCCTGGTCGTAGTTCTATTTCCCTATTTTGGAAACAATGTTCGAGTAGCTAAAGCACTTCATCCTTTAACGAATACCACTGATAAAGGAACTGTTGCCCTACTCTTCGAAATGGTGCAAACATCTCAGATTCCACCACTTCCCTCACGTTGGGGAACGGAAGTTTTGATTCAAATATTGGCAAGTCAAGCTTATGACCTTCACCTGCGATCCACTGGGCAAGGCGCTTGCCTGCTTGAGCGGAGTACATCACACCATTGCCGCCATACCCTAGTGCGTAGAATATGGATTGCTTTGGATTCGGCTGATAGATTCTTGGCATCATGTCGTGGCTAACATCCACCCAACCCCACCATGAATAATCGATTTTGATCTGATCGAGAGAAGGGAATTTTCGGGTTAAATCCGCTCTCAACATGTCTTCGTATTTCTTTTCAGGCGCATTCTTGCCACTGATGGCACTGCGTGTACCGATCTGCACTCGGTTATCGGGTAACAAACGGTAGTAATGACGTAGGATTCTGGTATCAGTAATCACCTGATTGGTTTTGAAGTTACACGCGGCGATTTCGTCTTGAGTTAACGGACGTGTCACCATCGAGTTAGAAAGTACAGGTAATAGGCGATTCTTAAGCTCTGAATGCAAACCTTGACTGGTGTAACCACCGGTACAAACACCGACAGAGCGAGCCTTAACCACACCACCTGGTGTTTTCAGGTAGTGCACACCGTTGCGTGTTTCCCAACCCATCACAGGGCTTGCTGGGTGAACTTTTACGCCGAGTGCTCTCGCCTTTCTTAGATAACCAAACGCCAGTTTCCCTGCATGAATACCAATACCTTCTGGCTCATGCATTGCGCCTGCCGCTTCTTGATCACCAACGTAATCACGTTTTACGGTTTCCGCATCTAAGATCTGCGCATCGTAATCGAACGTGTCGCGCAGCAACTTGGCTTCTTTTTCAAGTGTTGCCATCACTTTGGGACGATGGGCAACGTATAAGTGGCCGCCCGGCTGTGGGTCACAATCAATGTCTTTGATCAGAGACTTAAAGGTGTTCATACCATCGACGCATTCGCGATGCATTTTCAGTGCGGTTTCGAGTCCCCAGCGTTCAATCCACTGAGAACGCTTCAAACGTCCTGACGCACACTGAGCCTGGCCACCATTTCGGGTACTGCAGCCCCAACTCATACGGTTAGCTTCAATCACAGTCGCTTTAATGCCGTACATTTCAGCAAGGTGTATCGCGGTGCTTAGGCCTGTGTAGCCTGAACCGATTATCGCCACATCCACATCCATATCCGATGTAATTGGGCCATCATCTTCAGGTGGCGCGCCTGCGGTATCGACCCAATAAGTCGGGGCGTATTCCTTGCCGTGACCTGGGATCTTGTCTTTAAGTGGATCGTATTTTGGGTCGTATCTTTCTTTTGCTTGGGTACTTTCTTGTGCTTGGGTGCTTGTCACCTTTGGCGGCACATCGGCTGCCGGTTGTTCCATTACTAAACTCATAATTCGACTCTCCTAGTCATAACACGTGGACTGATTTTGGTTTCGTGTCTAGCTCTTGGGAGTATTGCTGGGAGTCAAAAGAGGTCGTGTTTTACGGAAGGCATTTTTTACGCTGATTTTCCCCTCTTTCAGGGTAAACACATCAACCATACGAGCTTCGATGACGGTGCCATCAGGGTTAGTCGCAGAGAACGTTGATTCGCTTACTGCGCGGTCACCACACACAAAATGGACAGGGTCGCTCCAGGCTGCATCTGGAAAGTTCTGCCAAACCAATTCAAAGCTATTGCGAACGGCTTCGTACCCTTCGATAGTGTTTCCAAGTACGCCTTCTCCTGCCACGGTGTGGAAGACACAGTCTTCAGTCATAAACGACATTAGCGCTTCAATATCATGGTTATTCCATGCATCACTAAAAGACTGTAAAAAGGCGGTGTCGACTTGGTTTTCCAGCACGAATGTCGTTGCATTGGTTTGCATATTCATATTCCAGAATCCTTTATGTTTTCGTTATTGGTTTAAATTTCAGTAGCTTTGCGCCACTTTTTTATTAGAGTGTTTAAACTAGATCTGTGAAATTTAACAACTTGATAACAAGCTTCGCCACTCTAACTTCGAGTTACTTTATAAACAATCTTTAAGCTCACAGATTTCATCTTTTTATAAATTAATTAGTGTTCTAATTTTATTTACACAGTCACTCACTAGATTTATACGAGGTCTAAATAAAATAATTAGAAATATTAGACTTTAGTCGAAGTCAAAATCTTGATGGTACTTTCGGCCATACTGCTCAAGCTGGCGATCATGAGTATTAACTTGTAATTCGATATTACCCTCACCTTTATTAATTGCTTGATTACCATCTACATGGGCTTCATTTTTCAAATCAGCCAGTTTCTCTTCAATATATTCTGTCGGTTCATTTAAAACATTCATGGAGGTTAATTCCTTTATCAGGTTTACTTTCGCTGATGGAAGAATATGAACGGACACTAGACCGTTTGAATATTCTTTCTCATCGTACAAAGGCTGAATGGCATCATTGCCACCTTCCTTAAATGGGTGAATGGAATACCACTTATCCTTTCGTTGCTCTTGCTGATCACAATCAGCCACATTGAATATCTGAGTTCTATTGAGGTCACATGGTGAGTTAAAAACACTAACCTTATGATAATCAATAGCTTTAATAATATTGATACAGTCTTTGCTTTGGCTATGACACACAGACCACAACGCATTGACCAGGTTATCTGTCCACTCAAGTAAACGGGTTGGAAACCCCTGTTTCTTGGCTAAACACATCAATAACCAATCGTTTATCTCGTGTGCATTCAACGAATGCCCGCCATAAACTCTCACGGTCGAAAGAAGCTCTTGTTCGACACGGCGAATATTCTTTCGATTTGAGCGACCTAAGCTTGGCATCAGGTTATTATTTTCATAATCACACACGTTATAAATCAAACCACGATGCCCACTACACTCTGTAATGAGTGAATCGATTATTTTATACAGCTCTTCGAGTGAGCTTATATAATATTTATTTTCCACAACATGCATACTACGATTCACTTAATTTAAATCCGGTAAATCTAAATATCAACAACCCTATCAATCGATGATAAAAATCAACTAATAATAACGATTGACCAATAGTCAACGAGTGTCGTTATTGTATTTTTCTAAAATAATAATAAGTATATATCTTCATAAATAAGTATCAGTATTAGAGCCATTCACTAAGTAGCTATGAGTTAATGGTCGACTAATAATAACGAGTAACAAAGTTTATATAGCTATAACCACTTATTTCCCTAATGAACATTTAATTAGTGTTCTAATGTTTAACTGGAAATTATTGAACTAAGCGTTTACGTTCTTCACCTAAGTACTTGCCAATACCCGTTGGTATTGCCCGACCACATTCTCGATAGCACTTTCTCTAACACTCTCGAGATTTCTGTGGCCGGACAAACTTCCTATGGCTTATACGTAATCTTTGTATTTATCTAGGAAACGAACCGGTGTTGATAGTGCATCTCGGCGGAACGGGTCGCCCAACTCCTGAGTACACATGATTTCAATGATGGTTGTTTTGCCTTCGTTCATCTGCATGTCGATGGCTTTTTGCAAGGTTGGACCTACATCTTCAAGCTTATCAACCGTGATACCTTCAGCACCCATTGCTCGTGCAATCTCTGCAAAGCTTTGGTTTTCTAGTTCACCGGCAACAAAGCGTCGGTTGTAGAAGTCGACTTGGTTCTTCTTCTCTGCACCCCATTGACGGTTGTGGAATACCACGGCTGTCACTGGAATATTATGGCGAACACATGTCATGGTTTCCATCAGGCTCATGCCCCACGCACCGTCGCCTGCATATGAAATAGCGGGACGATGAGGTGCCGCTGCTTTCGCACCAATGATGGTCGGGAATGCGTAACCACAGTTACCGAAACTCATTGCAGCAAAGAAGCTACGTGGTTTTTCAAAGCGTAAGTAGCTGTTTGCCACTGAGTTGATGTTACCGATATCCGTCGAGACCATTACGTCTTCTGGCATCGCTTTTTCTAGCTCACGCAATACTTGGCGTGGATGTAAGTATTCGCCACCAGAGAACGGAGTCTCGTGTGAGTTTTCCTCAATCATATCCAAGCTGAAAGAGTCACGTTCGTGTGTCCACTCATCAAGCTCTTTTTCCCAAAGTGCTTTCTCTGTTGCGACTGTATCTTGACGAGCGCCTTTGTTGTCATCACACAACAGTGCACGACCTTCCAACCTTTCAGATAGAGCAACCGCAGCTGCTTTCGCATCACCACAGATACCAACCGAAATCTTCTTAACCAGACCAAGCATCTTGTTGTCAGCATCAATCTGAATGATTTTCGCGTTCTTCGGCCAGTAGTCCATGCCATGTTGAGGCAAGGTACCAAATGGACCAAGACGTGTACCCAAAGCGATAACCACATCCGCTTGAGCCATCAATTTCATTGCTGCTTTCGAACCTTGGTAGCCTAAAGGACCACACCATAATGGGTGACTAGCAGGGAAAGAATCATTGTGTAGGTAGCTGTTCACAACGGGAGCACCCAGTCTTTCTGCTAATGCCGCACACTCTTGAACTGCATCTGCCATGACCACGCCGCCACCAGAAATGATGACTGGGAATTTCGCTTCAGCAATCAGGTCTGCCGCTTCATTTAGAGATTTTTCACCACCTGGACCTCGGTCTAAACGCGCAGGTTTAGGGATTTCAGTTTGAGTTTCACCGTAGAAGTAGTCACGAGGAATATTTAGCTGAGTTGGACCCATTTCGCTCATCGCACGGTCGAAGCATCGGCCTGTGTATTCCGCCATACGATCTGGGTGCGTTACGTGTCCTTGATACTTAGTGAACTCTTGGAACATTGGAAGCTGGTTACATTCTTGGAAACCACCTAAGCCCATTGTTTTAGTGCCTGTCTCTGGCGTCACAATTACGACCGGGCTATGTGCCCAGAACGCAGCTGCAATTGCTGTTACACAGTTACTGATACCTGGGCCATTTTGCCCGATAACCACGCCATGGCGACCAGATACACGAGAGTAACCATCTGCCATGTGGGCAGCGCCTTGCTCGTGTACTACTGGGACCAATCGAATGCCAGCAGGAGCAAAGATATCCATTGCGTCCATAAATGCCGACCCCATGATGCCGAACATATCGGTAACATCATTAGCAACCATAGTTTCAACGAACGCTTCTGATGGTGTCATTGTTACTGTGCCGGAAACAACCGTACGTTTTTCTTGCTCGCTCATTCTTCCATTCTCCTTGAGTTAACCAAAATTTCATTTTTCGGAATGAATTGTCTCTTTTTCGAATTCATTTTCACCTTAGTAGTAGAATTTTTGCGCGTCAACTTTTTATATTAAATTGGAACAATTCATTCTAATTAATAAAACTAGATCACATTATTGGTAGTTTTTCGTACAAAAAGTGCCGTTAACTTAACCGGAGCTGTTAATAATCGATGACATATCGCGATAGCAGCGACAAGTGATGAGCTATATAAAGGGAAATATGATGAAAGAGGCGGAATTGGTACCAACGCAACCGGTAAGTGTGAGAGAACGCTTTGGCATCGACAGCAACCTAACGGTGATGGCATTTGAACATGCGGGCGAATATGTGCCGAAAGTCGACCCAAATTACTGTTTTGATCCTGAAGTGACGCTGGCTATATTGGCGGGGTTCACCTCCAATCGTCGCACGCTGATTCAAGGCACACACGGAACGGGCAAGTCATCTCACATTGAACAAATCGCCGCGAGATTGAACTGGCCATGCTTGAGGATCAACCTAGACGGACACTTAAGTCGCTTGGATTTCATTGGTAAAGACAGCATCGTCATTAAAGACGGAATGCAGGTAACAGAGTTTAAAGAAGGCATTCTTCCTCAGAGCATTCAACAACCCATCGCACTGGTGTTAGATGAGTACGACGCTGGTCGCCCTGACGTGATGTTTGTGATTCAGCAGTTATTAGAGCAAGACGGAAAGTACACCTCTTTAGAGCAAAACCGAGTGATCACACCTCACCCTTCTTTCCGCCTGTTTGCTACCTGCAACACGCTTGGCTTGGGTAACTTTTCAGGTTTGTATTCGGGTACTCAAGTGCTTAACCACAGTCAGTTAGATAGATGGAACATCATCGCTACGCTCAACTATTTAGACCCACAACATGAAACCAAAATCGTGTTATCTAAGCTTCCGCAACTGAATAATGAAAGTGGCCGACAACTGGTCGAGAAAATGATCGCAACCGCTGGATTAACGCGTAACGGGTTTCGGGCTGGCGACCTTTCGACTGTGATGTCTCCGCGTACAGTGCTCACTTGGGCTGAAAACATCCAAATATTCGACGATGTAGCGACGGCATTTAGGTTGTCATTCTTGAATCGCTGTGAAGACGAAGAGAAAGAACTGGTTAGCGAATACTATTTCCGTTGCTTTGGTGAAGCCTTGGAAACGCATACTCAAAACTATTCGCACTCGGAGTCGTAAACCATGGCCAATGTTTCTTCTCAGCAGAAAAAGATCCTCGATATTGGTGTGTCTGTCGCCAGAGCAATCAGTGGCGAACTCAATCTGAACTATCGAGGAGAACGTCTCTATAAAGGTAATAGGCCCTGTTATTACCAGTCCGCACATACTAACGATCTCACCTTTGTTTCTCGCCACGAGCTAAAAAACAGCAAGCTATCGATGCAGGGCAAGATCGATTCATCGGCACTGCGATTATTGCTTTCAGACGCTGACCTCCACTATTCACTACGCCCTCAAAACGAAATAGAACGTCTGCTTTACGACTTCTGCGAACAGGTCCGAATTGAATCTCAAGTCCCGCCTTATCTAAAAGGCGTGACCACCAGCATCCAATTCAACTTTGCGTATTGGAGCAACCAATATCATCAAAATGGCTTTACCGAATCACGAATAGGCATGTTGCTGTTTACACTGATGCAAGTCATCTACACCCGCTTAACTGGCGTTCCGGTGTCTGAGCCTATCGCTGAGACCATTGAATCGACTCGCGCCGGCATCGTGCCTACTTTTGGGCACAGCCTAAAACGTTTAAAGCAACATCGAGCCGATCAACAACTGTTTGCACACTGCGCCAACGAGTTGGCAGCCCTTGCACAAGAGCTCATCAACCAAGAGCAAGAGAGCGATAGCTCGCCCACGCCAACGGTCGAAGAAGACATCAAGATCCTTGCGCAACTTACCCTTATCGTTGATGGAGACATTCAAGATCAAGACGTCGATACTGACATCACGGGCAGTAGCAAGGTATTCGAGTTGTCGGGTGCGAATTATCAGGTCTTTAATTCAGAATTTGATCAAATTGTCGCCGCAGATAAACTCGTCAGGCGCGCCCTATTACTCGAACTGAGGCAGAAACTCACCGATGACCTCATGGCGAGACAAGTAAACACTCGCCGTTTAGCCGCTATGCTCACCAACTTTGTCGCGACGCCACAAAGGAACAGACGTCAGGACCATTTAGAAGAAGGCATTGTTAACGCCACCACCATCACCAAGCTCATCACGTCGCCATTGGATCGCACTGTCTTTTATCAACCTGACATCGGTGCATCTCATCAATGTGCTATCACGTTTTTGATGGATTGTTCAGGTTCAATGCAAAAGCACAGTCACAAGCTAAGTCTGCTGATGGACACCATTCTCAAATCCGTAGGATTGGCTGATATACCATTTGAGATCATTGGCTTCACTACCAACAACTGGAACGGTGGCAAGGTCTATCGACAGTGGCTTAAACAAGGCCAACCAAAGCACCCAGGCCGCTTGAACGAAGTTCGGCACATCGTGTTTAAGGATTTTGATACGCATTGGAGACGATCTCGCCTTGGCATTGCGAGTCTTCGTAAAGCAGACGTCTTTAAAGAAGGGATTGATGGCGAAGCGGTACAGTTCGCGAGCCAGCGGTTGCAACAGCACGCTGCTCAACGAAAGGTTTTGATCGTGTTCTCAGACGGCTGCCCAATGGATACCGCCACCAGCACCGCCAACGATCAGTTCTATTTGGATAACCACCTCAAACAAGTCATTGAACGTGAGTCGACCAAAAACGGAATTGAGATTCATGGCGTGGGGATGGGAGTGGATTTGAGCCCATATCACCGCAACAACATTACCTTGGACGTACAAGAGAGCTGCTTGTTCGGGCTATGTAGGAACATCTTTGAGATGCTAAAGCGCTGACGTGTCAGTGAGGAGGGAGTCATCAAGCATTAAACGAGAATCAAGCCCTCCTTCTTCAAAGATAACTTTGATAAAGAAAACGTTCTAAGCCAAAAACAACGACCATGCAGAGACCGCCATCAAATACCCGCCTATCAACATCAACACAATAAACACTAACTTTCTGAGTTGATCATTAGACAGCGGCGGTGGAAAGCGCCGAGCAAACATCGTGACAAGCGCTACCAAGGGAACAGCAATAGCAGATAACCACAGTATGCTCTGTTCCATGTCGCCTGCAGCGTAGACATTGACAGTACGCGACATCGACGTACAAGCGAAAACCATCAGCAGTGTGCTTCGCACCAGATCGAGCGTAAAAGGCTGCCGATAAAGATGATAAACAATCGGTGGACCTGCCATCCCAAACAACCCACCCGCTAACCCAGAGCTAAAGCCTGAGACAAGGAAAGATACGGTTGCCGAGCGATCCTTTCTGGTTTTAGGTTTGAACATAAAACTCAAACCTGCGAATAGCACCATCGCACCCAATAGTCCTCGGAGAATATGCGTTGCCGAATCGCTTAACTCGTCCAGCAAGTACACCCCCATCGAAACGCCGGGAATAATACCGATGACCAACACCACCAGAATCTTGAGTTCCCCAAGCAGTGGCTTACCCATCAATGCGACCAAGCAATTGAACAAGGTCACAATACTGACCACAGCGGCTATAACGGGTAAGGAAACCAGATTAAGGCTAACCGTTAAACCAATCACGATGATACCGAGGCCAAATCCGGTGACAGTTTGAAAATAGGTACCCACCGCGATGGTGGCAAGAATAGCGAGTAAAACAGGTAACTCCATTAGCAGTCCTAGTTAGGTTGTTTTGGGGGTGAATATGAGAGCAAGATTCAGGAGCGAGATGTTAATACCTAAAATCAAATGTCGATTCATCTCTTTTTTCAGAATCAGCCGCCACGTCAGTCTTTGAATTTGCTGTTTTTCCTTGCTGTGCTTGTACCGCGGTCACCGCAATTACATTGAAGATATCTTCCGCGCTACACCCTCTGGATAAATCATTGGCAGGTTGATTCAATCCTTGCAGTAACGGGCCAATCGCGACCGCGCCACCTAACCTTTCTGCGAGCTTATAGCCTATGTTCCCCGCTTCTAAATTGGGGAAAATCAATACATTAGATTGGCCTTTCACTTCTGAATCTGGCAGCTTTTTCGCTGCAATCTCAGTCACAATCGCGGCATCGAGTTGAACATCCTGATCGACGGCGATTCCGGGACAACGTTGTTTCACGAGTTGAGCCGCGTTACGAACCTTATCGACCGATTCGTGCTTGGCACTGCCGTTGGTCGAAAACGACAGCATTGCGACTTTAGGCTCTTCCATCAGTAGCGTTTGAGCACTGTTTGACGCAGCCACGGCAATCGATGCTAGCTCGGTTTCATTGGGGTTAATCACCAAACCGCAATCGCTGAAAATCATGCCGCCTTTAAGATTATGGAAAGGCTCACACAACATCATCAGAAAGAAACTGGACACCAATTCACTGTCTGGCGCGGGGCCGATAATCTGAAGCGCAGCTCGCACGACATCAGACGTGGTATAAACCGCACCATTAACTGTGCCATCCACCAGCCCCTCTCTGACCATCAAATTGGCAAAAACGAGTGGGTCTAGAACCAGCTCTAGCGCATCATCGTAAGTCATACCTTTCGCTTTTCTTAATGTATACAACCGCTCAGCGAGGACTTCTTTGAGTGATGACGCTTGTGGGGAGACAATGTGAATGCCCACAAGATCAATGTGATGTAATTCTGCAGCAGCGATGATCGCTGGTTCATCCCCGACTAGGGTGATGTGAGCGAGCTGTTTGTCTATCGCCATTCTTGCGGCTGCTAGTACTCGCGGGTCCTCAGCTTCACTCAAAACCACTCGCTTACGATCTAAGTGAGCCTTATCAATAATCCGTTCAATCGCCTTCATCTTAAATTCCATTTATTGAGATTAATTGTTCCATAATTTATATTTATAATATTGGAATAATAAAAAAGGTCAAATTTTATTCAGATAATTGAAGAATAATGATTTGGTATGTACACTCTTAAGCATAGACATATCGCAAGGATGGATCATTATATGCAAACAGAAACACCACCAGTTCAAGGGGATACACCGACTCTCCGACTTTTTGCACTATTAGAGGTGATAGCGCAAAAAGACGAGTTTATTTCTCTTCAAGGATTAGTCGAAGAAACTGGACTGCCAAAACCTACGCTGCACCGAATGCTTCAGCAGTTAGAAGCGGCAGGCATTATTCAAAGAGACGGCGATGAGAAGCACTACAGCTCAGGTATTCGACTCAGAAAGCTTGCCGAAAACCTATTGTTGAATAGCACCATGCACAGTGCCCGACGCACTATTCTTGAAAACCTGAGAGCAGAAGTTGGTGAAAGCTGTAACCTAACGGCGCTATCAAGTGGCGAGATCATCTATCTTGATCGCGCAGAAACTGAAGCACCCCTTCGTTTTCATCTACACCCAGGTTCTCGCGTCCCGGTGCATTGCTCAGCAAGCGGAAAACTGTTTTTGGCGCACATGTCTAAGTCACAGCGCAGACGATTAATTGAAAATGTGCCACTGACTCAATACACCGTGAACACCATTACCGACTATTCGATGTTAGAGAAAGACATCGAAGAAGCGAAAATCCAAGGCTTTGCGATTGATGACGAAGAGTTTTTGCCGGGCTTAGTCTGTATCGCCGTGCTGATCCCGTCATCTACGGGTCAATCAAACCTCGGCCTAGCGATACAAGCGCCTGTAATTCGAGTCAAACCTGATGAAGCGATCAAGTACCTACCCGCTCTTCAGAAAGCCGCAAAAGCGCTAGCGAAAATAGAGTCTGATAATTGGAGTCAACAATAGGTCATTTTCTTAGACCGCTTCGAGTGGCTATCACTTCGCAAGCAACAACTTAAGCAAGGATGAACTAGCAAACTAACGAACTAACGAACTAACGACCACAATCTTCGACCAATCAACGGTTGGTCGAAGTCATTTGAACACTCGCCAACCCGCATATAAGCAACACGTCTAAAGTAATCACAACAAAGGAATCACGATGCTAAACATTAAGAACCAGCACTTACTCTCTTTTATGGTGACAGAAGCGAACAACGCAGTTGCAGTCACAAATCCAGCGACAGGTGAACTCGTCGGACACGCACCTATTTCATCACAAGCAGAGTTAGCAAACGCGATTGAACGTGCTCATGTTGCGCAGAAAGAGTGGGCTAAGGTTCCAGCTAAATCTCGTGCTGCATCACTGCACCGTTGGCACCAACTGATCCTTGAAAACAAAGAAGATCTGGCTCGAATCATGACGATTGAGCAGGGTAAACCGTTAACAGAAGCGACAGGCGAAGTCGTGTATGGCGCGAGCTTTATTGAGTGGTTTGCAGAAGAAGCCAAGCGTACTTATGGTGATTCTATTCCTAGCACAGTCGCTGGCAAACGCTTGGTGACCATCAAGCAGCCTATTGGAGTCGCGTGTGCAATTACGCCATGGAACTTCCCTATTGCAATGATCACTCGTAAAGCAGCTCCTGCCCTAGCTGCTGGTTGTAGCTTTGTCGTAAAACCTTCAGATGAAACACCGCTTTCTGCGTTTGCTGTGGTTGAACTGGCTTATCAAGCGGGTATCCCGAAAGATCTACTTCAAGTCGTTCTTGGTGAAAGCCCTGAGCAAGTTGGCACCCTATTCACTTCTCATCCACTGATCAAAAAAATCTCTTTCACAGGCTCGACTCGAGTGGGCAGTATCTTGATGGCTCAAGCCGCACAAGGCATCAAGCGCACCTCAATGGAGCTCGGTGGCAACGCACCTTTTATTGTGTTTGACGATGCCGACATCGACGCGGCCGTTCAAGGCGCAATGGCGTCAAAATTCCGTAATGCGGGACAAACATGTGTCTGTGCAAACCGATTCTACGTTCACAGTAAGGTATACGATGAGTTCGTGGCTAAATTCGATCAAGCGGTTCAACAGCTTAAGATTGGTAACGGCTTAGATGAAGGTGTCACCATTGGTCCTGTTGTCAGTCAGAATGCGAAGAACAACATCCAAGCATTAATAGACAGAGCGGTAGAACAAGGCGCGACACCTGTGACGCCAACTCAAGAGCTTGATGGGCTTTTCCTTCAGCCTGTCATTCTTAAAAATGTGAAACACAGCATGGACATTGTTCAGCAAGAGATCTTTGGTCCTGTCGCTCCTGTGATGCAATTCGAGACAGACGAAGAGCTTATTGAGATGGCAAACGACACCATTTATGGATTAGCGTCGTACTTCTACAGTCAGAACATTCATCGAGTATGGAACACCGCAGAGGCACTTGAGTACGGTATGGTCGGTATTAATGATGGCCTCATCTCAACCGAGGTCGCGCCCTTCGGCGGCGTTAAGCAGTCAGGTATTGGCCGTGAAGGCGCAAAAGAAGGCATCGATGAATACATGGATATCAAGTATCTTTGCTTTGGCGGAAAATAAGGTTGGTAGTAACTAGGTTTCGGCAGTGATTAGGGCTCGGAAATAATTAAGTCTTAGTGATCACTAACCTGCCCCACTTTCCACCTTTCCCACCACAAAAATGAATCAAAAAAAGCCGCGCTATAAAAGCGCGGCACCTTGGGCTCGGTTAAAGGGGGTTTCTTTTTTTAGTATTTTACATTCTCTGTTTTTGTTATTGGGTTGCTTCTCTATCCCTGCGCTTTCAGTTTTAGACGCATAGCATGCAGTACTGGCTCAGTGTAACCACTAGGCTGAGCACAGCCTTCGAATACCAACTGACACGCTGCTGAAAATGCAATGCTGTTTTCAAAGTCAGGTGCCATATTACGGTAGCTCGGGTCGCCAGCGTTTTGCTCATCCACCACTGCGGCCATGCGCTTCATGGTTTTCATTACTTGGGCTTCATTACAAATCCCATGACGTAACCAGTTCGCAATGTGTTGGCTCGAAATACGCAGCGTAGCGCGGTCTTCCATCAAACCTACATCGTTAATATCTGGCACCTTAGAACACCCGACGCCTTGGTCAATCCAACGCACTACGTAACCAAGAATACCTTGCGTATTGTTGTCCAATTCGTTTTGGATATCTTGAGCTGTCAGCTTTTGATTACCTAATAGCGGAATAGTCAGAATATCATCAACGTTCGCTCTCACTCGCTCACGAAGCTCTTTCTGGCGGCTTGGTACACTCACCTTGTGATAGTGCAAGGCATGCAAAGTCGCGGCAGTTGGAGAAGGAACCCAAGCAGTATTTGCGCCCGCTTGAGGATGTCCGATTTTCGCGTCCATCATCTTCGCCATATTGTCTGGCTCTGGCCACATACCTTTACCAATCTGGGCTTTACCTTGCAGGCCACAAGCTAAGCCAAGATCAACGTTCTGATCTTCGTATGCGCCAATCCAAGTCATGGTTTTCAGCTGTGTTTTAGGAGCGAATGGTCCCGCTTCCATACTGGTGTGAATCTCATCACCCGTTCGGTCTAAGAAACCTGTATTGATGAACACAACACGATCTTTAGCCGCTCGAATACATTCTTTAAGGTTAACCGAAGTACGACGCTCTTCGTCCATGATGCCGACTTTGATCGTGAATCGATCTAGCCCTAATGCATCTTCAATGCGGCCAAACAGCTCATTGGTGAACGCGACTTCTTCAGGACCATGCATCTTAGGTTTTACAATATTGATACTGTTCGCGGTCGAGTTTTGGTAAGCACTGTTGCCTTTTAAATCGTGCATTGCGATTAACGAGGTGACCATGCCATCCATAATGCCTTCAGGGACTTCATTGCCTTGAGCATCAATAATGGCAGGGTTGGTCATTAGGTGGCCCACATTGCGTATGAACAACATACTGCGACCTTTCAGCGAGATCTCGCCGCCCGTCACGCTGGTGTATTGGCGATCTGGATTAAGGTTACGAACGATGGTTTTGCCGTTTTTCTCTAGCGACTCTTGTAGGTCACCTTTCATCAAGCCTAACCAGTTGCGGTAAGCCAATGCTTTGTCTTGACCATCAACCGCAGCTACCGAGTCTTCGCAATCCATAATGGTGGTGAGAGCCGATTCCACCAGCACATCCTTAATGCCAGCCACATCAACGCTGCCAATCGGTGCGCTCGGGTTAATTTGAATTTCAATATGTAGGTTGTTGTGCTTAAGCAGAATGCTTGAAGGCGCACTTGCATCACCTTGGTAACCAATGAACTGGTTGCGATCAATCAGAGTGACTTCTTCACCGTTGTCTAAGGTCGCTGTCAGTGTATTGCCAATGCTGACGTTACTGATGCTGTATTTGGTGACATCTTTATGAGAGACACCGTTTAACGGTGCAGCGTCATCAAGAAAACCTCGAGCGTAGCTCACCACTTTAGCACCGCGT
This sequence comes from Vibrio sp. OPT20, assembly GCF_963889365.1. Lineage (NCBI taxonomy): Bacteria > Pseudomonadati > Pseudomonadota > Gammaproteobacteria > Vibrionales > Vibrionaceae > Vibrio > Vibrio sp. OPT20. The sequence continues at coordinate 453,584 of NZ_CAWPOA010000058.1, read as the reverse complement.
ACCGGGTTAAAGCTTCCGCCCTTTTCCGCGCCGTCACTTTCACTGATGACATCGGTTCCGTAGAGCGCATCGTATAAACTGCCCCAACGCGCATTAGCCGCGTTAAGTGCAAAACGTGCATTCATAATAGGCACAACGAGCTGCGGGCCCGCTTGTGTTGCAATTTCAGGCTCAACGCTTGCAGTGGTTACTTGAAAATCTTCGCCCTCAGGGACTAAGTAGCCTATCTGTTGCAAGAACTGTTTGTATTCTGCCGCATCTAGGGTTTGGCCTGCACGCTCTTGGTGCCAAACGTCAATTTGATGTTGAAGATCTTCACGCTTGATAAGCAGTGCGCGGTTCTTGGGAGCCAAGTCTTCAAGGATAGTTGCAAATGATTGCCAAAAGTCTTCAGCGACAATGCCTGTTCCAGGAATTACCTGCTCATTAATTAATTGGTAGAGGGTGCTATCAATGTTCAAGCTTCCCTGTTGAATACGACTGCTCATAAAATCTCTCTCAAACTAACTGATGACTACTCATTAAATCTAAGTAACTGGCTTAAATTTACGTTACTAGCTCAAATTTACGTTACTAGATTAAACTTACGCAACGGACATAAATTTAGCTAATTTATGCCAGTTATACTGGATATTCACAAAAAAAATACCCTACAAACTGTGTTATTCCGTCACTCCACTCTCGATTTCATTAGCGACACTTTTAATCAAGCGACGCATCCACTGGTGGTCGGGATTGGTTTGCAACAATGGACTCCATGCCATCTTCACCTCAAAGGGTTCAATCGCAAATGGCGCAGGCTTGATCAACAATCTAGGGTTATTGCGCTGCAGTTGAGCCGCTTTGGTTGGAATGGTCAGGATCAGATTCTTTTGTTGTGCGAAGAGAATCGCCGACAAATAGTGTCGAGTAAACACCGTGATATTGCGCGTTTTACCAATTCGCATTAATGCTTCATCTATCCAACCTAGCTTTTGCGCTTCGCTTGGGTTGATCCCAACCCCCGTTCCCATACCCGTCTTACTTACCCAGATATGTTGCGCCTTTAGATAAGACAAAATATCGAAGTTGTCGGCTATTGGATTGTCACAACTAAATAGGCAAGAAAACCCGTCGTGCCAAAGGCTCATTTGGTGGAACGACTGTGGAATATCGTCAAATCGATTGATAATTATATCAACGGTACCTTGCTCTACATCCTGATAACTCACGTCACTTGGCGTCATGATATCCAGTCGTATTTTCGGCGCGATCTCGCTTAACCTTTTCAGAAGGGGTTGAATAATAGTCGACTCAGCGTAGTCACTTGCCATGATACGAAACACGCGTTCACTGTCTTCTGCATTAAATTCCGTGGTCGGCTGCAGTGTCTTCTCTACATTAACCAAGATGTTTCGAATCAGTGGTTGCAACTTATGTGCTCGTTCGGTCGGTATCATCCCTTCACTTGTTCTCACCAATAGCGGATCTTCAAACAGATCACGCAATCGGCGTAGGCCATTACTCATGGCTGGCTGAGTAATACCCAGTTGATTTGCTGCACGCGTTACGTTTCTTTCACGTAGCAACATGTCTAAATACACAAGTAAATTAAGGTCTACACGAGCAATATTCATAAGAAAAATACCGAACATAATAACTATAAATTAACAAAATTATCACATACATGGTTATTCTTTGTCCATGGTTAGATTTAATCCAAATCAAATGACCTCGCCAAATTGGCCAACATGTCCACGTGAAACTAAGGAATAGTTATGTCGCAAATTACACAAGATATCGAAAAGATTGAAGTTGCAAAAAGCGCTGCTGGTGCTCCATGGGATGCAATTAACCCTGAATCTGCAGCCCGTATGCGAGCTCAAAACAAATTCAAAACAGGTCTGGATATTGCGCAATACACGGCAGATATTATGCGTGCAGACATGGCGGCTTACGACGAAGATAGCTCTCAATACACTCAGTCTCTGGGTTGCTGGCATGGTTTCATCGGCCAACAAAAGCTGATTTCGATTAAAAAGCACTTTGATGGTAAGACAGACCGTCGTTACCTATACCTTTCAGGTTGGATGGTCGCGGCACTTCGCTCTGATTTTGGTCCACTTCCAGACCAATCTATGCATGAGAAAACGTCAGTTGCTGGCCTAGTAGAAGAGCTATACACCTTCCTACGCCAAGCAGATGCTCGTGAGTTAGGTGGTTTGTTCCGTCAGCTAGACGCGGCACGTGAAGCTGGCGATGTGAATCTACAAGACCGAATCCAAGACAAAATCGACAACCACGTAACACACGTAGTGCCAATCATTGCCGATATCGATGCTGGTTTCGGTAACGCAGAAGCGACTTACCTAATGGCTAAGCAGATGATTGAAGCGGGCGCATGTTGTCTACAAATCGAAAACCAAGTAGCCGATGAGAAGCAATGTGGTCACCAAGACGGCAAAGTAACGGTTCCGCATGCTGACTTCCACGCAAAACTTCGCGCACTTCGTTACGCTTTCCTTGAACTAGGCATCGACAACGGCGTTATTGTTGCTCGTACCGATTCACAAGGTGCTGGTCTAACAAAAGAAATCGCAGTAGTGAAAGAGCCGGGCGACCAAGGTGATATCTACAACTCATACCTAGATGTTGAAGAGATCGATGTTGCTGATATGGCTGAAGGTGATGTTTGTTTCAACCGCGACGGCAAGCTAGTTCGACCTAAGCGTTTGCCTTCAGGCTTATACCAATTCCGCGAAGGTACAGGTGAAGACCGTTGTGTATTCGACTGTATTGAAGCAATCAACGCGGGTGCTGACCTTCTTTGGATTGAGACTGAGAAACCACACATTGGTCAAATCAAAGAGATGATGGATGGCGTACGTGAAGTTCACCCTAACGCTAAACTGGTATACAACAACTCTCCATCATTCAACTGGACGCTAAACTTCCGTCAACAAGCATACGATGCACTGGCAGCAGAAGGTAAAGATGTATCAGCTTACGACCGTGCAAGCCTAATGAGTGCGGAATACGATGAAACGGAACTGTCTGCAAGCGCTGACGAGAAGATTCGTACATTCCAAGCCGATGCATCACGTGAAGCGGGTATTTTCCACCACTTGATTACACTACCGACTTACCACACTGCAGCGCTGTCTACTGACAACCTTGCGAAAGAGTACTTCGGTGACCAAGGCATGTTGGGCTACGTTGCGAATGTTCAACGTAAAGAAATCCGTCAAGGTATTGCATGTGTTAAACACCAAAACATGTCTGGTTCAGACATGGGTGATGACCACAAAGAGTACTTTGCTGGTGAGAATGCACTAAAAGCAGCAGGTGAAGCGAATACATCGAATCAATTTGATTAATCGCTAGCACTTTTGATTAGTCGCTAACACTTTTGATTAGTCGCTAACACTTTTGATTAATCGCTAAGACTAAAGCCTCCCCCGCCCTTCTCTCTTACTTAGGTAAGATCCGGGGGAAGGCTTTGAGATAAAGCTACTACTGCCAGCTTTATCTCAAAGCCTCAGATTTGTGTTCCACACCACGGTTAACCGAACAACTTCTGTTTAAGCTAACTGTATCCATATTTGTTCAGATTCCTATTTGTTGAGATTCTTATTTTTTGAGAGTGCCTATGACTTCAATTCCGACACACCTACAAGATGCAAAAACACTGTTATCAGAAAATGGTTTCGCAACGGGTGATACTTGGTATCACGGCACATCTTCAGCTTTACTCGCGTCTATTCAAGGTCAAGGGCTTAAGCGCTCTGGAGACAAAGCGCTCAACGAGGCCGCTTCAAAAACCATGGCAACGATTGGCAATAACTACACAGAATCCGTTGAACCCGTCTTCTTAACTCAGAGTAAAGAACTGGCGTATTACTGGGCTCAGCAAACCATTCGCGAGCGCAGCACTCGTTTTGAGGGTGAAGAGCAACCTATCGTGTTAGCCGTCAATCTATCTGACAAACAACAAGCAAAAGTCAGACCGGACGTTGGCGCAATGAGCTTATTGATGATGAGTGTTGGCGAGCAATTCATGTCTCACCTCACCGAGATCTATCAAGAGAACAACATTGCAGGCCCCGACATCGAGCTTCGCTCAGCCGATCGTATGGACTATCTGAATAAACTTGGGATGGCCTACATTGATGAAGACATCAGCCGAGCTTGTGTTCAAGAGTTATCGGAACCCGCATTGGCAAACTAGTAACGTTTAAAAACGCCTCTAAGCAGAATAAAAATGGCTCCAAATTAGGAGCCATTTTTTATGTGCGAAGTTATTTACATGCTAGTTAATCAATAGACCAGTTAATTTATGGACCAGTTAATCTATAGACACAGACGACCTTGCTGTGCAGGTTGCGTCATTTCAATGTCACCTTGTAGCGAGCGATACACAACGGTATTCCACACTTCACCATTATCCATTTCAAACTCGATAGCATAGTTCAAACCCGCGACAACCTGAGTTCGAACACTCAAGATCTGTTTGAGCTTAGCAGAGGTGTTCATTTGGCCAAGAACGACGTCTAACGCTTGCTTAGCTTGTGGTGTGATATCACTTTGCGACCAACCACCCGTCAGATTTTTAGTGCTACAAATCGGATTCGGATTCTCTTGTGATTGAACTGGAACCTCAGATTTCTGACTGCATCCTGCTAACACAGCGACACTAAACAAGGTTGCTACTCCAAGTAATGATGTTAATCGTACTTTCTTCATAAATTCTCTTTACCTCTGTCATTCACGAGGCGTTACCCGCAATGATGTTTCATATGCAGACAAGCTTAAACCTCGAATGTCATCACTTCATCAGAAATTATGCTGTAGCGCTCCCCTAAACACAGAACACTGTCAGAAAAACAAAGCCGAGCACTCATGCTCAGCTTTTTATCTCAATGGCTTAAATATCATTGATGATAAAAAGCCATTGAGGTTAGTGTCTTAATGAAAGTACACCAACATCTCGACATCATCTCCTTGTTGCTCAGCACTAAGTAAGAAGTGCACATAGCCTTCTTCTGTTACAGGGATTTGTAGGTACTCATTGCTACCACGGTAATCAGACGCATAGTCATGTTGCCCTGCCGTTGGCCAATATGAGTGACTGGCGAACAGATCAACGTTGCCTCGATTTGGTTGCTCAGTATTCTTATCGTTCAACCACACTCGAACCTCTTGTACGCCCTGTGGTACATAGACTGCTGCATAACGTCGTTGGTGCACAGTCAATACTTGAGCCTGACCGGATTCCAATACTACAGGCGTTAAATCATCTTGTTCTTGTGTTGGTGGTGTTGGCGTTTCTGTTTCTAGCGAAGCCAACAGTGCCACATCATTGAAATCGGTACGCCCCGCAATACTCATGTAGTAGCGTCCCGGTTTGATATAACCTGATGCCTCTGGTTCAAACGTCACATGCTCATTGCTGCCATTACCATATTGGCTGAATTCAAAATCATAGTAATGCGCCTGTTTGTTGTAACTCACGTAGAGGTCAGCATCACCTTGGCTTTGTCCTAGAGCATTACCTTCAATAGAAACCTCGAAATGCTTGGTGTTTTCTGGCACATCAACATAAAACAACTGCTCGCTATACGCCTCTCCGCTCAGCACTACGCTTTGGTTCGCGACAAGCACAGTGAACTTCTCTGTGGGATCAGCTGGCTCTCCTGGGTTCGAGCCCGGGTTTGGTATTTCAGGCTCGGTTGAGACAGATTCTAACCAACGTTCAAACTCACCATTGTATTGTTGCCCAAACACTTCCACTTGCTGCGCCCATTCGGCAAACTGACCAGAACGAGACAATGCCAATAAGCTTTCAACATCTTGCGGGTGTTCTTCCATCATAAAGCGCACCGCTAAGTAACCCCATCGGTAGATACGATTAGAATCGTGGGAGTAAGTGGTCGCAAACACATCCGACAGACTCATTTTTCCACTAGCAATCAAATTAATCGCGGCATCGTAGCCTTGCTGGTAATGCATGAACTCGGCAAAACCTTCTAGCCACCACACCACATAACCATGAGCCAAATTGTCACTAAAGGAACCATACTGGTTAAAGCGCGCATCGAGATAGTGAGTATATTCATGCTCTAAATTGAGAATAGAAAGGTCATCGCCATTGGCGTAACGGTAAGCCACGAAACGTGCCACGTTACCCACTCCAGCAGGGTTTCCTTCTAAATACTGACCGCCGTTATCGGTGGTGTTTCCAAACAAGAATGCAGAGTAATCGGTGTAGCTGCCTTTACTGCCAAATACCGCCACTTCAACGCGGTTGTTGTTATCGTCGGCGACAGGTTGTTGGCCCGTATTCGCCACTTGATGAAACTGTGCTTCTTTGGCCGCCAACACATCACACGCTTCAATGGCTTGTGACGCACTCAAGTCTTGAGATCGGATAATGGCAGGCCCTTGGCATTCATGACGATTAGGTAGAACGCGCATCGCTAAATCACGTTTTGCTTGCTCAAGATCCAATCCGTTTAAGCCTTCAGGAGCGTAATACCCCATCATCTCAACCGCTGCTAACCAAAGTTTGTCGTGCTCACTGCCAAGCGGGTTTTGTGCCATCACTTGCTGCATAACTCGCAACGCTTTGTCTTTAGTTTCTTTGTTTGGGCTTGCAAGCAAGCGACCTGTTTCACGGACTGCGTTATAAACAAGAAAGCCGGCATCAGTATCCAGTGCCCATGAGTTATCACGAGCGAACGCTGCAAGTGTATCGATATGCTGAGTATGACTCGCCATATAATCGTAAAAATCATCTCTAGCCGCGTGACCAGCCATTGCTCGAAACAGATTGTTTAGCCCGTCGACCCATTGTGAGTCTTGCGCGGTCTCTCTATTGAAGTGACTCAGTGCCGCAAGTTGTGCATCCATTGTGAGTGGCAGTTGCTTTACGTTATCAACCATTAGCGTCAGGCTTTTCATTGCTCCAACTTGTTCACGACCTTGGTCTAGCGCATTAGGATTGGTAAGGAAGGCAATGGTTGACTGAGCAAACCGCTGGCTCAACGCTTCACTGAAGTCTTGTGCTTGCGCGTTATAGCGAACGTAATAAGCCGCACGAACAAACTCACCAAGGTTTTCTAACCTACGAGCTTGTTCAGGTTCGCCTCGATAACGGGCAATTTCTAGGTTCAGCGTAAATTGAATGCGACTTAAGCTCGCTTCGCTGTAGATATTGTTCAATGAACTTTCATCTGCCGAGAACCAAGCGCTATAACAAGCGTTGTCTGCTGCTGAAACTAAAGAAGCAAGATCAGATGCCTGTTGAAGATCAGCAACATCACATTGATTTTCGGCAAAAGAAAAACTAGAAACACTGGCGATCATGCAAGCAAGCGCCAAACGATGACGTGGGAATAAACGGGGATGAGACATACGGCACTCATTAGTTAATTGTATATTTAGGGTTGCCGTTATATTCCTTACAACTAACAAGGTGAATTTACTTGCATATGATTTATGAGATTGGTTCAAAAAATAGATATTTCACGTTATTTTATAAATTCAAAAGTTTATGCTCGACTTAACTACACTTGGATCAAATACAGGAATCACCAACACAAACTGTTGATAGTAATGTATTTTATTCTGACATGATTTAGTCAATATATGACAAGCCTATATTGTTAAGGGGCTGTGCAAGTAGTAGAATCTCGCCCGATTATGCAACTTATCCCTCAAGTAATAGGCTCAAGTAAAGTTACGGCAGACTCGCTCCAAGTAACATGACTCAAAAAAAACACTAAAAAAATTTGTGTCCTGTAGACAGTGCAGATCGAATAAAAATAATTATATAGACCTAGGCTAGGTTCGGTTAATCAAATGAAAATAACGTCGTCTTTAGGCTCACTGTTGGCTAGCAGTCTGTCTATCGAAATAAAACAGCGAGCTCTGATAGAGCTCGTCATCAGTACCTATCAGCCACAAGAGCGCACTGCTCTTTTCCAAAGCGTGACAGAATATCGTAGAAGCCAATTAGAATTGCTTTTCCCTGAGCATCAAAACAAAAGCTATTCGGTATTGTTTGAGGTGATAGACTACCGCGATCTGATTCTGCGCTATCCAAACACACTATCTGCAGAGGTTGATCTTCTAGAGCAGGCCGTAGGCCAGTGCTACATGCATTGGTTAGATTTTTGGTGTGAATGTGAAATTGCCGCAATCAAAGCAAAATCACCATTGAACACCAAGTCCCCTTCTTCTGTTGATCTGCCCATTAAAGATAGTGCCTACTACGGTGCAATCGTTGAACACATCGAAGATGCTCAACTTGTAGTGCAAACGCCCTGTCACCCACAAGGAATGTCAATCAGCGATGCCATTGCTTTAAGCAACCTTGAGGTGTTCATCAAGGGCGAGAAATGGTTTGAGATGCTGCCTTTATTACACCTTTCTCAGGCAGGTAAGCATTTTATTCTACTAAAACATCCAGTTGATGAAGCCTTTCCGACACTGGTTTCCTCTGCGCTGATTCAAGACTGGTCTAAGAATGGTACTTGGCTAAGTTACGCCCCCCCGTTCAGCAATGAACAATGGCACTACTGTTTATCCAATCACGGTTACGACGAACTGGCGAAGCTACAACTGTTCACACCGCCTACACTGTCAAAGTGTTACTCTCTGCCAGAATTTGACCAGCAATTCCAGTTACAATTGTCGGCTAAACACGCCCTATGTGAAGTACTGCGTCTTACAGTCAGTGGCAAGACTCAACAAAAGCTCTATTTCCTCTATCTTGCTCAAAAAAAGATGCTTAGTTTACTGTATCAAACAGGCTATAAAATGGGCTTCACCATTATAGACCAACCTTTGATACTCAATTTTTACAAAGCAATCGGACCAAAAGCATATTTACAACTAGGGTCTTGTGACCTGAACGGAAATAACTTACAAACTTACCGCGGTCTATGGAATATTGAACTGATGCTTTTAGCATTCGGTCGCGTCAACTTTCATGACTATAGACGCTGTCTTCGTGAAAATAAAAACACAGCATGGTAGAAAATAATGAACATGTTTGATTTCGGACTAGAGGCAATAGTCTATGCGAAAGCAATAACACTGCTTGCAACTGTAGCCATCGTCGTGATGTGGTTACTCTACTACTGCTATCGCCTTAGACAAAAGAACAAAGTTATTATTGGAACACACCATGCCCCTTACATCGCGTATTCGATCTGTATTGTTGCGTGGATCTGCAGTAACGCCTACTTCCATACCGACTTATTACCAGAACTTGGGGCCTCAGCCGCCGTATACGCAGCAAAATTGGCCAACCTAGCCTCTTTCTGTGCGTTTGCCTTTGCCTATTACTTCTCGTGTAAACTCGCAGCCGAACAACGTAATAGTAAGGTTCACCCGTGGCAACAAGCCATTTTTGTCACACTGACTGTCTATTCCTTCTTTATCAATTTAAGTCCGGGATTAACCGTTGAACATGTCACGATTGCTGGCCCAAGCGAGTTCGTTATTGAGTTTGGCCCGTACACGCCGTACTTTTTTACAGGAGTAATAAGCTTAATTATCCTGACGCTACTCAACCTCGTGGCCATGCGCGCCAACAGTAGCAAGTTAATATTAGCCAAAACCAACTACATGATTACAGGCATTTTGGTTTTCATGCTATCTACTGCAACAGTTCATATTGGTATTGCCTATTTCATCCGCGACTTCTCACTCACTTGGCTGCCACCCGCCTTGTCGATCAGTGAGATGTTGTTCGTTGGCTATGCTCTACTGACCTCTCGCTTCTATAGCGTGAAATACCTTGCGTACATGAGCTTAAATACGTTGTTGGTGTGTGCAATTTTGGTGATACCTTTTGGCGCAATATTTATCCCACTGACAGACGATAACCAATGGCTCATTGCTATCCCGATCTGCGCGGTTATCGGCATCACTTGGCATTTACTCTACAAACGTGTGAGCGACTACGCCTCCTTCTTTATCTACGGAAACAAGAAAACGCCAGTACAACAGATCCTCGCGCTAGAAGAGGATTTCAAGCTATCAATTGATGATGCAATGCGTCGTTTGGGTAGCCTACTGCAAATTCCAGAAGATAAGCTACGTCTAGTGAACAGCAACTACAACGAAACCTTCTACGAAGATTATCTGTCTACTAACAAGTCCGTTTTAGTGTTCGATGAGTTGTCTCAGGAGCTTGATTACACCGCACCAGCCAAGCGCTCAATCAAAGCCCTGTATGACAAGATGAGCTCCAACGATACCGCTTTGGTGATGCCTCTGTTTGGTCAGGGGAAATCGGTCACGCACTTGTTAGTATCGTCACACAAGAGCAACGATCAGATGTTCTCTAACGAAGAGATCTCTGCCCTGCAAACCTTGTTAACTCGAGTACAAAGCACTATCGAAGCCGATAGACGCATCCGCCAAAGCCGTGCCCTTGCTAACTCAATCGCTCATGAAATGCGTAACCCACTGGCTCAAGTGCAATTGCAATTTGAACTATTAAAACAGCACATTGATAATCAAGCTCCAGCGAAACAGATCTTACTTGATATTGAGAACGGCCAAGCTGCGATTCAACGTGGTCGACAGCTGATTGATATCATCTTGCGAGAAGTCAGTGATAGCTCACCCGAGCATGGACCAATCACCATGACCTCTATCCACAAGGCCGTGGATCAAGCCGTCAGCCATTATGGCTTTGAGAACGAGAAGATCATTGAGCGAATTCGTTTACCACAACATGCTGATTTTGTGGCAAAGCTGAATGAAACCCTATTCAACTTCGTTATTTTCAACCTGATACGTAACGCGATCTACTACTTTGACTCTTATCCAGACAGCCAAATTGAGATCAGCACCAAAACTGGGGATTACGAGAACGTCCTCACATTCCGTGATACTGGCCCCGGCATTGACGAAGCCATTGTTCATAAGATCTTTGATGACTTCTTCTCTTACCAAAAAAGCGGTGGTAGTGGTTTAGGTTTAGGCTACTGCCAACGTGTGATGCGTTCATTTGGTGGCAAAGTTGAATGCCATTCCAAACTTGGAGAGTTTACTGAGTTCCACCTGTACTTCCCTGTTGTGCCCAATGCACCCAAAGCAGACGCGCTTCGTACGCCTTACTTCAATGATTGGAAAAGTAATCAAACTGCAACTGAAAACAAAACCAATGCTGAAGCTAAGCCAAATAACCCGCCAGAAACGCAAAGTTCAGAACCAACAAGCACGCTAACCCCAGGGAATCATTTGGCTCCAACCGTACTGATCGTCGATGATAAAGAAGTACAACGCACGCTTGTTCAAATGTACCTGAGTCGACTTGGCGTCAATAGCTTACAAGCCAAAAACGGTGAGAATGCCGTCGAGCTGTTCAAAACACACAAGGTCGATTTGATCTTAATGGACGTACAAATGCCGATAATGAATGGTTTTGACGCCAGCCAAATTATCAAGGCACGCTCTCCTCAAACGCCAATCATTGCTTTGTCTGGCGAATCAGGACAACACGAGTTAGATATGATCAGCAAACTGATGGATGGTCGCCTAGAGAAACCAACCTCTTTGAAAGCACTGCAACACGTTCTGGACAACTGGCTAGAGAAAGGCTGGGCGTCAAACGCTTCTAAAGAAACAGAAAGTGAATAACTGGCTACGGACGGTTAAGCGAATCAATGGTTAAATAGTTAAATAGTTAAATAGTTAAATAGTTAATAAAAAATGCCCTCAAGAGATGTTTTGAGGGCATTTTTTTGGTCAACTCATTGAATCAATTAAAAACAATCACAGTTAAAGCTTACTGATGGTTGGCTTCAACCATCGCCGTTTCGATCAAATCCAGTAACCATTTGTATTTGGCAGAGTGTTGGTTTTTCTTATGAAGATAGGCAAATACCTCCATTTTTTCTGCATCTTCTTCTAATCCTTCAATCACAATCGAGCGCAATACTCCCTTGTGCTGTTCGATCACCGGAGGCATGCAGGGTGCGATCATATTGGAATGCTTAATCGTTTCTATTAACCCAACAACTGACGTCGTTCGAAGCGCCATATTAATCGATTTACCTTGGCTTAAAACTTCTTCTTCCAATCGCGAGTGTTTGTTTTGGTCGAAGTAAGCAAGGTCTACATGCGCAAATGGAAAGGACAACAAATCATCGATCTGTGCTACATCCTCTTTAAAAGGATGGTCGACTCTTACTGCCAATACAAATTTTAGGGTTACGAGAGGCACAGCAATGATCTCGGCGGGCAGGTTTTCAGCTTCAAAGTGAATAACAAAATCAATCTCGTCACTCTTAAGTCTTTCCAGTGAATCTTGGGAGCTAGTATGACTAATCAACCTCGAAAGTGGACTTTCATCTGAGAGTTGATGAAACAGAGAGGGTGTTAACCAAGGCAAAAGGTGCGGGTTCGCCTCTATCTTAAAATCTTCGCTTAGTTCGGCAGGAGTAAACTGTTTACCCTCTTCTATCGCCGTGACCAACCCGTCCAATAGTGGAAAAACACGTCGATACAGTTCATCAGAATAAGGCGTCGGGAGAAACTGCTGATTGGACAAAACAAATAGCTCTTCACCTAACGATTCCTTAAGCTTTTTGACGCTTTGGCTTACCGCTGGTGTCGAGACAAACAGCTTTTCAGCTGCTTTGCGCAAGCTTTTTTCCTGATACACCACCACAAACACTTTCAATAAGTTCAAATCGACATTATTCAGTTTCATACCCAAACCATAAACCACTACTTAACGAATGGTTAAGTTTATATGAATTAACTTAACGATGTCCACTTTGTATAGTTACCTCACCTTCACGCAGTACACGGATGTAGTGAGATAAATTTATGAGGCATCTATGTTATTACAACGTTCAATCCTTTCTCTAACTCCTTTGTTTCTGGCAAGTGTCGCTTTCGCGGAAGAAGCCGAAATTCAAGATATGTCAGACCCGTTAGCCGTCTATACACAAGGTGGCTTCGGTTACACAGACAAAGGCTTAAACCTGAAAATCGGGCAAACCTATGACACTGGTAGCGATACGACCATGGGTATGAATGTCTTCGAAGTCAAAGGCATCGCTGGTGAAGCCATTGGTTGGAATAACCGAGGCGCAGATGACAGTATCGATTCGATTCGTTTCAGAAACTTCGGCGTAGACTTAACCAATGGTCGAGGCACACAAGTCGATATGTCTTGGGATTTCGATAGTAATCAAGGTAGTGCGTCATACAGCTTTATACAGGCTCTTCCACAAATGGGCATGTTTAACTTCTATCCGCTTGCGGGTGTTGGTGTTGCTGCAGGTGAGGAGTTGGTTGAAGGCTCTGGAGGCAACCTCGACGCGGATCAACTTCGTGATCGCTACAACATGCACGGTACTTTCTACGTGGCGGGTATGTACGCAAAAATGCAACTTACCGACAAGATTTGGTTGAACTATAACCCTATGTATTTAGGCACGATGTCTGGTTCATCAACGTTCAAAGATTATGGATTCGAGGGCAGTGATTCTGTACTCGCACATGAGTTTGCTGCGAGCTACCAGATTAACCCAAGGGCGAACGTTCGTTATTTTGCAAATTGGACAGAAAACACCAGCATCGAAGACGGTGATCACCGCATCGAATTTAACTATCAGTTTTAAGCAGTCACTTTCTGCTTGGATGAGCTCTTTCAGTTTGAACCAATGATTTCGGTTCGACGAGCCATTCCCGTTTTGACGAATAATTTTGATTTTTTGAGGACACATTATGAATATGATATCTAAAGCCTTTGTTGGTAGTTTCACTTGCCCATTACGCTCTGCTGCCATGCTAGTTTCTGTAACAGCCTTGTTTTCAGCCACAGCGATAGCAGGCAACGGTGATGCGACAGAAACGATCCAAACGCGTGCAGGTGACTTTACTTTCGAAACCGACTTTCTTCATGGCATTCCAACACAAGAAAGCTCAGCAAAACTGTTTGAACTGATGGACTATCAACGCGCGTCACAAGCGTACATTTGGTCCGTGCCTTTGGTGTCAAACTACGCATGGAAACAAGCCTATGCCGACATGGGTGCAGAGGATGGTCAAATTACTTATGTTGAGTCTCATGAATCTAAGCTAGGAGGCTTAACTTACAACACCTCTACGCCTTACGCGATTACTTGGTTTAACGTAGAGAAAGAGCCCGTTGTTATAGAAATTCCCACAAATGAACTGCGTGGCGCGGTACACACCATGTGGCAAATCGGTATTTCTCAGATGACTGAGCCGGGCGTCTACGTGGTAAAAGCCAAAGGGTCTGAAACGCCGAGTAACCTGCCAAAAGGCGCAAAAGTATTTGAGTCTGATACCAATAATGTTTTCTTGGGTGTTCGCTTAATGGCTAAGTCAGATCAGCAACGTATGAAAGACTTAGAAGCATTAAAAATTACTGACCTTAACGGCAAGCCGCTCAGTAGCAAAGGCGTAAACTTCCCTAAGCGTGGTGACGATGCTAAGCACCCACGTGGTATGGCATTTTGGGAAACGTTGAATGAAGCGATCCAAGCCGAACCTGTAGCAGAGCGCGACCGTATGATGCACGACATGTTACGCCCACTAGGTATTGAAAAAGGCAAAGCATTTACCCCATCAGCTCAGCAGCGTGACATCTTAGAACAAGCTGTAGTCATGGGTGAAGCTATGGTCAAAAACATCGATTTCAACAAAACCGAACGTCTACCACACGCGGCTTACGGTAAAGAAGGGAATTCGTGGGAAATCGCAACGGCTTCAACACCAAACCAAGACCGTCACTATGGTATGGACCTCGATGGACGTGCAGCTTGGTTCTATGAAGCTGTAACTAACGACGTAGCAATGCACGGTTTTGAAAATGGCGGCTGGGGTCAGATTTACCTAGACAACTACCGTGACGACAATGGCAAAGGGCTAAATGGCAGTAACCACTATACTTTGACGCTAGATGGAGATGTAAATTTCGCCGATTTGTTCTGGACAATTACTGTCTACAACGTAGAGAACCGCGCCATCATCGACAACGATATTGAGCGTGCCGACGTGGGTTCTAACATTGAAGAGACAGTTAAAGATGCGCAAGGCAATTACACCTTCCACTTCTCGCCAACTAAGCCTGCTGGTGTAAATGAAGCGAATTGGGTGCAAACCCGAGAAGACGAAAACTGGTTTGTTTACTTCCGCGCATACTCACCAAGTAAAGCATTTGTAGAGCAGCAGCCTGAAACCTTGTTGCCTAACTTTAAGCGTGTGGACTGATCGTCTAGAGCGAATCACGTATGACTTGTTCACGCCAAAAATAACTATCAGGTTCAAAGAACAAAACAAAAGAGGAGCCTCAGGGCTCCTCTTTCTCTTTTCTATCTTCACTAATAACCGGGTAAGACCTTGATAGGTTTAATCTAAAAGTGAACGAACGTAGTCTGCAATTTCTGGGTCTTGGCAATGATCAAACAAGCATTGTTGGAAACGTTCACTGCCAACCGCTGTTTTCACGAGCTCTTGGTCGATTGCTCTTAGCGAATCAATAAAGTTATCTTTGACCACTGCGGCTTTCACTTCATTCAAAATTGCTGCGTTACGTTGCTGTGGTTCTGCACGTTCTAGTGGATACCCATTACCACGCTCGCCTGTGAACGCTTTTTCAAAGATATAACGAATGTTGAGTTCACCTGCCCAGCCAAAGCCTTTAGCAAAAGCGAGAGCGAGAGCATTACCGTTATTGATTTGGTTAAACAAGAAAGCATCTGATGGCTCTAGGCAGTAACCACACACCACACCCGGATGCAGGTTCAGTGACATCAAAGCACCTTGCCCTGTTCCACATCCCGTCACAACAAAGTCCACAGCCTTTGAGTTGATGAGAATACTCGCCATGATACCTAAGTGGATATACGTTAAGTGGTGATCATTCTCGTCGGTCATACCTAGATTAAAAACATCATGACCAATGCCACCCGCCACTGACTCTAGCTCAGCGGCAACCATGGCATTTTTACCTGCCTGACTGTTTTCCATCATTAGTGCGATTTTCATTTATGTTCTCCTGCAAGATTGCTGCAAATTTAAAATTCTTAACCGTGTTTGTTACAAGGTCAGTTAACGAGCTAACCAACCACCATCAACAGCAATGGTATAGCCGTTAATGTAATCCGATGCTGATGAGGCTAAGAACACACAAGGACCTGCGATATCTTGCGGTTTACCCCAACGCTCAGCCGGAATACGCTCAAGAATCGCTTGATTGCGCACAGCATCTTCACGCAGAGCTTGAGTATTGTTCGTTTCCATATAACCGGGTGCTATCGCATTCACATTGATATTGTCGCGCGCCCATTCGTTCGCCATCGCACGTGTCACTCCCATCACAGCACTTTTTGAAGCCGTATAGGAAGGAACTCGAATGCCACCTTGGAATGAGAGCATCGATGCAATATTAATGATCTTTCCGCCAGTGCCTTGAGCCTTAAACTGCTTTGCAACAGCCTGAGACATAAAGAACACAGTCTTAGTGTTCACGTTCATTACGTCATCCCAATCTTGCTCTGAGAACTCAATAGCATCTTGGCGGCGAATAATTCCTGCATTGTTCACGAGAATGTCGACTTGGCCAAACTCAGCCAAAGTGCGCTCTATAACCTCTGGAATGCACGCTTGATCGAGAAGATCAGCACTCACGTTTAGGAACGAATGACCTGCTGCACTCATTTTCTCAATAGTCTCTTCAGGTTCTGTTCGGTTAACACCGACAACCTTACAACCAGCTTCCGCTAAGCCTAATGCAATACCTTGCCCAAGCCCCGTGTTGCAGCCAGTCACTATCGCTACTTTACCTTCCAGACTGAATGACTCTAAGATCATGCTCGCTTCCTCAATTACATTGGATTCATTGCGTATCATTACTACCAATAATTAAATCATACAATAAGATGTAAATGCGAGAGCGACGTTGTAGAAGTTCGATCTTGCACCAAAATCAGTCAAGCAAGTTGAAACGAGCACCACAAACTAAATGAATGGGGGAAGTGATTTGAAGAAGAGAGACCTATAACCCACTATGAACCATGAACTCGAAGATCACGTAAATCAGATATTTTAAGGATTTGGCAACAATTCCATGATTTAAAAGAGTAAAAGGGTTATACATAATGATGTGTTATCTAAAATACTGAAATTATCATGACGCTCAAAGAGATCCTTAACATTCCCAATGTCCGCTACTTCTTAATGTTTCGAAGCAGCTACTTTGCGCGTTTTTACTACCCTATATTCACCCTACTCTATTTAGATTACGGGCTAACTCTTTCTCAATTCGCGATGCTTAATGTAGTTTGGGCAGCTACCATTGTGCTTGCTGAGGTGCCGTCGGGTGCGTTCGCTGATACCTTAGGCCGCAAGAAACTAGTGGTGCTGTCTTCGATCGTGATGTTTGTTGAGATCGCAATGATCGCGCTAGTACCAACCGGAAACCCCGACTTGGTGTTCATTGTCTTTCTGATTAACCGGATTCTCAGTGGCTTAGCGATGGCACTGGCCAGCGGCGCCGACGAGGCATTGGCTTACGACACCTTAAAAGAACAAGGCAATGAAGAGTTGTGGCCTCGAGTGCTGCAAATACAGCTTCGTGTCGCCTCAACGGTCGGTATCTTTGTTACGCTGATTGGGGCGGCGATGTACGATGTGAACTTTATGACGAACATCTTTCATTTCCTTGGACTAGCCGAACCAGAAAGCACAAAAGATCTGATGCGTATTCCTGTGTTCGCCACCCTATTTGTCGCGATGATCGCTATCTATGCCGCGATTAATATGCGCGAAGAGAAAAAGGTGATGCCAAGCGACCAAACCAAATTGGCAACCACCATCTCAAGTCTTAAATTGACGATCGATGCGGGTAAGTGGGTATTTGCTACGCCTTACGTGCTGTTCATCTTGCTCTACTACAGCCTATTCGAACACACCTCACGCATGTTCCTAACCATGAACAGCCAATACTATCTGGCCATTGATATTCCAATTATCTACTTTGGTTTTATTGGTGCGGGTATCAGCTTGCTTAAGATTATATTGGCAGGACAAAGCCGAAGATTAGCAGAGAGTATGGAGGCTAAAACCTTCATTGTAGTTATGGGATTGGCAAGCATGGCGACTTATTACTGGATCAGTTTAGGTTGGTCGATTTACGGAGTCATTCCGGCACTGGTATTAATCTTTATCATCATGACGATGAACATTTTCATCAGCTACCACCTGAATAAAAAAACCGAATCACACAACAGAGCCACGGTTCTCAGCTTTAAAGGGCTGATGTTTAACCTCGGATACGGCCTGATCGGTATCTTGTACGCTTACTACTATAAGTTGGTGTCTCAGGGCTACACCGAACAAGAGATAGAACAGAACCTTGCCTTCTTGGCCTCACTGTCTTCGTTTTTCTATTACTTCACCTTACTGTTCATTACGATCAGCGCACTGTTCTATTTCAAGAACCGAAAAGAGCCAATTTTTTGAGGCGGCTAGCTATATTGTGTTGAAGTTCAACGAGCTAACTCTTCAAAGGTTAGCTCGCACAAAGTTCTGATTTACCCAAATAGACTATCGCCTGAAAATGGACGCTCAATAAACAAACAAGCCGCTTCTTCTATTGGTTAAATTTGTTAATATAATCATAATTTTATATAACACACGGAAGCGTCATGTCATTTAGTTGGATAGCCTTTACTCTTCTCGCAGCCTTCAGCCAATCTTGGCGCAATGCCTTTCAAAGCAAGTTAAGTGGCACCATGAGTGTTGCTGGTGTGACGCTGGCGCGTTTTATCTGGGCAGGCCCAATCGCCTTAATTTATCTGTGCGCCCTCTATCAATGGAAGCCAGTATCCACACCTGATTTTTCGGGTGAGTTTGTTTTCTACATTATTGCAGCAGCCATTATGCAGATCCTCGCGACGGGTTTAATGGTGATGTTATTTAAGCTCGAAAACTATGCGATAGGAGCAGGCTTAGCCAAGTGTGAAGCCCCCGTATCTGCTGTGTTATCCGTATTGTTTTTTGGTACTGCTTTGACACTAACAGGTTGGGTCGGCGTGCTTATTGGCACATTAGGCGTACTAATCATGAGTAGTTCTTCTGGTTGGCGAAGCTTGTCTCCGAAAGTATTTTTGTTAGGTATGGCGTGTAGTACCGCTTTTGCTTTAACGTCTCTTTGGGTACGGGAAGCAAGTTTGAGCATAGGGTTGCCCTTCCCTCATAGCGCCGCATGGGTGCTGTTCCTCGTCATTTCCCTTCAGACAGTGATTATCTGTACGTATCTCTTTTTCAGAGAACGCGACACGCTGCGCCAGATATTCAAGAAGTCGAAACTAGTCATCATGACAAGCTTAGCGAGTGTTATCGGTTCTCTGGGTTGGTTTAGTGCGATGTCGCTTCAAGCCGTGCCGTACGTAAAGACACTCGGGCAAGTCGAAGTGATCTTCATGGTGTTGATATCCTATTTCTGGTTAGGGCAAAGCATCGCGCGCAAAGACATTCTTGCGCTCATCTTGCTTTCTATCGCAGCGGTATTGGTTATGTGGCAGTGACGAGCTCGTTAATATGACTAGGACAAATTGAAGTCATATTGCGACCGTTTGTTTTCGCTTGATATAACGCTTTGTCGGCTCGGCTAATAAACCCATTCCAACTCTCATGCGGGTGAAGCTGAGCAACACCAAAACTCGATGTCAGACACATCTCATGTTCTTGTACTGCTGATACCTCTGAAATAGACAATCGTAACTTGCAGGCAATAACCTGAGCTTGTTGAAAATCGACATTAGGCAATAAAATCATTATCTCGTCTCCGCCAAAACGAAACGCACTGGCTTTGGGCGATGTTTTTATCGCACTTTGAACCATTTCAGCAAAAGACTTGATCACGAGGTCACCTACAATGTGTCCGTGTTGGTCATTGATCGACTTAAAATTATCAATATCCATCATAATGGCACTGACAGGCGCAGTCTCCGCCTGCTTCATGATAACTGGAACCATCTCATCTAATGCTCTGCGGTTTCCCAGTACCGTTAGAGGATCGCTGTAGGACAGCTCGTGAATAGAACTAAGCAACCTTGCATTAATCAGCCAAAGCATTGTGAAGCTCATCGACACAATAAGAACGATGCTCACTAAAAAGGCAAGTTGATGAATGAGCGCGGCCGCCATGAAATCCTGAAGCTCAGCTGAAAATAACGTCACCATTACTCGGAAAACCATAAACCCGCCATATATCGTAAATGACAAGGCCATCATCCGAATACCTAGGGTCAAGTCATCACGCTGGCCCTTTAATACCGCAAAGGCAGTGCAAAGAGTCACAAAAGCCAGATATAAACTAATGAGGATAATTCGAGCCTTGATGGAAGGCTCATAGAACGTGAAGTAAATAAAACATGGCAAAAGAGCCAACATCATTAGACTACTGAGGTAGGTGCATTTGAGAGAGTATTCTCGAAACAGACATAAGCTATACAAGGCGAGATGAAAACCTAGCGCAATGACCATATTGGCACCAATAACGGTGACCCAATCAGGGAACTCCCCTCTTAGGCTCAACATCAACGGCCCAGTTCCGATAACAAATATTGAAATGGAAAAGATTGAAAGCCCTTTAATGGACTGTTGAGTGAATTGAAATAACAACAAGCCAATACAGTAAATGAAAGAGAACAAAATAATAATAAAATTAAGTGTTCTCATATCCAGCGAAAAACCATCCATGATTTTCTATCTTCCATACGCAACCAAATCACAACATGGTCAATAATCATACAAGCCAAAGAAACATTCACTATATGAATCTATATATTTTATAAAATAAGGAGTAGATCACATATGCAGAGATTCTTGTCGCATGAGTACATGATCTGGATAGGCATGTAACACTCGTCCACACATGGCTTCATAGCATCACGGAATCTACAGGCTTCTGCACTCGTTACTTGGTTGAATAGCGACTGTCTGGCATTATGCGCCCAAGAAATCTCTAGGGGCTGTTGACCTTTCGAGCTGGGTTTTGCAGCATCTTGTGGGAAATTTATACAAGGAAGAGGCTTTGACGTGTAGCTGGCCTACATGAAAAGCCGATAACGCAGTAGAAATGAACCACAAGAGCTGCCCGAAGGGTTCAGCTAAAATCGTTTTATGCTTTGTTGAAGAATATTTGCTTAGAATGACTAGGCTACATACTCTTCGCCGCGCCTAAAACGATTTTGACTAGGCGTCCCCATCCGAACAAAACTTAACCACGGAAAGGTCAACAGCCCCTAGTTATTACACAGCAAAGAATGAACGAAGGTAGTCAGTGGTAGAAAACAGCCAACAATTAAGTGACCGTTACGACGAACATGGTTACTTTGTTATCAGAAATTATTTCGATGAAGCTCAAATTGCATCGCTTAGAAAAGTCGTGCTGAAATTCCATGAATCATGGAAAGCAGACAACGAAGAGTTCTATAAAGAAGAAGCATTTAACTCGTCTTTAATTACGGGAAGCGAATATTTGCTCGCCGACGATAGAAGCGTGCTTTTCGACTTCATCAGCTCGAAGCAAGTGATGGACGTGGTTGATGCGGTGATTCCGAACAAACCGGCATTCATGAATACACAGCTGTTCTTCAACCCGGTAAATCCGCAACAAAAAGACTTCTGGCATCGTGACTGTCAATACGACTACGACATTGATGACCAGATGAAAGTCATCATGGAAACCCAAGTACTCCATCTGCGAGTGCCCCTTTTTGATGAGCCAGGTATGGAGCTTATCCCCGGCACACACAAACGCTGGGACAACGAAGAAGAGTACAATGTTCGCCAAGAAGAAAACGGCAAAGTGAGCAGCGATGACATCTCTGGCGGTAAGCAGATACCATTAGCCGCCGGTGACTTATTGGTTTTTTCAGCGGATATGATCCACCGAGGCCGATATGGCTTGGATCGTTTGGCTTTGGATATTTTGATCTTTGATTCGGCGGCAGACTATGTCGACTACGTTGATGATGACTGTTTACCAACACCAACTATGTTGAGCAATATTACCGACCCAAGATTGTTTATGAACACGCTACACTTAAAATCGATGCTTTGCTCGTAAGAGATTAAAACAGTTACATCAAAAGTCACATGACTTGAAAATAATAACAAATATGTTCACATTTATTTCATAGCGCTCGCAATAAGATAGCTTCATATTCAATATTCGAGATAAGCAATATGAAAAAATTAATTACTAGCATGTCACTACTTACAGCACTTGTTTCGGGTGCTGCTTTAGCCGAAGTGAATGGTGAAGATTTTAACGAATTCCCTAAACAAGATGCTGCGCACTGCTTTGGTTGGGCGGCAGGCTTAGATAAAGACCAAGATTACGCTAAGTTTATTGTCGAGCTATCGAAAGATCGCACAGTGAGTGTCAAAGAAGATCCTTATATAATGGAAGAGTTCGGCACTGCAATGGGTTATTCAGAAGCGATGTTAGAATTTGCTGGGAAAGAAGCTGCGGATGCTAAATATAAACTAGTCTGCGATCCAATCAAACAAAGCTATGGCTTTTGATCGCGGGGTTTCACCGCTACGTCAAAGACTTGATGCAAAGGCTCCACATGGAGCCTTTAAAGTGTACTGACTCAGTCAGGCATTCCGAATAGTAAAACTTATTTATGAGCCTTCGCGATTTTCATTCCATGTATCCAGAACAAATTTTAATTGAACCAGGCAACAACTCGTTCTTTCAAGCTCGCATTCTTTCTCCAAATCCAATACAAGCCTTCCTCTAGCTCTTCAACGCTCATACGACTTGGCTGATAAACCGGATGGCTACCATCGTACTTGGACCAATCTTTAGTAAGAAGTCGCCCTTCTCGCTCTAGCTGATTAAAAGACTCCGAACCGGGAAACGGAATCATGTAGTGCGGGATCACCTTATCAACCTTGATATCTTCGACGAACTTCTGCGTTTGTTTGAAGATAGAAGTGTCATGTTCATCAAAACCGAACAAAAAATCTCCCCATACTTCAATACCATGAGATCTTATCTCAGCGATGTACTCTTTCATTTTAGATGGTTTCACAAAGCCTTTTTTCTGAGCCTTCAAAGCATCTTCAGATGGCGTTTCTATGCCTAATAATACAGCTTTGAACCCTGACTTCACCGCAGCACTAAGCAATTCGGTGTCACGAGCAATCAAGACTGTCGTTTCCCCATAGAAGCTCATGTTAAGCGGCTCAATGGCTTTAAATAGTGCCAAAGCATATTCACGGTCATGAGTGAGATTGTCGGAGTGTAACTCAACCCACTCAATACCTAATGTCTTGAGATCCGCTAACTCGCTGACGATATTTTCGATTGGCCTTTTCTGGAACTTATCAAAGAACCTTGGCACTAAACAGAAGTTACATTTAAATGGGCAACCTCTTGTCACAACTACTGACCATGTATAATTGTACGCTTCAGGATTGATGATATTTGTTGGGTATGGATTGAGCATACTGAGATCGACAGGCTCGGAGCTTTCATAAATAGGCTGTAGCGAACCAAACTCTGCGTCACGGAGTAACTGAACCCAGTAGTTCTCAACTTCTCCCATCGCCAAACAATCCGCATATACTGCCGCTTCTGAAGGGTTAAACTGAGTATGTAACCCCCCGAGTATCACTGTTTTGCCTTTTTTCTTATATTTAGCAGCTAGCTCATAAGCCCGATAAGCATCTGGAGTCGACATAAATATCACCACCAAATCAGCATCATTATAAAGGTCGGCTTTTGCACCTATGGTCTCATCAACCATATCTAACTTGTACCACTTTGGTGTCGCAGCAGCGGCGGCAAAGATGTTTTGTGGAGGTCCCCCCGTAGAGGCTTTGTATTTTGAGTAATCGCTGCCAGCAGACGCTTTAATTAAATAGATTTTCATAACGTATCCTAATTATTAAATTTTGCTTTGCTACAAAGAGCTAAAAAACTCAAAGACTCTATTGTCCATATAGAAATATACCCCTCCCATCACAAACCAACTGATGATGATTAAGGTAAACAAAACTGGATGTTCTTTTAGCTCAATACGTTCAACAAAGAAGGCTTCTTTTGCGCGAAGATTTTCCCATCCCCAAAACCAGCAAAATAGCCCCCAAATCAGAAGTAGATGAAACTTAAGAGCAAACAAGGCCATGGTCAGAGCCAGCAATGTTTTCCACTTAGACATTACTTCAGGCACGTTCATCTTTCTTAACTCCCAGTTATTAAACTAGGAATCATTGTAAATAGGTGTTGGTCAACTTTTGGTTAACTAATTTCAATTTGAACAATCGATTGCCAACAACATCGATGTTGAGCAATATTAGCGACCCAAGATTGTTTATGAACACGCTACACTTAAAATCAATGCAGTACTCATAATCCATAAAGGTGCCCAAACTATGACTGACACTAAGCAAAATACCCGAATTAGCCAGTTCCGTTTCGGTCAGCCAAAAGAATCTCTCAAGTTAGAACATGTCGCTTTAGGGGCACTAGACAAAGATAAAGTTCGCGTACAAATTGAAGCGACTAACATCAACCCTAGTGATCTGTTGTCGATTTATGGTGTGGGCCAATACAAACATAGCCACCAGCCGCCGAGAGTACCGGGATTTGAAGCGGTAGGAAGGGTTGTAGAGTCCAGCAATGTTGAGTTTGCGGTAAATCAGCGAGTGCTCGTAGCAACCAGTGGAACATGGCAGACCTATGTCGATGTATCACCTGATGACCTGTTCCAAATTCCTCAGCATTTAGACAATGGCTACGCCTGTCAGTTGTACATTAATGCGCTAACTGCATGGGTGTTGACGACAGAAGTGGCTAAGCTGACCCAAGAAGATGTGTTGATCATCAACGCAGGCAGCTCTGCCATCGGTAAGATCTTCTCCCAGTTATCAGCATCACTCGGCTTCAAAATCATTGTCGTTACATCACAGCCGACACAATACCCAATCACTTCCAGTTGGGTGTTAGATGCAAACGACGATTTAGCTTCTCAAATTAAGGCGTTAGGCTTGCCAATGCCAACCGTTGCCTTTGATGCGATTGGCGGCTCACCCGGAACCGATCTTATTCACACCCTTGGCAACAAAGGGCGTTTTATCAACTATGGGACGCTGTCGTTGGATTTTTACGAGCCACGCTTCTTTGAGTACGCGAAAAGCCAAGACATTGATTTCAGCACCTTCTTCTTACGTTATTGGGAGGAAGCGGAAGGTAAAGATGTTCGCCGGGATAAATTCACGACCATGCTAGATCACTTCATCACAAACGATATTCAGCTCGACGTTGACCGCTACCTACCATTCGATGAAGTGCAAATCGCGATTGATCTCATTGAATCGAAAACCACACGCCTAGAGGGCAAGATCGTCTTACTGCCTGTGTAGTTTGGTGGAATTTAGCCGCACTATTTACGCCAAACAAGATACAAAACGAATAACCCGCCAAGAGCTGCTGTCACAATACCTACTGGCAGTTCTTGTGGCGCTAATATGGTTCGGCTAATCACATCCCCAAACAGTAAAAGTACCGCGCCCCACAAGGCAACCAAAGGCAGAGCTCGCTTGTGAGTGACACCTGAAAATGGTCGAACTAAGTGGGGTACCATCAAGCCAATAAAACCGACCACTCCGGTCATCGATACAATCGACGCAGTGCAAAACGCACAACAAAGAAAAATCTCGCTTTGTAGGCGGTGCACATTGATCCCCAATGAGCTTGTCGTCTGTTCACTCACCAACAAAGTATCGAGCTCGCGATAACGTTTGAAAATTAATGCTATGAGACACAACACGCCCGCCAAGGCAAAAATCAAATTATCCCAACGTGCGAGCCCTAAGCCTCCCATCGTCCAGAACAAAATCGAACTCGCTGCTCTCTGGTCGCCTGAATAAATCAAAAAACTCGTGATGGCTCCGAATAGAAATGAGATCGCCAAACCACACAAGATTAAGTTGTCATTGCCCTTTTTCTTCTGCATCGAAAACAGAATCAGAACGGCGGTCGCCGACACAATACCACCCGAGAATGCAGCCAGTGGCAGTGACCAAACACCCAGAGCGTCTCCCACTTTGGTGATCACCAACACAGCACCAGCAGACGCGCCAGATGACAAGCCAAACAGAAACGGATCCGCCAGATCATTTCGTGTCGAGGTTTGAAGCAACGCCCCAACCATCGCCAGCCCTGCACCCGCGATAACCGCTAACAATGCTCTAGGTAACCTTAGATCGATCAGTATTCGACTGGTCATATCCGGCGTTGGATCAGTGAAAGAACTCAACCCTATGAGCACTTCTTTGAAAGACAAAGGAACCGAGCCAAATTGTAAACTCATCATGAAGGCGAGCAGCATGGCAGTGATACCTGTTAGCCATGCTGCTCGATATTTATCAAATAAAATCAACGGACTACTACTCTTATCAATAACAAGGTTTCATATAACAACCTTCCCGATCACTCAGAAACGAACGCCTCTGCAAGTTTCTCAATAGCATCGATATTGGCAGGCCCAGGGGTGAGTTGCTCATAACGCAGTTTGACATAGCGACCAGAAGTGACTGCATTGGTGTATTTCATTAACGGATGGGCTTCGAGGAAACGTTGCAACGAATCGGCACCACTCGCCGATTGGTAATCCAGAAGAATAATCACATCTGGGTTTTCACGAGCGACATTCTCCCAAGAGGTTCGAGCCCAGCTTGCTTCCATGTTGCCTGTAATATTTTGGCCACCAGCAGCTTCAATCATTGCGTTTGGCATTCCGTACTTACCCGCGGTGAAAGGCTTGTCTTCACCCGAATCAAACAAGAACACTTTTGGACTCGGCTTACCTGATGCTTTCTGCTTTTCTGCTACTTTTTCAACTCTCTCTTTCCAGCTGCTTACCAAAGCCTCGGCTTCTGCTTGCTTGTCGAAAATAACGCCTAGCTTTTGCATGTCGCCATAAAGCAGATCCATTGTCGCGCCTTCCTTTTGACTTTGGGTATGAATACAGCTTTCAGAAAGTACCAAGGTATCAATCCCGTATGGCTTCAGTGTTTGAGGCGTCACTTCACCGCCCACTTTCATTCCATAATTCCAGCCAGCGAAAAAGAAGTCAGCATCAGCAGCAATCAATGTTTCTAATGAAGGATACTTAGGTGCGAGCTCAGGAATATCACCTAAACGTTCTTCAAACGAACTCGACATCTTGTACCACCCTGTAATACCCGTAACGCCCACCATCTCCTTTTGAAGACCAAGAGCAAACGCCATCTCGGTCATATTGATGTCGTGTATAACCGCACGCGAGGGGCGCTTTTCAATGGTCAGTGGGCTCCCACAGTTATCAACCGTCACTGGGTATTGAGTGCTTGTCGCATGCGCAAAAGAGAAAGGTAAAAGAAACAAAAGACTGGAAATTACAGGCCACTTCATTGGGCTGCTCCTATTAAAGAGTGATTAGAGTGAGTTAAGTGAGTTGATGCAGCTTCAAAATGATGGATGGTGCTGCATAGATTAGGATGTTTGAACGTGAGAACACGCAATCCAAAAACAGGGATCATGTATCGGTCTTGCATCACCGCCTCTGGGGCTGAGAACGCCACCATCTTTTGGCCTGACATCAACAGGACTTTATCGGCGAATGGCGCGACCAAAGGTAAATCGTGCAACACCACAACAGACGCAATGCCACGTTGTTTAATTAGGCTCAGAAGTTCAAGACGAGCGAGAGGATCAAGGTGGTTTGTGGGTTCATCTAAGAGTAAAAGCCTCGGCTCTTGTGCAAAGGCGCGAGCAATACTTGCACGTTGCTGCTCACCACCGGATAGCTCACCAAAGCACCGCTGGCTTTTGTGAATCAGCCCAACATCTTGCATCGCCTGCTGAACCGCTCGTTTGTGCTCTTTGGCGCTACAACAAAACGTATGAGGAGTTCGGCCTAAGCCAACATATTCAGCAACACTCAAACGAGGATCAACATGCTCATGTTGAGTAACCACCGCGACTTGTTTGGCTATCTGCTGCCGCTCAAGGCTTCCAAGCGGAATACCAGACAACATCAACTCACCCGCGACGGTTTTGTATTCGCCTGTAATGCCTTTCAGCAAACTGGACTTTCCACTTCCATTAGGCCCAATGATGGCAACGCATTCACCGTCGTTCACATCAAATGTCACATCGGAGACGGCTCTCCAGTTAGCCAAGCCATTAGCGCAGAGCCCGCGCACAGACAATACAGGTTTATTCAATTTCCCACCGAACATCCAAAAATAGCATTTATTGTTATGTTATAACATAACAATAAATTAAAGGCATGGTTAATAATAGAAATATTAAGACCGCGCTAAGAAGTAATGGGAATGGCGGGATATCCAATCACCTTGAATAAAGACAGTCGTGTTTAAGAAAAGTGATTCGCTTAGAAAGTTGGATTACAGAAATCGAGGATTGAAACGAGAGCGAAACGAGAGCGAAACGAGAGCGAAACGAGAGCGAAGAAGGCTAACTCATAGCTGGACAAAACTAAGTTATACGGGTTGCTAAATTAGCGTTTAACGGATTACTTAAAGTATAGCAAGACCTCTGATCTAGTGGCCAAATTTTCTTATCCACTAAACGTTTAACGGTGTATGTTAAGCACCCAATACAACGTGAAAGATGACTAGAGAATGTCAACTGAGAATGTTACATGGCTATTCAAACTGCTAAGTTTAACCAATCTACAACAGATTGGCTAAACTCATTCATCTACTGCATCTATAGTCGATTTGTAATGTTAAAGTGCTGATAAATAAGCTTTGTAAGATTTAAGCCTAACCGTTGCTGCACCTATAATATCCATGAAACCAAGCATTGGATGAGGTTTTGTTGCAGAAACCCATCCTGAACCCGTAGCCCCAATTGGAATGTTGTATCCCTCAGGTTCGTCAAACTCAATCACAATTGTTCGGCCATGATTGTTCATATTGTTCCCAACGTGTTGGCGTACATGTTGAGAACCATTCATGACAGAAACACGAGCTTCACCAGTACCAGTGGTTAAACTATGTACACGACCACGGAATATCTCACCTGGGTATGCATTCACATAAAACTCTGCGAATTGACCGACTTTGAGTCCGCGATAGGTTTGGTCAGCAATACGCATTTCTACAAATTTCTTATTCGTGTTGTATAAGTGCATGTTACCTACACGCGTACCATCAACAATGTTTGAGATTGAAAGCTGCCCATCAAAAGGAGCACGAACTTCTCTTCGCTCATTTTGCCATTCTGCTGTTGCAATCTGAGCCTCAATGCTCAAAATTTTCGCATTGGCTGATGCAATTTGAGCGTTAGTAGTGTCGATGCGTGTTCGTAGGTTATCTCGTTCTGATTCTTGTGAAAAGTCACCAAGTTGGGTTAAACGATCAAGGTTCTTTTCATCGTTAGCAATCTGATGGGTGAGTGCGAGTATTTCAGCTTTTGCCGCTTTCTTCTCTGCATCTAATCCTATCATTTGAGATTCAGTGTCAACCGAACGCAGGGTGTATATTAAATCGCCTTTTTTGACTACTTGGTTGTGATCCACGAATACTTGTTCAACTTCTTGTCCAATTAATGGACTTAAAACGGCATGTGGCGCTTTCACTGTCGTACTATCGGTTAGGTCCGCAGGAGACCAAAATCGGTGTGCAGTAAACAAAGCAAACGCGAGCGTCAAACCTATCGCAACAATGATTGTAGCGTTACGCAGCGTCCATTTAACGACACCTAATTTAACTAAGATCCAGCAAACTAGAATATATGGAAGCATTATTTCTTTCATCTTACTGCTCCTTATTCGTAGAGATCACAGTACGACTATTTCGAATTATGGACGAAATCCCTTCAGCTAATACGTCCCAACGCGCAAAAGCAATAATGATGGCTAAAACCCACCACGTTTTATCGATAAACAGGCCACACAGTGAAAGAGCAAATACAATTTGTGTGTGAGCACTCGACATTTTCGCGGACTTATGCACTGCAATTTCATGCAACTCCCAAAGCAAATAAAGGACATACACAATAATGGCGACGGTTACAAAAAATACAAATCCCATAAATACTTCAGAATCAAGCAGCTTCAAAATAGTGGGATAACCATCAATAAAGTAGTTCTCAGGAAGAGTTTTTCCATGGATAGTACCAAGCTTAGACAAACCAATTGAACTACCAATTAATACCGCCAATATCACAATGGCTTTTATCAACCACATTGCGAACGCGATGATTTTATTTCCTTTATTTGTTTCCTTATACTCATCCCTACTTTCGTTTATTTGTTCATGATTTGACATACGTTTATACCTTCATCAGCGCCTCATTTTTTGAGGCGCACTAAATCTCTCTAAACCACAGTTTTTATAAATATTGTGGCTGAGCAAAATTAATGTTTAACTTTGGAGGGAAACTAAAAAAACACCACTCAAACTTCCACAACGCTTTTATCTGTGACATTTTCTGCCTCCAGTTCATCCATATCAATACCAAGTAATTCAGCTAAACCTTGCGCGTAATTACGGTCGGCGAGAAGTGCATGCTGAACATGTTTCAGTTGCACTTTCCTAGAGGCAGAACCAATTGAACGTGCTGTGTTTTCAAATAACCTTCTCTGTTCACTGGACGTCATAATACGGAACAGGTTACCCGCTTGTGTGAAGTAGTCGGTGTCTTCACGATGATCCCAGTGATTCGCTGCGCCTTCTAGCTCTAATTCAGGTTCAGCATACTCCGATTGCTGTGCCCACTCACCGTACTGGTTTGGCTCATAGCCTTTGGTTGAACCAAAATTGCCATCAACACGCATAGCCCCATCTCTATGATAACTGTGGACCGGACAACGTGGCGCATTCACTGGAATTTGATGGTGATTAACGCCTAAGCGATAGCGCTGCGCATCGCCGTAAGCAAATAAGCGACCTTGTAGCATTCGGTCTGGAGAGAATCCAATTCCGGGTACGATAGCGGCAGGGTTAAACGCTGATTGCTCAACTTCCGCAAAGAAGTTTTCTGGGTTGCGGTTGAGCTCAAACTCCCCTACTTCAATCAACGGAAAACGCGCATGAGGCCATACTTTTGTTAGATCAAATGGGTTGAACTCAACGTCGTTCGCTTCAGTCTCTGTCATCACCTGGATTTGCAGCGTCCATTTCGGGAAATCTCTATTTTCGATGCTATCGTAGAGATCACGTTGGTGGCTTTCGCGGTCTTGCCCAATCAGTTTCTCTGCTTCTTGATCCGTCAGGTTCTTGATTCCCTGCAGTGTTTTGAAGTGGAACTTCACCCAAACACGTTCATTGTCTGAATTAATCATACTGAAGGTGTGGCTACCGTAACCATTCATATGACGGTAAGTGGCAGGAAGGCCGCGATCGCTCATCACAATCGTCACTTGATGAAATGCTTCCGGAAGTGACGTCCAAAAATCCCAGTTGTTTTCTGCACTTCGAAGATTGGTTCGCGGATCGCGCTTTACCGCATGATTCAAGTCCGGAAACTTAAGTGGATCTCGTAAAAAGAATACAGGCGTGTTGTTACCCACTAAGTCCCAGTTCCCTTCTTCTGTGTAGAACTTAAGTGCGAAACCACGAATATCACGTTCAGCGTCTGCGGCACCTCTCTCGCCTGCAACCGTAGTAAACCTAGCAAAGAGTTCGGTTGTTTTACCAACTTCAGAGAAGATTGCCGCCTTCGAGTACTTGGTAATATCGTGGGTCACTGTGAATTTTCCATAAGCCCCAGAACCTTTTGCATGCATTCGACGCTCAGGGATCACTTCACGATCAAAATGTGCAAGCTTTTCCAAAAACCAGACATCTTGCAAAAGCATTGGACCACGTTTGCCTGCCGTCATTACATTTTGGTTATGTGCAACAGGGCAACCTGCTGCTGTGGTGAGTTTATTTTTCATTGACTTCGTTCCTTAATGATTGAAAATTATCGACTACACAACATTACGCCGTAATCCGCTTTACGAACATTGGATAAACTGCAGCTGGGTGTCCTAGCTTGATTGCCTCTAACATTGCGGCAAAGTAAGGCATTGCGTGCACAAAGAATTTTTTATATCCAGAACATAGATGATTTAAACCCGGCTCAAGGTCTGCAGTAAAAGCAGTGCGCTCTTTTGGACAGCCGCCATTGCACATCGGTCTGAAATCACACTCTCGGCACTGCTTAGGCAGCGACTTCCACTTGTTTAAACCAAATTCAACTTGCTTCGGAGAGGACGCTACAGCGCCTAAATCTACAGATTCGATATCGCCAACTTGATGATTTTCATAACTATAGTGATCACAAGAATAAATACTGCCATCATGCTCTAGCATCATTTGTTGACCACAAGTTTCCGAATGAAAACACATTTGACTTGGTTGACCAGCAAGAACACCGAGCGTGTTTTCGAAAAACTGAATGTGTACTTTTCCCACATCTTCTTTTCGCCACTCATCGAATACATCACACAAAAAATGCCCCCACTGATGGGGAGTCAAAGACCAGTCTTTTTCACCACGACGATCAAGAGAGTGCTCAACGCAGGGCTGGAACTGAATAACGTTAGAACCTAATTTTTTGAGTGTCTGATAGGTTTGCTTACCTAGGTGTGCGTTGTCGTTATGCACAACGGTCAAGGTGTTGAACTGTACTTTATGTTTTTGCAGCATGCCGAGGCCACGTAATACTCGTGAGTAACTGCCATTCCCTTTAATGTCAGGTCGACCTAAGTCATGATTAAGTTCGTCACCATCAATGCTCAGTCCAATTAAGAAATTATTCTTTTTGAAGAATTTTGCCCATTTCTCATTGATCAACGTTCCATTACTTTGGAAAGTATTAGAGATCGTCATACCTGAACGAGCATATTTTTTTTGTAGTGCTACCGCTTTTTCGTAGAATTCAAGACCGCGCAGCGCAGGCTCCCCACCTTGCCAACTGAAATCTACAAATTTGATGTGTTTTGGCTGAGCAGCGATGTATTGCTGCACGTATGTTTCCAGAAGAGCTTCTGACATCTGCATCGTTGCCCCTGGCTGATAACGCTCTTCTTTTCTCAAGTAGTAACAATAGTGACAATCTAAGTTACACTTTGAGCCAACAGGCTTAACCAAAAGGTGGAATG
The DNA here is from genome assembly GCF_963889365.1 of Vibrio sp. OPT20. Lineage (NCBI taxonomy): Bacteria > Pseudomonadati > Pseudomonadota > Gammaproteobacteria > Vibrionales > Vibrionaceae > Vibrio > Vibrio sp. OPT20. The sequence continues at coordinate 420,414 of NZ_CAWPOA010000058.1, read as the reverse complement.
GGTGTGGTGATGTCATCGTCATATCTGCGCTCCTGTGGATTTAGGGTAATTATCCTTAGGTGGCCTAAATTAGACCACTAGGACATTTCCTAACGAGAGGAGATATGAATTAGAGAGGCGTAAGGTAAGTTAAATGAGCTTTCGACTGTGGGCCCAAGCAATTAGCTCGGATGCACTAGCAAGTTCAAGTTGTTCAATCATCTTATATTTGTGGTATTCGACTGTTTTCGAAGAAATGTTGAGCTCCAAAGCCACTTTCTTCGCAGAAAAGCCTTGAGCTAATAGTTTAAGAATATCAACTTGTCTGGCGGTCAAATCTGTCTTTTGCTCAATAATGCTTTTCAACTCATCTGGTATGTAGCGTTCTCCAGCAAGTATGTTTTTCATCGTCGTTGCTAGTTCAAAACCTGCTTGATGTTTAAGTACATACCCGTCAGCACCATATTGGTAAGCAGCCTTAACGATCTCTGGTTCATCATGCATAGATAGGCAAACAAGTTTACTGTTTGGCGAAGTCCGCTTAAGCAGTGAAAGCGTAGTATTTAGCTGCATACCAGGCATAGAAATATCGGTAATAATTAAGTCGGGCTGATGCTGCTTAACAAGCTGAAGTAGCTCTGTTGCGTCAACGCCAATCCCTACAACTTGATGCGTTAAGTCCACTAAGCGGGCAATACCTTCACTGACTATCTGGTGATCATCTGCAATTACGACGGTTGCCATTTAAACCTCACTTGTTTTTATTGATAATTTAACTGTAGTTCCTGCTTTTGGATCATTGCGTTTAATGATCAATTCACCACCAATCAATTCTCCGCGTTCAATCATAGATTGAAGACCTAACGAGGGTGATTGAGTGTGTGCTTGATCTTGAGCAATTCCGATTCCGTCGTCTCGAATAAACAATTCTATCCAGCCGCCACTAAATTGCTTTAACGTGATTGTGACCGCAGAAGCATTAGCGTGTTTCACGATGTTGGATAACGCTTCTTGGATAATGCGATAGACATGTAATGAAACATCATTATTAAAAGAAATATCGTCATCAAGCTCAATCGATAAGTACAGTCCTGAGCGTTCCGCAACTTGTTGAGCATGAGATTGGATAGCGGCATTAAGCCCTACTCTTTCTATTACTACTGGGTGCAGGTGACGAGACAAGTGTTGAACGTCCTTGGTAATTGATGCTAGTTCATTGGCGCACTTCATTAGCACTGGTCTTGTTATTTCATCACAAATACTAGAGGCAAGGCTAAGCTCAATCCCCAAAGAAGCCAGGCGTTGGCTGAAGTCATCATGCAAATCGCGCGCAATATTCTGTCGTTCTCTTTCTCGTTCACCAATGATGCGTTTATTTCTCTCAACTACGTCTTGGCGGCTTTTTATCAGCTGATCATAATGACGCACACGCTCAATACTGGATGCAATCATATTGCCTAGCACTGTCGCCGCGTTTATAAACTCTTCTGAATAGCTGTCTACATCATTGAAACTTGCACAGGCCAATAAGCCCCATGGTTTCCCCATTGCACTTATCGGAACCAGTATATGGCGCAGCGGTTTTTCATCCTGTAAGTGGCTAGCGAGCTCAAGCAGTTCTGGTGACTCATCACTTGATACAACAACACCTGCTTGGATATGTCGGCGATACTCTAAAACCAAGGATGCAGGAAGTTGAGATTTGACTCTGGGAACGCCTTCTCCCGCAGCCTCATAAAATCGCCAATCATGTATTCTAGTTTGTTCAATAGGTAAGCATGAAATACGGTCGACTTTTAAAGCAATTCGACATTCATGTAGCGTCTCTATGATGGTTTCTTCCATTTGTGCTGTTGGAGAATTCAATAACCGACTAGACATAGAAATTAATGCTGAAGTGATTGAATCAGAGAGCATTTTTAAACCTCTTTTCATTAATGAACGTTATTACCATAAACAGCAACGCCCTAAATGCCTAGTAGTATTTTAAGTAATTGGCTCAACTTCAATTCGTTTAGGAATTGTCCTAGTTCAGTTCATTTTGGAAAAAAAACATACTGTGCTCATCTTATCTCAGGAGCATCTTATGAAAACCCTTTCTAAAAGCTTACTAAAGAAAACCGTGCTCAGCACAGCTGCGTTAGCTACCGTTGCTGCAGCACCAGCAATCGCAAAAAACACCTCTGAAAAGCCAAATATACTCGTCATAATGGCCGATGACATCGGTTGGTCAAACACCTCTGCCTACAACCTGGGCATGATGGGCTACAAAACACCAAACATCGACCGTATCGCAAATGAAGGCATGCTTTTCACTGACCACTATGGCCAGCCAAGCTCCACTGCCGGTCGTGCAGCATTCCTAACTGGCCAACTTCCTGTTCGTACAGGTCTTCTAAATGTGGGTCTGCCTGGTTCTCCGGTCGGTCTTCATCAAGATGATCCAACGCTGGCTGAAGTGCTTAAAGAGCAAGGTTACTTCAACGTGCAACTTGGTAAAAACCACCTAGGAGATCGTGAACACATGATGCCTCATCGCCGTGGTTTTGATTTCTTCTACGGTAACCTTTACCACCTAAACGCTGAAGAAGAGCCAGAGCATCCTGATTACCCACAAGACCCAGAGTTTTTCGAGCGCTTTGGTCCTCGTGGTATTGTCACTGGCACAGCCGATGGCCCTACTGAGTCAGCAGGCCCTCTGACTAAGAAACGCATGGAAACCATTGACCGTGAACTAACGGACATGGCTCTAGATTACTTAGACGATTTCTCGAAGACAGATGACCCATTCTTCATGTGGTATAACCCATCTCGTATGCACGTTTGGACTCACCTAAGCGAAGAATGGCAAGGTAAAACTGGCTATGGTTTATACGCAGATGGTATGACTGAGCTTGACCACTACGTTGGTGAAATTCTAGATAAGCTAGAAGAAACCGGTCAACGTGACAACACAGTCATCATCTTCACTACCGACAACGGTGCAGAGAAGATGTCTTGGCCAGATGGCGGTAACACACCGTTTAAAGGTGAGAAAGGCCTGACGTCTGAAGGTGGTGTACGTGTGCCATTCATGGTTAGCTGGCCTGGTCACATCCCTGAAGGTGCTCGTAACAACGGTATCCAGTCTCATGAAGATTTGTTTACTACTCTAGCAACAATTGCTGGTGTTAAAGATGTTCAAGAGTCGTTCAAGACGAAACATGACGTTTACATTGATGGCTACGACCATACTAACGCGTGGTTCAACAACGAAGACACTGAACGTAACGAGATTTTCTACTTTGCTGAAACAGGTAACTTAGAAGCAGTTCGCGTTGGTAAGATCAAAGCTACATTTATCCATCCAACAGAAGAGAGCTGGTTCGCTCCACGTCTAGCCTCTACTTGGCCAGAACTGGTTGACCTACGTGCAGACCCATATGAGGAAGCGCCAGAACACTCAGGGATGTACCTACGTTGGTATGCAGAACGTATGTTCCACTTCGTTCCAGTCCAAGTTGAAGTGGCTGGCCTACTACAGACGTTTAATGAATTCCCACTACGTCAGGAGCCAACTGCATTCAACCTAGACCGTGTACTGTCTACGCTACCATACCGTGAAGCTAAATAATTAACTTCACCAATCATGGAAAACTCAAAAGGTGTGCATTGCACACCTTTTCTTTATTCCACGTATCTAAACTCAATCCTGTTTAGTAATAGTCCTAGTTATCAAGTTCGCTACGTTTTCATATCCTACCTTCAAATCATTGGTAGTAACCAGCAACGATATGGGCAATATAATGCAAGATTTTATCGAACTTCAGAAACAGATAAACCAACAAGTACTAGGGCAAGAAAAATCTGTAGAGCAACTAATTATTGCCCTACTCGCGAATGGCCATGTTCTCTTGCAGGGTCTGCCAGGACTAGCAAAGACTCGCAGTGTCACCGTTTTGGCCAAGCAACTGGATTCACAGATCCATCGGATTCAATTCACGCCGGATATGCTTCCTGCTGACATCACCGGTAGCGAAGTTTACGAAACTAATACTCAATCGCTGACATTCAAAAAAGGCCCTGTATTTACTAACCTTTTGCTGGCCGATGAAATCAACCGTGCTCCAGCTAAAGTGCAATCAGCACTGCTTGAAGCGATGGCAGAAAAACAAGTTTCGATAGCAGGAGAAACACACAAATTACCAGAACTGTTCATGGTTCTCGCCACACAAAACCCGGTTGAACAAGAAGGTACCTATCCACTGCCTGAAGCGCAGATGGATCGTTTCTTAATGCAGATCTTGATTGATTATCCAAGCAAAGACGCTGAGAAAAACATGCTCAAACTCTTGCGGATTGAGAACCAAGACTCCACTAGCAGCGAATCGCTCATGACCATCGAACAAGTGCTAGAGGCACGTCGTCATATTGATAATATTCATGTCGCCGAACATGTAGATCAATACATTGTCGACCTAATCGATGCGACTCGCTACCCAGACAAATGTGACGAACAGCTTAGCCAGTGGATTGAGTTGGGGGCTAGCCCTCGTGCAACTATCGCGTTAGACAAATGTTCACGTGCTCACGCATGGTTAAACGGTCAAGATTACGTGAGGCCGGACAACGTAAGAGCAGTGGCCCATTCAGTACTTCGCCACCGTTTAGTTTTGAGTTTTTCTTCTCAAAATCAAGGAGTAGATGCTGAGCAAGTCATCGATCAACTTCTAAATTTCGTTGCATTTTCTTAATCGCGAGGAGGCTTTATGACCGTCGACCTTCGTATCTACCCGACATCTGGAAGACTTGCCGAGCTAACCTTGCTAGGGCGTAAGATTTCGTGGCAACCCCCTTACCAAAAGTTGACTCCTCTTACTGGTAAGCATCGCAGTCAACAACGTGGCAGAGGGTTGGATTTTGTCGAACTTCGTCACTACTACGCAGGTGATGATGTCCGCTGTATTGACTGGAAAGTAACACAACGAACGGGTCAACCCTATTTACGAGTTTACGCTGAGGAAAACGATAAAAATATCGCTCTGCTCATCGATCTTAGAACTCGTATGTTTTTTGCGTCCGATGGCCACATGAAATCTGCCATTGCTTGTGAAGCTGCGGCAATTGCTGCGGGCGCAGCTTGTCATCATGGCGATCGCGTAGGCGCTGTCATCCTCACAGACAGTGACATTGTAACGTTACCATTTCGACGCGGGGAAAAAGCGCTCATGGCTCTTTTATCTGCGATCATAGAGCAATCAAACAAACTCCCAAATTGGATAGTCTCTAAAAAGGCCCCCAATTTAGAAGACGCATTAAAGCACTTAGTCGATCTTGGATTAAAAGAGAGCCAGTGTTTTATTTTTAGTGACTTCAGCGACTACGACCAACGAAATTCAAGCGTAATGATTGATAAGTTAGCTCGTCAAAATAGCCTAGTGGGTATCCGAATTACCGATCCGCTGGAAGAACAATTCCCTAAGCAGAATCTAGTTATGGGCAATGAAAGCTATCAAGTCGAACTGAAGAAGAGTGATCAATCCACCAGAGAGCGTTATGAACACTACGTCCAAGAGCAAAAACAATCGCTTTCTGAGCACTTTATGCGCCATCGCTTGGCATTACTTGATATGTCCACGCAACACGATGCTTGGACACAATTACTTTCACTGACCAAACAATAGGCATTTTATGGGTAATGTTACACAAGGCCAAATTGTCGAGTTTGGTAGTCATCTAGTAAAGCGAGCGGAATGGATTTCTCCGCCCCAAGCTATTTCGTGGTATCCACAAACGATCACGTGGCTGTTCATTGGGCTCACAAGCATCGTTGTGGTATTCGGCTATATTGCTCATCGTTATCACCAATATCTTAAGCGTACCTACTTACGCGAAGCTTGGGCGTTGTTTCAGAAATACGAACACGAACAGAACATTGCCGCTATTGCGCAGTTAATGAAGCAGCTAGCACATCAACACTGGCCTAAGTCCGATATCGGTACAATGACCAACCAGGAGTTTGCTCAATTCATATGTCAAAGCAGTGCTACCAAACTACATTCAGTGCAGATCTCTCAATTAATGGAAAGCAGCTATCGCGCATCACCCACTCTTACAGATCTCGAGCGACAAGCGATCAGACGTTGGTTTAAGGAGGTGACATGTTAACTCTCACTTACCCTCTATTCAGTCTGCTGATTTTGCTACCTTTAGTGATTTTTCTGAGTCCCAAACACTTCACTCGTCAGACCGCACTGCGTTTTAGTCACTTCGATAAGTTAGTTAAAGTCACAGGTTCTAAACCAACTTCTGGCGCTGTGGTGATGTCACCTATTTGGTGGCAACGTCTTCTTATTGTGGTGACCTACCTTAGTTTGGTTATCGCTGCAACAAAACCAGTTTGGCTAGGTGAGCCCGTTTCAATAGAAAAAAGTGGTCGTGAAATGATGGTGGCGGTGGATCTGTCTGGCTCAATGGAAGCTCGTGACTTTGTCGATCCAGATGGCATCAATGTTCGCCGTATTGATGGTGTAAAACTTCTGCTCGACGATTTTCTAGTTCAACGTGAAGGCGATCGAATCGGCCTTATCGCTTTTGGTGATGATGCGTATTTACAAGCACCATTTACTGACGATTTCTCTATTATCACACAGTTGCTCAATGAAATGGATGTTCGAATGGCTGGATCTGGCACTGCCCTCGGTGATGCGATTGGTGTGGCCGTTAATCACTTCGAACATTCAGACAGTGCCAATAAAGTTCTAATCCTCATGACGGATGGCCGCGATACCACCAGCAACTACCCTCCAATTGACGCTGCCCATTTTGCGGGTGAAAACGACATTACTATCTACCCCATTGCCATCGGTGATGCAACCAACGTGGGTGAAGATGGTATAGATCTCGATATGTTAGATCGTATTGCCAATTATACCGGTGGGCAGGTATTTGAAGCACTCAATGGGCAAGATTTAGTAGACGTGTATAAAGCACTTAACGAGCTTGAAGAAACGCTTTTTGATAGCTACACCATTCGACCAAAAGTAGAACTCTATTACTGGCCACTTATTGTCAGTTTATCGCTCAGCCTATTGGCGTTAGTTATTGCTGCGCTGCGCGGGCAAAGTAATACGAAAAAGGAGATATAAATGGCTGAATTTCATTTCATTCGACCATGGTTACTTTTATTAGCCATTCCTTTAGGCATTTTGGTCTATACGCTCAAGCGAAAAGCAGACAACAACAAACAGCTTCCTATCGCTTCTCACCTGTTGCCATTTCTGAATACGGGAGAAAGCCAAACACGTTGGTTTTCTCCTCAGAACTTGCTACCACTTTTCCTAGGTCTGTTGATTATGATTGTGGCTGGCCCAACTTGGCAGCCTGAACCCGATACGCATGCGAAAAACCAATCACCAATTCTATTTGTGGTGGATTTGTCACGATCAATGAGTGAGTCCGACATCGCGCCAAGTCGCCTTGAAAATGCCAAACTCAAGTTATCAGACCTATTAGAGTACAAATCTGATGGGATTATTGGTGCATATGTCTATGCTGGCAGCGCTCATATGCTTATTCCACCGACAGAAGACCGCGAAGTGCTTGAGCTGTATCTGTCTTCTTTATCAACAAACCTCGTTCCTAGACAAGGGAAAAACCTGCCTGCTGTCTTGGATCAGATTGCCCAGCAACACACAGAGAGTCGGATTCCCGCAAGCATTGTCGTTGTGACAGACAGTCTCGATAACAGTGCAGTTCAAGCCATAGAGAATTATGAGCGTACCTACAGTGATCAAATGATCATTTGGAAGTTTGGTTACAACGAGACTGTCGGTTCTCCTTCGGGTGTCCGCCTCATTCAAAATACGCCAGACAACAGCGATGTACAAAGCATTACCCGTTGGATCGACAGTTTCAGTTATTTCGACCCAATGGATGAAGATATACAGTGGCAAGAAGCCGGGTTCTTTCTTGTTTTCCCTGCACTGCTGTTGAGTTTACTTTGGTTTCGCCGAGGCTGGAGTATCCGTTGGGTTCCTAGCGTATTGGTCGGCGTTGTTGCACTCAGTGCCTTTCAACCAAGCCCCGCTTTAGCAAAGGCATCAACGGATCTCGCTACCTGTGATTCATTGTCGATGAGGCTCTTCCTCACTCCAGATCAACAAGGGCAATGGTTTTATAATCAAGGCAATTATGCATGCGCGGCGCAAGCCTTTATCGATCCTGATTGGAAAATTGAATCCCTCATGCGCAATCAGCAGTGGGAATGGGCACTCACTATGCTCAACAATCAGCCAGACTCGATCGAAAAACGCTTCAAGGTGGCTCTGAGCTACTTGCATATTGACCGCTTTCGTTCATCAGAGCGTTGGTTCGAACAAGTGCTGGAATTAGAACCACAGCACCCGCAAGCTTTGCACAACCTAGCTCTACTTCAAGAGATTTTCGACCTCATGGCTGATCGTGCGCAAGGCCAAGGCACTGCAGGAGAAGACATGACTGCCGATGTTATTTCCACCCTAGAAGAAGATATGGGAATTGAAGAACCTGAAGACAAAATTGAAGTCATCAATAGTGCAGATTTAATGGCAGAAGAGCATTTAACCAAAATTTGGCTGGAGCAAGTTAAATCCAACCCTGAAGTGTTCCTTCGCAATAAGTTCTCCATCCAACTTCAGCAAATGGCCGAACCAGAGTTGCACAGCGAACACTCTTCACAGGAGGTGAAACAATGAGCACGTTATTTCGCAATACACGCCTAATCAGTCATGTAGGTACCGCCATTGCATTTAGCATGGTACTCATGGCAAGTTTAAATGCGAAAGCATCAATCACTACAGATGATCCTCTCTCTGTTACCCCCTCACAGCAACTAAGCACCGTGAACACACAGTATCATGCCCGCTGGGCGCTGGGTAACGAGACCTTAACAGAGAGGCAACGCCACACCGTTTTCCTTGAGCTTTTGAGTGACACAGCGATTACTGACGTTATCAACGTTGACGATATTTCAGCCAAAGATCTCTTTTTTGAGCAAACCACCACATTTTGGCAATACACCAGACCTATAGAAAATGGCAAACGTGTTGAACAAGCGGCATTAAAGTTAGAGCTATTTCCAGCCAAACCTGGAGAATTCACTTTACCAAGTATCAACATCACCCTTGGCCGTGGTGACAACAAAATATATATTCCGACACAGCCCTTAAAGATAACGGTTAACGCACTTCCTGAGGCGGCAAAGGGTAAGATTGCCTCTCCGAAGGTCACAGTAAACCAAACTGTCAGTGACGCAGAAATCACCGAAGGTGGCGCGGTAACCCGTTCGGTCTCGCTCAATGTGACTGATCTACCAGGGCGGTATATTTCAGAGCTGCCGTTTCTCAATCAGATTGAAGGTGTAGAAATTCGCACCGGCAACAGCCAAACGACAACCCAATCATTCCGCGCGGATTTGACGGGAACCCGCAACACTGATATTCACTATCGTTTTGTTCACAAAGGGCAATACACCCTGCCCGAACTGTCTTTCCAGTGGTGGAACACAACAACAAATACACCAGAAGACATAACGCTGCCAGCCATTACGGTGATGGTTAGCTCGGCACCTCCTTTACCTTTAGATCAGCGCATTGAGCTCTGGACTTCAAATATAAAGCAGTGGCTGGAAGCACAACGCCAAAATCTCATTTTAGGCTTGTTACTTGTGATTGGCTTATGGCGTTTACGTTTTAAGTTTTTTCACTTGTGGAAAGCGTTAAAAGTGAAGATTCAAATTGCCATTCACTCTTCTGCAGTACAACGTCTAACAACCATTTTTTGGGTTGCTATTGGTACAAAAAAACGCTCTCGCCAAGCACTCTATCACTGGCTAGACCATCGTGGTATTCATGACCTAAACCATTACCCGACACTGAAAAACGGCATCCACACCAATAAACAAGGTCACTGGTATTTAAAACGCAGCATGGTTGTATGGGTATTAATCAAGGAAGTAAAACAAGAATGGCTAGCAAAATACCGATTAAAGCCGATCAACCCTAAGTAAATTCGCAAAACTAGGACTAGGGAAAGTCCTAGTTAATCTCTTTGGGAAACCCATGTAATGTTTCAGTTACTTACACGGTCAACCACTGAGGGTTGTTAATATGAAATTTAACAAAATCCTATTTTTGCTTGCTGCATTAACCTGCACGAATGCACTTGCAAAAGATACCGCTACGTCTGAAACAGAAGAAAAGCGGCCAAACAAACCATTCGTTATTACTGGGGATGAGATTCAACCACTCTCGGATACTCATTGGCGAGTGAAAGTCTCGTACGCTGAAGCCGTCAAAGTTCGTTGCGTCGCATTTGATGAAAGCGAACAAGCCGTCGCAATCGATTCTATCGCTGTGATTCCGCCTTTTTCTGTGTCTGATATGTATACACGAGAAGACGATGGCAAGATCGAGGAAGTAAAATGTTGGATCACCAGTACCCGCTCGGAAGATCTAGCCAAAGACTACATTCGTCATGATACTTAGAATGCACCAAAGCTGTTAGTGATTGGACACGATTACAGCATGCAGTGATGAATCTGAACGTAGAGAAAAAAGCTCGTTTTGGAGCGTAACCATATCGAAAACTGGATTAACAATATGAAGAACCTTGCCGTTAGTACCCTTGCACTCAGCATGTTATTTTCTTCAGGTGCTGTCATCGCAAACGAAACCCAGCCAAAACTCATTCTGCAGCTTACCGTTGACGCGCTGCGTGGTGACTTACCCAATCGATTTAAACACAATTTTGGTGAAGGTGGTTTTAGGCTACTCTTAGATGAGGGAGTTCACTATACGAATGTACATTACCAACATGCGAACACAGAAACGATTGTAGGACACGCAGCCCTTGCTACAGGTGCACCTCCCGCAGTAAACGGCATGATTGGTAATGTATGGTACGACCGAACTCAAGAACGTGTGGTGTACAATATCGAGGATACTAACTACAACTTATTGGCAAGCGATGCTGATATCGATCAATCAACAGAGATCGATTCTACCCAACGTGCAGCACAAGGCGATGGTCGGTCACCGTTAAATATCCACACATCTACAATTGGAGACGAAATTGTTAAAGCTTATCATGGTAAGTCTCGCGCCTTTTCTATCTCATTTAAAGACAGAGGGGCTGTGTCTTTAGGCGGTGAATTAGGTAAAGCTTTTTGGTTCTCTAAATCTGCCAGCGCATTTGTAACGAGTGATTATTACTACGACAAGAACCCAGCTTGGGTTGACGAATGGAATGCCAAGGATTTTACTCAACAGTACAGCGGTAAGCGATGGGAACTCACTCTACCCCAAGAGAAGTATCTATTTTCTGATGATGGTGATGTCGAATATAAAATTGACTTAGCCAATTTTAGTCGCAGCTTCCCTCACCCTTATGGTCCTGCTAGCTACCCATACTTCACTACACTATTGAGCTTAAGCCCAGCAGGCGATGAGATCGTTGCAGATTTTGCCAAATCTGTCATTGACTCAGAAAGTTTAGGTCAAGGTGAATACCCCGATTACCTTTCGGTTAGTTTCTCAGCGACTGATTATGTCATCCATATGTATGGCCCTTCTAGTATCGAGGCAGAAGACAACCTGATACGTCTTGACCGCACATTAGAGGATCTATTCGCTCATGTGGACAAAACGGTTGGGCTTGATAACACACTTATCGTGCTGTCAGCGGATCACGGAGCCCCTGACGTCCCTGGCTACGTGAATGCGTTAGGTGGCAATAAAGCTGACTATTTTGGCATTGAAAAAATGAAACAGTCAGGCGTTTTTGAAGTGGTAGAGAAGCGTTTTGGATTAGATGAGGATGTTGTTCGCCAATATGCAGACCCCTATCTATACCTGAACCATGAACTGATTGAATCAAAAGGCTATAAAGTGTCAGAGGTTCAGACTGTTATCGCCCGCGCATTAGAAAACATCGATGGTATTAGTCAAACAATTACAGCGACAGACATCATGAAAGGTCAACTTTCAGATACGCGTATTAATCGACTAGTGGCTAACAACCATCACCCCACTCGCTCTGGAGATATCTATGTGGTTTACAACCCAAACGTGTACATCAACAACTTTGATGGTTTGAAAGTAGCCTCAGTTCACGGGTCTCCATGGCGTTATGATACTTTCGTTCCTATCTTTTTTGCAGGAATGGATATCAAGGGTGCTAAAGTTCACCGGGAAGTCACCCCTTATGATATAGCGCCAACTATCTCTCAATTTATGGAAATCAACTTTCCATCAGGTTCGACAGGAAGCGTACTCACAGAGGTAGTTCCTTAACCTCTCAGTTTTAGTTATGAGATACGTAGCGGATAAGAAAGTCTAGCCACATAGTGAGAGTTTTGTCATAAGAATAAGTGAGTCAAATACTAAGCTGAATACTAGAAAACATAGTTCGTCACTTTCTAAGTATAATGAATGAGCACATTTGACCACATGGCTAGAGAATTTGTCATTAGAAAAAATAAGTCAAATTGTACAACTTAAAGTTAGGTTCAATCTTGCTCTGGCGCACTTTGGGGCAAAAGCAAGCTAGAGGACAAGCACTAACCTCCCCACTTTCATAAATAAAACCTTTAACACGTTAAGCTATGATTTTTTGCTCATAAACGTGGTCACCAACCGTCTGACGAAAAATCCAAAATCCTCATTAGCGGCTCAAAACTCTTACTAACCCCCTTATTCCATCTCACACTGATCTATTTCCCTCTTTTCGAAGTACAAGTTATTAATAATTCGATATAAATCGCTCTATTGTTTGAGATTGTTGTCTACAGTTTTATAGAGCTTGTCGCTTCGGTAATTGCCACAAGTAACGACACCTTTTGATGGTTAGTTTTGGTTATAAGGAAAGGAAATGGAAAGCCCAATTGTCACACTCACACATGCCAACAAAAGCTTTGTTGATGGTAAAGACACTCATAGCGTGTTGGACAATGTCGATTTCGCTTTGGCGACAGGGGCAAGCGTGGCTTTGACAGGGGCGAGTGGCAGTGGGAAAAGTACTCTGCTGAATATCATTGCGGGGTTTGAACCTCTATCTGGTGGAGAATTGTGGCTCGATGGCGAGAACACATCAGATTGGAAAGATCCACAGTGGAGCCGATTCCGCCATCAAAAACTAGGCGTTATCTTTCAACAGTTCAACTTATTAACGCCACTCAACGTAAAACAAAACATCGCGTTTCCTCTCCATTTAAATCAACAAAAATGGAGCGACTGGTGCGATTACTTAGTGGAAGCGTTAGGCATCAGTGAATTGCTCGATAGGCATGTATCTGCACTCTCTGGCGGTCAGCAACAACGAGTCGCAATAGCGCGTGCGCTAGCCCATAAACCCAAACTACTGCTTGCCGATGAACCCACAGGCAACCTCGACCACAAAGCAGGCATTGAGGTAATGAAGCTGCTGAGTGAAATCACTACACAAGGCAACACTGCCGTGCTTTTGGTTACGCATAGCCCGGAATGTGCCAGCTTTATGCAGACAAAATTGGTGTTAGATGATGGTTGTTTAAGGAACGCAGACCTAACCCAAAGAGCAGCAACGTTGTGAGTCATTCAATGAAGCAAACTGGCTTCGCTCAGAACCAGCTCACCCATACCAAACTGACTCTGAACCTATTCGCGGCACACTATCGCCAATCACCATTGCAAGCCGCAGCGATTCTGATCGGCATTGTGCTAGCGGTCACCTTGTTTGTCGCGGTGCAAGCCATTAACCTCAATGCCAAGCGCAGTTATGCAGAATCGACCGAGCAACTTAGCGCTCAAGCTCTGAACCTTATCATTCCACCAGCAGGGCAAAACTATTTGCCGGAATCGCTCTACTTCAGCTTAAGACAAAGTGGATTAAGCGCTGCGCTACCTGTAATTGAAGGGCGAGTAAGAGACGAACAAGGCCGACGCTGGTCAGTTCAAGGCAGTGAGCTAATCGCCGCCCTCACTTCAAGAGCTCGCCACGCTCGCATCGACGAAAAAAGCAATACTCAAGCCAAAGAGCCAAACATTTCCCTGTTCGACAATGCCTTACCTTTGCCGCAACTCTTAGCGGGTGAACCCATTGTGATGATGAGCCAATCTCAGCACCAGAGTTTGGACGAAGTGGGCACGCTCACTTTGGATGAAGTACTCACCAAGGTTGTGGTACTGCCAGATGAATGGCAACTGGGTAGCCGAATGTTGATGGATATTGGGTTCGCTCAGCAACTGCTTAACAAGCAAGGGCAACTGAGCTACATCGCTATTTTTGACACTAAGAGCGACACTAACAGCAATGCTCAGGATAAATGGCAAAGCCTTATTGGCGAGCAAGGGCAATGGATATCCAACAACCAAAGCACGGATCTCGGTTCAATTACCGATAGCTTTCACCTCAATCTCACCGCCATGAGTTTGTTGGCGTTTTTAGTTGGCCTGTTCATCGCTTACAACGGTGTGAAGTACAGTTTGCTGAAACGTAATCGGCTGTTGGTACAAATTCAACAAGCTGGGATTGCGCCAAGCATCGTATTTTCAGCTCTGTTAGTCGAGCTGACTGTTTTAGTCACACTGGGCGCGTCGCTTGGTTTCATTCTCGGCATTCAACTCAGCCATTGGCTACATCCCACCGTCGCAATAACGCTTGAGCAACTTTATGGTGCAACACTGCTTCCCGGCACATGGCAGTGGCAATGGTTGGTACAAGCTTTATTACTTACGTTAGCGGCTACGTTAGTTGCATGTTGGCAACACTTTAAGCAGCGTATTCGACAACCACTCTCTTCCCATGGTGGTTTTTACCAAGCGCCAGAGGCTTCAAACGAAAACCAGTTGTTTACTATCGGTTTGGTGCTGACGGTTATCGCGTTAGCGGGGTTATGGCTCAGCGAACATCATCGCTTCACCATGGCATGGCTCGGTGTGTTAGTGGTGTCGATTCCTTTGTATTTGCCCAAAACACTCAGCGTGCTAGCGAACTGGAGCGAAAAACGTACCCAATCGGGGTTAATACAATATCTGTTCGCTGAGCTGCGTGAACTTATCTCCCCTCTCTCACTTGCCATGATGGCGTTGCTTCTCGCCGTCACCGCTAACATGGGAATGAATACCTTGGTCGGCAGCTTTGAATCCACGTTAAAGCAATGGCTTGAGCAGCGCTTACATGCCGATATTTACGTTAGCCCTGCCCAAGGTGAAATCGCGAATGTGGAACGTGCGTTAGAGCAGTTTGAAAATGTTGAAACCGTTTATAAGCAATATTATGTCGACGATAACTTGCAGGGTTTACCGACTTTGCTCGGAACCAAAGACAAAGACACACTTGAGCAAACCATGGTATTCCAATCCTACCTTGATGATTTCTGGACGCGCTTTTACCAAGGTGAATTAGTGGCAATCAGCGAGCCTACGGCAGTGAAGCTCGGCTTGTCCCTTGGAAGCCGACTCAAGCTCGACGCGATCCAAGACAAAACACTCATCGTCGGGGCGATTTTCCACGATTACGGCTCACCGAATGGTGAAGTGTTGCTTGCACCTAATTTATGGCTCGAAAGCGGGTTTACTGACTTACCCACCAGCTTGGGAATCAAAGTATCTGGCGACCCACAAGTGGTGTACGAACAGCTACGCCAACAACTCAATCTGCACCCAAGTCAGCTTTACGATCAAGCGCAGATCAAATCGATCGCTTTAGATATATTCTCACAAACTTTTGCCATCACTCGGGCGCTTAATGGCGTCACATTAATGGTGGCGGTGATTGGGTTGTTCTGCGCCTGTTTCATGTTGCTCGATGCACGCAAAGCCGCTATTGCAAGGCTGTATGCGCTCGGTGTTAGTCAGAAAAAATTGATGGCGATGGTGGTCGGGCAAATCGTTGTTCTGGTCGCCTTCACTCTGATTATCGCCTTACCACTCGGCGCTATGGTCGGTTATGTGTTGACGGACATCGTTACCCTGCGCGCCTTTGGTTGGAGTTTAAATTATGTGTGGGATTGGAGTGATGCACTCAGCATCGCAGCCATCACCATTTTAGTAGCTGTGTTCGCGACCTTGATTCCACTGTGGCGTTTGGTCAGCAAACCCGTGGTATCCAGCTTGCAAAGTGAGGTGTTGTGATGAATCGATCAATGAGAGTTTTCGTTCTCACATTTGGCATCTTACTCCTTTTAGGGTGTGAGGAGTCCACTCAACCATCAGCTCAAAATATGGGTTCGATACTCGGTACTGAAACACAAACCGAGAATGAAACGGCAATCGATCAAGCGCAATTTTCTCCGGTAGTAAAAGGTATCGAGATCACCTTCCCTGCCGACCATCAAGCACACCCTAATTTTCGTCATGAATGGTGGTATTTAACCGCAAACTTGATTGATGAAGAAGGCAATGCGTTAGGCGTGCAATGGACACAATTCCGCTTCGCCTCTGCACCACAGGACAGTGGCAATAGTAATAAGAAAACCGCGTGGCAAAGTCAGCAGATCTACATGACACATAGTGCCGTCACGACCGGAGACAAACACTACGCCGATGAAAAGTGGTCACGTAACCAAGCAGAACTGGCAGGAGTAAGCGCTTCACCATTTCGTGTCTATCTTGATGACTGGCAATGGACGTCGACGACCGATGACCTGTTCCCAGCTACATTGGTCGCTAACTCGGGTCAATTTGGATACTCGCTTAAGTTAACCAACAACGCGCCTTATCAAAAGCAAGGCGAACAAGGCTACAGCACTAAAAGTAGCGATGGCAAAGTGGCTTCCTATTACTACAGCCAACCATTCATCGATGTATCGGGCGAAGTAACCATTGATGGCATCACGCATCAGGTGTCTGGTAAAGGTTGGATGGACAGAGAGTGGAGCTCTCAGTTTTTACTCGACTCACAACAAGGTTGGGATTGGTTTGCGCTAAGGCTGAGTGATGAAACCAGTTTGGTGGTATTTCAGCTTCGAAACTCAACAACAGGCAAAGCCAGTTATTCCCATGCGAAGTTGATGAATCAAGATGGCTCCGGCATCACGATTAAGCAGCAAGACATCAGCTTAACCGCCATCAAGCAAACTAAAATCGACGGGAGTGACTACCCAACAGAGTGGCAAGTTTCGATTCCAACTCAACAGATCGAACTGACCGTCTCGGCACTCAATCCAAATGCCAAAATGCCGCTGTCGGTTCCTTATTGGGAGGGGCCAATCGTGATTAAAGGTTCTCATTCCGGATCTGGCTATATGGAGTTGACGGGGTATTAAGCCAACAGCATATTTCTGAAATGAGAAGCTTTAATTTTTAACAGACGAATAAGAATAAAATCAACCGTTACATCGGCTGCCATAAATATCGTTTACCCAGCTTGGGTTATCAATGAACGGGTTGCGGTTACCTTGCCACTGCACGGCTTTCTCGTGGCGTTGACGTTCCCAGTTGTCTACTGGGTCAGCGTTATGCCATTGAAGCAACGTACATAGCTTTCCAACTTTAGGTTTACCTGACGTACTCGAAGTATCATCAACCAGATACAAGTCAGGCATGTTTGCGTTGTTGCCCTCATAGCGCACAGCCATGTAGAAAATTGAACGTGCGGTATCACCTTTCACTGCATCACGAGGTTCAAAGCTGTCGTAATCCGTTTTGTTCAGTGGCGACTTTTTCAATGGCGAACCGCCAAAATCAAAGTCTTTATTTGAACGGATGGAGTTAATCTCGGCATCTGTTGGCTGTAGGTGGTGGATATCGGTATAGCCCCATTGATCTTTGCGCTTAAAGCCAAAAGATTTAGGCCAAAGGTGTTCACGATTCCAAGCATTTTTGTCGTTGTTACCCGATGAGGTAAAGTCTTTGGATTGTGAACGGCCGCTGTAATACAGAATCACGTTGTTCGGATTGTTCGGGTCTTCGTTGGTGTCTTTCAATGCAGACCAAACTTGAGTGTACGTTAATTGCTTTTGCCCACGAGCAGCAATCACACCGAGCATATCTTTTAACGCATTTCCGTTGAGTCCTTCAACTTCGAGGTAGTAGCCATCAGGGTATGTAATATCAGCTAGCGCAACTGGACTAAGAGCTGTAGAAATTAGGAAAAGGCTTAGATTTAAACGCATTTTCATTGTTTTAAGTATCCTTGTTATTGTTTTAATGACCCATCATTAATGAGTGCCCTAATACTCTACAAAACAATACCCATATGCAATCGGTTTATTTATAAAAGGTGCTTCCTGATACTTTTCAATACCTCACGTTAATTATTGATGACTAGTATTCAGCTTTCGAAGCTAATTTTATGCCAAGACAAGTTGCTCTAGTTTGTCACTCCCCAACAAACTAGAGCAACTTAAAAATCAACGCCGTAGACAAACATATCAATGGGTTTTCTATTCAGTCGATAGCGCTAGTGCAGAAATCCCTTGGAATATTTCTTGTCCTTTATCGGTTTTAATTTCAAAATCATCGAGCCAATAGATGTCCGTTAATAACCGAACATCTCCGATTAATTCACAGCGATCCTTTTCGCACAGTGTGTCGATTTCTCCACTCCAACATGTTGATATATCGATGACTATCATTCTTTCTATCTCAAGAAACTGATGGCTAAAGTGCTCATGCAATGACTCTATACCTTCTGCGTAACTAAGCACTAGAGTGCATCTCCCTTCACCAATATCGCAAACTCTATATTTGCGATCGTTTAAATATATTGTGCAATCCACGTAGATTTATCCTCAATCATTAATTCAGATTACATTGTTTTAAATAAATCGAATCTCTGCGAGGAATTAGAGAAATTCATATATGCAAAGTCGAGCAAACCAAATATGAATTTCTCTAACCCATAGTTCTATTGAATCAAGAAACTAAGATAGCTCGGTAACCAACAGTTAGGTTTATCGATAAAACCGAAAGCGCCATCGATAACCTTTAGGATCCCTTAGTTTCAACTCATACATGATTAATACTGGTGCTTATTTAATAAATAAGCTTGGTGCTATTTACGTATGCGTTAATCAATAAGATGCAACCAAAATGAAGTTAAAGCGCTCAATCGCACCCATAAATTATTCAGCTAAATGGAAGGTCATCGTTCTCGTGTTGTCTGTAGTACTGATGCTTCTCAGTGCCCTACCCTCTGCATTTGGTGAACGTGAAGCTTTGCACATTTCAAACCAAACGCATTCGACACACGCTGATGATGTATATCGTTATCTTGTGGACAATAGCATTGATATTCACAGTGTTAGCGAAAACAACGATAGGTTAGTTGTGACGTTTGCTTCAAGCGGGCAACAAGCCCCCGCACAAGCTTTGATGTCCGATTTTATCCAATCATCGGAGACCGTTGCCCTCACGCTCGAACCTTCAGCTCCTTCTTGGCTAACCTCGCTGGGCTTTCAGCCGATTAAGTTTGGATTAGATCTGCGCGGTGGTGTGCAATTTCTGTTAGACGTTGACCTAGTCCCTGTCTTTAATTCTCACGCGCAATCAGTAATCGACGACCTTCGTCAGGAGTTTCGTGTACGCGGTCGTGTAGAAAGCGGTGAGGTGGTCATTGCTCGATATAACGAAGCATTACTTGGCGATATTCGAATCCACTTAAGAACACAGTATCCAAATTGGACTCTGAGCCAATCTGGTGAGCGCTTAACGCTCTCAATGGATGAGGAAGAGAAACGCGCGATTCGAACTCTGACCGTGACACAAAATCTTCAAACAATGCGAGGCCGCATAGAAGAGCTAGGGATCACCGAAGCCGCAGTCCAACGCCAAGGTGAAAATCGAATTCGCATCGAACTGCCAGGAGTACAAGACCCGACATCCGCAAAAAACATTATCGGCGCCACTGCATCGTTAGCGTTTTACCATGTGGAGCCTAATGTCAGCGCACGAACAAAATCCATCAATGACCAAGATGGTAGACCTGTCATTCTGCATAGAAACAGTATCTTAGGGGGCGAGCATATTATCGATGCACGCGCCAACCTAGGAGAAATGGGAACACCCGAAGTTAACATCACTCTTGATAGCACGGGGGGGCGGCTGATGACCAATCACTCGCGCAGCAATATCGGAAACCCGATGGCGACTCTGTACAGTGAATACAGTCAATCAGAGACAGGACAATCCATCGAGCAAAGCGAAGTTATCAGCGTAGCGACAATTCAATCAACGCTGGGTAACCGCTTTCGCATCACTGGCGCGGGGTCAATGGCAGACGCTCAAAACCTTGCTCTTCTATTGAGAGCTGGCTCACTCACCGCTCCTGTCACCATTGTTGAAGAACGCACAATCGGGCCAACTCTTGGTGCTGAAAACGTCAAAAATGGCTTTGCTGCACTCGCCTTAGGGCTTGGTTTTACATTGGTATTTATCGCTTGTTGGTATCGACGCCTTGGCTGGGTTGCGAATGCTGCACTGACTATCAACTTAGTGTGTCTGTTTGGCCTATTGGCGCTCATTCCTGGCGCTGTGCTAACGCTTCCGGGCATTGCTGGGCTCGTGCTAACCGTGGGGATGGCTGTCGATACCAACGTGCTTATCTTTGAACGCATCAAAGACAAAATGCGAGAAGGCAGAAACTTTTCCCAATCCATAGATCGAGGGTTCGATAGTGCATTCTCTTCAATTTTCGATGCCAACCTCACCACTATGATCGTTGCCATCGCTTTGTATGCAATAGGTAACGGCCCAATTCAAGGCTTTGCTATCACACTCGGATTAGGTCTACTGACTAGCTTATTTACCGGCGTATTTGCGTCTCGAATTCTTATCAATTATTTGTGGGGAAGAGACACCTCACATGAGGTGAAACTGTAATGACCAAATCAATTAACGTCACCAAAATACGTCAATTGATGACGATGATATCTCTGATTCTTTTGACGCTTTCCATTACATCAATCGTTGCAAGGGGGTTCAATTGGGGGCTCGACTTTACGGGAGGTGTTGTCGCCGATATTCAAACAAAACCAAACGTAACTCAAGTTCAGCTCAAATCTCACCTCGACTCAGCATTGAGCCAAAATGTTCAAGTGACGGCGGCAGGCAGTGAGGGAAATTGGCAACTGCGTTTCAATGATACAGACCTCGATTTGCGAGAAGCACTTAACCAAGCACTGTTGCCAGTAGACAGCAATTTTCACATTGCTAACAGCAGCGTAATTGGCCCTCAGGTTGGGTTAGAAATGGTCGAACAAGGCGGCTTAGCGATTTTGGCTTGTTTCGTTCTTACCTTGTTGTACTTGAGCTACCGATTTGAATGGCGATTAGCGCTAGGTTCAATTGCGGCGTTGATTTACGACATTGTTATTGTGCTAGGGCTCTTTGCGGTGACTCAAATTGAATTCAACCTAACCGTGTTGGCCGCTTTACTGGCAGTGATGGGCTACTCCCTGAATGACTCGATCATCATTTCAGATCGAATTCGTGAGGTATTTCGTGCGAAGCCAGACGGAGAAACCGATGCCCTTCTCGATCAGTCCATCGTGTCAACGTTGTCACGAACGCTTGTCACATCAGGCACCACCTTAGTCACAGTCTCAGCATTGTGGTTGTTAGGAGGGATCGCACTAGAAGGTTTCGCCATTGCACTGTGTGTCGGGATTTTAAGTGGGACATGGTCTTCTATCTCTATTGGCACACTCTTGCCAACTCGTGTGGGCTTGAAACCAACCCACTATAAACCGGAAGAAACTGAATCCCTTGAAAGCATGCCTTAGCTTTTACTTACTGCGCTCA
This sequence comes from Vibrio sp. OPT20, assembly GCF_963889365.1. Lineage (NCBI taxonomy): Bacteria > Pseudomonadati > Pseudomonadota > Gammaproteobacteria > Vibrionales > Vibrionaceae > Vibrio > Vibrio sp. OPT20. Next base: position 398,695 of record NZ_CAWPOA010000058.1, on the reverse strand, counting down.
TTGCTTACTGCTTACTGCTTACTTAGCACGCTATTAGGCGAATGTCGGTCGTCTGAGAGCAACAAAGAATTTCTCTAATTCATAGTCTGAATCATCGGTTCACCTTAAGTTAGCAACATGGTTAGACGCATAGCTTTGTAGATATCGTTTTAGATGCAAAAGCTTAAACGCATAACTTGAAACGAACCGTTTGCTGCACAGGAAATTGCAGTATTCACCCGATTTACTCTCGTTAAAGGACATTAGCGAGCCTTCGGTTACTCAATAAAGGCTCAACATGCTCAACGTACTCAAACAAGAATACAAACTGCCACTTGGCATCGTTGCCGTTCTATTTTTCAAACTGATCGGCGACAACTTACTCACAGGAGAGCTGTCTCAGTTCGCCTACATAATGATTACTGCGGTGCTGTTTTACGCGGTGATGAGCGCCATTTTTTCGGTTGTTCGCCACTCAGATGCGCTGGCGATCAAGCTTGGCGACCCATACGGTACTCTTATATTAACGCTGTCTGTTGTCTTGCTCGAAGTCATTATGGTCTCGTCCGTTATGCTGACTGGAGAATCGAATCCCTTCCTAGCGCGTGACACCATGTTTGCTGTCGTGATGGCGGTGCTTAATGGCTTTGTCGGTATCACCTTGTTAATCGGTGGGATGAAATACCATACCCAAACCTACAACCTTGATGGAATAAAAGCGTACTTGGTGGCCATTATTCCACTCTCATTACTGTGCTTGGTACTGCCTAATTTCACCAGTATGGACTCGCTGGGTAACATGTCGACCAGCCTAACTTGGACATTAGTGCTCGCTTCGATCGCCTTGTATGCCGTATTCCTGTTCATCCAAACACGCAGCCATACCGACTACTTCATTGATGGTGATAATGAAGATCATCACGAACATCACGGCCCTCTGCACAGCAATATATTCCACACGATTATGCTGGTGAGCTATTTGATGGTGGTGATTTTGTTAGCTAAAAGCCTCGCGATTCCAATTAACGATGGCATCACGGAAATGGGCGCACCTGCGGCTCTAGGTGGTTTGATTGTTGCCTTGATTATTCTCGCACCTGAAGCGGTTGGTGCCGTTAAAGCCGCTGTGACCAATCAATTACAGCGTGCGATGAACCTCTTCTTTGGCTCAGTTCTCGCCACTATTGCACTAACCGTTCCTGCTGTTCTGCTGATTTCAGGGGTAATGAACGAACCCATCCAACTCGGCCTCGCCCCTGCAGAAATGGTGTTATTAGGTGCAACGCTATTAATGACAAGCGTGAGCTTTAGCAGCGGGCGAACTAACTCGCTCAATGGTGCAACCCACCTCATCCTGTTCTTTGCCTACATCATCTTGATGTTTGATTAAAACGCATTGTGGGCTCCGGCTATCAACAGCCAGAGCCCACGTTAACTTGGAGTTTCCATGCAAGAGATTATTTCCGCGATTTGGCTGCAAGACTTTGATGCCTTACTTGAATTGAATTCACTGCACGTTTTATTGCTTTTGCTTGGTGTCGTGCTTTTCCTTGAGTCGAGTTTTGTTTTCTTACCACTACCCGGTGACGGCCTAGTGCTGTTTGTCGGGGGCATGGTTGGTTTGGGCGCGATTGATTTTTCAAGTGCTCTAATGCTTCTAACCAGTGCCTCTTTTTTGGGCAGTATCATTGCCTACCTTCAAGGGCGCTGGCTGCACAATACTCCGTTCATGCGTAAAGCTGAACAAACACTGCCAGATGAATCGTTACCCAAGGCAAAAAAACTATTAAACCGATTCGGGTTTTTGTCCCTGTTCGTTTCGCGGTTTGTCCCATTTGTTCGCGTACTGACCCCAATGTTAATGGGCGTTGCACAACTCAGCGCAATAAGAACGCTGATTGTTAGCTTCACTAGCTCGATTACATGGGTCTTCAGTTTATTGCTGATAGGAAAGTGGATCATGCGACACCCATTCGTCTCGCAATATCAAGAGTTGATTACAAAGTGGTTCTTAATGGGCAGTTTAATCCTGATGGTTACCGCATTTATCGCCCTCTTTATTCGGCTTGCGACCAAGAAGCGACAACCACAAACATCCGAATAAAAATCGCTTCAATTGTATTCTCACTTATTGTCAAAGGTCTAACATATGACATTAATTACATTAGCTTTTTCATCAGAAGGGGCGGAAAAGCTGTACCTAAAAATACCGGAGTGTCTAACTCTAAGAAAGGCTAAACGACTGAATCAAACGCTTCTAGAGGCTGAACCCGTCGAACTGCCATCAGTCTTAAGGAAGCTCTCTGACCAGCAACGTATCGCCACTTGGACTCTATTAAGCGAAGTAAACCCAAGCCTTGCTGCCAACTTACTTGATCACTTATCTGATCCCGAGCTTCTATGGCTGATCAGTCAGCTATCTGAGAGTAGCACCATAGTGCTATTTCAATATTTGCATTCCGCAGACCGCCGGCTGCTACTCAATGAGCTGCCAAGCGACCTACAAAAACAGCTCAGGCAAGCCCTACCTTCAACATGGAAAGACGAAGAGCGTGCAGCCTTGAGCTACCCACAAGACTCTGCCGGAGGGATTTGTAAAAGCGAAGTCCTCAAACTGGCAGCAGACGCTACCATCGACAGTTTGAGCGCAATATTAAGCGCAGAAGAACACAATTTAGATCGACTAGAGTGGCGCTACGTTTACTTGCATGACACTGAAGGCAGCTATTTAGGTGGGCTGAAGATCCGTGATGTACTGCTGCTGCCACGTGGCACGCCATTAAGGGAATACATAGATACCACAGTGCCCGTTATCAGCCCTGACACGGATCTAAATACGATTAAAAGTATGCTGGACACCACTTTACACCCCGTTGTTCCCATCGTTGATGAACAAGGTTTCCAAATAGGCATCGTCGGTTTTAAACATCTCAATGAAGCCTTATACCAACGTTCGAAGCAGCAAATGCTGGAGCAATCCGGTGTATTTGGAGGTGATGAGTCTCGCACCATGCCAGTACTAAAACGTAACCTACGTCGACTCGCCTTTTTATTGCCCTCAGTCGCCTTAAGTTATGCCGCGATTTCAATCATTGCTATTTACGAACCCATCATTGAACAAATTGCCGTCTTAGCGGCCGTGTTGCCGCTTGTCGCCAATCTTTCTGGTGCGGCCGGGAATCAATCCGTTGCAGTGTCGATACGTGAATTATCTATGGGGCAGATCTCAGCCAAAGACCTGCTGTATGTGGTCGCGAAAGAGATTCCAATCGGCGCGATCAATGGAATACTAATTGGTGGTGTTCTGGCTCTGCTTACGCTGTTCACGCTTGGCGGGGAGCACTCTGGATTGCCATTGGTTATCGCCATTGCTTACACACTTTCTTCCACTCTTGCCGTCGTGATTGGAGGTACATTGCCCTTGCTACTAAAACGGCTCAACTTCGACCCAGCCATGCTATCAAGCCCAGTGCTGACAACCTTAACCGACGCAATTTCGTTCTTCAGTGTTCTGTATCTAGCACACGCTTTTTTACTGTGATTTAACTTTTTTTTCCACCACAAAAAGGGGATTCTTATGCATTTAGAAACATTGTTCACCTATATGACACTCACGGTTCTTGGCCTATTACCCATCATGAACCCACCCGCAGCAGCAACGGTTTTACTCGGATTGAGTAAAGGACGAGATAAGAGCTATATTGTGTCGCAAGCCAAAACGACTGGAGTCTATCTTTTCATTGCCTTGTGCATCACCTTCTTCATTGGTGCATCGGTACTCGAACTCTTCAGTATTTCAATACCGAGCTTGCGTTTAGGTGGTGGCATCATCATTGTCGCGATTGGTTTCAATATGCTGTTTCCTCGCCCCGACAATGGAGCCGCCCCCTCTGGGCAAGATTCAATAGCACTAGTACCTTTAACCATTCCTTCACTGTGTGGCCCTGGTTCTATGGCGATGATCATCAGCCTGGCCGCTCAAATTGCTACTTATAAAAACCACACAAGTATGACTAGCGTCTATGGTGGTGTAGTCGCAGGGCTTGCTCTCGTTGCACTTATTGCGACCTTCACATTAACCATGGCGTACCCTCTGCTCAAAGCGCTTGGTCAAAATGGCATCAATGCATTTACCCGAATTATGGGCTTCCTATTGATCTGTATGGGAGTGCAGTTTTTCACTCTCGGGATTCAAGAAATCGTTCTTGAGATCAATGAACTCTTATAAGTAAACAAACCGCCCAATTTTGAGCCTCAGCCATTTTTGGTTGGGGCTTTTTTATGTCTATACCCAAGTAACCTCAAGGTGCTTGGGTATATACGTTTAGCAAATATGAATCGCTGTAATTCATAGTCTATTCCCCGGTCAGTAAATTAAAATAGCGGCATAAACAAACACAACTTGGATTTATATTTATGAAACTAACTAAAACATCTCTATTAATTGCATCACTTATTTCTTCACCTTTAGTCCTTGCAAATAACAATGTTGATTTCTCTGACTCTAAACAACATTATTCGGGGTTTGATATTGGTTACGGCAGCAACGATTTTGATATTGGCCTTCAATATGCCAAGTCACTAAATAACGATTGGAGTTTGCTAAGTTCATATAGCAGTGACGACAATTTTGATAACCACGAATTGGGATTTGATTTTCAAAGAAGCGATGGCTTAGGGCTTGTTTTTGAGTATGAACATGATACCAACTTCCAATCCGATAATTTGCGCGCGAATGACTATAGCTTCAGTCTCTACAAGGCCAATACGGTTAACGAACAGTTTTCTGTTGTACCTCAAGTAACGCTTGGCAACCTGAAGCATCAACAGATGAGCAGCAGTGTTTACTACACCAGTGCATCACTTGATATGACTTACAAACTGAACCCTAGCATGTGGGTAGGATTCACACCGGAATACACTTACAGCTTAGGTAAAGTGAAAGAAAAGAATGGCAACCAATCGACGCTTAGAGATTGGGATTACACGGCAGAACTTGGTTATCAATTAAATAGCACAAGCGCGCTCGTCTATAGCTATCAATATGATGATGGTAATAACCTTTCATTATTCTCTTTTAAACATTCATTCTAAATCATTAGAGCTGCCGGTAATAGGCAGCTCATTTTTTAATACCTAATTTTAAAATATTTAAATAAGTGAGCCACTTTGAAAGCTAAACTAATATTACTGAGCTGTATTATCAGCGCTTATTCCATTGCTGATGAAAACACAATTGATTTTGAGTCCGCGGTAGAAGAGTTTACAGAAGCGACCATTGAAACAACACCCATTGATTTCACCGACCCGGCTGCCGCTTATAGCTCCCTTCAATTAGGGTACAGCAATGAAGGCCTTGATGCCGGATTTGGATATGCTAGAGCAATCAATGACGATTGGGCGGGATTGATTTTTGCTCAGTCTCTAAACAGTTTTGACACATACAGAGTCAGAGCCGCGGCACTGAGCACCAATTTCGGTAGTGGCGTTATGGGAGACTATTTATATGATGACCGACATGACACACACACTTTCGTATTGAACGCGATGCAAGTCCTGCCGCTGCATGAACGACTACTGATTGCACCGACTCTTGGCGCGGGTGTCATATCCAGCGATAACCTTAATAAAGACGTACCTATTGCTATGGCGCAATTGTACGGTGTCGTTACCATTACAGAGCAAGTCTCTATGATGATAGCACCTATCTACACGACGTCTTTGAGTGACAAAACACTTAAAATCAACACGTTAGACTGGGAAGGTAATTTTTCATACCAAATCGCAGATAACCAAAACATTTCATTTAAGTATAGTATCTACGATGAAACCGACAACAAGGTGGGCATTCACTACACCTATGCGCTGTAGCTACACTCATTCACTATAAGGCCCTTGAATCTACCTAAAACGAGTACTCTAACTCGAAGCTCTTGTATCACATCATGCCCTAAGCGCCTTTAGTAACACGGATGTTGCTAGCCCTCCTTTTACTTACTCAAGATATTTAGAACGCCTTTCGTTGAAAGATAACTTCTGCTCACAGCGCATTGCTGCGAACCGTATCAAACATTCTTTAACACATATCGTTCTTAAACTATTGAACAAAGGCTAATTTCCCTTATTCTTAGGTTACGCTTTCGAACTTCATTACGAAAAGGTAACCCATGAAAGAACTTCAAGACTTAGACCTAAATCTGCTCAAGTTACTTAAAGCGGTTGTTGAAACTCGTAATACCCATGCAGCAGCAGACAAGCTTGGTATATCGCAAACCAGTGTCAGCAGAGGGATGGCTAAGTTAAGAGAAACTTTTGGCGACCAGCTTTTTCTTCGTAAAGCACACGGCGTCGAGCCTTCAGAATTGGCAGAGAAACTCGCCGAAGCGGCCGATGAAATGTACTCCCCTTTGATAAAAGTGGTTGAGTCCTACCACAACTTTGACCCTAAAATATTTACCGGCGAAGTCACTATTGCATTAAACATATTTCTACTTGAACTGTATGGCGATGGGGTTTTTAGGGTTCTACAAGAAGCTTTACCACAAGCGAGCTTTAAATTGGTCTACTGGCAAGATAAAAGCTTGGTAGAAGTACTGAATGGACAAGTCGATTATTTACTACAACTTTCAGGCATTCCATTACCTCAAGATATCTACCAACATAAGCTCACCGAAGTAAAATTGAGCCTAATTGCGCGTAAAGATCACCCTGTGTTAAGTAAAAGCAGTGAATGGGAAGACATTCATCACCTACCAATAACAAGAATCTTAATTGATGGCATTAACACCAAGCGTGCTCCGATTGAAGATCTCTATATATCAAAAGGCTACAACGCGAATATTGTGCTGGCGACGCATAGCCTCACAGTATTACGAAGCAAGCTCAGAAATTCAGATGCCTTCTCTTTTGGCAGCAGTTTTATGACGGAAGATGATTCGGAACTCCGCTGTTACCCATTACCTAATTTACCAAAAGAAATGCGCCAAATTGGTGTAGAGGGCGGCTACCTGCAATCCAAGCGAGGCTTCCCACTTCACCAACTATTGCATCAAACCATGCAGAGCTACTTTGATAGTATTGTTCAACCTGACGGTCGATAGCGAGCGGGATTTCTGGCCTCAATTAAAAAACTATTAACGATAAGCTCTGGCCCATAAAGCGATATATAGATCGCTTTAGGGGCACGTTGTCTTTAGGGGCAAGGTGTCTTTAGGTTAATCGTGTCTGAGACTGCGTTAAGCAGAAGGTGGGCGCACAGCAGAGGTTGCCGCCGGATACATGATGGTATTTTTAATTTCGTACTTATATTCAAAGCTGAAATCAGGAAATGGGAAGGCTTGCTCTTCATGCCACTGCGCAACAACCTGTTCGGCTTTTCGTTTCTGTTCCTCATTGTCATTGGCATTTACATCCACAAGTTGATATTGCGTAGAGTGAGCTATCTTCGCACCAATGCTCTCGACTTGGGTCAATACAGAAAACAAAATATCCTCTTGGACAGCCATGAACTCTTCATGGTCACGACAGCTAATGTAAGCCATCAGATTGATATTGATGGAGTATTCCCCAACACCCATAAGCCTCACTCGAACTGGATCTTCTTCGATGATTGGATGTTGCAGTAACAACCGGCGCAGATTAACGATCAGTACGCGTAATTGCTCAAGGGTGGTTTCGGAACGCAATCTCAACACATGATCCATGCGTCGCTTATCACGTCGCTCCAAGTTATCAATTTCCATGTTGGCAAATTCCGAGTTAGGAATGGTAATTAAAGAGCGCTCTAGCGTCCGGACTCGAGTCGAACGCAAACCAATACTCTCAATGGTTCCTAGTTTGTCTCCATAACGACAAAACTCACCAATCTTTACGCCCCCGTCAGCATAAAGCGTTAATCCGTTGATTACGTTCTCCAATATAGGGCGAATGGCCAGTGCAACCGCTAAGCCACCCACACCCAAACCTGCCAATATTGGGGAGATTGAGAACCCCATAAATTCGATGACATAAATGCCAAGAATCGCGATCGTCAACCCGCCAAATATACGTGCTAATACGGTAATCAGTGACGAATCTACGTGCTTTCCATTGTGCTTTTTGAATACATAAATATCAGCGAAATAGTTGAAAATGGCCATAATAAGCCATGAGACGAAGAAGAACTGAGCCAGTAAGAAGAAGGTGGTGAACAGCTGATAAACACCACCTGTAATCCATATCCCATCATCAATCACCCATCTTGCTAAAAACAGCAAATTCACCACGCCCACTAGCGACAACAGTCGACCTGCCCGCCATTTCAAGCCTTTTCCTTCCCAGCGACGATTCCAGCGTTCACCAAGCAAAAAGCTAATTCTTATCATTATCTTACATAGTGACAAAACGCCAGTGAGTGCAAGCCATTGCCATAAAGGAAGCGGCCCATAAAGTTGATTAAAAGATGAAGGTAAAGCAAGAACAAATTGCTTAGAGAACATAGGTCCGGGGCTAATCAGAAATTCCTGATAATAGTCTGGACGAGCTTTGGCATAGTACGGAAGGACTGACATCGTTCTATACCACCGAGAAAGGCTTTGAATGGTGTTAGAACTAAATAGGAACTGATCGGTTCGATCGCCTAGAGTTTGGCGAGACAATACGATCTCAGTATTGCCTAAACGCCAGTGATCAATATCTTCTCCCCTTATTTGCTCGACATTTGGCACTAGCTGATGAGTACCTTGATCAATTCGATCCAACAACTCACGAAGAAGAATTATTTTCTCCATCACGACAACTGTTCGGCTTCGATTCGGAACCATAGACAAATCCATGGTTCTGATCACTTGTGAATAAGCATGCTGCGCTTCTTTAAGATGCAGTGTTTCATTTTTCCAATGCTCGATAACCACACTCGAATCCCTGATGAAGCTCGAAAGAGTATGTTTGGGGCTCGACGTGTCGGCGAGCTCCAAAGCAATACTTGGCATGGCTAGCGCATTAGGTATGGTTAGACATAAGGGTATGGTTAGAAAAACGGCTACTAACATCGAATAAAAACGTCTTATCACAACGATCTCCCGTCATCACTTTGTTCCAATGAAAACATAGGGGCTAGCGAATAAGAATGATCCATGACAGATAGATGTTGAGAGTAATGATAATTAGCTTGTAGTAACGTGGATATACATTTTAAAAGTGAAGTGAATAACGTTGTCATTATATCCTCCAAATAAAAATTCACATCCGTGTGATTCAATATTAGCTTGCTGAAATAAACTAGTTGATATGTTTATTAAAGAACTGGCCTAACTCATTAATAGCATCTTCAGACTCTGGCATATCGATTAAGATACCACTCATATAATCACCATGAGATTGGCCATCATATATATGCAGGTCAGTTTCTACGTCTGCACTACGTAATAATCGATGCATACGAACCGTATCACTTAACAAGAGATCTCGAGTACCTGAAATGAATATCGTTGGTGGGAATTCATCAATATCAGCGTATATTGGTGAAATAAGAGGATTATCAAGCGCTTCTCCACCAGCATAAACATCGAAAGTGCCCTCAATCAGCCCTTCTCGCTGACCTAGAGGGTCTAAGCCTTGCATCGTTAACCATGAATCCGATGTCTCTTTAAGGTCGACGGAAGGTGTCCCAACAAACAATGCGCCAGGTGCGGGAAGATCGAGCTCTTGCAGTTTAAGTGTCGTTGCTAACGTTAAGTTACCGCCTGCGGATGTGCCAAAAATCGCTGTTGATTCTGGTGATTGAGTTTTTATTAGCTCTTTCCATACTGCAACTGCATCATCAATTGCCGCTGGGAATGGATGCAGTGGCGGTTGACGATAGTCAACAGAGATCACCTGTGCACCAAGCCCGTTCGCAACCCAAATAGCTTCTCGTAAAGCTGATTCACCCCCACCGAAAACAAATGCACCACCATGGATATGTACTAGCCACTTATCTTTGTATTCAGGGGCGATATTCTTCGGCGTCACAAAGAACGTATCGACTCCGGCAAACTGCTTAGCTTCATAAGTAACGTCCAAGCGCTCTAGAGCTTGTTGAGCAATCTTAATACCTGGCGCATCGAATTGGGCTTGTAACGCCAACCACTCTGCCGTGTTGTTAGGAACAGGAATTGCCGGTGAGATAACTCTGTTCTCAAATAACTGAGCAAACTCTGTCGATATACCTGCTGGGGTCGGAACCTTTCGCTCTTGCAGTTCCATTCCAGCGAACGCCGCTGTGCTTGATAAGCTGAGTAGCAATGCAGGAATAACAGTGCGTAGTGATTTGGTTTTCATAGTAACTCCGGTAATGATTCTAAAAGCCGTGATTGGCGAACTGAGGCTATTATTCACGTCCGAACCCATTAGCACTATGAATTAGAGAAATTCAAATTTGATTATAGCTAAGTAGCAATAATGAATTTCTCTAATTCCTACTAAGTCTAAAAATCAAATGCGATATTAAATGAAGAAAAGATAAGGAGCTTACATGAAATACTTACCAGCAAGTATGGTATTAACAGGCTATTTAGTTTTCTTCTTTATATTGGTTATGCGTTTAAATAGCTAAACAATATAAAAAGACAACACTCAATCACTTATTTAACTTCTTACTAGTTTAATAAATAAAATAGTAAGAGGAACATTAAATTTAGTATCGGTCATCAGAATTAATTCGGACAGTATTAAACCATGAGAAAACCAATGAAACTTAATTCAACAACAAAATCAATCAAGCTATTCATTCTGACAGCTTCATTAAGCGCAACTGCCATCGCTCAAGACACGATGTTTACCTCTCCACAAAACGTATATAACGACAGTGAAGTAGTGCTGACTAAGTATAACAATGGCGGAGTAGTGAATGCTTCGGTGATAGAAAACGTAGCAAAGACTCAGCCTGAAGAGGCGTACATCAAACAAGTAACAGATGGAGTTTGGGCAATCACTGGCTATCATTTCGGCTACAAAACAGTTATTGAGGGCGAAACTGGCCTTATCATTTATGACTCTGGTGACGACATTGAAGAAGCAACGGAGATCTTGGAATTAGTACGCAAACACATTAGTGAAAAGCCGATCCACACCGTCATTTATAGCCATTCTCATTATGTATTTGGTGCACAAGCGATTCAACAAGCCTTTGATGGCGAGCTCAAAGTGATTGGTCATCCAGAGATCAACAAAAACGTTCTAGAAAGCGGTGGATTAGGTGCGTCGATTCCTGAATTATCACCAACGCTAACAGCCCGTGCCTATGAGCAATTTTCGGTGCTCCTGCCTGCTGAGGGGCCTGATGCAAAATCCCCAACACCGATAGGTAAAACACAAGGGTTTGTGCCAGTAAATACTCCTGTGACACAAGGCCAAACAATGACGGTTGATGGTGTCGAGATGGTTTTCTACACCGACTTTGATAGTGATACCGACGATCAAGTGATCGTCTATCTGCCTGAGTCCAAAACGGTACTCAACAACCACCTCTGGCCAACTTACCCGAACTTCTACACATTAAGAGGTTCAGTGTATCGTGATCCGACAGTCTGGGCTGAAGGTATCCGCCTTATCAGAGACTTAAATCCAGAACACCTTATCAACACGCACACTGAACCACTCAGTGGCCATGATGAGATCCAAACCACATTGAACGGTTACTATGATGGAATTATGTACCTCTATGACCAAACTATTCGAGGGATTCTGCAAGGTAAAACACCTGAAGAGTTAACCTACTCGGTTCAGTTACCACAAGATCTCGCCGAATTACCCCATAACCAGATGACTTATGGTGAGTTTTCTTATTATCCGAAAAACATCTATTACCATGCGCTTGGTTGGTTTAACGGTGAAGCTGAAACCTTGAACCGTATTGAGCCGAATCTTCAAGCTAAGAAAATCATTGAAGGGTTTGGGGGAGTAGACGCGGTAAAACAAGAGCTAAACAAGACTATTGCCAACAATGAACTCGCATGGTCAGCAGAACTCGGCGGCTACTTAGTCCGTGTTGTCCCGAACGATGAAGAAGCTAAGCAGCTTTTGGCAGACACATTAAGACAAATGGGCTACCAAACAGAGGCATCAATCCCCCGATCTTGGTATCTAACCAAGGCTCTTGAATTAGAAGGAAAAGTCCAAATACCAAGCGTGGTGTTTTCAGATGCTAATTCAATCATAGGATCCCCAGCCGAGACGTTGGTGGGCCAATTTCGAGTGCGTCTAGACCCAATCGCAAGCTATGGGGAAGACCAAATGATGGCAATTACGATAAAAGACTCGGATGCCCCAACAATGGGATTGCATGTACGTAGCACTGTCGCTGAGTTTATCTCAGACACCGAAGACTACAATCGCCAAGCTGACCTTGAAATCAGCGTATCTAAACGCACTTGGGCAGAGTACTTTGTTGGGGAGAAGAGCTTAGATCAAATGCTAGAAAGCGCTGACGTGAGCACTAACCACAAAGATGATATGAGAGGATTCTTTAGCCTCTTTGACCAATTAAACGAATCGAAAACCCGGTTTGTATCGCCATCACAGTCTTAGACTTGAGCTTCGACATAGACTTAGTTTTTGGGCTTAAACATAGCGATAGCCATGGACTAAACCACTTTTAACCAAAGCCTCCACGACGGAGGCTTTTTGCTATTCATCGTGTTCTATTTATCTAAACGCTTGTTACAAAATATCTAATTTAACCAAACACTGAGCTCCCCTAAAATACCAGTCAAATGATTAGGGGAGATAGAACATGATTAGCTCAGTACACAATGACGAACTCAACAGATACATAGAAAGACTAGACTTAAACCTTACAAAGGCTCAGGTTCGTGAACTTGGTTGGCAGCAAGGCAATGAAGAGGTAGGAAAAGAAAAAACAGTATTAGGCTCGTGGTTTTTCTTTTCTTTCTTTGGCTTATGTACGTCTGCATGTTTTGCGCTGCTGATGTATATTTCATGAGGATAAACAAAACAATGACCACGTATAACCAGCATGGAACGTTCAATTGGTTCGAGGTCGATGGAGAAACGTACATACTGTTCAAGGTCGGCAGCAACAGTGCTCTATTGAACCAATACTATGAGGATATCACCGAACAACATAACGAAATATACAGGCTATTAGGGGCGATTCCATAAGCTCCTACTGCACGTATTCACTTGTGGTGTATCTATTTACTTATGGTCTATCTACTCACTAACTAGTGAAAACATGCGTTCTTTTGGGAATAAGATCGAGCTACAACAAACGGTTCTTATACTGTTCTGGCGTTTGGTTCGCGTAACGTTTAAACATAGTGATAAATGGGCTTGCCTGGTTGTAACCCAATGTAAGAGCGACCTCTTTAACCGATTGGCCGTTTCTCAACAAGTCCATTGAGTAAAGGTAGCGCACTCGTAGCCGCCACTCTGTAAAGCTCATTCCGAGCTCCGTCTGGCAGTGGCGAGAAAGGGTTCTTTCCGTGGTGTGGACACGTTCAGCCCAATCTTTCAGCGTCACTTCATCGGTTGGGTTCTCTTCAACAGAAGCCAGTATTGGTGCTAGGTACTTATTATCAGTTGAAGGCAAGAAGTGGTGTTCAACCTCACGCTGCGCAAGTTGGTCAAGCAGTACCTGAACGAGCCTTTGATCTTGCTCTGTTTCCGCAACATTGATTCCACGCTCGCGAAAGTCATCGATAATAGAAGATACAATCGGCGTGATCTTTATAAGGCTGGTTTTATCTGGCAGATGTTGCGTGAGTTCTGGGGCGATATTTAGCGAGCAGTAGTCCAAAGGCTTACGGTTATAACTGCAATGCATCACCCCGGCTGGTACCCAAATCGCTAAATGTGGCGGCGCTAGAAATCGGGTGCTTTCCGCTTCCATCTCTAATATACCGCCACTGATCAATTGAACCTGTCCCCATGAGTGGCTATGAACTCGGGTTTCAGTGTTCGAAAGAAACGCTTCAAAATTCATAAATACGTTGGATGGTGCCTTATCAATTGATAAGGATGGATGAAGGTTTCTGGACTGTTTTTTCAAACTTGTCTTCCTATCGCGCCTGATGTCTTTCTAAAGATACTTGTAAGTATAACGACCTGTCAAACTAGCCGCATCAACTCATTCGCCACGGAATTCACATGCATTATCTCTTACCATTTTTTACAGTCTGTATCTGGGGCGCCAATGCAATAGTCAACAAGCTTGCTGCAAGCACCATAGAACCTAGCGCGATGAGTTTTTACCGTTGGTTTTTTGCGATGTTAATTCTCACGCCTTTCTGTATTCGCCCGGTGATGAAGCAGTGGGCTGTCATTAAGCCAAACCTATCGAAATTAGCGTTCCTCGGCTTTTTGGGCATGGTGTTGAACCAATCTCTAGGCTACTACGCCGGCTTAACCACAACCGCTTCCAACATGGCATTGATCACGTCTTTAGTCCCGTTGATCAGTGTGTTTCTAAGCGTTCCTTTGTTGCACAAGTCGATTTCTAGTTTGAGTATTGTGGGTGGTGTGTTGTCACTGTCAGGCTTAGCTCTGATGTTAGGTAAAGGCGATCCTTTATTCTTCATGCATCAAGAGCTGACTCAAGGCGATGGCTATATGCTGATTGCGGCCTTTGTTTATGCGTCTTACTGTGTGCTATTGAAACGCTGGAAAATGCCCATCAGTAGCTGGGTGGTGATTTACATTCAGGGTCTGTTTGCTGTCGCGATGCTTACGCCACTTTGGCTTACCAGCGAACAGCTTTTACCACCTCAACAAGCGATCCCATTGATAGCTTACGCCGCGGTTGCCGCTTCAATCTTAGCGCCTTGGATGTGGGTGAAAGCGATTGACACCATTGGTGCTGACTCAAGCGCGATGTTCATGAACTTGCTTCCGGTTGTTGCGATCGTATTAGCCGCGACATGGCTTGGCGAAGAGATTAACCAGTTCCACATCATTGGTGGTGTTATGGTGATTTCAGGTGTCATTCTTGCTCAAATCAAAAGAAAACCAAGGCTTGAGGCTCCTCTCCCTCAACAAAGCTAAACGCATTACCCAACGCTCACATTAGGGTAAATATTCAAACTCACTTTTCTTACAGTGCCTACTTCCGAAGTAGGCACTGTTGTTTTATTCACAAGCCTTTCAAATGCTTTAATACGCGTTCATTGTGGTTGCAACATGTTACCGACTCAGGTTTAATGTATTAAGTACTGTTTAAGTTGTAAAAGGAATTACAATGACTCAACCAACGCTCCCTGTGATCATCTCGTCCCTGCTTGCTTTGTCATCTGCTTCAAGTTTTTCTGCCACTGTTCCTGCTGATGTGCCATTAGCTGAAGAACTATTAGCTGAGGAACAACATTTTGTACGTGGTAATGGCGCAGAGCCCAACACACTAGACCCAAGCTTCGTAAATTCAGGTATGCCCGGTGACATTATCGTCAATGATATGTTTGAAGGCTTTGTGATTGAGGACAGTGATGGGCAAATCATCCCAGGGCAAGCCAAAGAGTGGTCTATCAGCAAAGACGGCAAAACCGTGACGTTTGTATTGAAAGAGAACCTCAAATGATCGAATGGCGATCCAGTCACAGCGTCTGATTTTGTCTTTGGTTGGCAGCGCGCAGTGTCTCCGAAAACAGGTAACAACACGGGTTTTGTTTTTTCGACGGCTAACATCGTGAACGCTAGCGAGATTCTATCAGGAGACAAAAATCCCTCTGAGCTTGGCATCAAAGCATTAGATGAGCGCACGGTTGAAATTTCACTTTCAAAACCTACGCCCTACTTTATGAGTTTAATGAGCATCAAAACCTTCTTCCCTCTACCCGCTGAATTGGTGAAGAAGAAAGGCGACCAATGGACTCGCGCAGAAAATATCGCGACCAACGGTGCTTACACTTTGAGTAAATGGGTACCCAACGAATACGTTGAAGTCGTGAGAAACCCAAATTATTGGGATAACACATCGACAGTCATCAACAAGGTGACCTATTTGGGCTTATCATCTCAAAATGCTGAGCTTATCCGTTATCAAGCGGGTGAAATTGATATGACCAATCGCGTTCAGCTTGAGTACTACCAGAAATTAATCCAAGAAAGTCCTGAACAGATCAAAGCGCAAGCTCTATTGGGTTCTTACGTCTATTCATTCAATACACGTCATGCACCGTTTGATGAAGTAAGAGTACGCCAAGCACTGAGCATGGCCGTCAATCGGGAGATTCTGGTCGAGAAAGTGACAGGTCAAGGTGAGCCAGAAGCATACAGCGTGACGCCGAATAATATTCCTGACTACACAGCGCCTTTATCCAAATTCAATTCTTTAGACAGCACGCAGCGTTTAACCAAAGCCAAAACACTACTTGCTGACGCTGGATACAACGAGAGCAACCCACTCAAATTCACACTGACTTATAACACCAGTGAGAATCACAAAAAGATAGCTATAGCGATTGCCTCGATGTGGAAGCCACTTGGCGTAAAAGTCGAGTTAGAGAACATGGAATGGAAAGCCTATGTTGCAGCGAAAGGGAGTGGCGACTATCAGCTAGCTCGCTCATGGGCATTTGGTGACTATCCAGAGCCTTCGGCACTGTTAGAGGCGTTCACTTGTGGTCACACGGCAAACGAAAGTGGCTACTGCAATCCCAATTACGATGAGCTCTTACAGAAAGCAAGTAAAACGGAAGATCAGTCTAAACGCTTTACTTTATACCAGCAGGCTGAATCGCTACTTAACGAATCTGCAGCAGTTATGCCTTTATATCATTACAATCACACCCGATTAGTGCGAAATACTCTCAAAGGCTTCCCTAACAATAATCCGAAAGGAAATATCTACGCGAAGGATCTATACTTTATCCAAGAGTAAAAATGAGCTGAATAACAAATAGTTTTAACTACCACTTTAGTGGTAAAAAGACTAAAATAATTTAACTAAACCAGATAAACAGCGGTTAGTTGGCTAAAACAAAATAAGGTACCGCAATGAGTACCAAACGGCTTAGAAACACCTAGCATTACGCTAGGTGTTTTTTTTTGCAATCGACCTTTCTAGCTGTCAGCTCAACATTTATTGGTTCTTACTCAATATGGTTAGGCACCTGCTCAATCTTGCTTCATCCGCGTTTGCCACTCGCCTCTAACGCCTTTAAACATCAATATTCATCCGTTCGTCACCTGTTTGAAAAAATAGTCTTAATCGTGAGAAACACCGCTTTAATTTATGTCATCTTAAGTATATTGTTATTAGCAAGTAACAAGCATGTTATACAGCACAATAATAATGAAGGAAGATAGATGAGCAGTAACAATAACCGACCAGATGGTAAACGAGACGTTACTCTGCGTTTTTTAGCTGAACCTGGGGATGTGAACTTTGGTGGTAAAGTTCATGGTGGTGCAGCAATGAAGTGGATCGATTTAGCAGCCTACGCTTGTTCTGCTGGGTGGAGTGGTAAATATTGTATTACCGCTTACGCAGGGGGGATTCGATTCGTAGCTCCGATCCATGTTGGCAACCTTGTAGAGGTAAGTGCGAAGGTTATCTATACCGGTTCATCTTCTATGCACATCGCTATCGACGTTCAAGCCAGCGACCCTAAAGAACTCAACAACCGCCTAACGACTCACTGTATCGTTATTATGGTCGCTGTTGATGAAAATGGTAACCCGACTAAGGTGCCGGAGTGGGTGCCAGAAACACCAGAAGACATCGAATTAAGAGATTCGGCTATTCGCCTAATGAACATGCGAAAACAGATCGGTGAAGAGATGGAAGCACACGTTAAGTACCTTAAGTAAACTTTACCAACCACGCTACGCTACAAAACCATATTACAATGCCAAGCACCTGCTTGGCATTGGTTGATCTAATACCCTCGCTCTTTACATGCAAAGCCTCAGTAGATCTAATACGATCTATTAGAGCGTGATGCCCAGCCAAAGGTTGAAATGAATCGGCACTTGTTCGCGGATTTATTTTGACTGTAATAAAGTCGTCATTTTGCTCTGTTTAAATACCGCCAATCATAATGGATGTATTTGAATTTCCTGGAGCCACTCTTGAGCGTCACACGTCCCACTCTTAGCGAATCTACACTGAACAATTTAAAGGCGGTTGAGTACCAATGGGTTAGAACTTTGTACGTCGAAGGCTACGACAGCAACGAAATTAACCACTACATCCAAACTTGTTTTGGTGGTGACCAGACGTTTGCGGATCTATTTCGTCGTGTGGCACTCGACCAAGAAAGCATCTATGTGCTGTTGCAGCATCTTGGCTGTGCTCCTTCTAGTAGAGAATTCTAACCTCAACACCCGATTCCCCCTTATCTTTGAATCGAAAGATACTTCCAAGCAAACCAATAACTACAAGTGATAGCCATTCACAATGCATCAACAGTAGCCTGCCGTTATAGACACTTTCTGTGCAATCAGGCTAATCGTTGCATACAAATCATTGAAGTATCACGCATTGAAATATTAGCAATATATCAATAGAGCAACTGCCCCTTATACTGAGTGTCTGATTTGTGAGACTCGTTCATGCCATCCTGTAAGAGGAATGAGGCAGGAGAGATTCGGGAGAGAAGTGACTCGAAACTTTAATGGCTAAAGCAGCTATGAGCACAAAAACTGACAGGTAAAACGAACATCCGGACAAAGTAGAAAGCAAAAAGTAGCAGGCATAAAAAAACCCAAGTAAATACCTGGGTTAGAGTTACAAAAACCACTAATCATTAATAGCGTAAGGAACCTGATTAGTAGCCAGCTATGCGTAACCTGAGGGTTATTTTTATTACTGATCGGCGGCCAAACCAAATGATGTAATAAAAATGCCAATACAGAGCGACCTAGAAGGTCGCTCTTTGTCTTTCTTATAGGGTACAGCTTATCCTTTTACACCACCTGCCGTCAAACCGCCAACTAACCAACGTTGAGCAAGTAAGAACACGATAGTAATCGGAAGTGCTGAAAGTACAGCCGCTGCCGCAAAGTCACCCCATAGGTAGTTCTGAGGATATAGGTATTGCTGCATACCTACCGCTAGCGTGTAAGAGTTCACATCGGTTAGAAGGATAGATGCTACAGGCACTTCACCTACTGTTGCGATGAACGAAAGAATAAACACAACCGCTAGAATTGGTACAGACAGCGGTAATAAAACCAATCTGAATGCTTGCCAAGGCGTTGCACCATCCAGTGCTGCAGCCTCTTCCAACGAGTTATCAATCGTTTCAAAGTAACCTTTAATCGTCCAAACGTGCAGTGCGATACCGCCTAAGTACGAGAAGATTAGACCACCGTGCGTGTTCAAGCCTAAGAACGGGATGTATTGACCAAGCTTGTCGAACAGCGCGTAAATAGCGACTAGAGCCAGTACTGCTGGGAACATTTGGAAAATCATCATCGCTTTCAGGATAGTTTCTTTACCTTTGAAGCGCATACGAGCAAATGCGTAAGCCGATGTTGTAGACAATGCCACAATAAGAAGCGACGTCACACCCGCGACTTTAATTGAGTTCCATAACCACGTTAGTACTGGGAATGGAGGTGGTGTCACCGAGCCGTCAGCATTCGTTACCGACATACCAAGAGCCAGTTTCCAGTGCTCCAGTGATGGGTTATCGGGAATCAAACTACCGGTTGCGAAGTTACCTTCACGGAACGAGATAGCGATGATCATCAGTAGTGGGAAGATAATCATTGCCAAGAAGCACCACAACACTGCATGCGTTGCCCACACTCGGTATTTAAGGCCTTTACCTTGTACCATAGCCATTGTCGTGCTCCTTAATCTTGAGACAGTTTAGTGAAACGAAGGTTTAGTAACGCAAGTCCACCAACCAATAGGAAAATAAGCGTTGCGATTGCACTTGCTAGACCAAAGTCTTGACCGCCGCCGCCTTCGAATGCAATTCGGTAGGTGTAGCTTACAAGCAAGTCTGTGTAACCCGCTGGCTCTGAGGTGCCAATCATGTTCGGGCCACCGTTTGTCAATAGTTGAATCATTACAAAGTTATTGAAGTTAAAGGCAAACGCTGCAATCAATAGCGGTGTAAGCGGCTTAATCATCAATGGGAATGTAATACGCTTGAAGTTATCAAGGAAGTTCGCACCATCAATCGCTGACGCTTCGTACAAATCATCAGGAATCGCTTTTAGTAGACCCATACATAGAATCATCATGTAAGGGAAACCTAGCCACGTGTTAACCATCAACACCATGGTTTTCGCAAGAATTGGGTCAGAGAACCAGTTCGGGCTTAAGCCGAAGATATTCTCAAGCACCATGTTGATCTCACCAAAGCTCTGGTTGAATAGACCTTTAAAGATAAGAATCGAGATGAATGCCGGTACTGCGTAAGGCAGAATCAGTAGAACACGATAGATTGAACGACCTTTTAGCTCTTCCCATTGCACGATATTCGCAAGTACAAGCCCAATAACAAGTGTGAACGCTACGGTACATACCGAGAAGATCACCGTCCAAATAAAGATGCTGATGAATGGTTCTTTAATACCATCATCTTTCCAAACACGTTCAAAGTTATGTGTACCAATATTAACCACAAAGCCCGGGGAGATTGTGTTACCAGTAAACTCACCATTGGCATCAACAGGTTGATAGAAACCCTCTTCCATGTTTGGCTTGAGAACTTCACCCGTTTCATTGTTGATTAACGTTTGTTCATCGTCTTGTAGCGTGTAAAGCGGAGCAACAGAAGCAAACTTACGTAAGCCACTCATGCGGATGTCGTCACCGTTAGGCAGATGGAAATCAACCGCATTAATCGCTGAACGGTTTTGGATGATCGCTTTGATCTTCTCTTTCTCACCTTGTGCAGACTCAATTGCAGATAGGTCCATCTCTGTTGCACTCATATCTTCAAAAGAAAATACGTCTGTTGCTAACAGCTGGTCGCCATCTTTAACAACGATCTGGTGACCGTCATCAGTCTTGTACAAAGTAAATGGGTAGCTTTCACCGCTTTGGAATGAGCGATCTAAAAGAACGGTTTGAGTACGCTCTAAAGACAGTTGGTTTTTTGCGCTGTAGTTAGTGAACGCAAGCCCGACGGTATAAGCCAATGGGAAAAGAATGAACAAGATCATTCCGGCAATACCCGGATAAATATAACGGTGGGCGTAAGTTTTCTTACTGCCAAAAATGTAAAGTGCCAAAGCCGTTAAAATCACAGTAAGCAGCGCAAAAGCGAGCTCACCGCGTGAATACATTAGAATTGTAGCGTAGCCGTTAATTAAGCCAACACTACCAAGCAACCCCCATTTGATGAAGACGCTTTTACTGCCTAGAAGGCTTGATGGTGCTGGGATAGCATCTGTACCTTGAACTGACTGCATAGAGGAACCTGCTAGCGATATAGATAAAAAATAGAAAAGTAAGGAGAGGTTACCCTCTCCTTAAAAGGTAGTGCTTGGTTGTTACTTAGTCATACGACCTTCAGCAGCTTTTAGTGCTTGGTCTACTGTTTGACGACCGTCAACTACGTTACCGATCGCTTCTTCCATGCTGTACCAGAACGTTGTGAACTGAGGGATGTTAGGCATGATTTCGCCATTCATCGCGTTGTCCATTGTTGCTGCAATACGCGTGTCGCTGTCTAGTTGACGTTGGAAAGAGTTAAGAGCAACAGCGCCTAGTGGCTTGTCGTCATTCAGGCTCTTCATACCTTCATCAGTTAGTAGGTAGTTTTCCATGAACTCAACAGCTAGGTCGCGGTTTGGAGAAGCAGTGCTGATACCACCCGCCCATACACCAACGAAAGGCTTAGACGCTTTACCGTTGAACTTAGGTAAAGTTGCTACGCCGTAATCTACGCCAGCTTTCTTGATGTTTTCCCAACCCCAAGGGCCGTTGATTGTCATTGCAACGTTACCTGCAACGAATTCAGACTCAGCAACTGAGTAATCCATGTCTGCAGAGATAACTTTGTCTTGTACCATCTTCTCGATGAAACCTAGAGACTTCTGAACACCTTCAGTCGCTACGCCCGCATCTTTAATGTCGTAACCTTCTGCAGTCTGTTTGAATGCGTAACCGCCGTCAGCTGCAAGTAGAGGCCATGTGAAGTAAGCGCCACCACGTAGAGGCCACATGATCGCTTTTTTGCCATCTTTTTTAAGTTCAGCATCAAGTGCTGGAATTTCTTCCCAAGACTTAGGTGGGTTAGGAACAAGCGCTTTGTTATAAATTAGAGAAACTGACTCAACCGCTACTGGGTAAGCGATTGTTTTACCTTCGTATGAAACAGCGTCCCATGCGAAGTCTACGATACCTTCTTTAATTTCTTTAGAAGGTTTGATATCAACAAGAAGCCCCGCTTCTGCATAGCCGCCAAAACGGTCGTGTGCGTAGAAGATCATGTCTGGGCCATCGCCAGCCGCTGCAACTTGAGAGAACTTCTCTTCTAGTTTGTCAGGGAAAGCCACTGTTACTTTAACACCAGTGTCTTCTTCGAAGCGTTTACCTACTTCAGCCATGCCTTCATAAGCTTTGTCACCACCTACCCAGATAGTTAGTTGTCCTTCTTCGATAGCAGCATTTGCACCAAAAGAACCCAGAGCAACTAATGTTCCTAGAGCTACAGCGCTTAGAGCGTTTTTCATGTGAATATCCTTTTTTATATTTATACGTAGGGCACATCTACCAAGACGAGCCAGTTTTCAGGGCTTATGATCTGAGAAAATAGACTCTAGCTCATCATCCTAGCCACTACGCCCTAGCTATTATGGCTTAATTTCGTGATCGCCATCCGGTCAGATTAGAGACTGAAATCACAAAATCCATACTCCTCGTGATCAACATCACCGTTATGGGGTGGATTTATTTGAACTGGATCGCCAATTATTAATAACCCCATTTATCTACTCCTCCCCTACTACTCCCCCTCGTTAAATTTTCATTGGGAGGATGTACCATTGCGCCAATTCACCGAAACTGCATCCATCCAAGAGTGGATAGTAAGAACCCTTTACCAGCGAATGTCGTGTGTAACCGCACTGTTCATTTAGTTGGCTTCACTGCCCGCTGTTGTCTTTATTAAGCATCGAGCTAAATCTGTGATTGAATCACGGGGGAGATTTAGCTGGATGTGGGGGAAATAGGCACCAGTTTGGCTATGACGGGTGGGCTTGGTTAAAGAATCCAAGTCTCACCCACTTTTTTTCTTACTCATTCAATACTTACCAATTCCTACAGTTACTGCTGACCCAAAAATTTCTTATAATGATAAGCAGTAAAACTTAAAATTTGATCGATCGAGGACTAGCTAGATGGCGAGTGTCACGTTAAAAAACGTTTATAAATCATATGGTGATGTACAGATTTCTAAGGACGTAACCTTAGACATCAACGAAGGTGAGTTCGTAGTATTCGTAGGACCATCAGGTTGTGGTAAATCGACGCTATTACGCTGTATCGCAGGTCTAGAGGACATTACGTCTGGTGATTTGTACATTGGCGACCAACGCATGAATGACGTTGAGCCTTCAAAGCGTGGCGTAGGTATGGTATTCCAATCTTACGCGCTTTACCCTCACCTTAACCTTTACGACAACATGTCTTTCGGCCTGAAACTAGCGAACGCTAACAAAGCTGAAATTGATAAGCGTGTTGAACATGCTGCAGAAATCCTTCAGCTTGGTCACCTTCTTGAGCGTCAGCCTAAAGCCCTATCTGGTGGTCAACGTCAACGTGTTGCTATCGGTCGTACTCTGGTTTCTCAGCCAAACGTATTCTTACTTGATGAGCCTCTATCTAACCTAGATGCTGCGCTGCGTGTTCAAATGCGTTCGCAAATCACTAAACTACAACGTCAACTTGGTTGCACCATGATCTACGTTACCCACGACCAAGTGGAAGCGATGACAATGGCCGATAAGATTGTTGTTCTTGATGGCGGTTATGTTTCTCAAGTGGGTAAACCTCTTGATCTTTACCACTACCCTAAAAACCGTTTCGTGGCAGGCTTTATTGGCTCGCCGAAGATGAACTTTATGTCGGTTCACATCGAGCAAGCTGAAGCAGAACGCGTACAAGTTCAACTTTCTAACGGTATGACTTTCTGGATCCCAGTTGATGGTACGACTGTCAATGCTGGTGACCGTATGTCTCTAGGTGTTCGTCCTGAACACTTGTTGTCTGCTGAAACAGGTGATGCGACGATTGAAGCTGAAGTGATGATGGTAGAGAAACTAGGTAACGAAACACAAGTGTACCTAAACCTCGAAAGTGCTGATGCTGACGTTATTTATCGCCAACCAGACACGTTGACGATTGAGTCTGGTGACAAACTAGCGATTGGTATTCCTGCGCACCGTTGTCACTTGTTCCATAGCGATGGTCGCGCATGTCGTCGCTTGTACAAAGAGTACGGCACCGACTAATCGGTTCGCCTTTTTAAGATATAACTTGCCCATATCGAATCCCTCTTACCAAGTAAGAGGGATTTTTTTGTTTAAAGACGCCAGCTACTTTCGCTTTGATTGTTTAATTTTGCGCACCGCTCAGTTAGCTTTTCGCGCGGCAATAAAAAAGGCCTAGCGGATGCTAGACCTTTATCTGTTTGAGCTAAAAGCCACCCTACCTAAACGATATAGGTTGGCCCTGCAGAAACTTAGTGGATTGGCGTATCACTTGTTTTGTTGAACTGGCCAAAATGCTTTTCTAACACTTCTGGTGTTAGTTTGCCTTCCGCTTCTAGTCGCTTAAATTCAGCAACGATCGCTTTTTGCTCTTCAATTGATGGCAGTTTTACTTCTGGCTCATCGCCCATCTCTTGAGTCATCTGCTCTAGTGCTTTTTCAAAATCGCTCATGATACTTACCTAAATATTAAACCTAATCAGATTTTACTCATTTACGCTCTGTGATGCTAGAGCGATTAAGTGCAAAGCCCGAAACCAGATCAAGCTAAGGCCAGTTAGAAGAAAACAACCCCCTAAATAAAAAGAGCTGGATTCATAGTTAAATGAACCCAGCTCTCTGTCAACGTCACTAGCTCAAGCAGCATTACAGCTTAAATGAACCAACCATCTTATCTAGGCGAGAAGACAGGTCGCGAAGCTCTTGGCTCGCTTCAGCAAGCTGCTCAGCGGTACCCGTTGTCACTTCATTGATTGCGTTAATCTCTTCAATGTTCTGGTTGATGGTATGAACTACGGTTGATTGCTCTTCCGTTGCCGTTGCGACTTGCGTGTTACGATCGGTGATGTCTACGATGCGGTCCGAAATGCCACCCAGTACATCTACAGCTTCATCCGATGCAGCTACACCTTCAAGGGTAATGACTTTACCTGTACTCATTGCTGCTACTGCATCTTTAGCATCGCTTTGCAGTTGGTTGATCATCTTCTGAATCTCTTCCGTCGAGTCTGCCGTGCGACTTGCTAGATTTCGTACTTCATCTGCTACCACGGCAAAGCCACGGCCTTGCTCACCGGCACGCGCTGCTTCAATCGCTGCGTTCAATGCAAGTAAATTGGTTTGCTCTGAAATATCACGAATAACACCCAGAATGGAGCCGATATCTTGTGTTGTTGAAGCAAGTTGTTCAACCACTTGACCCGTGCTTTCGATATCTTGAGCTAAACGACTGATCGCGTCTTTTGCTTTGTTTACCACAGAACGGCCCACTTCAGTATTGCCCGAAGCTTGAGTGGCTGTTTCTGCTGCTGTTGCCGCGTTTGATGCAATCTCACTGATGGTCATGCCCATTTGGTTAATGGCAGCAACTACTTGAAGGGTTTGATCACGTTGCTCTTGGCTATTATCGTGGGTGATGTGTGCTTTGTTAGAAACACTCTCTGCCGCCACTTGAAGCGCTTGGCTTGTCGAACATACTTCTTTCATAGACTCGTGAATCTTTTCAATGAATCCATTAAAGCCCTTTGAAAGCTGTGCAATTTCATCGTTGCCTTTCACTTCGATACGCTGCGCTAGGTCGCCATCACCTTCGCCAAGGTCACCGAAACGCTTAGCCAGAAGTTTAATCGGTTGAGTAATGCTGTTCGCCAGAACTACGCCCATTAGGATAAAGACTAAAGCCACGATAGCAGTCATGATCAGCATCTTTTGCGCAGTCGCGTCTAGCTCAGCAAATACTTCGCCTGTTGGTACGACACCAATAACAAACCAGTCCATCGACGACACGTACAAGCTCGCCACAAACAACTCTTGGCCTTGGCTTTCAGTGGTAATAAGGTTAAAGCCCGATTTGTTCAGTAGTTGACTTGCTTGAGGACCGTAGAGTTGTTGAAGTGAAGAATCGCTACGAGAACGCTCACGGTGAATTTGAACATCACCTTGGCTATCGGTTAAGAATACGAAGCCTGTATTTTCAATCTTAAAGCCATTGAGTAGGTTAACCATGTCATCCATCGATTTTGATAGACCAGACATCGCCAAACCAGAAGGCTGCTGATAGTTAGCAAACATCTTCACTTCGCCATTCGCTTCTTGGAACATGCTCACCATGGTCGGCTGTCCAGATTGCGTAAAGCCAAAGAACCAACCGTCTTGTTGTTGGTTTAGCTGGCGTAAGAAACCATCTTGGTTCCAGTAGTAAGCTGTTTGACGGTTCGCTACCGAGGCATCGTTCAACTGATACTGGTTACGAACATTGTTCAGTTGTTTCACCAGCTTGTTTTCTAATGCCGGATCGCGATCGGTCGATTCGATAGCATCAGAAATGAATTCATTCGAAGCAATTTGCTCCGCAGCTAACAATAACTGAGAGACTTCACGGTCAATTTCACCATTGATTCGCTCCAACATACCGGGAAGCTCAATATCAACCAATCGATGGCTCAATACATCTCTTGCTTGCTGTTGTGCCATCGCGCCGACAATCACTGTCGATGCAAGAACCGCAAAGGTAATTCCAAGTACAACTTTTTGTTTGATACTCAGAGAGTTAGTTTTAAACATATTTGGACCTTTAAAAGAATCGCTCGTTATTGGTATACCCTGAACAGGACTTTTTTAGTGCACTCCAACAAGCAATGCACAATCTGAGTGATGTATCGGCCAAAACCAGTAAAACTAGAGACTTTTCTCTCAAAAAAACTGCAAATATGATGTAACAATCAAAACCATTCAGATTGGATATGAATTGACTAAGCAAATATCGTACTGTCGAGAATCGATTTTAGCTCTCAGCCCTGATATCTAACCGAACTCAAACAACGACCTCCCCCCGAGCTTTTGTATATAAAAACCAATTGATATGGTAATAATCACACCCTAACGATGTTTTTAGCTAAACACTTGTAAATCTTTCCAATTTTGAAAAAATAAATTCCGCAAATGTACTGGAACTTTTTCCTATTAATAAGTGACCAATACTCAAAATAAGAATCAAATGGCCCCCAGAGAGTCCAAAAATGCATAAAAATAACTTCGAAATCCTTCAAAACTACTTAGAGTCTCAAATCATTGGTCAGCAAGAGCTCGTTAAGCAACTGATGATAGCCTTACTGGCAGATGGTCATATCCTTGTTGAAGGGCCTCCAGGGTTGGCAAAAACCCGTGCAGTAAAGTCACTGGCTGACTGTGTCGAGGGAGATTTTCACCGTATTCAATTTACCCCTGACCTATTGCCTGCCGACCTAACTGGTACCGATATTTTCCGTCCCGAAACGGGAGAGTTCACCTTCCAATCAGGTCCGATTTTCAACTCACTGATTCTAGCGGATGAGATCAACCGTGCTCCGGCGAAAGTACAAGCCGCTATGTTAGAAGCGATGGCGGAAAAACAGGTGACTGCAGGTCGAAAAACCTATGCTCTACCGGACCTGTTTTTGGTGATGGCAACGCAAAACCCGATTGAGCAAGAAGGTACTTACCCACTACCAGAAGCACAGTTAGACCGTTTCTTGTTGCATTTAGAAGTGGCTTATCCAGACATGGAAAGTGAGCTGGAGATCTTGCGCCTAAACAGAGGCGAAGCTCAAGGCAACCAACCTGTTCAACCAGAGCCTATTTCTCAACAAACTATCTTCGAAGCTCGCCAAGAAGTGCTCAACATTCACATGGCAGACACCATTGAGCAGTACATAATCAGACTGGTTATGGCGACTCGCCAACCTAAGCAATACAGCGACCAACTGGATCAATGGTTAGACATGGGTGTCAGCCCGCGTGCAACCATTGCGTTAGACCGTTGTGCCCGCGCTCACGCTTGGCTTGCTGGCCGCGACTATGTTACGCCACAAGACGTTCAAGCGATGGCATTCCCTGTATTACGCCACCGTCTGCTGCGCAGCTACCACGCACAAGCCGAAGGGGTCACTGCAAACCAAGTGATCGCTCACCTTATCTCGTTGGTTGGTAGCGCCTAGGGATACGCGCATGAATAATCAATTACCCAACCATAGTGACGGTGTCACGTTAAATCTGGACGAACTGCTGCAATACAAAGCGCAGTCTGTTCGCTGGTTGCCTCCAGCCAAGAGCCTTTGGTCGCAACTTAACGGTCAACACGAGAGCAATCGTAAAGGTCGCGGGATGAATTTCTCTGAGGTTCGTCAATATCAGGCAGGCGACGATATCCGCAGCATTGATTGGCGCGTCACGGCGAGAACAGGCAAGGCGCACACCAAACTGTTTTCTGAAGAAAGAGAACAGCCTGTGATTTTGTTCTTAGATCTGTCGAGCAGTATGATTTTCGGCTCAACCTTGTTGCTTAAATCGGTTCAACTCGCGCACTTTGCCAGCCAACTTTGCTGGTTAACCGTCGCTCAAAAAGACCGTATTGGCGCAGTGATCGATACTGGCCAAGAGATCATTGAGATTAAACCCAGTGCTAGCAACCATGCTCCGCTACGTATTTTACAAAAAGTCATAGAAATCAATAACGCAGCGCTGACCAACCCAGACAATCACAGCGACACAACCTTAGAGCATGGGCTGAAATCTCTTCACCAGCTTTGCCCGAAAGGCAGCGATATCATTATGCTCAGTGATTTCGTCCGTTATAACGAAAGTAATTACTCACTTATCAATCAAATACGTCGACATAATCGAGTTCGCTTGGTGCATTTTTACGACCCGTTGGAGCAAGGTGTTACTGCATTCAAAGGTTCAAAACAGATCACCGACGGCAATAAAACGCAATGGTTTAACTTTTCATCAAGCAAGGAAAAAGAAAAGCTCAGTCACGTATTTGATCAGAAGCAACAACAACTGATGCAAATGAGCCTTTCTCTGGCGATCCCATACAGTTCATTGTCTTGTGCGCAATCGTTAATGAGCCAAGTATCAGGAGTTCAGTCATGAATCAACCTCTCGACCTGAGCCCGATTATTACGCCAAGCGCACCATCATGGTGGCCTTTGGCATGGGGTTGGTGGGCTGTGATTATTACGGCTATTGCTCTGATCGCCTTAGTGTTTTTCATTGTAAAACTCAGACAAAAGAACCAATACGCGAAGAACGAAGCACTTGCTTGCTTTCGTGATAGTCAGCCTTCCAATACCTTGTCTCCGAGTGCAGCTCAAGACATCCTTCGTCAGGCTGCACTGAGCTATTTTCCACGCGACAAAGTGGCAGGCTTATCTGGTGACGATTGGTTGGCGTTCTTAGATGCGCAATTGGCGAAGCCGTTGTTCGCCGCAAAACAATCGCAATGGCAACAAGCGCTCTACCAAGATACAGCCTTAATGAGCGACGAACAGAAAAAGGCTCAACAGCAATTGGTTAATGACTGCGAAACCTGGCTTCGTAAAGCCCTTCCTCCAAAGCGAGGTCGTTATGAGTAATTTTCTAAGCACTAACTTGTTAAACATCGAGTTCGTTTGGTGGTGGATGTTCTTCATCGCGCCACTGCCGTTGCTCGTTTACTTGTTCTCGCCAAGGTCAGAATCAAGCAGTGCCCTTAGGCTTCCGTTTTTGCCCGAGGACAGCAATACCAAAACGCCGAGCAGCCGCTTACCCAAAGCCTTGTCGGTCATCATCTGGCTTTTATTGGTAACTGCGATGGCACGCCCAGTTTGGTACGGTGAACCTGTTGAGTTTCAGCCGAAACACCGTGATTTGATGCTGGTTGTCGACCTCTCCTACTCGATGAGCCAAGAAGACATGCAGTTTAATGGTGAATACATCGACCGTTTATCTGCGGTAAAACATGTATTGAGTGACTTTATTGAGCGACGCAAAGGTGACCGAGTCGGACTGGTGTTATTTGCTGATCACGCCTATCTGCAGACGCCACTGACGTTAGATAGAGACACGCTTTCACAACAACTCAATCAGGCTGTGTTAAAGCTGATTGGTACTCAAACCGCGATTGGTGATGGTATTGGCCTTGCCACCAAAACCTTTGTCGACAGCGATGCCCCTCAGCGTGTGATGATTCTACTCAGTGACGGCAGCAATACTGCGGGCGTATTAGATCCACTAGAAGCCGCGGATATTGCTAAGAAGTACAACGCGACGATTTACACCGTGGGTGTCGGTGCGGGTGAAATGATGGTCAAAGAGTTCTTCATGACTCGTAAGGTCAATACCGCTCAAGACTTGGATGAACGCACACTAATGGAAATCGCCAAACGCACTGGCGGTCAGTACTTCCGAGCGCGAGACAGCAAAGAGCTGGCAACGATTTACGACACCATCAACCAGTTAGAACCCGTGACGAATGCCACTAAGATATGGCGACCGCAACAAGAGTGGTTCGTATGGCCACTGTCTGCGGCAATGTTCTTCGCATTTATGCTGTTAGCCATTAGGAGAAACAATGTCTAACTTTACTTTTATCTACCCATATTGGTTCTTGGCTCTTGCCGTGCTGCCCGTTATTTGGTGGCTTAGCAAGATACAATCCAAGCAAGGGTTATTGGCGTCACACATCGCCCGTTATTTGGCTCCAGAATCGAACAAACCCTCGAAAAACCGCAGCGCTTATTTCGGTGTTTGGTGGTTGGTCGGTGTCATCGCATTGGCCGGTCCAAGCTTTGAAAAAAATGAACAGCCGAGCTTTGAAAAAACACAGGCGCGAGTTGTGATCATGGATATGTCGATGTCTATGTATGCCACTGACATTAAACCAAACCGTTTAACACAGGCGCGATACAAGGCTCTGGATCTGCTTTCGTTATGGAAAGAAGGCCTAACGGGAATGGTGGCATACGCCGGAGATGCTTACACCATCAGTCCGCTAACGTCTGACATCAACACCATCAAGAACCTCGTACCCAACCTATCACCAGATATCATGCCCTTCCAAGGCGGCAATGCAGCATCGGCAGTTAAGCTTGCGATTGAGATGATGACTCGTGCTCATATCTATAAAGGCGATCTGGTACTGATTGCTGATGATATTGATGGTCAAGAGAAGAAAGATATCGACTCGCTACTCTCTGGTAGTAATTGGACGTTATCAGTCTTGGCTGTAGGTACGGAAAGTGGCGCGCCGATCTCGTTACCTACAGGTTCGATGTTACAGACCGACTCAGGACAAACCGTGGTTGCGAAAACCAACGTAGGCAATATGCGCGACCTGACTCGTCGCTCTGGTGGTACGTTCACTGAAGTTCAATTTGATAACTCAGACGTTGAACACATCGCAAGTTACCTCGACCGAGTTGCAACGACATCAGAAGTGACTAAAACCAATAACTCGCTCAACACCAGAGTGAACAACGGTTTCTGGTTATTACCGTTTCTGTTACTTCCTGCACTTGGGCTATTTCGAAAAGGGGTCATGTGGTGTGGCCTAGCAGTGCTTGTCTCGTTCAGCCAACCGAATACTGCGTTTGCAAACCCTTGGAAAACCGATGACCAAGTGGGTTATCAGTTGTATCAAAATGAGGACTTTCAACAAGCCGCAGAACAGTTCGAACAGCAAGAATGGAAAGGCATCGCGCAATACAAAGCCGGTGATTTCGAAGCGGCCGAGCAGACGCTACAAGGTCTTTCTGGTGAAGATGCTCGCTACAACCTCGCCAATGCACAAGCAAAGCAAGGCAAGTACGACCAAGCGATTGAAGAGTATCAACGTATTATCAAAAACAACCCTGAACATGCTTATGCGAAGAAGAATCTAGAGATTGTCGAACAGG
>NZ_CAWPOA010000058.1:342526-366484 GCF_963889365.1 Vibrio sp. OPT20 | reverse complement strand
AAGGTCAGCAAGGTCAGCAAGGTCAGCAAGGTCAGCAAGGTCAGCAAGGTCAGCAAGGTCAGCAAGGTCAGCAAGGTCAGCAAGGTCAGCAAAATGATTCTTCGCAAAGCTCGCAGGATCAACAACAAAGCTCAGCTGACAATGGGAAGTCGCAAGATCAAAGCGGCAGCCAAAATCAAAATGAAAGCCAAGCTCAGAATACCGATCAAAGCCAAGCTGATAATCGCTCTGATTCCAAAACGGATGAAGAAAATGACAAGCAAGCTGAGCAACAAAACAAAGCGGGTCAAGCAGATAAGAAGCCACAAGATAAAGATGACTCAGCATCTCAAATTGCCCAAGCACAAGAGGCAGCTAAGAACGACAGTGATAGCAATGCTCAACAAGCCGCAGCACAAGTATCAGGTCAACCCATGTCGAGCGATCCTGATATGCGAAAACTTGAGCAAGTAGAAAGCGCTCGTGATCCGAGCCAACTGCTTAAAGCGCAAATGATTTTACAAGCACGACAAAAAAGTGCTCCTAACAACCAAAACAAAAAGTGGTAACCATGCGATTTTTAAACAAGCCATTTTTATCAATGCTACTGACACTGCTAATCGGTGTTTTCTCGTCACATTCTGTATTCGCAGCGACCGCTGTTGCGAGTGTTTCCCAAAACAGTGTGACCAAAGATGAAGTCTTCCTACTTAGAGTGGCGACCAATGAAAAAGTATCGTCCGGTGCTTTAGACCTAACCCCCCTTCAGAAGGATTTCTACGTCAGCACCCCAAGCTTTGGGTCGTCGATGCGAATCGTAAATGGCAGCCGCACTGTGTCTAGCGAGTGGAATATTACCCTTGCCCCGCTTCGACTAGGCCGATTAGAGATTCCTAGCTTTGATATTGAAGGCGCAAAAACCCAACCGATCACCATCAACGTTGCGGTTAATAAAGCCGCTCCAAAGCAGAGTGATATGGCCGAGTTTCAACTTAATCTGAGTAAAGATTCGCTGTACCCTCAAGAGGTCGCAGAGCTTGATGTAAAACTCATCATTAAGGCTGATCCTAGAAGACTGCAAGATCCTAAAATTGCGCCACCAAGTTCAGCGAAATTAGACGTAGAACCTATTGGAGAGTCTAAGCAATTTCAAGATGTTATCAACGGACAAGAAGTCACCGTTGTTCAGCAATCTTTCCATATATCGTCACAACAAGCAGGACAATTTCAGCTTCAAGGGCCAAAGTTAACCGGTGCTGTTGTTTACTCAACCAACAACTCAAGCACAACGCGCCTTTTCCAACTCGACACGCCCGTTGAAACCTTAGATGTCACAGTGAATCCTGTACCAAAAGGCTATCAAGGTGAGTGGTTACCAACATCGAACTTCAAGTTGATTCAGAAATGGTCAGATAGCCAAGGCAACGAGCTGACAGGCAGTAATACTTTAGGTGGCGACAAGCAGAATATTGAGATGGAAGCAGGTGATTCGTTAACTCGTACCATCACAATGAAAGCCAGCAACTTGACCCAACACCAGTTACCAAAACTGAACATCACCTACCCTAAATCGGTGCGCGTGTATGAAGAGAAACCGCAATTTGGCACTACCCAATCCGGTAATGCTATCGTTGTTTATAAGCAGGTTCTCATCCCTAAGGAATCTGGAAGCATCTCCCTGCCTGGTGTTTCTCAAACTTGGTTTAACACCGATTCGCAATCACAAAAAACCAGTAAGGCTCTTGGGCTTGAGTTGTCGGTTCAGGCAAGTGATCGCGTAACCTCAAGCACGCCGCCTCCTGTTATTGAAACACCAACTCGGCAAGCCAGCCCGACAATTGTTACCGTTGAAAAACCAGGAATGTGGCCTTATCTAACGGCGCTGTTTGCAGCATTATGGTTAATCAGCTCGGCGTTTGCTTTCTACTTCTGGTCACGCCGCGGTACAGCAATAAAACCAAAGCACAAAGATGAACGTCAATCAGATACAGCCGAAGCGCTGATTGCCTCTCTGAAGATGAAAGATGGTGTGAAGACGAGAACTTTGTTCGAACAGTGGAAAACAGAAAATTCAGACTTGAATGATGAGACGTTAGAAACAATCGAAGCTGAGCTCACCAAGCTAAATCAGAGTCTCTACGCTGAAGCTGGTTCACCAAGTCAGTCATGGGATCCAGCTCTAGCAATCAAAGCGGTTAAGAAACCAAAACGCATCTCGAACAAAACACACAAGAGCACATTAGAAAGGCTTTAATTAACCAGCGTTCTAAGTAAGCAGAAAGCTAGTTAAACAGAAAATCTAAGTAAACAAAAAAGAACGAAGCCGTGATGACCACATTGTGATCATCACGGCTTCAATCGTTTTGAGATCAGAAAAAATAAACGCCAAACTAAATCAGTGGCGTCGCGACCTTTCTTCGCTTTAAAGCAGATACAATTCGATTTCGCCCTGAGTCTTTAGCTTGATACAAGGCTTTGTCTGCCTTGCCATACAGCAGATCGAAATCGAATTGATGTTGGTCTGAGGTTATCGAGGCATAGCCGACAGATGCGGTTAAATACTGGCTGGTACTGCTTTCACAATGAAGGATCTTTGCCTCTTCAATGCATTTTCTGATCGACTCTGCACGCTGTTTAGTTTCAGAGTGATGAGTGCCGATCATCAACAACATAAACTCTTCACCACCAATACGGCAGAAGGTTTCCTTATCGCTATGAACATGAGCATTGAGTATCTTGCCTATAGTGCGCAGAGCAGCGTCACCTTCCGTATGTCCGTAAACCGTGTTGTACAAACCAAAGTGATCAAGGTCAACAAGAATGAGCCCAAACGTGACTTCGTGCTCTGTGGCAAATGCCCCTTGATCATCACAATTGAGATCATCTAAAACCTGCGACAACATACGACGATTTCCAAGGCGTGTCAGAGGGTCAAGCTTAGAGATGATATCCAACTGCTCATTGGCTCGTTCAAGCTCTTGAGTACGCTTACTGACCTCTTGCTCTAGCGTCTCATTGAGCTTTTTGAGCTCCTCTTGCGCCATAGTTCTCTGTAGCACCTCAGCTAAACTCGAAGCAAAGATACGTATCACTTCACGCAGTTGTGAGGTTAAAGGGCTGCGAGTTAGCAAATTATCCGCGGCAATAAACGCAATCGGCTCACCCGTATTGGTGGTGAGCATTGTCATTGCCGTCCAACCGACACCCACAATGTTGAAATCGTGATAGATAGGCACCGATTCTTCAAAGGCAACTTGATTAGGGCAAGCGCGAGCTGCGGCTACAATGTCACGCTCCACCAGCTCTGAGCGATAATAAGATTCATCGACAATGTCGCCTTTTATGTCAGTGCCCCACGTGCCTTGCATGTAACTACAATTCTTATCAGTTAGAAAAACGGCCAGTCGGTCGATGCCTAAATGCTGAATCGCAAAGCTCACCGCCGATTTACACACTTCACTGACGCTATCGCAGCGAGACAGTTCCACCATACTGGAGTGCAACATGCGGATGTTCTGTTCTTGCCGTTTGCGGATGTAGATCTGAGAAAGCAGAGAACCAAAGGATTCAAGCATCTGCTTTTGATAATTAGTGATGGGTGAACGGTGAATGTAATTGTCCATTGCGATCCAACCGACGGGTTTATCCCCTTCACGTAAGATCAACATGCCATTCCAACCTTGCCCTACGACCTTGCCTTCGGTGTATAGCGGCGCTTTCTCAATAATAACTAGGTTGATGTGATTGTCAGACAACGCCTCAATGTATTCGGCTTCAAGTTGATGTAAATCGTACTGAGTATGATGCTCGCTGTTAGTTTTTCCCCGCTCATCGGTGCCGTAAGTGCCACTAAAGCAGCGCTTTTTCATGTCGAGTAACATGAAGATCGCGCGGTCAAAGCCTAGACGGTCGCGCACTGCCTCAACAGAAGCCTTATACAAAGCATCCAAAGAGTCAGGATTAGAAAGCTCTAACGCGACCTGATGGACTAGTTTCATGTTCTCAACAAATAGCTCTCGCAGCTTAATTTCATCAAGGTACTGCGCTTCACGTGTGTCTCTGTGTTTGATCTCAAGTGCCGCGTTCTTTTCCGCACGAATACACTGCCAGCGAGCTGCGGCTAGTTGAAGGACATCAAGATCTTGGTCGAAGGTTTGGTTGATCTGCTGAGCATTGCAATTTTGAACAATTAAATAAGTTCTGCAGGCAGGCGCGTTGTCTAGCATCATGATGAACGACTCACCACCCAGCACCTCCATGTGTTCCCACTTACAAGTATTGATAGACATTGGAAGAACACCATCTGCGGTATCAAACTGGGAAACCCAAGGCCAAAACGTCGCAGGATAATTCGCCAATGAGGTTAGCTCACCAAAAGAAAATAAGGGTAACGAATCGCCTTCTGGTGTTGGCTCGGCAAATACTCCGATCCCTTTTGGGGCAAGTACCTCAACAAGGTAACCAAAAAGAGATTCTGCCAACAGACGGTGGTCGCGAGTAGCAGATATTTGTTTTGCAAAGGCTTTAACAGGCACAGCTTCCGTCCATTGGCTAATGAGATTGAAGCAAAAATACCGAAGCCTTGATATGCAATCAATGTAACTAAAAATGAGATGTTAAGCGGGTCGCAATTTCACTTTTTACATTATCACAAGCATGAGAAGGACGACAAAAATGGGATTTCCTGCCCAAAATTTCATCGACATTAATACTTTTTTAGCGACATAAAAAAGCCCCACATTAGAGTGGGGCAAAACTTCCATCGCTTATAGTTATAGTGATAATTCTGTCGATCTATTCGATTATCTAACCTGCGTTTCAGTTAGCGTGCTGTCCTTTAAAAAAACAAAAACAGCACTGAGTTAATCGAATTAACCAAAGTCACCGTTTACGTAACCTTTAGTACGATCATCTTTTGGTTCGCTGAAGATAACACTCGTTTCGTTGTGCTCTACAAGCTCTCCCATTAGGAAGAAAGCCGTGCGGTCTGAGATACGACGCGCTTGCTGCATTGAGTGCGTTACGATAACGATAGTGAAGTCTTTCTTCAGATCTTCCATCAATTCTTCAATCTTGTGTGTCGCGATTGGATCGAGTGCCGATGTAGGCTCATCCATCAAGATTACATCCGGTTCCATTGCAATCGTACGAGCGATACATAGACGCTGTTGCTGACCACCAGACAAACCAAATGCGTGCGCTTTAAGACGGTCTTTCACTTCATCCCAAAGTGCCGCACTACGTAGTGAACTTTCTACTACTTCATCAATGTGTTTCTTGTCTTTGATACCTTGAGCGCGTAAGCCGTAAGCTACATTCTCGTAGATGCTCATTGGGAATGGGTTTGGCTTTTGGAATACCATGCCTACACGAATACGTAGGTCAGCCACATCAATATTGCCGTAGATGTTTGTGCCATCCATATCCAGCTTACCTTTGATAGTAACGCCTTCAATTAGGTCATTCATACGGTTCAAACAACGTAGCAGCGTCGATTTTCCACAACCCGATGGCCCAATCAGTGCCGTTACCTGACGCGTTGGAATTGGCAGGTTGATAGATTTAAGCGCTTGGTTGTCGCCGTAAAACAGATCTAGGTTCTCAATATCAAATTTGTTCATATTCGTAATCTCTAAATTCTTAAATTCGTGTCTAACTTGATGCTTTCTTTATCACGGTGGCTCTCTTTATTGTTGAGCCAGCTAATGAGCTTAGTAAGTTGCCGTGTTGAAGCGTCTCGCAATCAGTTTTGTAACCATGTTGATCAAGAGAACCAATACGATTAGGACTGTCGCCGTGCCGTAGGCTTGGTTCCACTCATCGATAGTAAATAGCTCTGTTGTCAGCTTATATAGGTGAACCGTTAGTGTACGGCCAGAATCGAATACCGACTCAGGAACACGTGCCACCATACCTGCTGTTAAAAATACAGGTGCTGATTCACCAATTACACGACCAATACTAAGAATGACCGAAGTTAAGATACCTGGCATTGCGCTTGGTAAGATCAAACGCCAGATAGTGTAGATTTTTGAAGCGCCAAGGCCGTATGAACCTTCACGATAAGTTTGTGGTACTGACATCAATGCTTCTTCTGTAGTACGAATGATTACAGGAAGAATCAGGATACTTAGTGTTAGTGCACCCGACAGAATCGAGAAGCCAAGACCAAGAATCGAAACAAAGAAGGTCATACCGAACAGACCAAAGATAATCGATGGAATACCGGCTAAAGATTCGGTACAGAAACGAATCACTTTAACCAGTTTACTGCCCACTTTAGCGTATTCGGTTAGGTATATTGCCGTCATGATGCCGAGTGGCGCCGCCACTGCAATCGATGCGATTACCATGTAGATCGTGGCAATGATCATTGGGAAAATACCACGTTCTTCACCGGTTCGAGTGTAGTCGTCGGTGATGAAGTTCCAGTCTACGTATTGCAGGCCATTCGATAGGATGTACCAAATGATCCAGAATAAGAAACCAACGGTGACTGCTGCTGCCGCCCAGATAAAGCCTTTCAAGACATTATCTTTCATTTGACGTGCTTGTTTTAGTTTTACGCGATCCATATTACTTATCCTCGCCTACTTCGTTTTTTCACGATTAAGATAAAGCAGAGCACCATTCAACATCATGATGAATACCAGAAGCACAACGCCGGTTGCGTACAGTGCACTCGCGTGAATACCACTTGCGTAAGACATTTCAATAGCAATGTTTGCGGTTAGCGTACGAGCCGAATCCAAAATACCTTCTGGCATTGCTGGCGCATTACCCATCACCATGATGATTGCCATCGTTTCGCCAAGTGCACGACCGATACCCAGAATCACACCCGTCATAATGCCTGAACGTGCAGCAGGAACGAGTAACTTAAAAATCGTGTAGATTTTCGAAGCACCCAGTGCAAGTGAACCTTCTTTGTACGTACGAGGTACAGCGCGGATCGAAGTTTCAGAAACCGTAATAACGGTAGGAAGAATCATGATACCCAGAACAATGATACCCGCGAAGATAGTGTTACCCGCTGGTACTTGGAAGATGTTCTGAATCATAGGAACGATGATTACTAGACCAAAGAAGCCGTAAACTACCGACGGGATACCCGCTAGAAGCTCAACTGCTGGTCGAATAATATCGGCAAGACGCTTAGGAGCAATCTCAGCGATAAAAATGGCGGTTAATACACCAACTGGTACACCAACAACTACGGCGCCAAGCGTCGAGACAATCGATGCAACGATCATTGTTGCAACACCGAATAAAGCTGGAGGTAACCAATCCACACCCAGAACGATGCCAGAAACACCGGCCTCTTGGAATGCAGGGATACTCTCTGCAACGATAAAGTAAGCGATAACGGCTAGTGATACGATGCCGATTACAGCACTCGATAAGAACAAGCCGTGGAAGATTCTTTCTCTCCAGTCGATACGCTTCTTAGCACGTAGACTTGGCTTGTTGATTTGAGTCGCTTCAGTATTCATAAGCTTTTCACTATTTGCGATGGTCATATATAAAATCTCAAACTTTGTGGCTCAATAAGAGCTCGAAATAAACAAAGTTGAAAGAAAAGGCTCAGCCTAAAGCAGGCTGAGCAATAATTAAGTGTTGGTCAGTTAAGATTAGTTAACTGTGATGTAGCCTTTCTTACCAGCGATAGCTTGAGCTTCGTCTGCAACCATCCAGTCTAGGAATTGTTGAGTTTCAGCTGTTGGAGCGCCGGCTTTGTAAAGAACTAGGAAAGGACGAGCAACTTTGTAAGAACCGTTCTTTACGTTCTCAACTGATGCTGCTGCGCCGTCGATAGTTAGAGCTTGAACTGTGTTATCTACAGTACCAAGAGAGATGAAGCCGATAGCGTATGGGTTGCTTGCTACAGAAACTTTAAGTGCGCCGTTACCGTTTGCAACTTGTGCACGTTGAGAGATGGCCGATACTTTCTTGTCGCCAATCTTCTTCTTAAGTTTCATGATGTCTTCGAATGCACCACGTGTACCAGATGCAGTATCACGAGTGATTGCTACGATTGGCTTGTCAGCACCACCAACATCTTTCCAGTTAGTGATATCGCCTTTGTAGATTGAAGTGATTTGCTCAGCTGTAAGAGCAGATACTTCGTTATTTGGGTTAACAACAACTGCGATACCGTCACGAGCGATAACGAGCTCTTTCAGGTCAGCTGTTTTCTCTTCTTCTTTTAGGTCACGAGAAGAGATACCAAGGTCAGCACTTCCATTTTTTGCTGCTTTGATGCCTGCAGAAGAACCTGGTGCTTGAATTTCGATGAACACTGGTTCGCCTTTATTCATGTAGGTTTCTGCAAAAACTTCAACCAGTGGAGAAGCACTGTTAGAGCCAACTACAGAGATAGTTTCTTTAGCTGAAGCTGTATTCACTGTTAGAGCGCCTAGTAGTGCGATTGCACCGATAACTGTCTTTTTCATCACAAATTTCCTTTAGTGGCGTTATTGCCGTAATGTTTTGCTTGAACGAGGCCTACTTTAGAATCCGAATGTGACAGTTGTGTTTCACTTAATTGAAGCCTATATGACAACTACAATTTATTTTCTTGTTTTCCCCCTACCAAATAGCCTTGAAGTAATAAATTGGCCTCATTCATAGGCGCTGAATATTCATTCCAACCTATTTAAGCCAAACCGCTCAATATCTCGCCCCCTATCATTACCTAATACCGCACAAGGTTCCTCGTTAAATAACCCTATCTTAAAAATGGCTAAAGCCTTGTTTGTACGATAAACAATCAGAATTTATGAAATATCTATCGCATATATAAAAATAGCATCTATTACTGATTGAATTGTCATTCTCAATAGTTAGAATCACTGATTAATACCAATAATAACAATTGCTTCTGCTCATTTACTTATTCATAGAAGGACAATACATGCGCCAACTTCTCAGTGGCTTATCAATCAAAATACAAATTCTGATTCCAGTACTCTTTTCCGTCGTACTACTTTTGACGGGTGTCATTATCGGTGGTGACAAACTGGAAAATGCTTTTAAAGATGTATCAACAGCAACAGATCAGCTGATTCTACATAAAGAAGAACTTAGCGAGATCGTCGACAACAGCTACGGTATGCGCATCAAGGCGATCTATAGCTTATTTAATCCTGACGACGTCAAAACGCTTGTCGAAACGCTAAATCAAAAACGTGACCAAAATACTCGTCTACTGAACTCGCTTGATACCGTACCAGGCATGCAAGATGAAGTAGCCGCAATGAGCAAAGCGATGAATCACTATGTCGACTTTTCTCGCACCACCATGCTTCCTCTATTAAGAACGAAACACGGCGATGCATCACTCTCATCAGATTTTGATAACCGCTACCAGGTTGCAATCGACCAATACCGTCACGCGGGTAATGAAATGGTGCAAGCAATCAACACGCTTTCTAAAAAGCTCAACTTACTTGCCACCCAAGAAGTCGACACCAATGGCCAACAGCACACCAGCACACTCAATACCGCGACTATTGCGCTGTTAGTGATTCTTTCAATCGCATTAGTCATCAGTTGGACGCTTGCTGGCATCATTGTTAAGCCGCTTAGCAATATCCAAGAAACCATGCGCGAAGTAGCAAAAGGTAACCTGCTAGTAAAAGCCGAAGAACATGGTGACAACGAAATATCTCGCCTTGCCCAAGACGTAAACAAATCTGTTGAGCAATTGCGTGACACGGTAAGCTCACTGTCTCGAATCAGTATTGAAGTAGCGTCTGCGTCTACAGAACTGGCGGCAGTAATGACGCAATCAAGTGCTAACTCTGATCAAGAGAAGCAAGAGGTTGAACAGGTTGCTTCTGCTGTAAATCAACTTGAGAGCACAGCATCACACGTCAACGAGAATGCAGTACAAGCCGACTCAGCGTCCAAGCAAGCCGACGAAATGGCAACACACAGCATGAGCTTGTTTAACGAGAGCAACCAAGCTAATGAGCAAATGGCGATTCAGCTGAGCGAAGCGGCAAACGTTGTAGGCACGTTAAAAGAGCACTCCGAGCAGATTGGTAAGGTAATTGAAGTAATTCAAAGCATCTCTGAACAAACTAACCTTCTTGCACTTAATGCAGCAATCGAAGCCGCACGAGCTGGGGAAAGTGGCCGTGGTTTCGCAGTTGTTGCCGATGAAGTTCGAATGCTGGCGGCACGTACCCAAGATTCAACCAAAGAGATCCAAGCGATCATAGAAGGTTTGCAGGTTCAATCGGGTAACGCCAATGAGAGTATGAGCAGTTCACTGTCTATGTTAGAGCACAACCAAACACTCTCAGGCGAGGTAAGCGCAGCCCTTTCTGGTATTGCGAACTCGGTAACGGACATGACTGAGATTAACACTCAGGTTGCCTCTGCCGCAGAAGAGCAAAGTCAAGTGACTGCAGACATCAATCGCAATATCTCCAACATATACAGCCTAGTAAGCCAAAACGTAACCGGCATTACCCAAGCCGCTGCAGCAAGCCACGAGCTATCTAACTTAGCCGAGCAGCAAAAGCAGCAGTTGGATTACTTTAAGGTATAGGGTTTAAGGTATTAAGTTGAGGGAGTAAGGTTTAATGCATAAATTTTAGGGTTTGAGAAATAAAGACACTTAGCTTTATTTACGTTACAACTCACCTCATAACAAAAAACCAGTCCTCGTGACTGGTTTTTTATTTTCGATAGATTTTTTACTAAATCAGCAAACCTTACTGACCGTTCTCAGCAGCTCTGATTCTTTCAATCGCTTCTACCCTTCTCAGCTGCTGTGGCTGAAAATGAGCTTCTCTAAGCTGGGCGATCGTCTCTTTTTGTTCAATTTCTGAGAGTGCTGAGTCATTCAAAATGTCATTTCGTTCAACAAAGTAAATTTCTAAAGCTCCTTCAAAGCTCTCTCTTTGTTGATCAAGCGCTTCGAGCCGCTGTGTCGCTTCTTCGCCGACCAGCTCATTTCTCTTCAAGTATTTGCCTTGTTCATCTAGACCTTCTGAACTGGATAGCTGTGGGAGTAATACCTGATTTTGATGGCTCGTTTGAACGTAATCTGGCTGTTCAGATAGATAAGAATCAAGCCTTTGCTGATATTCCGGCTCGTCTAGCCCTTCTTGTTTCAGAAGTAACTTTTCTAAAGCGATTTCCCTCATTCTGTTGTCATGGGTAAATAGAATACTTATCTCGCTCTCACTGAAAAATTGAGATTGGAGATCGAGCAGAGCTTGATTCAGTGCACGTAGGTCATCAGCGGAAATGGATGTGGTGTCGAATTGCACGTCCAATGATGTCAGTGCCGACTTGTACTCAAGATACTTGGCAAACAGTGCTTCATCGACAATCGTAGCTTGTGATTGCTCGTGGTGTTTTGCCACATTGTCGCGAATATCTTCGAGGGTTAATTCGGTATTG
This sequence comes from Vibrio sp. OPT20, assembly GCF_963889365.1. Lineage (NCBI taxonomy): Bacteria > Pseudomonadati > Pseudomonadota > Gammaproteobacteria > Vibrionales > Vibrionaceae > Vibrio > Vibrio sp. OPT20. The sequence continues at coordinate 355,087 of NZ_CAWPOA010000058.1, read as the reverse complement.
CCTGACACGAAATATTCCATCATGTCTTTGGCTGATGCGTTATCGATGTCGGTATCTTGTTGAGAGGCCACCTTCAATGAAGAAGCGCTTTGTTCGTTGTCACTATATGAATTTGGATCTTCCTTTTGTAGATACAAAAAGACCGCCGCTGTGCTCATCAGGGCTATCGTGGTTATCGACAAAATGGCGGTCTTTTTCATCATACTTTCCTTGTTCTCTTTATGAATGGGCAGTGCAACCTAAAGGCCAGCCAACTTCAATCGATTGGCGTGTTGACGATATAACGTCACGGGATCGGTCTCAAAGAGGTGGTGAATACCCAATAACCCATTAATCTCGTCTAGGTGGTTCATTTTGTAATCATCACCAATCACTTTGCCCAAATGCGCGCTGCATGCTCCCACTAACCCGTCATTAGGTTCGTTAAAGGCTAAACCAAGGATTGTCATCGCTCCGTCGGTAGGATCAAGAAGGTTGGTAAAAGTGGAAGATCCTGTCCATGAATAGTAATAAACACCGTTGTTTGCTTGCCATTCACCATCACCACACGCAGACGTCGGAACGCCTTCAGGGTAAAACTGATTGAATGCAAGCGAACCTTCAGTGGTCAATGCTTCAAGGGAAGCAAGGCCATCTTGATCAAGATCCGTTCCGCCAGATAATAGGTTGATAAGCGTCGTCAATCCACCAGCCAACTTAACCGCGATACCTTCCGCGGCTGAGCCTTCTGATACGGTTCCACGCACGAGGTCGGCGACTTTCGAGCCTTTATGAACACCACCAATGCTCGTCACCGAAGCAACCAAATCAGGACGTACTGATGCCACATAGCGCGCTGTTGGTCCGCCGTGGCTGTGACCAACTAGGTTCACCTTACTTGCCCCTGTCGCGGCTAACAGTGTTTCAACTTGAGCCAACAATTGCTCGCCACGTACTTCAGAGCTATTGGTGGCTGATACTTGCGCTACATAGACGCTCGCACCATCTTTGGTTAGGGATTCAGGTACGCCATAGAAGTAATCGACACCCGCTAATGTATCGAAACCAAACAGACCATGTACCAACATAATGGGGTATTTCGTTTGTGTGTATCCACTGACTTCTAATGCCGATGCGCTTGTTCCGGCATAAGCGCCAAAACTGGATAGACAGGCTATCGTCCAAATTAATATCTTTTTCAATGCTCTTTCCTTAAACAGATTAGACCTCTGATGAGTAAAAGAACCGTAGTTGATGATTTTATAAAACAGAAAATAGCAACTTGATATTTGTGATGTTGAACTTGAATTAAACAGTTGTGATGAACATTAGAAAAATAGAATCAGACCAGACGCCGAACCACAATAAGCTATTGATTAAATTAATATTTAACAAAAAACCATGAAGCTGTAACTTCAATTATCTTGACCAAATAAAAACCAACATTCACAAAGCAATTTATCTCGTTTAGATCTACGACGACAAACTGGCAAGTCATAGCTCACTGAAATTAAATATTAATGATAAATCCCTCGCTTCGACTTGATTATTTTTCAACCAGAAAATCGTTGGAAATTTGATACTTATACCAATTATGAAACGCCAACAACCTGAATGTATTGACGAGAATTATTGATTCTAGATATAGGTCGTACCAGTTATTTACTTATCCAACTGTCAACAAACAAGAGGCAACAAGAAATAGACAACAAGCAACAACGTTTTGTTTGGCTCACTAAATACAAAAGAGAATACAGTGATGAAAAATACGGCTTTAATACTCGCGTTAACCATACCATTTGGGGCTTATGCTGCAGATGACTCCATACCGACACCAGAATCGATGACATCCGCACAAGTGCTCAGTACACAAGGTTCTGAGACCTATTCTTATGTTCGATGTTGGTATCGAACTGATGCATCGCACGACTCTGCAGCCACCGACTGGAAGTGGGCGAAAAAAGAAAACGGCGACGATTACACGATCAACGGATATTGGTGGTCTTCTGTTTCTTTCAAGAACATGTTCTACAGTGATACCCCACAGTCTGAAATCAAACAGCGTTGCGAACAGACTCTCGGCATCCAACATGACGCCGCTGACATTACCTACTTTGCCGCAGACAACCGCTTCTCTTACAATCACTCCATCTGGACCAACGATAACGCTGTGCAAGCCAATACCATTAATCGCATTGTCACTTTTGGTGATAGCCTCTCTGACACTGGCAACCTATTTAATGGTTCTCAATGGGTTTTCCCAAATGCAAACTCATGGTTTCTAGGGCACTTTTCAAACGGTTTGGTTTGGACCGAATATCTAGCAAAAGCCAAAGACGTTCCTCTTTATAACTGGGCCGTCGGTGGCGCAGCAGGTACCAATCAATACGTGGCACTGACTGGCGTCTATGATCAAGTCACCTCTTACCTAACTTACATGAAAGTCGCTAAAAGCTACCGCCCAGAAAACTCACTATTTACTCTAGAATTTGGCCTCAATGACTTTATGAATTACGACCGAGAAGTCGCTGATGTGAAAGCTGATTTCAGTAGCGCTTTAATCCGATTAACGGAATCTGGTGCGAGTAATATTCTACTGTTTACATTGCCCGATGCGACCAAAGCGCCGCAATTCAAATACTCGACTGAGCAAGAGATCATTAAAGTTCGTGGCAAGATCTTAGAGTTCAACCAATTCATCAAAGCGCAGGCCGAGTATTACCAAAGCCAGGGGAAAAACGTAGTGTTGTTCGATGCAAGTGCGTTGTTCGCCAGCATTACCGATGACCCAGAACAACATGGCTTTCGAAACGCGAGTGACGCCTGTCTTGATATCAATAGAAGCTCAGCAGCAGACTACTTACGAAGCCATAGCTTGACCAATGATTGCGCAACCTATGGTTCAGACAGCTATGTATTCTGGGGCGTGACACACCCAACGACGGCTACTCATAAATACATTGCTGATCATATTTTGGCGTACTCGTTCTCTACCTTTGATTTCTAACGAGGAAACCTCGTCGAGTATCATCAAATACCGTCTGTAAGTACCAGAAGCTAAGGGCTTACACGAAATACAGGTACAAAAAAACCGCCATCATCGGCGGTTTTTTATTTGTATCAACCTTTCAAAGCTAAGCTTTTAGGTCACGCAGTTGATTACTCGTCGTCCACTTTTGGTGCGACTTTCTTCTTAGGGATAAACACGGTATCACCCACAGCCACATTTTGGTGGAAGCTCTTATCACGCTTAACCGGTTTCTTCGGCGTTTTCTTAACTTGGGTGCTGGTCTTCTTCTTCGCAGGTCCGCCTTTAGCAAAAGCAGGTTTACGAGGCTTAATACCTTTGAATTTACCTTTTAGACCTTCAAGCACAGAGAAAGTAAGATCTTGTTGAAGGTAAAGCTCAACACGCTTAAAGCTGTCCCAGTCTTTTGGACCAACCAAAGAGATTGCATCACCTTTGTTACCCGCACGACCAGTACGACCAACGCGGTGCACGTACTCTTCTGTATGCTTAGGCATATCAAAGTTGATAACGTGGCTTACGTTTGGAATATCGATACCACGCGAAGCAACATCGGTTGTTACCAAGATCTTGTAAACCGCACGCTCAAATTGACTCATGATCGCGTTACGTTGCGTTTGGTTTAGGTTGCCACTCAATGCAACGGCTTTAAGCTTCTTCTCGTTTAACTTATCCGTTAAACGATCAGTATCGGCACGAGTTGCAGTGAAGATCATCACCTGACGGTATTCAGCTTCTTCAATCACACGATCCAAAATCGCTTCTTTATGATCGAGGTGGTCACACAGGTAGAACTTCTGAGTGATATCAAGGTGCTGCTCGTTAGAAACACCAACAGAGATGCGCTTGGGTGCGTCTAGCATTTCATTTGCAATGCCATTCACTTCAGCGTGATCAAGCGTCGCAGAGAACATCAACGTTTGACGACGACGGTGCTTAGCTGCATTCGCAATGCGACGCAATTCAGGTGCGAAACCTAAATCCAGCATACGGTCAGCTTCATCAAGAATTAGCGTTTCAACACCATCTAAAAACAGTGAGCGGTGCTCAAGGTGATCGGCCAGACGACCTGGAGTCGCAACAATAAAACGAGGGTACTTACGCAGGGCTTTAACTTGGTCGTTAAAGTTTTCGCCACCCAAGATAAGTGTCGCTTCGTAAGACAGACCGCCAAGCATGCTACGCAGCTCGCCGTAAACTTGTTTTGCTAGCTCACGAGTAGGAGCCAAAATTACACCACGAGGATCTTTAGCAGAAAACGCTTTTGTTTTTAATGCTTTATGTATCATCGGCAACACAAACGCCAATGTTTTACCTGATCCCGTTTTTGATGAAGCCAATAGATCCTTACCAGCAATAGCAACAGGGATCGCTTTTGATTGGATCTCTGTCGCTTTCTTGAAGTCGTAATGTTTTAAGTTCTTCAGTAAGCGGTTATCTAAGCCTAAATCTTTAAAGTGCAAAGGACTCTCCAGTCATGATGGTATTGAATAAAATTAATTTAACGTGACATGATACCGCGAAAGTACTTTATAAGGATAGAGATCACAGTAAATTTATCCTTTTATCCGACGTTAAGTAGAACATTGTATGCGTTGCTAACAAAGGGACCACTCTCCAAAGTAGTATCAAAACGGCCTCGAAACCCCTCATCTCAGAAATGAGACAGAACGTGATGCTTAGCTAATTACCTCAAAAATTTAGCAATTTCTTTAGTTATTGTTTTTGCAGTTAAAAAATTAGTCGCTACAATCATTAATGAAGCGACTATATGATAAAGAATGTATAGCGCATCTTTTGATGATAAATAAGCAAGGAGTTCTTATGAATAAGACGTTAATCGCAGCTGCAGCCTCAGTATTTATTTTAGCTGGTTGTTCTTCAGAGCCTGAAGAAGCAGCGGTATCAGAAATGGACCAACTAACTAACCAAGTTGCTGAGCTAAGCAGCGAAGTAGAAGCACTTAAGAGTGACAAAGCGGCTGCTGAAATGAAAGCTCAAGAAGCATCAGCTGCGGCTATGGCAGCAAAAGAAGAAGCGGATCGTGCTAACGACCGTATCGACAACATTGCTGAGTCTTACACTAAGTAATTGAGATAGAAGCTCAATGAAGCTGTAGATTTCAAAAGACGTATATACATGCAGTAAATTGATAACACCACCTCTTTCGAGGTGGTGTTTTTTTATTGAGGGAAAAGAGAAAGAAGGCTATGGGGCTTTACTCACAACCGATCAAATTAGAACTCAATCACAGGCGGTGCAATTTCAACAGGCACACCATTTTGAGCAAAGATGACTGCTTTCGCCTTTGAATTAGGAAGATCAGCGTCTTCAAGCCACCATTTTAGTTCAACAGGGATTTGCAGTAATTTCTTAGAGCCATCACTTCGCGTCAAAGGTTCGTGAGCTTCAACAAATACACTTCTATCGGGCTCTAAAGACACCTTAATCGGCTCATCGATTATTGTGACTTGTTCACCACGATTAACCTGTTCAAAAAGCCACTCGATATCTTTAGGTTCCATACGGATACACCCAGAACTGACTCTCAAACCTATCCCGAAATCCTTATTAGTACCATGTATCAGATAATCACCAGCACCATAAGCAAGTCGCAGTGCATATTCACCTAAAGGATTTTCAGGCCCAGCAGGAACCACTCTTGGTAACTCTATGCCTTTCTCTAAGTACTCTTTGCGAATTGAGTTTGGAGGAGTCCAAGTCGGGTTTGGACGTTTTTGGCTTATCTTTGTGATCATCTCGGGAGTATCACGCCCTACTCGACCAATACCGACAGGGAAGACATGCACCTGATTTTTCTCAGGCTCAAAGTAGTACAACCTCAACTCGGCAAGGTTAATCACAATGCCTTTTCTCGGAGTATCCGGCAGAATCAAACGGCTAGGAATACTTAACACATAACCTTCAGCAGGAAGAAAAGGATCGACCCCTTTGTTTGCCGCCATTAAAGAGAGAAAGCCAATATCGTATTGCTTTGCAATGATCGCCAAGGTTTCACCCGCCGCAACTTCGTGTTGCTGTATTCTGCCCACGATACGGCTTTCTGTTGGTGGCAACTCAAAAGTTGCAGCAGACACCCACGACGAAGTCATCGCGCCAGCAAGCAAAATGATTACCCGAGCAAGTAAAGCCGTTCTCACAGCAAACAAAGTCGTTCTAGCCGTAATCAATGCGGACTTAACAGTAATCAATGTGGACTTAACAGCGATCAATGTGGATTTAACAGCGACCAACGCTAGCTTATGTAACCTTGTTTTCGTCTGTAACTGTGTTTTCATCGAGTGCGAAGGCGTTGAGTTAGCGCAATACGACATACAATTCCTTGGTTTGTCTCTTTATCAAAGTTTAGATTATCGCTGATCAAACGTCTCTACAACGTATTGTTGCCCCCAATACAATATGCAACAGATTTATATTTCGAGCTTTATCTTTAAATATCGTGCAATTTACCCATACAAAATCGATTGCCTTTACGCTTTCAACATATTTGGTTATCAATATTAATAAAACTATAATGGCAAAGCGGTTTTGTGACTAAAGTCTCATGGAGCCTCGTTTTAACTCGCTAATATTGCCTCAACAAAACGAATTCAATTCAACAGAATCGGTAATTGATTAAATCCTGTTCCTATCATTACCGTTTAAACTTTGGAGAACGACCATGGCTACACCTCATATTAATGCTCAAGCTGGTGATTTCGCAGAAACAGTACTTATGCCGGGCGACCCGCTTCGCGCAAAATACATTGCAGAAACATTCCTTGATGACGTGAAGCAAGTTTGTGACGTTCGCAACATGTTTGGTTACACAGGCACTTACAAAGGTAAGAAAGTTTCTGTAATGGGCCACGGTATGGGTATCCCATCATGCTGCATCTACGTACACGAGCTTATCGCTGAATACGGCGTGAAAAACGTTATTCGCGTAGGTAGCTGTGGTGCGGTACGTGACGACGTTAAACTAATGGACGTTGTTATCGGTATGGGTGCTTCTACAGACTCAAAAGTAAACCGCATTCGTTTCAACAACCACGACTTCGCTGCAATCGCTGATTTCGGTCTTCTAGAAGAAGCTGTAAACCAAGCACGTGCACAAGAAGTTCCAGTTAAAGTTGGTAACGTATTCTCTGCAGACCTTTTCTACACTCCAGAAGCTGACCTTTTCGAGAAAATGGAAAAGCTAGGCATCCTTGGTGTTGATATGGAAGCGGCTGGTATCTACGGTGTTGCTGCGGATCTTGGTGCTAAAGCACTAACCATCCTAACAGTGTCTGACCACATCATCCGTGGTGAGAAATTAAGCTCTGAAGATCGTCAAAAATCTTTCAACGACATGATGAAAGTTGCTCTAGAGACTGCAATCAACATCTAACGACTTGAATAAGATACATTGAAAAGCGTTACCCCGCAGCCAAGCTTACTTGGCTGCTCAAATAATCCCGAGGGGGAGATCGTGTCTAACGACAAGCTGCCAAAAGATGCGGATGGTTTGCAACTCAACTTTTGTAAAACATTGGCGTGTGACAACTTTGGCTTGAGCGATGCAAAACGGTATGTTTTGCAACACGCAAACCCTAAGCGTCCGGCGATGGTTTGTCGTGAATGTGGAGCTTTCCCCCCCTTACTTAACAATCGTGAAGTGTTAAGCGAACTTCATCGCCTAAGACAACTTCACAGCGATGGGCTCCCTGCCTGTCGTAATGATGATTGCGATAACTTCGGCTTATCGGTTCATACCCACAAACATCTTTACCATGCCTTCGGCTACAGTGGCGACAGGCAGCGTTATCGATGTAAAGACTGCCAGTCAACCTTCGTTGACAAGTGGTCTGGATCCAATAAAAAACTTCAATTTCAAGAAAACCTCATGGGCTTATTGTTCATGGGTTATTCCGTACGTGAAATCTGCAGAAAACTTGAGATCAACCCAAAGACTTTCTATGATCATGTTGACCACATCGCGAGCCGTTGCCGTCGTAAATTAGCGATGATCGATGCACGATGGGTTAATCATGCCAAAGATTACGAGTTCGCATCCCACTACCAGCGTCTACAGCCACAAAGTAACAACGGTGTGGTTTGGATAGCGACTGGCGAAGCGCATTCTGGCTATATCCTTTGCCAACACGTCAACTATTCTCAAAATGAAGAGCCTTCAGGGAATGTTGATCACAATCCTTACGATGACGTTGCGCGTTTTGTATCCAAAGATCACTCATCAGAAGCGAACCTCGAACAACCTCAGCCATCTGACAAGTTGAAAGAGCGTATTGAACAGCAGTACCAAGTGATTCTAGCGAGAGGTAACGTTGAGGATCCTATGGGTAACCTCACCACATTTAGCTACCCTTCAAAAGGCGCGCTGATTCGACCGCCTTATACCTCTTATGCTCACTTCTTACATGTGCTTGATATGTGTAATGAAGACAAGCATGTCGCTATCTATATGCCACAAGATCCATTACTAAGATCTGCCGCTTTAAGTGTATGTTTGCCGCGCATTCAGAGTCAAAATATTGACCTTATGTATGTGGAGGAAGATCCTGGCTGGCAAGACGATCAAAGTTTTGAAAAGATCGACATCGTTCACATGAGTTGGTGGCGCGATCGTTGGGCTATCGCAAATCAAGGTGATAACCAGAAAGGCATTTGCTACCTAACGGGTAACAATCCAGAACCAAAACAGTGGTTTAACACTGCCTCAATTCAGCAAACCAAGTTCTATCAACAACGCTTCCAGCTGTTATTTGATAGCTTCATTAATGAGCCCAGACGTAAGCTTCGTCCTGGGGGCATTCTTCCATTACTCGACATATTTAGAGCTTGGCACAATCTGTGCTACCAAGATAAGCAAGGGCTCACGGCAGCGCAGCGCTTAGGTGTAGCAGAGCAGCCATTGACCCTAAAGCAACTACTTTCATAGAAACAGACCTCTAGATAATTATTCGGGAACTCATTGATTTTAAAGCAACAACATGAGGTAACACCCATAATTGGAAAAGATACATGTTCCTTTAAGGCCCTAAGAAAGATAATTGGTGCTTATCTCAAATCACACTCTTATAATGATTGTGTTATCAATATGTTCGATAATTATGGATCTAACTCTTGGACAAAAATCAGTACCTTCTTGAAACAGAACTAGAACAACTCAAAACTCGTGTCGACTCTGAGCCATCGGTGATCCTAGAGATTGCCCAACAGTGCCTAGTCCGATCGGAGCAAGTTCTGTTTGAAGAGGGTGCTATACAGTCGTTAATGTTAATGGCAAGGTGTAGCTGGAACCTGATGGATTACCAAAAAGGTTTGAAGTACATCAAGGAAGCCTACAAGCGCCAGAACCGATTAGATACCGACCTTTTCCTCCCTGAAATCCTCCATTTACACGCGCTCCAGTACTGGGGACAAGCCAAGTACTATTCCGCCCAACAGTTCTGGATCAATGCCTTAGAGCAGTCTGCACTGGTTGATGAAGTCGAGATTCAAATTGAATGTCTCATTGGGCTTGGCAACATTTGGCGAATGACTCATGAATATAAGCTTGCACGTTCTACCCATCAACTTGCCGTTAAAGTGGCTAACAACAGCCGCATTGGTTGGCTAGAGGGCAAAGCAAGAATACTGCTCGCTTGGGATTACTACCTGCTTAACAACTATGTCGAAATGCTGTCGGTACTCGACGGTGCAGAAGAAGCGTTAAAAGAGCATAAAGATAACACTTGGCATGCCGAAGTATGGGACTTTCGAGGCCTTGCTCTGCTTGGGCTTGAACGTCTAGATGATGCAGAGCGCGCGACAGCCAAAGCGCACAATCTAGCCGTAGAACACAACCTCGTTTGGATGAAAGCGCACTCTTACATCAGTCGAGCTCGATTGGAGCTCCTGAGAAAAAGACCAGAACATGCGGCAGAATTGCTGAAACTCGCTGAACACTCTGCAAATGAATTCGATAATGGTGAGTTGCTTAGCCAGATTTGTTACCAACAATCCTTGGTTGCAGAAGAAAACCAAGATTTCAAAGCTGCGTTGGTCGCCTTTAAAAAGTACCGTCAATATTCCATCGGTATGCTTAAAGAGCAAACTAATCGTGTCGGTTTAGACAAAGCGCGCAGTTCAAAACGCCAGCTTGAACAGAGAGCACGAAAGCTGATTAATCGTATTCGTGGCCAGCATGAGTACGATCCTGAAAAGCACCTCTCTTATGTCGTCTCTGAAACCTTTTGGTGGGAGAAGCTGGTCCTCTTTAAGACAGAACTTAAGCGCTCGAACCACAGCATCATTATGTTCCATCATGTCGATACCGATTACTTAGATGTCTGTACCGAGATTGCTCATACCTTGTGTAATCAAAACGACTTCATCGCTAGGCTGAGTTCAGAGCGTGTTGCTATGATGCTTTCAGAGAAAGGCGAAGCCGCAGAACAAACCTTCCAAACTCTCAGCACCATGCTAGAAATATATCCATGGCATAGAAAAGGATTAAAAGGTTCGAGACCTACCGTCAGCCTCAATGATATTTTGACGTTCCCGTTCACTCTTGAACAATTAGAAGAAGACGATGCTGAGGTAATAGAATAATGGAAACCCTATTACGCAAAATCACAGATGCTGGTTTAGACCCTTCATCGGTATCGGGTGAAGAAGCGATCATATTCTGGAACCACATTCGCCAGCACGTTTCGACCACGCAAACTGAGCAAGCGCACTGCTATATCATCAGCTCTGAGTACCGTGCCGAGTTACAACAGAATCAAACCAGTATCGAAGAACTCAGGCTTGCACTCGACCTACTCCACCTTCCTGTAGATATCGAAGACATTCTCACAGTAAAGACCAGCCTAAGCGATCGCTTAGTTGAAATTGGTGATTACACATCGGCACTGAATGAATTCGTCAGCTCATCGACAATCGCGGTTGAACATGGCTATATCGATGAATATGTATTAGCAATTTTAGGCATGGGGAACCTGTGTGATGCCTATGGTGATCACAACAGAGCTCTTCGCTATTACCAAAAAATCAGCAGCATAGACCACGCGATAAGCAGTCGCTCACTTCGCCTCAAATTCAAGCTGCATATGGTAGCAAGCCTACTTCTGCTCAACCGCATTACTGCAGCCAGCGATTTACTGAATGAGTGCGAAGAATTAAGTATTCTAGTGAGTGACAAGTTGCTCACAGCTCAAATATTGCTTTACCAGGCGAAAGTGCTTCGTGCTAAGAAGAAATACCACGAAGCCTTACGTTGCCTATCAAAAGTTCAATACCCAGCCAACAGCACTCAAGCAAGCTGGCTCGCGACCATGACTCGTCTCGAGTTAGCACATTGCCTAAGTGCAACCGGAAAGCAAGACTATGCGAGCATGATTTTGTCGAGCACAGACAAACGTGTAAAAGCCTACTCATCGCCAGTGCTTGCAAAGCGTTTCTATGACTCTTTGAGTGACGTATGTATGAATCAGGGCCGTTTTCAAGAAGCTCTGAGCTATGAGAAAAAAGGTTACCGAATTGAAACGGATCTGATGAAGCAGATCCCGATCAGCGAACTCGGTGCAAGCCAACTACGCCGCCTATCGCGTTTTGAGTTACAACTAAAACTCATTCTCTCTGAACAAGAAAATAGAGAACTCAAAGAGACGACTGAACAACACAAGAATACAGTTGCTCAACTACAACAAGATGTCTTCACCGACCCACTGACCGGGTTACACAACCGTCGATGGTTAGATGTAAAACTAAAAGACCTGTTGCTTCACGAAGCACCTTTCGCCTTGATGGTTGTTGATATCGACCACTTCAAGTCTATCAATGATGAACTGAGTCACTTAGTCGGTGATAAAGCGATTGTTAGTGTGTCTCAAGAGCTGCGTTCATACTTTAAGTTTAGAGGCGCGTCGTGTGTCAGGTTTGGTGGAGAAGAGTTCCTCGTCATTCTAGAGAACACGGATCTTCCTAAAGCAGAAATGCACTCTGAAAATTATCGAGAGCGCATCTTCCAATTCGGATGGCATGAAATACTCGGAGAACGCGGTTTAACCGTGAGTATCGGTATCACTTTACATCGCGATGGAGAAAATACTCAGCGTACCTTCTACCGTGCCGATAAAGCGCTATACCGAGCTAAAGCCAACGGCCGTAATCAAGTGTGTACAGAGTAGTGGCATGTAACTCTGTGACTCTATAGATCTGTAGGTCTGTAGGTCTGTAGCTAAGCCTGCATCTTATTGATAAAAGAACAGAGATATTCCAGCAAGGGCAGCAAGCGTCCCGATGACACTTTGTTTTGACACCTTCTCCCCTTTAATCGCATAAATCACCAAAATAAAGACCGGACTGGTCGCTATCAATGTTTGTGCAATCGCAGGGTTCGCATTCTTCAATGCCACTTGCTGAAGCCACAATGCCAAAAAGGTTCCGACAAAGATTGCCCCTAATAACCAAAGTTTATCGAGCTTGGTCATTTCCCATAAATCTCTTTTTATCGATGAATACGGCTTCTTTTCAACAAAAGGGATAATCAGCATTACGGCAAA